>CAVSCF010000004.1:0-68437 GCA_963726405.1 uncultured beta proteobacterium | reverse complement strand
CTCGCGTTGCACGCGGAAAAGAAGGCGTTCGCGTTCTACGACGGCGCCCTGCGCACCGTCACACAACCGGAAGTCAAGGCGCTGTTCGAGGAGCTGCGCGACGAGGAGGCCGAACACGTGCGCATGATCGAGGAGATCATGGAGAAGCTGCCGCCCTCGGCCAAGGTGGACATCGAGGACGAGGACGCCGAATAGGCGTGCTTCGAGGCAGCCGGCGGACGAGAGTCGAGACCCGCGTCCGTCCGCTGGCATGATCGCTTCCTGCAGTTTCCAGCTCAGCTGGAGCTGCGGGTTGTTTTCGTTGAGCCGTCCCAGCCGTACTGTTGCGCCAGTAGTTCCACTTCACGCCGAGGTACACGGTTTCCGCCTTGCCGGCGACCGACGCCGACAACGCCGCGGAGATGGAACGACGCGCCCCCGGCAGCAGGGGTGCGCGCGATGAAGTCCGCGAAGGGATCGGCGGAAGGCCGGCCGGATCGAAGTATCCGGAGCGGGCAGCTCGATCCCGGCTAGAACAGGACCTCGAAGCGATAGCCGCGGAAGCTGAAGACGGCGGCCTTCAGCTTGATCTCCTCGAGCGAGAGATCCTGCGTGAGGCGGTCCTTCTCGCGATACAGCTGGCCGTTGACGATCAGCGAGCGGGCAGCGGGGTTGGAGGAATAGATCGAACCGCCGACGGCGAACTGCGGCAACTCGGACCGGATGTTCGCCGGCAACTGATCGCGCGAAACGACGGGCGTCTCGTTGGGTGGCGCATTGGCCGCGGGCGCCGCCGGCGTGCCGGCCATTGCTTCAGGGCGCGCTTCCCTGCGCTCCTCAGGCTGCCGCCAGGGCGCCGGCTGCGCAACGGGCTGCCCATCGCCCTGCGCGATTGGGGCCGGCGACGTCGCGGGCGCCGCGACCGAGGCCGCGGGCGGCGCGACCGGAGCCGGTGGGGCCACCTGCGACGCCGACGGCGCGGCGGGCTGCGGCCGCTCCGCTCGCGCCACAGTCGTCTGCGGCGCATTGCCCGCGAGCAGGAACCAAGTGGCGGCGCCCACCAGTCCCAATGCCGCGCCAAAACCGATCCATAGCCAGTGCGGCCGCACGGCCGGCGCACGCGGTGCGACGGCCGACTTCGGAGCCACCGGCTGCGAATGCAGGCTCGGCACGGAGCCGCGCTCGCGTTCCGCATCGGCCTTGCGCAGGGCGTCGAGGATCAGCGACACGGCTAGGTCGACCTCTGCAGGCGCGGCTCGGCCACGCCATTCGCCCGGTTCAATTGCATCAGCGTGATCGGACCGGCGCTGCCATCCGACGGCAGTCCCTGCGCGAGCTGGAAGCGGTGGATCCAGCTCCTGAGCGTGGCGTCGTCGAGTCCCGCGTCGACCGGCTTCGTATCCCCGAGCGCCATCGCCAGTTGCCGTGCGAGCCATTGAGCGGCCGGCCCCCCGCGGCTGTCGACGATCGTGCCCGCGTAATTGGGTGGCGGCCGCCAGAACGTGGCGAACTCCCCGCGCCAGTAGTCGGCGAGCACGACGAGCGGGACGCTCAGCGCCACGCCCCCGATGTTCAACGTGGCGCTGTCGTTCGACAGTCCGCTGATCATCACGTACGCGGGACGGTTTGCGCCGTCCCGCAGCGTCAGCACCCCCGGGCGATCGAGTTGCCGGATCAGCGCCAGCGTCGCGGTGGCGGTGCGATAGCAGCGGACCTGCTGCCGGGCCGCCGCTGCGCAGGCATCGCCGTCACCCGGCGGCGCGAGTTGCCACTCGCGCGCCAGCTCCTGCCACGCTTCCTTCTCCGCGCCGACGAGCGAGCCGAAGCCCTTGCGCAGGTCGAACGCGGCGGGCTTCGAAGGTTCGGGTTCCGCGGCCGCCGGCTCGGCCGGCGCAGGTGCCGCTGCAGGCGCGGTGACGAGCGTGGGCGGCGGCGCGTTCTTGCCGGCCGCGGTCTCGACCCGCTGCGGATCCGCTGCGCCGCGGTCGAGCGACAGGCCGATCACGGCGACCAGCACCGCGCCTACCACCAGTCCGAGACCCACGAGGGCCGGACGCTCGTAGCGCGCGCGGCGGATCTGTCCGAAGTCACCCGCATCCAGGACCTCTTCGGCGGCCTTGTCGAGGATCGCGCCGTCGACGGTGGCCCTGCTGCCCGCATAGGCGCCGAGCAGCGCGCGGTCGCACAGGAGGTTGATGCGGCGAGGCACGCCGCGCGAATAGCGGTACACGCGCCGCATGGCCCGCTGATCGAACGGATTGGCCTGGTGCAAGCCGGCGACCGACAGGCGATGGCGCACGTAGTGCGCCGTCTCGCTTTCCGTCAGTGCCTCGAGGTGGTAGCGCGCGATCACGCGCTGCGCGAGTTGCTGCATGTCGGGCCGCGCGAGCATCTCGCGCAGCTCGGGCTGGCCGATCAGGATGATCTGCAGCAGCTTGCGCTCGGTGGTCTCGAGATTCGTCAGCAGGCGGAGTTGCTCCAGCACGTCGACCGACAGGTTCTGCGCCTCGTCGATGATCAGCACGGTGTTCTGCCGCACGGCATGCGTGCGCAGGAGGAACTCGTTCAGCGCGTCGACGTAATCCTTGACGGTCGGCACGCCCGGTCCCTCGTGCCGATACGGGATGCGGAACTCCGCGCACACCGTCTTCAGCAGTTCCTCGACCGTGAGCTTCGGATTGAAGATGTAGGCGACGTTGCAGCGCTCGGGCAGCTGCTCGAGGAAGCAGCGGCACACCGTCGTCTTGCCCGCGCCGATGTCGCCCGTGAGCAGCACGAAGCCACCGCCACCCTGCACGCCGTACAGCAGATGCGCGAGCGCCTCGCGGTGCCGCTCGCTCATGAAGAGGTACCGCGGGTCCGGGGCGATCGAGAAGGGGCGTTGCTTCAGCCCGAAGTGGCGTTCGTACATCGGCGGCAAGGATACCGGCCCGGCGCGAAGCCTGGTTGCGCTCCGCCGGGCGGCCCTTGCGCATTGGTCGGGACCCTGCGCGTCAGCCCCGGATCGGGTGACCGAGCGCCAGGGTCCCGGCGCGGCCCTCCGCATCCCCATACGTCAGGGGAAGCTGGGGCGCGCCACTGCAAGGGGCCGGTAACGCCGAACGCGACAGAACCCACGGGCTCGAATCGGCCCGCGGTGGTTGAGCCGGTGGTCAGCCGGCGCGTCAGCCGTGCTGGTCGGTGCCCTTTTCCGGCTTCTTCAGTACCGGGTCCACTTCGCCGGAGGGCTTGAGCGGCGGAGAAGTGTCGGGCGCAACCACCGTGCCGGCAGGACGCTGGGCGTTCGCATCCGCCTTCAGGCTGGACGGCTTGCCCTTGATGAAGTCGGCCGCGAAGAAACCGACCGCGAGCGCCACGGCCCCCACCACCAGCAGTTCTATCGAGTGGTAGAACGTCCTGCGGCTCGCAAGGTCGTCCTCCCGGTTGAAAAACTTCGCCAATCGCTTCCGCATCGCCCTTCCTTTCTTTTCTGCCGCCACTGCAGGTTCAGGTGTCCCTCCGACGCGCCGATGCGGGCCGCGCGCCGCGAGTGTGACCGATATCCGAGCTGGAGCGAATCAATTTCACCGCGCTTTCGATGCTGCGTCGCACAGGGAAGGATGACCGCACGAAGGTCGAGGCACTAACGAGCATCATCGTCGTGGAAGAATCCGGCATGCACACTTCCGTCCATGCCGCGACCCGGCGCGACTTTCGAAACCGCTATGGCGACGAGATGGCCGATATCGCCGAGGCGCATTGGAAGCGTGCCGCAGAGCCTGGGCAGGCTGCGTCGCACGATGTGAAGGCGACACTGCAGGCGATCATCGCCCTTCCCGACGCCGCTGCGCCAACGCGATTGGACTCACTGACCCACTCGCTCCTGATGGACCCCGCGTGGCGACGCTTTCGCGTTCCGTCGCTGGTAGGTCTGACGCACCGGCAGCTGACCGAGTGTGCGCAATACGCCCTCGATCACCTCCCCGCGTCGAGGAAGCCGACCATCGACGGAGCCGAAGTGATGATGACGCTTGCGCTGCTCGAAGCCGCGAAAGACTGGCACGCCCCCAGGCGCATCCAGCTCGTGCGCGCCGCGCTGGCGCTGGTCTTCCGCGCGGAATACGACCGTGCGACGGCGATCATCCGCAAGGCACACGGCCAGTTGCGCAGACGCCCAGGCTGAGGGTGCGATCGGAGGGCCGTGGCGCTCGCCGCAACGGCGCAACGGACCCAATCAGGCGGTTCCACCTGCCGCTGCGTGGTCGGACTCGTGTACTGTATGGAATACCAGTCTCCTGTCTTCCTCCTCGCCGTGCCCGCCCCTTCCTCCGCTGCGCTGCCTGCCAATCCGCCCGCCTCCGGGCTCGATCGTCTTCTCGCGAGGCTCAACCCCGACCAGCGCGCCGCCGCGTGCCACGGGCTGGACGGTTCGGACGGCGGTCCGCTGCTGATCATCGCCGGCGCGGGAACGGGCAAGACCAATACGCTGGCGCATCGGGTGGCCTGCCTGGTCGCCAGCGGCGTCGATCCCCGCACGATCCTTCTGCTGACGTTCTCGCGCCGCGCCGCGGCCGAGATGGCGCGACGCGTGGAAGGGATCGTCGCGCAACTGGGCGAACAGTGGTCGCGCGTCGCGCATTCGGCGTTGCCGTGGGCCGGAACCTTTCACGGCATCGGCGCGCGGCTGCTGCGCGAGTACGCGGAGCGGTGCGGAATGGATCCGGCGTTCACCATACTCGACCGCGAGGACGCGGCCGACCTGATGAACCTCGTGCGTGCGGAACTGCGCCTCAACGAAAGCGGCGAACGGTTTCCGCTGAAGGGCACCTGCCTCGCGATCTACTCGACGGCCGTCAACAAGCAGGCGAGCCTCGATCGCGTCCTCGCGCAGGACTATCCGTGGTGCGCGTCGTGGGAGCCGCAACTGCGCCGGCTCTTCGCCGCCTATGTGGAAGCGAAGCAGCGGCAGGGCGTGCTCGACTACGACGACCTGCTGCTCTACTGGGCGCAGATGATGGACGAGCCTGCGCTCGCCGGCGAAGTGCGGCAGCGCTTCAGCCACGTGATGGTCGACGAATACCAGGACACGAACCGGCTGCAGGCCACCATCCTTCTCGCGCTGAAACCCGACGGGCGGGGATTGACGGCCGTCGGCGACGACGCGCAGGCGATCTACGCCTTTCGCGGCGCCACCGTGCGCAACATCCTCGACTATCCGTCGCAGTTCACGCCTTCGGCGCGCGTGGTCACGCTCGCACGCAACTACCGCTCGACCCGGCCGATCCTCGACGCGACCAACGCGGTCATCGGCCTCGCGAGCGAGCGCTTCACGAAGGATCTCTGGAGCGAACGCGAGTCGCACGAACTTCCGCGCATCGTGACCGTCGCCGACGAAGCCGAGCAGGCGCGCTACGTGGCCGACCAGGTGCTCGAGCGGCGCGAAGCGGCCACCGCGCTGAAATCGCAGGCGGTCCTCTTCCGCGCGTCGAGCCACAGCGCGGTGCTCGAACTGGAACTTGTCCGGCGCAACATTCCGTACGTCAAGTTCGGCGGTCTCAAGTTCCTCGAAGCCGCCCACGTGAAGGACGTGCTCGCCTTCCTTCGCCTGCTCGAGAATCCGCGCGATCGCGTGGCTGGCTTTCGCGTGCTGCAACTCCTTCCGGGCGTGGGACCGAAGACGGCGGCGCGCATGCTCGATACCTTTGCCAGCACGGACCCGGCCGAAGCCGTCGCCGCGATGCCGGCGCCTCACGGAGGGGCTTCCGAGTGGGAGGAATTCGCGGCGGCGTTCCGACAACTGCGCGCCCGGTCCCCGGGCTGGCCCGCCGAGCTCGAACTCGTTCACCGCTGGTACGAGCCGCATCTGCAGCGCCGGCACGAGAACGCCGACGTGCGGCTGGCCGACCTGCGTCAACTGGAGGCCGTCGCGGCCGGGTATCCGTCGCGTGAACGCTTTCTCACCGAACTGACGCTCGATCCGCCCGGAGCCACGAGCGACGAGGCCGGCGCCCCGCTGAAGGACGAGGATTACCTGATCCTCTCCACCATTCATTCGGCCAAGGGCCAGGAGTGGAAGGCGGTGTACCTGCTCAACGCGGTCGATGGCTGCATCCCGTCCGACCTTTCGACCGGCACGAGCGCCGAACTCGAGGAAGAGCGGCGGCTCCTGTACGTTGCGATGACGCGCGCGAAGGATCACCTGACCGTGGTCGTCCCGCAGCGCTTCTTCGTGCACCAGCAGGGAAGCGGCGGCGACCGCCACGTCTACGCGTCGCGTTCGCGCTTCATTCCCGATGGTCTGTCGGCCCGCTTCGAGCGGACCAGCTGGCCCGTGGCCGCCGCCGAAGGTGCGCGCGGAGCGCAGCCCCTGCCCCGCGTCGACCTTGCCGCGCGGATGCGCGGCATGTGGCAGTAAGGCGCGTGCCGGCAGTGAAACAGGGGACGGCCGTCACAGCCGCTTGAGCCGCGCGGCAGCCCCCTGGAGAAACACGTCGTCAGACACGTTGGCTGATGACTTCCGCCAGCATCGCTGCGGACGGCTGGATCAGGAATTCGAATCGCTGGTCTCGCGACCCTGGTGCAGAGTGCCGCGCCACGCACCCGTCTCCTGGCCGCGGCTTTCGATGAACCGCTTGAGGTCCTCGAAATCGCCTTCGATGCGGCGCTCGACGAAGCCAGGTGCATTGCCGACGTTTTCGAAGAAACCCGCGGGCTCGTACTGGAGTTCGAGGTGGACGAGCGTTTCGTCGGCGCCGCTGGACGTGAATTGCACCCAGCCGTTGTTCGTCTTGCCCGAGGTGCTGACCCAGGCGACGACACGGCCGGAGATGATCGAGGGCGCTCAGCGGCACCGGTGCAGCAGCTTGCGAAGCTCCTCGGGATCGATCGGCTTGACCAGGTGGTTGCCGAATCCGGCCTCGCCGGCTGCGCGCTTGTCGCTCTCGCCGCCCCACCCGGTCATCGCGACGATCACGAGAAAGGTGATGGCCTGGGCGGCCAGCGGTAGCGGAAGCGCGCAGACGAGCGCAGCCAGGGCAATTGCCCAGGGAGTGCGCCGACGAATGCGGAAGGAGATCACTGACCGTTTCGCGTACGGAGACCGACGACGCCGGGCAGTTTGCCTTGGGCGGCCCGGCCCCAGCGAGGATCGACCGTCGCTTGCCGCCGGCGCCTTGATCCAGGCCGAAACCCCCGTCCGCGGTGCGGTCGGCTACGATCAAAACGCTTTCCGGCCGTGCTGGAGCGGTCAGTTCTCGCGCGAGACCGGGAAACACTGCGGAGCGTTGTGATGCCCTTCGAGATCCTGTTTCTCTTCGGACTGATCCTGCTGAACGGGGTCTTCGCGATGTCTGAAATCGCGCTGGTCACCGCGCGACGCGGTCGCCTGCAGACGCTCGTCGACCGGGGCGACCTGGGTGCGGCCGCGGCCCTCGCGCTGAACGAGGACCCGACGCGCTTCCTTTCCACGGTGCAGGTCGGCATCACCACCATCGGCATCCTGAGCGGCATCGTCGGCGAGGCCGCCCTCGCAGCTCCGCTCGGGGAATGGCTGATCCGGCTGGGGGTCGAGCGGGATTACGCGCGCCTGGGCGCCACCGGGCTCGTCGTGGTGGTGGTCACGTATTTCGCGATTGTCTTCGGCGAACTCGTGCCCAAGCGCCTCGGCCAGATGTCGTCCGAGGCGGTCGCGCGCCGCGTCGCGCGGCCCATCACGTGGATGGCGGCCGCGACCAAGCCGTTCGTTCGCCTGCTCTCGGGATCCACCGACGTGCTCCTGCGGGTGGTCGGGGTTCGCAACACGTCGGTAAACGCGGTGACCGAGGAAGAGATCCATCAGCTGATCAAGGAAGGCTCGGAGTCCGGCGTGATCGACGAGCAGGAGCGCGCGATGGTGCGCAACGTGTTCCGGCTCGATGACCGCCAGATCGCCTCCCTGATGACGCCCCGGTCGGACATCGTGTATCTCGACCTGGAGGATCCGCACGAGGAGAACCTGCGCAAGGTCCTCGAGTCGGAGCGGTCCCGCTTCCCGGTGTGCCGCGGTGGCATGCGCGACGTTCTCGGCATTGCGAGCGCGCGCCGTCTCCTTCAGCAGAACATCCGCGGGGAAGCGCTCGACATCGCCGGCGCGCTGGAGCCGGCGGTCTACGTGCCAGAATCGCTGACCGGCATGGAACTGCTCGAGAACTTCCGCTCGTCGACCAGCCACCTCGCCCTCGTGGTGGACGAGTACGGCGAGGTCCAGGGACTGGTCACGCTGCAGGATCTGTTCGAGGCAATCGCCGGGGAATTCAAGACGCCGCGCGGGGACGACTCCTGGGCGGTGCAGCGGGCCGACGGGTCCTGGCTGCTCGACGGGCTGATTCCCATCCCCGAGTTGAAGGACCGCCTGGGATTCAGCGCCGCGCCGGAAGAGGAACTCGGGCGCTACAACACGCTCTCCGGAATGATGATGCTGCTGCTCGGCCGCGTGCCCGCGGTCGCCGACACGGTCGATTGGCAGGGATGGAAGTTCGAGATCGTCGACATGGACCATCACCGCATCGACAAGGTGCTCGCGTCGCGCGTCGCTGAGCCCGGCTCGGCGGCCGATTTGCTGCAGTTGAGGTGAGCGTGGGCGGCTTGGTCAGGAATAGACAAGTTCGGAACTCCGAAATTGCGTTCGGAACTTTCGGTGCAAGCTCGACGAAGTCTGTTCGGAACACGTGGGGGCGCCCCGAATCACGGCTGCGGGACCGCCGCCAATTGCGGTCCTACCTGAGCGCGGTGACAATCGGCCGGTAGCGGAAGCAGGTAGTGCAGCAAGAGCGGAGAGCCCTTGCTGGGGGGGTGCCCGTTCAGCACGGCGTTACGCCTCTCTTTCCTCGTGAGGTCATCCATGAACCGAGCACGTCTCATTGGGGTCATCATCATCTTCGCCGCGTCTCTCTGTGCGTCCGCGGCGGAGACAAAGCCCACGCGAATCGAGGAGATCGAGGGCTCCGGTGGCCCTCTCATTGTCCGGATCTTCGAGCCGCCGAACAGCACGCCTGGAATGCGCGCGGCGATTCTCCTCATCCACGGCGGCGATTGGAACAGAGGGGATGCCAGCTGGATGGATGCGGACGCGGCGCCCTATGCGTCGCTGGGAATGTTGGCGCTGTCCCTCGAATACCGCTTGTCCAATGGATCGACCGTCACACCCTTCGATGCTCTCGCAGACGTTAGATCGGCCATCCGGTGGATGAGGTCGCAGTCGAGCCGACTGCGCATAGATCCGACCAGGATTGCCGTACTTGGCGAGTCGGCCGGTGGTCACCTCGCGGCCTCGGCAGCGGTATTCAGCGAGCCCTACGGCAGCGATATCTCTGCCAAGCCGAACGTTCTGATTCTCGGCTCGCCAGCCGTCTCAGTGGCTCAATCGAAGCCGTTTCAGAAGCTCTCCGGCGGAGCCGCACAAGCGGCCGCGCTGTCGCCGGATCTCCATATCGGACCCAACCTGCCCCCGACCCTCATCGTGCAAGGCGAGAGGGACTCCGTCACGCCTGCCGACGGGGCGATCGCGTTCTGCGAAAGGATGGTGGCCAACGGCAACATTTGCGTGTTGAAGCTTTATGGGAACGTCGGCCATATGTTTGTTCGCAATCTCCTGAAGCAGGATGACTACGCGTCCATCGATCAGAACGTCAGCCGAGAGGCCGGCGAGGCCAGTGTTTCGTTCCTGCGGGATATGGGCTTTCTGAAGTGACGACACCCGACGCTGCCGCGATCCAGGCGACGAATAACGGCAGCTGGGAATTTCAACCTTGGCTCATTCCCCTTCTCAAGGTCGGCTTCGTGCGAGCCAGCCTCGCTAGAAACCGCAAAGGGTCGCGAAGCGTCAGTTGAGCGACGGGCGCTTTTCGGCCACAAGCCGTCTTCAAGCTCCTTCGACAGTCTTGGCGGAGAGCGGACTGTGAAGTTCACGCGAAGTCGAGTCTGGATGTGTACAGCATGCAGCGCGACACTGCCTAATAGGGAGCCTTTTACTGCGGGCCGAGGTGACCGGGGCGCCCGCACAGATTCGTCAAAGTGCGTACCTTCCTCGCGGGAGTGGCTGGGACAATGGTGAGCGGCATGGACGTGCCCATGGAGCCATTCCGATCAAGGCACTGCGCTACAGGTCGAGTTGCAGATGTCCACCCTGCGCCCGTGACACACAGATGCACATCTTGCGGCCGGTCGTCCGGTCTTCCTCGGTCAGCACGCTGTCGCGGTGCACGGGTTCGCCGTCGAGTACCTTGACCGCACAGGTGCCGCAGGTTCCGGTGCGGCAGGCGGCGGGCGCGTCGACCCCTGAAGCCTGAACGGCATCGAGGATGCTCTGATCGGCCGCCACCGGCACGGAGCGGCGGCTGCGTTTGAGTTCGACGACGAGTGCGCGATCGCCGGTCACGGCAGGGGCGGCGAAGCGCTCGTGGCGCACGCGGTCGGGCGGCAAATCGCACGCTGTTGCGGCTGCATGCATGCCATCGATCAGTCGCGCGGGGCCGCAGACGTAGAACATCGCTTCGGCCGGCGCCGCGGCAACGAGCGCCGCCAGGTTCATTCTCTCGCCGGCGGCGCTGTTGTAAAGGCGAAGCTGCGCGCCGAAGAGCGAGCGCAGCTCGTCGAGGAAGGCGAACCGACTTGGGGTCCGCCCTGCGTAGTGCAGTACGAACGGTATCCCGCGGGCGGCCAGCTCGTGCGCCATGGCCTTCAGAGGAGTAATGCCGATGCCACCCGCCACGAGCACCGCCGGGCGAGCGTCTTCGTGAAGCGGGAAGCCGTTCCCCGGACGCGCTGTGTTCAGCCTCAGGCCGATGTTGTAGAGCTCGTGAACCGCCGCCGACCCGCCACTTCCGTGCGGTTCGCGCAGCACGGCCACTTCGTAGCGATCGCGCTGCGCGGGATCCGACGCGATCGAGTAGCGGCGTGTCTGTTCACGCCCGTCGGGCAGGCGAAGTGGAAGGTCGAGGTGGGCGCCGGCCAGCACCTTCGGGAGCAGACTCCCGTCGGCCGCGCGCAACTCGTAGGCGCGGATGTCAGGTGTGACTTGCCGCACGCCGGTGACCACCAGGGCAAGCGGGCCGCTTCCCAGCTCGGTCTCGACGGCGACCGGATCAATGTGCGCGAGTGCTGCGCGCAGCTCGGTGACCTCGGCGCGCAGCGATGCCTGGGTGGCCGCGACCTGGGCCTCGGTGTAGCGGGGCGTGATGTGCTGCGGGCAGTTCCAGTCGAACGCCTCGACGGTGATGACGACGCCGCGCTCCACGCGCGCCCGGTAGTGAGGCAGCTCCAGTTGATCGATGATCCCCTCGGGGTCGTCGTGCAACTCCACCAGGCGGGCACGCCCCCATAGCTTCAGGCGACGCTTCTCGGCGTAGTCCATCAGGATCAGGGACACGCGATCGTCGCCCGTCAGGTTGCCGACGCTGATGTACTGCGCGTTGCCGCGGAAGTCGGCGTAGGCAATGGTCTGCGGGCCCAGCACTTTGAGGAACCCCGGTGGACCGCCCCGGTGCTGGACGTACGGCCAGCCGTTTTCGCCAACAGAGGCCTGGAAGAAGCTGTCGCTGGCGGTGATGAACTCGATCTCTATCGAGCTCAGCGCATTGCGCTGGACGAGCGGGTCGTCAAGCGTGGCGTACCCAGCGCGGCTGCCCATGCGCCTCTGCACCGCCCGTACCGTTGGCGTAAACGCGAGTTCTGAGAAGTTGCGGGCCATTTTTGCGTCCTCCCTGGGTGCTGCCGCCCGCGTTGTCGCGCGGGCGGAATTGGACAGTGCTAGGCGGCTGCCTTCAGCGAGCCCATCAGTTCGACCTTGGGAAAGTCGATTTCCACTCGCGTGGCCTTGCCCAGCAGATTGGTGAACACGTTCAGTGCGACCACCGTGATCACCTCGATGATCTCGCCGTCGTTGAGTCCGGCTGCACGCGCGGCATCCAGTTCGGCGGCAGTGATCTCGCCGAGGTTGTCGTTCAGCGCCTTGCTCAGCGCCACCGCGCCCGCGGCCTTCGCGTCCGCGGACGAGCGGCCCTGGCGGTTGAGCGCCATCTCCTCGTTCGACAGGCCGGCGCCTCGGCCGATCGCGGTATGCGCGGAGACGCAGTACTGGCAGGCGTTGCTCTCGGCCACCGCGAGCGCGATGCGCTCCTGGGTCGCCTTGTCAACGGAGAAGCCGCCCAGCGCGCCGTACAGGCCGAGAAAGCCCTCCAGCGCCTTGGGTGAGTTCGCCAGAACTCGGATGAAGTTGGGTGTGACGCCGAGTTGCGCCTGCACGGCGTCCAGCAGGGACTTGGCCGGGCCGGTAGCGGTGCGGGGGTCGACGACTTGTACGCGAGCCATGGTGAATTCCTTTCGTTGGGTGCTTATGACGTTGAGTCGGGTTGTAGGAAACGACGGAGCGCATCGTGGCCGCTATCGATTCGGTGAAATATGGGGCGGCGGTCATTTCATTACTGCAACAATCGCAGTAATAACCACGACTTATCGCTGTTTGATGTTTTGACGGCATAATCTCTTCATGGACAAATTCCGACGCATGCAGACGTTCGTGCGCATCGTTGAACTCGGGAGCCTCACAGCGGCGGCCCGGGCGCTCGACGTGTCCCAGCCGTCGGTCGTGCGCCTGCTGGCCGCGCTGGAGGCGGAACTGGGCGTGCGGCTGCTGAACCGCACCACGCGCCGCATGGCGCTGACCGACGAAGGGAAGGAGTACTTCGAGCGCTGCCGCACCATCCTCGGCGCGGTAGACGAGGCCGAAGCGCAGCTGCGCTCGCGACGGGTGCAACCGCGCGGGCGGCTACGACTGACCGCGCCTGTGCTGTTCGGGCGGCTGTACTTGGCGCCGGTCGTCAACGAGTTCCTGGCACGTCATGAGGGAGTGCAGGTGGAACTGCTGCTGCTCGACCGCGTGGTCGACATGCTCGAGGAAGGAGTCGATGCAGCCTTGCGCATCGCACGGTTGCAGGACTCGACGCTGGTGGCGGTACCTCTCGGCCAGGTCCGTCGCGTGATCGTCGGCAGCCCGGCGCTGCTGCGTCGCTTGGGGCGGCCACAGAGCGCCGAGGACTTGAAGTCCGCGCCCTGTGTGAGCTTCACCGGCATGGGGCCCTCCGACGAGTGGAGCTTCGAGCGCAGCGGTCGCGCATTGCGCGTAAAGGTGGCCAGCGTGCTCGTCTCCAACCAGGTGGACGCGGCATTGGCTGCGTGCGAGGCCGGGCTCGGGTGGGGACGCTTCCTCAGCTATCAGGTGGCGGCCGCGGTGCGCGCCGGTCGCCTCAAGGTGGTGTTGCCGGAGGAGTCCGCGGCGCCGATCCCGTCCCAGATCGTGTATCCGCACGGGCGACTGCTCTCGGCCAACCTGCGTGCTTTCCTCGACTTTGCCACCCCGCGGCTGCGCAAATTGGTCGCGGCCGCCGAGTAGACAAACCGCTGGCGGCAGCCGCGCTTGCTCACGTCGTAGGCCTGTCGTCAGTCAAGGGCATGCGCGGTCGCCGACAGCGGCGTGCCGGTCAGGACCAGCGGGCCAAGCACCCCGCCTGGCCGCGCACACGGGGCGACGGGCGTTACCATGCCCAGCGCCCATACCGAGGCCAACGATGCGATCCGAAAGCTGTGTCCTGATCACCGGCGCCACCGGCCAACTGGCCGAAGCGGTCATTGAACACTTTGCCAGGCGCGGTGCGAACATGGCCTTGCTCGCGCGCGGCGGGGACGCGCTCGCAGCCCGCGCCAGGCAAGTTAGGGGTGCGCGGGCATTGCCGCTGGCAGTCGACCTTCTGGACGCACGGGCGGTGGCCGCCGCCGTCGAGCAGGCGGTCGCGCGCTTCGGCGGCATCGACGCCGCGATTCACCTCGCCGGCGGCTTCACGGCGGGCCAGCCGGTTCATGAGACCGCCGACGCCTTGCAGCGGATGCTGGATGTCAATGTCAAAACGATGTTGCACAGCGCCGCCGCCGTCGTGCCGGTGATGCGTCGGCAGCGGCGCGGGTTCATTGTCAACGTGGGCGCTGCTTCAGCGGGAAAGGGCGTTGCAGGGATGGGCGCCTATAGCGCGGCCAAGAGCGCGCTGATGCGGCTTACCGAGTCGATGTCGGCCGAGTTGCGCGGGGAGGCCATCAACGTCAACGCGGTGCTGCCGACCGTCATTGATACACCGGCCAACCGTACGGCGATGCCCGAAGCCGACTTCAGCCGCTGGGTATCTCCCGGTGCGTTGGCCTCGGTCATCGGCTTTCTCGCCAGCGACGAGGCGAGTGCGATTCACGGTGCGGGGATTCCGGTGGGCTGAGCCAGAAGCGTTGAACACCGCGATACCGGGAGCTGGCACGGCGTGGCATCGGTTCCGGCTTAAGGTTGTTCAGACCTTCCCCAGGCTTGGGCTTCAGTGCTCGATCGCGTCGATGGCCTCAACGACATGGCGCGCTGCTTCCTTCTCGCTCTCGGTGAGGTGCGGGTTCCAGCAGTCCATCAACAAGATCAAACGCGGTTGGTCCGAACGGTTCCAGGCCTCGTGTTCATAGGTGTCGTCGAAGAGGATCGGTTCGCCCTCGCGCCAGCGGTGCTCGATCCCGCCCACGTTCAGCGCGCAGTCGGGCGGAACAAGGAGTGGCAGGTGGAACACGAGCCGGATGTTCGTCACGCCGTAGTGAGGCAGGATCGATGACTGCGGACGGATCAGCGAGAAGCAGATTTCCGGCGCCTCGCGTGGTATCCGGCACAGCTCGATCGACTCGAGCAGCGCGCTGGTGCGCGGGCAGCGCGTGTGGTTGTCGTCGTAGCGGACCCCATGGTTGTAGAAGAAGAACGCGTCCCAGGCTGGGTTCGCTGCCGCGCCGCCGATGGACCCCGGTGCCCTCTGGCCCGGCTTGAGGCCGAGGAAGCTGACGAAGTCGCGATCCTCCCGCAGCAGTTCTGTGGCTTCGTCGCGGATATCCTGCCACGCGTCACGCAGTGTCGCCGCCCATGGTTGCAGCATCGGGTCGTGATAAGGCCCCGGCGGCAGATCGGGGAACCAGAAGAACTTGGGACGCTGGCGCGCGTCGGGCGGGCGCGCGTCCCATTCACGGAGATAGCCGGTCAGCGCGCGTTCGAAGCGGCGGAGCGAGTCAGCGCCGTGGCGTTCGCGAACTTCGGCGAACGCCGCGAACAGCCGCTCGCGCTTGTCGCGCCGGTAGGCTTCGATGGCGCGGCGCACAGCGGGCTGCCACTGCGGCTCGGTGGTCTCCGGGCTGATCCAGCGACCCTGGGAGTTCGCTTCGACAAAGAGGCGGTTGCGAGCCCGCAATGCCGCGTGCGTATCGCCCAGCACGTCGCAAACCTCGCCGAGCATCCACCATGCTTCCAGGAAGCGTTGCTGGCGAATCAGCACGGCTTCGAGCGCCGCACGCGCTGCCGCCGGGTCTCCACGGGCAAACTGCAGCCGTGCGACCGCGAAGCCCAGTTTTCCGTCGAAGTCATCGGCCTGCGGGGTGAGCAGCCATTGCAGGGCGCCATCGAGGTCCCCGCGCTCGACCATGTAGTCGGCGACCGCCAACCGTGCCGGCGTGCAGTCGCGGTGCTCGGCGAGCAGGCTGCGCAGCAGCATCTCTGCATGCAGCACCTCGCCGCGCCTTGCATGTTCCTTGGCGCGCGCCCATCGTGGATCGCTCGTCCAAGCTGCCTGCCGGTAGGTCGAGTCCATTCCGTCCGATTGCTCAGTTGCGCGTGTGCTCGCTCGTCGAAGCTCGTGTTGCGGCATGAAATCTGCATGCGGCTATCGAGTGCTTCCTTGACGTCACGCTCGCTCATCTTCGCATGGCCTGCGCGCATCTTGCCAACCGCCGGAGCGACCGATTCCAGTCCGTCCGCACTCGGTCCGGAATCGTCAACGCGTTGCCGCTGAAGGCTATCAGTTCGCTCGAGGGCTCCGAACATATTTGTCTCCCGACACGGCTGACCAGGCCGCCGCCCCACCACGGCTCCCGCGAGTTTCTGGGCTTTCAGATCAACGTTCCAACACCGGTCCACCCAGGTTGTCCGCCAGTCCCGCCCTATCGTGTGATTAGTTAAATTAAATTGGCCTCGCCTTTCCGATAGCCTGACAATGCGCCCTGTCCGAAACGGATCCACAGTCAAACGCAACCAGCCATCGAGAAACGAGCCATGTCCATCATCAATACCCCAGTCCAGCCCTTCAAAGCCCAGGCCTTTCACAACGGCAAGTTCGTGGAAGTGACCGACGCATCGATCAAGGGCAAGTGGTCCGCGTTCATCTTCATGCCCGCGGCCTTCACGTTCAACTGCCCGACCGAGGTCGAGGACGCGGCGGAGAACTACGCCGAGTTCCAGAAGATCGGCGCCGAGGTGTACATCGTCACGACCGACACCCACTTCGCGCACAAGGTGTGGCACGAGACGTCCCCGGCGGTCGGCAAGGCGAAGTTCCCGCTGGTGGGCGACCCGACGCACACGCTGACCCGTGCCTTCGGCGTGCATATCGAGGAGGAAGGCCTCGCGCTGCGTGGCACCTTCGTGATCAACCCGGACGGCGTGGTGAAGACCGCCGAGGTGCACGACAACGCCATCGCCCGCGACGTCAAGGAGACGCTGCGCAAGCTGAAGGCCGCGCAGTACGTGGCGAAGAACCCCGGCCAGGTATGCCCGGCCAAGTGGCAGGAAGGCGCGAAGACCATTGCGCCCTCGCTCGACCTCGTCGGCAAGATCTGACGCCACACCGCCTGGAACCCGCCGCCGGCTCACGCGCCCCGTGCGCTGCCTGCCGGCGGCCGCCTCTTCCGTGAAGCCCGAGACCCCTATGCTGGACGACACCCTGACAACGCAGCTTGCCGGCTACCTGCAGCGCCTGACGCAACCGGTGACCATCGTCGCTTCCCTCGACGCGCGCCCGGCGTCCGCCGAGATGCGCGCGCTGCTCGACGAGATCGCGGCGCTGAGCCCGCTGATCACCGTGCGTCACGATGGCAGCGACGCGCGGCGGCCGTCGTTCTCCATCACGCGCGCCGGCCACGACATGGGCGTCCGCTTCGCCGCGATCCCGATGGGCCACGAGTTCACGTCGCTGGTGCTCGCGCTGCTGCAGGCGGGCGGCCATCCACCCAAGGTCGAGCCGGAGACGATCGAGCAGATCCGCAGTCTCGACGGCGACTACGCCTTCGAGACCTACATGTCGCTGACCTGCCACAACTGCCCGGACGTCGTTCAGGCGTTGAACCTCATGGCGGTGCTGAACCCGCGCATCCGCCACGTGGCGATCGACGGCGCCCTCTTCCAGGACGAGGTCGAATCGCGGCAGATCATGGCCGTGCCCGCGATCTACCTGAACGGGCAACCCTTCGGCTCGGGCCGCATGGAGATCGGCGAGATCCTCGCCAGGATCGACACCAAAGCAGCCGCCCGCGACGCGGCCAGGCTCGCGCAGAAAGATGTGTTCGACGTGCTGATCGTCGGTGGCGGACCGGCGGGCGCTGCCGCCGCGGTCTACGCAGCACGCAAGGGCATCCGCACCGGTCTCGTCGCCGAGCGGCTCGGCGGCCAGACGCTCGACACGCTCGGCATCGAGAACTTCATCTCGGTCCTCGAAACCGAGGGACCGAAATTCGCCGCCGCCCTGGAGGCGCACGCGCGCCGCTACGACGTCGACATCATCGGCGGCCAGCGCGTCGAGTCGCTGACACCCGCGGCGTCGAGTGGCGGCGCCGCGATGGTGAGACTTGCCAACGGCGCCGAACTGAAGGCACGCACCGTCATCCTGTCGACGGGCGCGCGCTGGCGCAACGTCAACGTGCCGGGCGAGCAGGAGTATCGCAACAAGGGCGTGGCGTACTGCCCGCACTGCGACGGACCGCTGTTCAAGGGCCGCAAGGTCGCGGTGATCGGCGGCGGCAACTCGGGCGTCGAAGCGGCGATCGACCTCGCCGGCGTCGTCGAGCATGTGACGCTGATCGAGTTCGCGGAGCAGTTGAAAGCCGACGCCGTGCTGGTCACGAAGCTGAAGAGCCTGTCCAACGTGACGATCCACACCAACGCGCAGACGACCGAGATCACGGGCGACGGCCAGAAGGTCACCGGACTGCGTTACCGCGACCGGGCCACCTCGGCGGAGCACGCGATCGACCTCGCGGGCGTCTTCGTGCAGATCGGCCTGGTGCCCAACACCGAGTGGCTGCGTGGCACGGTCGAGTTGTCGAAGGTCGGCGAGATCGTGGTCGACGCGAAGGGCGCGACCAGCGTGCCCGGCGTGTTCGCCGCGGGCGATGCGACGACGACGCCCTTCAAGCAGATCATCATCGCCGCCGGTGACGGGGCGAAGGCGGCGCTGTCGGCGTTCGATCACCTGATCCGTCACGGCGTCGCGGAAGAGACTCCGCGGAAAGCGGAACCCGCTCTGCTGCGCGCCGCCTGATCGCGCGCCCGCGGACCGCGCCGGCGCGAACGCCGCGTCCGCTTTTCGGCCAGCACTCCGTGTACGCGGCGGCTGGCGCGTCATTTGACACGCCGCCCGCCGCCCCCGCACTATCGGACACTTGTCCGAGCGTGGCATCGTCCCGCGCCCGCGCACGCCGTTCGCTACCCTCCCTCCATGCGCTCGACCCTCCTGCCTCTCGCCGCCACGCTGGCGATCCAGGCGCTGGTCGCCATGGCGACGATCACGGTTCCGGTCCTCGCACCGGCGGCGGCGAGCGAACTGCACGTGTCGGCCGGGCTGGTCGGCCTGTTCGTGTCGCTGGTCTACCTTGGCAGCATGATCTCCAGCGCGGCCAGCGCCGACCTGATCCGCCGCATCGGCGCGATCCGATTCAGCCAGTACTGCCTGGTCCTGTGCGCCATCGGGCTCGTGCTGCTGACCTTCGGCAGCACGCCGGCGCTGATCGCCAGCGCGCTGGTGCTCGGCATCGGCTATGGCCCGATCACTCCGGCCAGCTCCCACATCCTCGCGAAGACGACGCCCGCGCACATGATGTCGTTCGTGTTCTCCGTGAAGCAGACCGGCGTGCCGCTGGGCGGCGCCCTCGCGGGGATCGTGGTGCCGCCGCTCGTGGTGCTCGGCGGATGGCGCGCGGGCGCGTATTCAGTGGCGGCGCTTTGCGTGCTGACCGCGGTGATCGCGCAGTCCATCCGCGCCGAGAACGACGCCGACCGCGATCCGGCGCGCCCGATCAGCGCGCGCGGACCGTTCCGCGCGCTGGCGCTGGTGGCCAGCGATGCGGCCGTGCGACGCCTCGCCCTGTGCTCCTTCTTCTTCTCGGCCCTGCAGCTGTGCCTGACGACCTATCTCGTCATCTACCTCACCGACCAGCTCGGTTACACGCTGGTCCAGGCCGGCCTGATGCTGTCGGTGGCGACAACCGCCGGCATCGTCGGCCGCATCGCCTGGGGTGCGCTGGCTGACCGCAGCGGACGTCCGGCGGCGGTCCTCGGCATCGTCGGCTGCGCCATGGCCGTGGCGGCCGGAACGATGGCACTGTCGTCTCCCGAGTGGTCGCGCGCGGTCATGATCGTGCTGTGCGCGGCCTTCGGCGGCACGGCGATCGGGTGGAACGGCGTCTACCTCGCGGAAGTGGCGCGCGAAGCGCCGAAGGGCAAGACGGTTGAAGCCACCGGCGGCGCCCTCTTCTTCACCTTCTTCGGCGTGTTGATCACGCCGCCGCTGTTCGCGGCCATCGTCGAAGGCGGCGGCAGCTACGCCACCGCGTTCGCCGTGGTCGCGACCCCACCGCTGCTGTGCGGCCTGTGGCTGCTGCTGGGCTCGCCGCCGCGCACCGACCGCACCCCATCCTGACGCTGGAGTTTCCGATGACCGATCGTTCCCTCCTGTTCGTGCCCGGCAACCGGCCGGAGCGTTTCGACAAGGCGTGCGCCGCCGGGGCGGACGTCACCCTGATCGACCTCGAGGACGCCGTGGCCGCCGCGGACAAAGCTGCCGCACGCGAGGCCATTCGCGCCTGGCTTCATGCCTCGAAGTCGGTCTACCTCCGCATGAACGGCGCCGACACGGACTGGTTCCAGGACGACCTCGCCCTGCTCGCGCTCCCCGGCGTGCGCGGCGTCGTGTTGCCCAAGGCCGAGCACTCGGCGTCAATCTCCGAGATCCACGATGCGGCCCACGGCCTGCCGGTGATCGCGCTGATCGAGAGCGCACTGGGACTGCGCAACGTCGAGGCGATCGCCGCCGCCGGCGTCGCGCGCTTCGCCTTCGGCTCGATCGACTTCCAGCTCGATCTCGGCATTGCCGGCGAGCGCGAGGAACTGCTGTTCGCACGCTCCACGCTCGTGCTGGTGTCGCGGCTGGCAGGCTTGCCACCGCCGGTGGACGGCGTGACGGTCGCGCTCGACGATCCGGCGCAACTGGCGGATGACATCGCCTATGCCCGACGACTCGGCTTCGGCGGCAAGCTGTGCATCCATCCACGCCAGGTCGAAGCGGTCAACAGCGGATTCCTGCCGCCGGCCGCCGATATCGAGTGGGCCACGCGGGTTCTGCAGGCGGCGGAGCAGGCGAACGGCAACGCGGTGCGCCTCGACGGCAAGATGATCGACCGCCCGGTCATCGAACGCGCCCGCGCGATCCTGCAATCGAGGCGGAGGGCCGCGAAGTAGACGCACCGGCGGAACCGGTCGCTGCGATCTGATGAACTCAGAGACGTCGGAGGCGCTTGCGGAGCGAAGCCGTGAAGGGCGCTCTCGCGCAGGGCTCTGGCGCTCGGCGCGTGCCGAACCCTGAAATGCGCCGCCGGTCTGCCGCCGCTACGACGGCAGGAAATCCACCGGCCACGTGACCGTCATCGCGTCCACGTCCTTGGCGCCGAAGTCGAACTGCTTGATCCGCGCCAGCAGCTTGCGCTCCAGGTCCGACGATTTCAGTTCGCTCGACACGATCCGCAGGTCGGTCACCTGTCCCGCCGGCGCGATCTTCAGTTCGAGCACGACCTTGCCTTGCAGCGCGGGCTCCTCGCGCAGGGCGCGGTTGTAGATCGCGTAGATCGCCCCCTTGTTCCGTTCGAACACCAGCTTGATTTCCTCGATCGAACGCGACGCCTTGCCGCTCGTGCCCTTCTGGAGCGTGCCGCCGGGGCCGGCGCCCTTTCCGGCCCCGCCGCCCCCGCCACCGTGCGCGACCCCTCCGGGTCCGCCGCCGCCACGCCCGCCGGCCACGCCTTCGACCAGCGTCGTCGAGCGACCCGCGAGTCCGCCGCCGCCGGTATCGCGGCTGTAAGCGGCCGTGTTGATGCCGCCGCTGCCGCCGGTGGCGTTCGAGGTGATCAGCGAGCGTGTCGGCACACCAGGGCCCTGGCCGGCGCCGACACCCGGGCCGACGCCAGCACCCACGCCCGGTCCCGGCTTGATGTCCTTGTTCATCTGCACCGCGGCCGGCGCGGCGTGCAGTTCGGCGAGTTCGTTCTTCATCGCGAGCAGGCCGACGCCCGATGCCCTGGCGCGCGCGTTCTCCAGCTTTTCACCCGGCGGCTTGTTCGCCTCCGGCCGGCGCGCCTCGACCACCGGCGCCTTGGGCTCGGCCTTCGACGCATCGACCGGCTTCGTGGCCTTCTCGTCCTTCGGGGTCTGCGTTTCAGCCTTCGGCAGCGGCACCGGAGGCGCCGGTTCGCGATCGAGCAGCAGCTTCGCAAGGTGCGCCGGAACCGGCTCGACCGCCGTTCGGTCCGGCTGCCTGACCGGCAGCCAGGGCAACACGAGAGCGACCAGCAGGCTGATCAGCAGCACTGTCTTGAGGATGCGCTTGAAGCGCTCCTCGTCCTCGGCGGACACCGACCACGCGAGGATCGGTGTGTGCAGGGCGATCGTCGCGACCATCAGGCCCCGCCCTTCTTCTGCACCGCGAACGAGACCTCGGTGAAGTCCGCGCGCGCGCACGTCACCATCACCTTGCGCAGCAGCCGGTACGGAATTTCCTTGTCGCCCATGATCGTGATCGCGCGCTTGGCCGACTCGTTCTCCGAGCGGATCACCTGGCGGCCCGCGAGCAGGTCGAGTTCGGCCTTCAGCCCGGGAATGAGATCGCTTTCGGCATTGATCACATCGCTGACCGCGGCGACCTTGCGCCCGCCGACGATGATGTCGTTCTGGCTGACGAGGACGACCACCGTGTCGCGCGGCAGCTTCTCCGCGGTCGACTCCGGCAGCTTGATCGACTTCGAGTTGGGCAGGACGTCCGCCACGCCGGTGTTGATCAGCAGGAAGAAGATCAGGATCGTGAAGATGTCGATCAGCGACACGAGGTTCAGGTCGACCGACGAGGTGTTGCGCACGCGGCGCTCGGCGCGCCGCTGGATGCCGGAGAGCTTCATCGCGTGCCTCCCGCCGTCCGGATCGGCGCATCGCCGATCGAGATGTCAGGGAAGAGCGCGACCTCGACGACCTTCGTGCCCTGCACCTGCCGCCCGCTGCGCAGGGCGTCCATCACCTGCACCAGCACGTCGTATGGCACGCTCGGCTCGGGCAGCACGGTCGCGTCGGTCTTGTCGGGGAACTTCTCCTTGATCACGCGCGCAACGCTTCCGAGCGCGGCGATGTCGTAGCGACCCGCCTGCGTCTTGGGAATGCTCTGGATCAGGCCGCCGATGCGATCGCCGACCTCGATCGCGTCCGCGCGGATCACGATTTCGAGGTTGAGCTTCTCGGCCGACAGCTTCTCCAGCGCACCGGTCGACTGCGCGGGCAACGAAAGGTCGAGCACCGACAGCCGCGTGAACACCGCCGTGCTGAGCAGGAAGGGCACCAGCACGACGATCAGGTTGATGAACGCCGTGACATCGAGCCCGACGGGCCCGCGGCGAAGGCGACGCACGCGCATGCTGTGCTCCTCGTTCGAGGTTGGTCCGGCGGCTCCGTTACTCCGCCGCTCCGCGCCGTGCCTCGGCGTTCATGCGCTGTGCCAGGTTCAGGAAGCTGACCTTCGCCGCCTCCAGGCTGTCGACGATCTCGGTGGCGCGTGCCTGCAGGAACGCGTGGATCAGCAGGAACGGAATCGCGACCATCAGCGCGAAGGCGGTGTTGTTCATGGCGATCGATATCGATGCCGCCAGCAGTTCGGCCTTCTCCGCCGGGTTGACGTTGGCCACCGCCGTGAAGGCCTTGATCAGGCCGATGATGGTGCCGAGCAGGCCCACCAGCGTGATCACGTTGGCGAAAGTCGCGATGTAGTGCGTCCGCTTTTCCAGCCGCGGCACGATTTCCATCATGCCCTCCTCCATCGCCGCGTCGATGTCCTCGCGCCGACCGGGCGTCTTCAGACGCTCGATGCCGTAGCTGACGATCTTGCCGATCGCCACGTCGGCGTCGCCGGCAGCGGCCTGCGCCTTGTCGAAGCGCCCGCTCTGCAGCAGCGGCAGCATCTTGTCCCACAGCTTGCGGTTGTCGCTCCGCGCGCGGTTCAGGAAGATGAAGCGTTCGATCGCCACCGCCAGGCCGAGCGCCATGATGAGGATGCTGGGGTAGATGAACAGCCCGCTGTCCTGGAAGAACTTGACGACGGTGTTGAATGCATTCATGAGCGATTCTCCGAAAGCCACTTGATGCGAATTGAGTTCACTTGCGCTCGGCAGCCGGCGCCGTGCCGCCCGGCGCCGCAGCGCGCGCCCGGATCTGCTGGTCGTAGCTCACCTGCCGGCGAAACACGTCGCGGTCGACCGGCGCCAGGGCCTCGTCGAGCACGCTCTGCAGCGGCCGGCTCGACAGGTCGCCCGGCTCCGGCTTCTTCCACGGCACGATGTAAAGCACCTTAGGCAATTCGCGGTTGCCGATGATCTGCGTGCGGTCGATCTCGGCGCGGTCCTGGGCCGCCACGCCGCAGGCGACCACGGTGCCGGCGACGACCATCGTCGCGTGCAAGCCGAGGATTCGATGCCCTGAGAAAGGCCGTTTCATCCCTGCTCCTTGCGTTGCACCGCGCTCTTCTTCGCGCTGCGGTTCCTGAGATCGCTGATCCAGCGCTTCACCTGTTCGTCTCCCACCGGGGTCAGCTGCATGTAACGATCGTAGAGTTCGAGCGCGCGCTCGCCATCCCACAGATACAAGTCATACAAAATGCCGAGGTTGAGGATGGCGGGGGCGTAGGCGGCATCGAGCGCGATCGCCTGTTCGTATGAGGCGCGCGCCTTGGCGAAGTCGCCGTTCATCCGGTAGGCGAGAGCGAGCTGGCTGTGCAAGTCGGCGTGCAGCGGGCTCAACTGCACGGCTTTCTCGAGCTCGGCGACGGCCTCGGCCGTCTTGCCGGCCTGTCGATGGATGAGGCCCAGGTTCGCGTGCGGTCCGGACAACTCGGGATTGGACTTCGTCAGCGCGGTGAACCCGCGCTCGGCCTCGGCCGTGCGCCCTGCCGTCAGCGCCTCGCGCGCCGCATCGAAGGCGCTCTGCACGGCCGGCGCGACCGGTGGCTTCTCGGACCTGGCCGTCGCCCGCGCGGCCATGGCTTGCCGGGCGGCCAGTGCGGACGGTGACGGGGCTTCGGGAGCTGGCGTGGCCGAAGGCGCCGGCGTCTCCGTCGTCGCGCACGCGGCCAGCAGCGCGCCGGCCGCAAGCAGGCAGGCCAGCCGCTTCGAGCGCTCAGCGAATCGCATCGACCGTCCTCTCCGTGCGTTCGACCTTGCCATACCGCGCCGGCCGCAACTGCCCGAGCGCGGTGAAGCTCGCGCGCACGGAGGCGTCGTAGATGCCGTCCGCGGTGCGCTTGGCGTTGACCTCGTGCACCTCGATCGCCTTTTCCTCGAACGGGAAGGCCTGCTCCTCGAGCAGCACGTTGTACTGCTCGAGTTCGTCCTTCTTCAGCCCCTTGGGCCGCTGCGAGGTCATCAGCGCCTTGCCGAAGTCGCGGTAAAGCTCCGCGGTCTGGTACGTCGCAGCCGTCGACACTTCCGCAATCCCGTAGTCGGCGGCCGTGCCGAATGCCTTCAACGCGAGTTCCATCCGGTCCTTCTTGAGCTTGAGCTGGCGCTTCAGGGGTTCCACCAGCGCGACCTTGCGGTAGTCGTCGACCAGCGGCTTCGCCAAAGCGAGCGTCGCCATGCCGCCGAGGTAGCGCGTGCGATCGGTACGCGCCGCACCGGCCGTCAGGTCGGCGCGCTGCACTTCCTTCATCATCGCCAGTTCGCGCGGCGCATTGCCGTCCGCCCGCGCGATCAGCGCGAGCCGGTAGCGCGCCTCCAGCGCCGGCGCGAGCGGGCTGGGGTACTGCTTGACATAGCGCTCGTAGGTGCGGGCCGCCGGTGCGCGGGCGCCGGCCTTGTCGTACATCTCGGCGGCCTGCCACAGGCCGGCACGCGCGAGTTGCGGATCCTTGTTGGCCGCCGCCAGCCGCTCGAATTCGGCGGCGGCCTGCGCCCAGTTGCCCTGCTCGACGTAGGCCACCGCGAGCTTGCCGGTGACGTCGTCCTGCAGCGGGTGCTTCGGGTAGCGGGTGCGGAAGTCCTCGAGCGTGCGGGCCGCGTTGTCCCAGTCCTTCAGCTCCAGCATCGAAGCCGCGGCGTCGTACTGCGCGGTCGCCCGCACCGACGACGTCGGCGCGACGGTGGCGACGCGCTGGAAGTGGCCGATGGCGGCGGGCAGTTGCCCCTGCGCGCGCGCGGCCTCGCCCTGCTTGTAGACCGACGCCGCCAGCCGCTCCGTCAGCGCGGAGCGCCCCGGATCCTTCTCCGGTGTCAGCGCCAGGACCTCGCCGTAGGCGCGCTCGGCCTCGGCGAACGCGCCCTGCTCGAACGAAGTGTGCGCGATCACGGTCCATGCCACGCGCCGCTGCGCGGCGGGCGGTGCCGGCTGCAGCGCCAGCACCTGGCGCGCGATCGCCGCGGCGCGGTCGGCTTCGTTCAGCCCATACAGTTTCTCGGCGGCGTTGGTCAGCACCGCCGCGGTGCGGGGATCCTGCCGGTAGACCTTGGCGAAGCGCAGCGCGCTATCGACCGCCTTCAGCTGCACGTCACGCGCCTCGGCGGCGGAGAGGCGCTTTTCCTGCTGGGCGTAGGCGAGCAGCGCGGCGTAGGCCGCATCGGCGCTGCGGTCGTGACGCCGATACTCGTAGGCGGACTTCTCGTACTCGACCGCCGCTTCGCCGTAGCGTCCGTCCTCGTACAGCAGTTCCGCCAGCAGGAAGTTGTTCTGGGCCGCCTGCGGGTCGTAGGGAAAGGACGCGAGGTAGCTGCGATACCAGCGCACGGCCTCCTGGTAGTCCTCGGTCTTCTTCGACTTCTGCGCGCCGGCGTGATAGTGCCGCGCCAGCTCCTCGAGGTGGGTCTTCACCAGGGGTTCGCTGCGTTCCCAGCCCGCCGGGTTGGCGCGCTGGTAGTCGCTGCCCACGCCGTAGTTCGAGACGTACTGCTTCTTCGCCTCGAGCGCCTGGTTCGCGAATCCGCCCGCGGCGTAGATGTCGATCACGCGCGCCTGCAGCACCGGCGCCTCGGGATGCGACGGCGCGCGCTGCGCGAAGGCGCCGAAGGTGTCCGCCGCGTCCTTGAAGCGCTCCTGCTTGATGTAGAGCTCGCCCAGGTGCTGGTAGACGCGAAACTCGTAGCTGCGCCGGACATCCGAGTCGATGTACGGCGGAATCGACGCGGGCCCCTGCAGGTTGGACAGTGACAGGCTGGTGACGCGGAACGTGTCCTCGACCAGTTCGCGGTCGGCGCGTGTCAGTCCCGGCACCTTCTCCAGGTCGCTCTCGTTGCTGCGTCCGGCGAGCTTCAGATCCAGCACCCGGAAAAAGGAGTGCAGCGACTCCTCCAGCCGCCCCTGCTTGAAGATCGCCCAGCCGTGCATGTAGAGCGACCGCTCGTGGAAAGGCGAGCCGCGGTCGCCCTGCATCGTGATCGCGTACGCCTTCTCCGCGTTCGGATAGTCGCGCAGCGTGAACAGCAGCTCGCCACGGCGGAACTGGGCCTCGTCGCGGACGCGCGTGGCGGGATAGGCCACCACCAGCCGGTCGAGGGTCTTCAACGAGCTCTCGAGATCGCCGCTCAGCTCCTGCGCGCGTGCCAGCTGGTAGAGCACGCGATCGTTGCCGGGATCGGCCGGATAGCTCTTCAGGAAGTCCTGGTATTGCGCGATCGCCGCCTTGTAGTCGGCCGCGGTCCCGTCGGCCGCGCCGCTCGCGACGCGCGAATCGACGCGGTCCATCTCGATGTCGCCGAGCCGGCGCAGCGCCTCCTGCCGCTGCGGCCCGCGCGGGGCCGCGGCGAGGTAATCGCGGTACGCGCGGGCGGCCGCCTCCTCGTCGGCCCGTACCCCCGCGTCCGGCAGCACGTTGATCTCGCGCGCGGCGAGAGTCTTCAGCGTGGGCGGCTCGGGCGCCCGCTGCGAACTCGCGCACGCCGCGAGCAGCACGGCGACGATGGCGCCGGCCAGGCACGAGCGGCTATTGCGCGGGCCCACGGCTGCCCTCCTTCGCCTGATTGGCGCGATCGTGGGTCTGCGCGACCGCGAAACGCGCCTGCGTCCCGTAGTCGAGCAGGCGCTCCTTCTGCCGCAGCAGCTCGGCCACCGCGATTTCCTGGGCGGCGGCCTGCTGCTCCCTGGACAGCGCCGCGACGCGCGGGATCATGGCGTCCACGCGCGCGGCCAGTTCCTCGATGCGCGCGGCGAACCGGTCGAGACGGGCCGGTTCATCGCGCTGCGCCGCCGCGATCGCCGCGCTGAGTTGCTGCGACTGGGCGAGGTTGCCTTGCAGGAGTTGCATGTCCTTCTTCGCGCTCCACAGCCGCACCGCGAACTGTTCGTTCTGCTGCCACAGCAATGCGCCGGCGGCACGGCGGTAGCGCTCGCGCGCCTCCTCCAGTGCGGGATCTGCTCCCGACCGGTTCCACCGCCGCCCGCACCCGGTCGAGGCGCATCTGCAGCTCGCGCTCGCGTGGCGTCGCGAACGCGGCGGCGTCGACCTCGCGCTCGACCCGTTCGAGCTCCGCCGCCACGACGTCGCGGCGCTGCGCCGCTTCCGCCAGCTGCAGCGCACGTTCCTTCTCCCGCACCTGCGGCAGGCGTTCGGCGTAGGCCTGGCGGCGGTTCGCGAGCATGTCGCGCAGCACGTCGAGGCTCTCGCGCCACTGCTGCAGGTTGCGCGAGAGGTACAGCAGGTCGCGGTAGTTCTTGAAGGCTTCCTGGAACTCGTGCGTCGCCAGCACCTGCGCGAGGTGACCGCCATGCGGCAGCGGGCCACCTTCCGGCAGCTCGGTCACGGCCCAGAACCATCCCATCTCCTCGCCCGGGTTGCTGGCGATGAGCCCGTCGAGGAGCTTGCCGCCGCGGATCGCGGCGACCGACTCGTCAAGGCTGATGCTTTCACGCTCGAACGCGCGGATCGCGTCCTGATACAGCTCGAGCGACTGCGCGTACGAACCGAGTTCCGCATAGGCGTAGGGAACCGCGAGCCTGGCCTCGAGCACGGCAGCGTCGCCCGGATCGCGTGTCGCCAGTTCCGTCCACGGCACCAGCGCCAGGTTCATGGCCTCGTGCCGCGCGCGATGGGTCGGCTCGTTGGCCTGCGCCCGCGCCCACCCGAAGCCGAGCAGCGCCTTGTTCGACATCATTCCCGCCAGCCGGACCCGCTCGAAGTACGCCTGCGCATCGGCGGGGCGGTTGTCCTTCAGCGCCGCGAACCCGAGCGCGACATTCGCCTTGTCGCGCAGGCTGCGGAACTCCTCCGAGGTGGCAGGCATCTTCCCCACCTGATCGAGCATGGCGCTGCCGCGCGTCACGTCGCCGCTGCGGATCAGGGCGACGCCGAGGTTGTAGCGGGCGTAGGTGCTGGCGCCGGGCACCTTCGAAAGGGCATCGAGCACGCGCGCGGCTTCGGCGTACCTGGCCAGTCCCATCAGCACATTCGCCTGCAGCAGCACGCGGTCTTCCTCGAGGCCGCCCGTCAGCGGCTTCTCGATGCGCGCCAGCGCCTCCTCGGCCTGCGGCAGCAGGCCGCGCTGGTAGCGGATCTTCGCCAGGTAGAACCAGGCGCGGTCGCGCACCGGCGGGGCCGCGCCGCGCTCGACCAGGCGGGCAAAGACGTCGCCCGCCTCGCGATGCAGTCCGTAGGACAGGAACAGGCCCCCGCGCAGGATCTCCGCCTCGTCGTCGTGCGGGCTGACGCGGCCGAAGTGCTGCGACACCATCAGGTGGGTCACCGAGGTGAAGTACTGGCCCTGAAAGAAGTGGAAGAGGCTGTCGCCGTAGAACGGCGACTGCACACCGGTCGGCGGCGGCGGCGACGCGTCGCCCGTCCCTGGCCACCAGCGGCCCCACGTGGAAATATCGAGCCAGCTTGCCGAGCCGGCGTCCGCGTTCGGCGACGCCGGCGCCTGCGCGTGCGCGACGGCAGCGGCACAGCCGATCACAGCGGCGAGCACCGCGCGACGGCAGGCGGGACCGAACACGACGTTCACGACCGATGCCCTGCCTTCACTGCCAGACCTTGACCTCGAATTCCGGCTGCAACTTGCCGGTGGAGTCCTTGATCTGCAGTTCGATGTATTTCGGTTCGGTCCCCTTCTCGACCTTGATCGTCGCCCCGCGCTTGTAGTCGCGGTCGTGCGGACCCTTGCCGGTGAAGAAGGCCACCAGTTCGTGCGTGCCGGCGCGCAGGTTGCCGACGTACAGACGCTGCACTCCACCGCGATGCAAGGCCTGCACCTCCGACGGCGTGTAGAGATAGGCCGCCACGTCCTTGTCGTCGAGCTTCACGCGCACGGAGTCGAGCGAGAAGAGCTTGCCCACATCCATCGACACGAAGATGGCGACCTGCGTGTTCGCGGGAAACAGCAGTTCCTCCTCGAGCACCAGGAGGTCGCGGTTCAGGCGGATCGCGTCGGCCTTCGCGTCCTGGATCCGGGCGTCCAGGCTCGCTGCATCGCTCGCCGGAACGTCTTTGGCGGCGGCAACGGCAGCAGCCGGCGGAACGCTCGCGGGCGCGCTCGCCGTCTGAGCCCAGGACGTTGCGAACGCTGCCAGCGACAGGAAGCCGGCAACGAGGAGGTGACGGCATCGATGGGACATGCGGGTTCCTTCGCTAGTAGTCAGCGGAAACGAAAATCTGCGCGACGGTCGCGCCGTAGGAGTACAGCTGGCCGGTGCGGACGTCGGTGAAGTCGCTGTAGTTGGTCTTGCCGTACTCGAGCGCTCCGTTCACGCGCACCACGTAGCGCGCCGCACGCAGCCAGGTCCACGTCGCCTTGGCCCCGATGGCATTCGTGTCGTACGTGCTCAGCTGCCGGTTGCGGGTGATGTAGAGCGTCTCGGCGGTGGCGTTGTCCGCGTAGAAGAGCGCGCCACGCGTCTGCCGATAGCTGCGCACGTAGGCGTCGGCCAGCCACGCCTCGCCGAAGCGCCGGCTCACCCCGAGGTCGAACGTGTGGGAGACGATGTCCCAGTTGTCCCAGAAGTAGCGGTAGGCGCCGTTGACGGCCATGCCGGGCGCGACCTCGCCAACGACGCGAAACCGCAACGCGCGGCTGGTACGCGTGGTCGGGATGCGCTCCGGCACCGCGGCGCCGAACACCCGCGCGACGCGGTACGGGCTGCCGAGGAAGCCCTCGTCGGACACCGCCTCGGCGTTCACGCTCGCTATCCAGCGCGGCGTGAGGATCTGCGTCACTCCGAGCCGGTAGCGCCAGTGCTTCGCGGTGTCGAAGAAGCCCTCGTCCCGCTTTCCGACATCGTCGGACCCGTGGGTGTAGCCAAGGCCCACGGTCGTCATCCCCCCGTACGCCTCGGTCGTCACATCGACGTTCACCGCGTTCGCGATGTAGTCCGGTTCCGTGCTGCGCGACACACCGAGCGTCAGCACCGATTCGCGTACGGCATAGTCGACGGCGACGCCGAATTCCTTGCGCGTCTCGCGGTACGGGCTTGCGGTCGTGACGACGTCGATCGAGGCGTTGCTCAGGATGTCGGCGTAGTAGCTCGCCGACATCGACACCTTGTTCAGCAGGTTCTTGCGAACGAGCAGCGCCGGGCCGCTCGCCCTGACGCCGCCCCCGTCGTACAGGTGGTACATCAGGTCGGCGCGGTCCTCGGGCAAATCCGCGGCCTGCGCGTGGCCAAGGCCGAGCAGCGCCCCGAGTCCGCCGAGCGCGCGCGCCGCCCCGGCGAGCGGATGAGCACGCCGGCCGCCCGGCGACTGGAGCGAGCGCACGACGTTACGCAACGCACGCAGGCACCGCTCAATTGCAGCCACAGCCGCCTCCCTGCACGCCGGTGGCGCCGCGGGCGCCTTCACGCACGTCGCGCACGTGCTCCAGATGCTTCGCGGCGAGCGCGTCGCGCTGCAGTTTCATCACGGGATCGGCGAGGCGCTCGCGCTCGTACGGCTTCACCCAGGGCTCGGGCAGCGCGCAGCCGGCGAGCGACGCGGCGGCGACGACGGCGAGCAGCACGGGCCAGCGGACTACGGACGTTCTCATTCGCGCAGCAACTCCCGGATCTGCTTTTCGTAGGCGTCCGCGTAGCCGTCGCGGTATCCGCGATGGACGTAGCGAACGCGGCCGTCCCGATCGACCAGCACGGTCGACGGCATCGCGCTCAGGTCGTACAGGCGGCTCACCTGCTTGCCGGTGTCGAGCAGCACCGGAAAGCGCATTCCGAGCTGCTGCGCCAGGTTCGCCGCCTTGGCCTGATCCTCGTCGACGTTGACCGCCAGCACCGTGAACCCCGAGGCGCGGTACTTCTCGTACAGGCGCGCGAGGTGCGGCATCTCCTCGCGGCACGGCCCGCACCAGCTCGCCCAGAAATTGATCATCACGACCCGGCCGCGCTGCTCCTGCAGCCGCAGGTTCGGGCCGCCGAGCGTCGGCAGCGTGAAGTCCGGCGCGCCGGCCGTCGGCGTGATGGCCGCGCCGGCGACTGCCGACGCGGCGCCGATCGCGGCCACCGCGAGGACGCGCGCGAAACGGAGGATGCGGGGACTGGAGTTCATGGAGTGCATCAGAAGAAGAACGTGGCGCCGGCCGTGAACTCGAGGTTCGTCGTGCTCCGGCGCGTGCCGAGCAGGTCGAGCGAGTACATGTGGTCGCGCACGTCCACCTGGATCGCCGCCCAGTCCTTCATGAACATGCGATAGCCGAGGCCGAAGTTCACCGTCTGCTTGCTCTGCTCGAGGAGCCTGGTGCTGCCCACTCCGACGATCAGGTAGAGCGCGGAGGCCTTCGCCCACTTGCTGCCGAAGAAGACCTCGCCCGGCAGGATGTTGTAGCCGACCGAGAGGTTGTAGTAGTCGAGCTTCTCTTCCTGCTTCGGAAAGAGGCCCCCGGGAAGGATCTGGCGGAAACTCTCGTCGGTCACCGTCGTCGTGCCGTAGACGCCTTCGACGAAGAAGTCCTCCGTGATGTGATAGCCCAGCCGCGCGCCGTAGACCATGCTTGCGCCGAAGTTCTCGCTCGAGTACGTGCCGATGAAGGCGCCGGCGATGAAGTCGTTGCTCGGGATCTTCGGCACGCGCACGTCACGGCGCGGCACGGCCGGTTCGATGACCTGCTCGTTCGGCGGCCGCTGGGTCGATGCGCCGGCGGCCGGCGACGTCTGGGCGGCGGCCGGCAGCGCGGCGGTGGCGGCGGCCAGTGTCAGCGCAACAAGGGAGGTTCGCATGAGGGGTCTGCTCAGAAGAAGAAGGCGATGCCGGCGGTGACCGCCTTGTATTCGCCGGTATCGCGGTCGGAGACGTAAGCCGTGTAGATCGTGTAGTCGAGCCGTGCGACGAAGCGCTCCGCCATGTAGTAGCGCACGCCCACCGAGGCGTTGGCGAGCGTGGCGTTGGTGACGAATCCACCGACGAGGCTCGCATTCGGAACGTTCTTGAACTGCCCCACGCCAAGGCCGAGGAACGGCGACAGGCGGCGGTCCGACCACGGCTCCACGTTGATGTTGACGTTCCAGAACTCGGTGCCGGAGAACGTGCCTTGCACCTGCCCGATCGCCGCTTCGAGACTCAGCGCATCGGCGAACCGGTACCCGGTCCAGACCTTCAGCATCGGCTCGCCCTTGAACTGCCCCCACGCCGCGCCCAGTTCCAGCTTTCGCCGCAGGTAGTCGCCGACCAGGACATCGCGGAACGTCTTCGCCGCACCCGCCTCGGTGAGCGTCGTTTCGAGCTGCGAGCGGTTCACCCAGCCCTCGCTGCCATTGGCCGCGCGCACCTTGAACCAGTCGGTGTGCCGCATCAGGATCTCGATCCACTCGTCGCGGCCGGCGACGAAGAAGACGGGATAGCCGCGGCCCGGCCCGGTGCGCAGTTCGATGTACGGATCGGTGATCTGCACCTTCTCCTGCGCCACCGCGACGGTGGCGCCCCCGGCCAGCGCAAGCAGCACCGTGACCCGCGCGATCGCCCGCGCGAAAGTGCCGATCCATGCCGGGCGTGCAGCGAGGTGCGTCATTGGGTATTGCAGGTCCCGGTGACCGGGTCGGCCGGCGTGAACATGCTGGCCGCGGCCGCGCTGAACTCGTCCTGGCCCTGGGGCATCGGGCGGCTGATCCAGTAGCGGATCCGCATCACGTTCGGATCGGACTCGCTCAGGAAGATGAGGCCACCGCCGTGCAGGACGTTGAGCGTCAGCGGCTTCGTCAGCAGGCGACTCGACAGCGGCGCGCCGAACACCACCTCGCCCTGCGCCGAGTAGAAGTTCCTGTACATCTCCGTGGTGCGGATGACGTCGGGCGTGTTCGCCGGATTGGCGAGATCGACGGGCTGCGCACTGGCGACGAGGCGCAGGGCGCCGCCCGTCCCGGTCGCGTTGTCGTGGCAGCCTCCGGCCGCGCAGGTGTTCACCGAGATCGCCCCGTTCTGGTTGATCTGGAGCGGCGCGATGAGGATCGGCTGGATGCACTTCTGGAAATAGGTGAAGGACAGCTTCTGGCCGCCCGCGACGGTCGGATTCGCGACATTGGGCGGGTTGTCCAGCGGACTGCCGCTGCCGCCGCAACCGGCGGCGAGCAGCGCGGCGAGAGCGACCGTGGCGATCGTCGTCGGCCGCAGCGCCGTCCTCGCGATCGCGGGAGCGAATCTCATGGCGTCGTGCACCCCGCACGGATCCAGTTCGCGATCGCCACGTAGCCGGCCGATGTCGCGGGCAGCACCGCGGCGGTTTGCCCGACGGCGCCTGCGGGGTGCGGAACCGTCGATGGCCGCTCGAGCAGCGCGTTGGACGCCGCGTTGCAGGTGTTGGAGACCATCGTCAGCGTGACGTTGTAATCGCCTTCGGGGTCACCGGTCAGGATGTACCGGTTGCGCAGGTACGTCGTTCCGGACTGCGTGGCGCCGGCGTTGCCGGTCGGCTGGTGGCAGAGGACGCAGTTGGCCTGCAGCACCGGATGCACGTTGGCATCGAACGCGGTGCGCGACAGCGCGGTTGCCGAGCGCACCGGGCTCGTACTCGCCGAGACGTTGTTGAAGTACTGGCCTCCGAGGTCCATCCACTCGCTGATCAGGCGCTTCTCGGCCAGGTTCAGCAGCTTCGAATGGTCCGGCGCCGTCGCCGGCGGATTCGGATGCGCGGTACGGGCCGCGGCGGATGCCTTCAGCGTCTCGCCGAACATGATCTCGCCCAGGCGGCTGGCGCGCGTGATGCCAAGCGCGTTGCTCACCCTGTTCTCGACAAGTGCCGCGTTGCGGACGACCACGGGAACGCCGTCCTCGAGGCGAGTGACAGGCTGGCCCGTCACCGGATCGATCAACGGGTCGCCGACGAGCAGTTCCTCGTACGACACGAGGCGCCCGGTGCCCGACACGTTCGCGCGCAGATCGAGCTTGGCCGGATCGTTGTGGCAGTTGGTGCAGGTGTCGGCGCCGCTGACGCCGCGGGTGCGTGTCCAGATCGGCTGCACGTGATCCGGGTAGTTGACGATGCCGTTCGTTGGCGCGGGCGTGACCAGGTCATCGGCCGTGCTGTCGTTGCCGACGTAGCGCACGGCAATGGTCGGGCGTGCCGTCACGCCGGCCTTCGTGGCGTCGGCCCATTTGTCGGCGTGAACGAGATCGGCACCGAGGACGAGCGCCGAAGCATCCAGTCGCGTGCGGGTCGATGCCATGGTCTCGCCCGACTGGTGCGCGGCGGCCATCGACGGCAGCCACCCGGAGGGCACGGAGTTGACGATCACGCCGGAGTTCAGGGACGCCCCGCGCCGCGGGCTGTGGCAGCCGTCGCATGTGCGGCGCTCGCCCGGACGGACCTGGATCCAGTTCAGGTGCGTCTGGATCGCGCGGCCCTTGGCGTCGAGGATGGCGAGACCGAGCGGCGTGTCGGCGGGCACCGTGAGCTTGAAGGAGCCGTCGGGTTCGACCGGCGCATAGCCGAGGATCTGCTGCGGCTCGAAGTCGGTCTCGCCGATCGCCTGCCGCATCCCGATGGTGTTGGCCTGCGGAGCGACCGCGCGGAAGGCCCGGACGAAGAACGCGGGCGCGCACCCGTACGCGGCGTCGCCCGGGTTCTTGATGCGAACGAGGTCCGGAACCTGCGCGCGCGTGTCGGCGGCGTCGACCGATGCCGTCTTGGCGATCGAGGTGGTGCAACCGGCGCCGAGGTCGGCGGCGGCGAGCATCGAGTCGCCCATGCGGTCCAGGCCGTCCGTGTCGTAGACGCTGCGCACCTCGATCAGGGCCAGGTTCGTCGCCTTCAGCGCCTCGTCGACGACGGTCGGCTGCGTGGCGTTGGGCTCCGGCCGCGGCTGGATGGCGACCGGGTCGGTGTACATGAAGCCCGGCGGCGGCGCCGCGACGATCAGGAACGTCTGCTTCGACGGATCGAAGATGTAGATCGAGTAGGCCGCCGGCGCGTTGTCGCGCACGGGCAACTGCGCCTTCTGCGCGCGCGACGTCGTGTCGTCGGTAAGCATCGCGCGCTCGGCATCGGTGAGGGCTGCGCAGGGAATCACCGTGCCGTCGCGGGTCACTTCGCATGGGCGATAGGCAAGCAGCACGCGGTTGGTGCCATCCCACAACGGGAATGGCGCGGTCACGCGACCGTAGAGCGACAGCCCGCGGCCAAGATCGATCTCCTTCTCGGTCCACTGGAACTGCCCGCCCTGCCCGGGTACCTGCGCGCTGGCCGGCGTGTTCTCTTCGGAGTAGTTGGCGGCGTCGATCAGCATCAGCGCGCCGCCTTCCTGCGTGCCCGACAGCGGCATCAGGTCGGACAGCACCTTGCCCTTGTACGGTCCGCCCGGGTCCATGTCCCGCGGATGCAGGAAGCTGTTGCCGCTGCTGTGCGCGCCGTACAGCACGAACATGTCCGTGCCGTCGGGCTTCACGCGGAAAATGGCGAAGCGGTTGCGCGGACCCACGTGCTCCCAGCGCGAAAACATGATGTCGCCGTTGGGGCGCACGACCGGGTTGCGGTCGTGGCTCTGGTTGACCGAGATCTGCTGCACGTTCCCGCCGCTGCGATCGACCGTATGCAGGTTCAGCACGCGCTCGCGCTCGTATTCGTCGACCGCGTAGTACGTCTGCCCGAGCGCCTGGGACTTGGTGGTCGCCTGCCGGTTGGACGCGAAGACGTACCCGCGGTCGGCCGGCAGGTAGGCCGGATCGACGTCGTCGTCGGTGGTGGAACTCGTGATGCGGCGCAGGCTGCCCCCGGACAGGCCGCCCGTGGTCATGTCGTATTCCCACAGGTTCCAGCGGCCCGTGCACGCCGGCGCGCCGCCGGTGGTCGAGGTGTTCGTCGTCGGGCAGCGCAGCGCGAACACGATCTTCTTGCCGTCGTACGAGACCTCGGGGTCGGCGACGTCGCCACTGCCCTGCGTGATCGCGGCGGTCACGTTGATTTCGCGCGCGCTGGGCGAGGACTTCTCGCGAATGATCAGGTCACCGCCCGCGGCGAACGGCGCGCCGTTGGTGGGATTGACCCGCATCGTCGTCGAGCGCTTGGCGTAGGCGATCGGAACGTCGCCGGTCACGGTGAGCGTCGCGCCCGACTCCGTGCCGGAGCCCGAGCAGCCGGCGATGCCCGCGAGCACCGCGAGCGCGAGAGCAATGGCGAGGGCGATTGAATGGTGTTTTGCTTGGACCTGGCTCATGACTGTCCTCGACTGGTTCCGGTCAGCGCGGGACGCAACCATTGTTGCGACTGATGACCGTCTTGATTGCCCGATGAAACGGCTCTTTCATGTCTTGCTCGCGGCGGGAAGTGATGGCGCTAGCCCGTTGTCATGAGGCCGGCGCGGTCTCCACCTCGGAGAGCAGGCCCTTGGTGAAGTGCAGTTCGCCCGCCGCGTCGATCACCACGGCGTCGACGTCCGGCAGCGCTTCGACGATCCGCAAACCGCGCTCGATGCCGAGCACGAACACGGTCTTCGACATCGCCTCGCTCGTCAGGCCGTCCGGCGCGACCACGGTGACGCTGCGCACGCTGCTGGGCGATCGCCCCGTGCGCGGGTCGATCAGGTGATGGCAGCGCTCGTCGCCGTCGTCGAAGTAGCGCTCGTAGTCGCCGGAGGTCGACACCGCGACGTTCTCGAGCGGCAGCAGCGCCACCGCCTCGCCTTTGCGCCGCGGATCGCGGATGCCGACCGTCCACGGACGGCCGCAGCGGTCCCCGAGCAGGCGGCTGTCGCCGCCGGCGGCGACGACGCCATGACGGATGCCGTGCCGCGCCAGGATCGCCGCCCCGTTGTCGACCGCGTGGCCCTTGGCGAAGCCGCCGAGATCGACCCGCACGCCGTCGCGCGCGAAGCGCACGGTGCGGGCCGCGGGGTCGAGTTGCAGGTGGCGATAGCCGATCGCTTCGCGTGCCGCGGCGAGTTGCTCTTCGTCGGGACGGATGCGGCGCCGGTAGTCGTACAGGTGGCCGACGCTCGCGTATGTCACGTCGAAGGCCCCATCGGACAGTTGCGAGAACCGGATGGAGCGGGCGAGCAGTTCGAACAGTTCGGCGCAGATCTCGACCGGCCGCTCGGCCGCTTCCCGGTTGATGCGCGACAGCTCCGATGCAGCCTTGTACGGGCTCATCAGCGCATCGATCCGATGCATCTCGCCGATCACGTCGTCCATCGCGAGGCCCGCGCGCCGCGCGTCGTCGCTCCACACTTCAACGTGGATCGCGGTTCCCATGATCGCTTCGTCGCGGCTGAACCAGCGCCCCGACTTCGACGCCTGTTCGCGATCAAGCGCGCGCCGGCGAAAGGCGCCTAGCACGATGCCTCCCGGCGGAGTCGTCGTGACTCCGGGGCCGTCGTGCCACGCTGATGTGCCGGTCGTCGTTGTTCGTTGTTCTGCACGGCCGCAGCCGCTGCGAACGGAACGCGATCACGACAGCGGATCGCAAACCCAACGCGCACGGCGATGAATGAGTCGAACGACTCTATCGCGCGCCGGCCCGCGTCAATTCATCGAATCTGGTTCGTTTTGGGGAGTCCGTTCGGCCGACCGATCGTCCGAACGGGTGGCCTCACGCGACTTGCGCTGGCCCGATTGATGGCGTTTGCGGTGGTCGTCATGCCGGCCCCCGCCGGGCTCAGCGCCCCCCGCGCCAGATCGACGTGATGCTCGCGCGGCCGCTGTCGAAGAGCGCCCGCAGCCGCTTGCGCTCCACTTCGACCGCTTCCATGTCCACCGGCCCGAGGCGCTCGATCATGCGTTCGCGCGCCGTCCCTTCGCAGCGGCCCTCGGTCGCGCACAGTTGCAGCGCGAGCAGCGAATTGGCGCCGCAACTCGCGCCGAGATCGCACGCGACGAGCGCGAGCGCGGCATCGGTCACTTCCGCCTGCGCGCCACGCGCGCCGTCGTTCACCAGCAGCGTCGACATGCCGCTCAGCGACTGGATCGCGTAAGGCTCTTTCGTCCGCAGCGCCTGTTCGATGAGTTCCTCCGACTTGGCCCGGTCGCCGCGCATCAGCGCCCAGCGCGCCGCGGATCCGGCTGACGCCAGGTCGCCGTTCGTCACGCGTTCCGCCGTGCCGACGACCTCGGCGGCGTCGAGTGGCTGCACGAGGAACGAACGGCAGCGTGCGAAGAGTTCCTCGACGGCGGCTCGCCGCTCCTCGCGATGCTCCTTCGGCAAGGCGTTGAGCACGTAAGCCGTCGAGGGCGCCTTGCCGTGCGGAGGCATGAAGGCCGGAAAGCAGGCGCGGTGGGCGCGGCCCGCCAGCGCGCGCTCGATCGGATCGCGGCTGTCGCGGTAGCGCGTGTAGACCGCCTTGAAGTCGGTTGCACGGCCCAGCACGTCGTTCGGGTTGTCGGGTTCGGCGCGCGGCCTCACCACCTTCGGCGGCGGCGGCAGTGCGGGCGGAGGAGGAATCGCATGGTCGGCCGTGGCCGGCCCCCGGACCTTGATGGGTCGATCGTCCGGCGCCATCCAGTAAAAGAGCAAGGCCACGCCGGCGAACACGGCGGCGACGATCCAGCCGATCGGCGCGAGCGAGCGCGAACGGAAGGGCCCGGGGTCGGTCGATGGCTTCGGCTTGCGGCCGCGGCCGGTGGATGCAGCGATGATGGCCTCCGTTGACTGCCGGGAAGCGGCGCTTTCCGCTTCCCCGTGTGAAACCGCAATTGTCACGCAAGTTGCCACCGGATGCCCTGCCGGCAGGCGACCGCGGACAAGCGACCCGGCCGCGGCGACCAGCAGGGCCACGAGCCGAGCGCGCGGCGTCACCTCGCCCGCGTAAGATCGGTCCTGCCCCGGGGCTTCCGCGATCGATCATGGACGGGTGGTCCGCAACTCCCGGACCCGGGCACATCTGGCGCGGCCGCACTGGCGGGCGCGACGCGCCGTGATCGAGGATCGGGCGATGGAGTTCAAGGACTACTACGCAACCCTGGGCGTCGAGAAGAACGCCACGGCAGACGACATCAAGAAGGCGTACCGGCGCCTCGCGCGGAAGTACCACCCGGACGTCAGCAAGGAAAAGGACGCGGCGGAGCGGATGGCCGCGATCAACGAAGCCAACACCGTCCTCTCCGACCCGGAGAAGCGGGCCGCCTATGACGCGCTGGGGCGACGGCCGCAGGGACAGGACTTCCGTCCGCCGCCCGACTGGGACGCCGGCTTCGAGTTCTCCGGTGCCGACCTGGGCGCGGGCGAAGGCGAGTTCAGCGATTTCTTCGCCAACCTCTTCGGCCGCTCGGCGCGCGGCCGGCGCGGGGCGGATGCGCCATCGATGCGCGGCGGCGATCATCACGCCAAGGTGGTGATCGATCTCGGGGATGCGTACGACGGCGCCACGCGACCGGTCACGTTGCGCTCCGCGCGCCTCGACGCGACCGGGCACGTGGTGACCGAGGAACGAACGCTCGACGTCACCATTCCGAAAGGCGTGCGCGCGGGCCAGCACATCCGCCTGCGCGGCCAGGGAGCGCCGGGTTACGGGGCCGGATCCGCGGGCGACCTCTACCTCGAGATCCAGTTCCGGCCGGACGAGCGCTACAGGGTCGACGGCCGCGACGTCACGCAGCGCGTGCCGCTCGCGCCATGGGAGGCGGCGCTCGGCGCGTCGATCGAAGTCGCGACACCGTCGGGCCCGGTGGAGGTCGCGGTCCCGCCGAACTCGCCCAACGGCCGCAAGCTGCGATTGCGAGGACGCGGCATTCCCGGCGATCCGCCCGGCGATCTTTACCTCGAACTCGAACTCGTGCTTCCGCCCGCGGACACCGAAGCGGCGCGCGAGTTCTATCGAACGATGGAGCGGCAGATGAAGTTCAACCCGCGGCAGACGACGGAGCGCGGCCGATGATCACGCGCACCTTCGAAGTGCTCATCGACGAGGACGGCCTCACCGTCGAGGAACTGGCAAGCGCCTGCGCCGTCAGCTGCGAGTGGATCGAACGGCACGTGCAAGGCGGGCTGATCGAGGTCGAGAGAACGGAGACGATGCGCTTCACGAGCGTCCAGTTGCTGCGCGCCCGCCGCCTCGCTGAAATCGAACGCACGTTCGACGCCAACGAAGAACTCGCCGCCTTCGTGGTGGACCTGATCGAGGAAGTGGAGCGGTTGCGCGGCCGGCGGTGATTGCGGCCTCGGGGTCGAACCCCGATCGGTCCTACGACAGCGGGTGCCGCTCGGGCATCGGGTCGTTCGGCGCGGGGATCCACTCGCCGCCATCGCCCACGGGCAACGGGATGCGGCCGGCCTGCCAGTCTGCCTTCGCCTGCCCGATGCGCTCGGGTCGCGACGAGACGAAGTTCCACCAGATGTAGCGCGGCCCGACGGGCTCGCCTCCCAGGAGCATCACCGTCGCGGGTTCGCGGGCCTCGACCACGGGCGTCGCTCCCGCGGCGAGCACCAGCATCTGCGCGACCGGGCAGTGCTGCCCGCCGACCTCGACGGCTCCGCGCGCGACGAAGAGCGCGCGTTCGGTCGCGGCGTTGGGAACGACGAACCGCGCGCCCGCCGCAAGCTCGACGTGCGCGTAGAGCAACGGCGAGCGGGTCCGGACGCTGCTGCGGGCGCCCAGCAATTCCCCGGCGATCAGGCGTGCCTGCCAGCCTGAGTCCTCGATCATCGGCAGTTCGTTGCGGCCGTAATGTTCGAACGCGGGTTCGGTCTCCTCGTCTTCGGCTGGCAGCGCTACCCAGGCCTGGATGCCGTGCAGTTCGCCGCCGCGCTCGCGCATGCCGTCGAAACGCTCCGAGTGCGAGATGCCGCGCCCGGACGTCATCCAGTTCACCTCCGCCGGCCGGATCACCTGCTCGCAGCCGAGCGAATCGCGATGCGTCATCTCGCCCGCGAAGAGATAGGTGACGGTGGCGAGGCCGATGTGCGGATGCGGGCGCACGTCCATGGCGCGCGGCAGCGGCGGTGTCAACGCGGCCGGACCGATGTGGTCGAAGAAGATGAACGGGCCGACCATGCGGCGGCGACCGGCCGGCAGCAGCCGGCCGACCTCGAAACCGCCGAGGTCGCGCCGGCGCGCGGGAATGACTTGCTCGATGATCGTGTGCATTCGCGGTGAGGGGAAGTCGCCTTGGTCATGAGTTTCAGGCCTCACGCCATGAACTGACGAATGGAGCTGCAAACCACGAGCAACTGCCGATCGTCCATGCGGCCGAGTATGTTGCGGATGACGGTGCCCATCACCTTCTGCACGCCAGCCAGCCCAAGGGCGGCAGACTGTTGCACAACGAAGTTCGCCTTCGTTGCCTTGAGCGACTGCAGAAAGTACTGGTCCATGCCGTGATCGGTCAGCTCAAGGACCAGCTCAGTCAGTTCTCCAGAGTAGGCGGTCGCCTTCTCAGCGTTCTCGACGATCACGAGAATGTCGAGTGTCTTCACTCGTAACTCGTGCGAGTGGTGGAAGCGCAGGAATGGCTTCGAGACCGGCTCGACGGCCTTCTTCGGTGCACGTTTGGCCGTGACCGATGCGGGACGCTTCGCTGAGGTAGGCATGGGTGTGACCGTGTCAGGACGACGCCACGATCGTACGCTGCATCGCGCCTGCTTCTCGCGGAGCTGCCACGACAGGCCGGCCTGTGCTGCCTAACGTTCGAGCCAAGGCGGCATCGACGGTGGAACGCCAGGCCCAAGCCACGGAAAATGTCCACTTCGACGTAGCTGCCTGAGGTTACCTTCTCGATGACGCGGCGCCAGAAGGCCTGAGCCGCGAGGTTGGCGGGCATTCGGCCCACTTCCCAGGCGCCAGGATGGTTGAGTAGGACGTGCTTGGCCAAGGCGTAGCCTGCGCCTGAGCGACGGAACCGCTTGAGGATGAAGGACTGAGAAGTCGCTGGCGCCCGGTTTCGAAAGCGAGTCGAGCGACCGTCATGGCCTGTGCGTCCATCCCGGTGCTGACTTTTGGACTTTCGGGAGAGTGATGCCAGGCCAGCCGAAAGCAGCCAGCCAGCGCCGTCCGGGCTAGCCCTAGATGGCAGATCCGGCGGAGTACTGGCAATGTCCACGGTCCGTTTCCCGGTCATCACCTTCGTGCGCTGGATTGCCCTGATCGTCGTCGTGGTCGTAACGTGCTTCGCGGCACTGCTGCTGAGCCAGCAGAAGGTGCTATGGGACGTCACCGAGCCCGGCATGACACTGTCCGATGTGCGAGCCGTTCTACCGGGCGCCGTGCCGCCCCCGCAGCCGAAGTCGCTCGACAACGGCCTGTCGCTTGGCCTCGTGGCTTCAAAAGTCTCGAACCTGGACCGCGCCTTCAACGCCGAACTGTATTTCGACGACCATGGCCTGCAGCAGGTGCTGCTGCTCCCGACGCGCTTGCTAACGCCAACTGCCGCGATGATTGAGTTCGATGAACTGAGACAGGCCGCGTCCCTGCGCTACGGCCGGGAACTCGCCGGGACCGGAATTCGCTCGGCCGGCATTCCGGCCGAGGCTCACTGGAGAGCGGGCCCGGTGACGGTCACGCTGCGGATCGAGCAGCGGGACGAGTTTGCGGCTGTCCTGATGTCGTACGCAGCGGCCAGAGGGCGGCCCTGACAGGGCCGCTCCGGTCGACTCCATTGCTCGCGTCTGGTTACCTGGTTGTTGTCAGGCGCGGCCAGCTCGTGAAGCAGGTCAGCTCGGTTGCTTCAGCCGCTGCTGACCCACTGCTGACCAAGTCTCATTGATCCACGGCACTCGTCGGCGCAAGCAGGGCGCTCTCGAGCACGCGGACAACGTGCAGCGCTTCCCGTCGTCCCGACGCTCGCGTGCCGTCGGCGATCTGATGACGGCAACTGGTGCCGTCCGCCACGATCAGCGTGTCGGCGCCCGCCGCCCGCACCGCCGGCAGCAGCGACAGCTCGGCCATCTTCATCGAGACGTCGTAATGCTCGGCCTCGTAGCCGAAGCTTCCCGCCATTCCGCAGCAGCTCGACTCGATCACCTCGACCTGCAAGCCGGGAATCAGCTTCAGCACCGATACGACGGGGCTCATCGCGTCGAATGCCTTCTGGTGGCAGTGTCCGTGCACGAGCGCGCGCTTCTGCGGCAAGGCCTTCAGCGGCAGCTTCAGGCGTCCCGCCTTGTGTTCGCGCGCGAGGAACTCCTCGATCATCAGCGCGCGGCTCGACAACTGCTGCGCCGCGTCTCCGAGGCCCATCACCAGGAATTCGTCGCGCAGCGACAGCAGGCACGAGGGCTCCAGGCCGACGACGGTCGCGCCGGCCGCCACGTGAGGGGCCAGGGCCTCGACCATCCGCCGCGCCTCCCGCTTCGCTTCGTCCACCAGCCCGGCGCCGAGATAGGTGCGGCCGCAGCAGAGCGGCCGGTCACGCTCCGCGTCGTTCGCGTTCGCGCGCGCCACCGCGACCCGGTATCCGGCCGCCTGCAGCACCCGCAGCGCCGCGTGCGCGTTCTCGGGCTCGTGATAGTTGTTGAACGTGTCCACCAGCAGCACGACTTCGGGCCGATCGACGGTCGCCGCCTGCGCGGCCTTGCTTGCAAGGAACGTGTCTCCGCGCCACTGCGGCAGCGTGCGTCGGGCCGACAGCCCCGCGATCCGTTCCGACAGGCGCGCCGCCCCGGGCAGCGCGTCGCGCAGGTTGGCGATGAACGGGAAGCGCGCCGCCCACGGCGCCCACTTCGGCATCGTCGCGACGAGCCGGTCCTTCAGCGTCAGCCCGTGCTTCTTCTGCCAGTGGAAGGCGAACTCGATCTTCATCTTCGCCATGTCCACGCCCGTCGGACAGTCGCGCTTGCAGCCCTTGCAGCTCACGCAGAGCGCGAGCGCCTCGCGCACCGCTTCATTGGCGAAGTCGGTACCGAGCTGGCCGGAGACCGCCAGCCGCAGCGTGTTGGCGCGCCCGCGGGTCGAGTGCTCCTCGTCGCGCGTCACGCGGAAGCTCGGGCACATCGTCCCGGCGTCGAACTTGCGGCAGTGGCCGTTGTTGTTGCACATCTCGACGGCCTTGGCGTATCCCTTCGCGGGATCGCCGCCCGTGCCCGGCGCGGTGACCTGCTCGGTCACCGGATCCGCCCGCACGTTCCACGCCGACCAGTCGAGCGCGGTGTCGAGCTTCAGCGGCGCGTAGCCCGGCGGATAACGGAACAGGCTCGCATCGTCCATCTTCGTGCCGCGCACGATCTTGCCCGGATTCATCAGACCATCGGGGTCGAACAGCGCCTTCACCTCCTCGAACGCACGCGTCAGGCGCGGCCCGAACTGCCAGGCGACCCACTCGGTGCGCACCAGGCCGTCACCGTGCTCGCCCGAGTACGCGCCCTTGTACTGCCGCACCATGGCCGCCGCTTCCTCGGCGATGGCGCGCATCTTCGCCGCGCCGCCGTTCGGCCCGCCCTGCCGCATGTCGAGGATCGGACGCACGTGCAGCGTGCCGACCGAGGCGTGCGCGTACCAGGTGCCGCGCGTGCCGTGCCGCGCGAACACCTCGGTCAGCCGCGCCACATAGTCCGCGAGGTGATCGAGCGGCACCGCGCAGTCCTCGATGAAGGACACCGGCTTGCCGTCGCCCTTCATGCTCATCATGATGTTCAGCCCCGCCTTGCGCACGTCCCAGAGCGCCTTCTGCGGCCCGGCGTCCGGCAGGCGAACGACCTGCCCCGGCAGGCCGAGGTCGCCCATCAGCGCGACGAGATCGTCGAGCTTGCGGCGCGGGGCATCGGCATCCTCGCCGACGAATTCGACGAGCAGGATCGCGTCGGGCTCACCGACGAGTGCGGCGTCGATGACCGGCCGGAACGACGGATTGCTGCGGGCGAGCTCGATCATCGTGCGGTCGACCAGTTCGACCGCCGCCGGCCCCAGCCTCACGATGTGCTTCGTCAGTTCCATCGCCCGGTAGAGCGTCGGGAAGCTGACGACGCCGAGCGCCTTGTGCTTGGGAAGCGGCGCGAGCTTCAGCGTCAGCGTGCGCATCCAGGCCAGCGTTCCCTCGCTGCCCACCAGCAGGTGCGAGTAATTGACGCTGCCGTCGCCGGTGTACGGCCGTTCGCTCTGCGGATGGAAGACATCGAGGTTGTAGCCGCCGACGCGGCGCATCACCTTCGGTACCTGGCGCGCGATCTCGTCGCGCTCGCGATCCGCGACCGCGCGCAGGCCGTCCATGAGGGCACGCAGGCGGGGCGGCGCATCGCCCATCCGCGCTTCGGGTCCGAGCCACGCCTCGGTGCCGTCGGCGAGCAGCGCGTCGGCCGCGACCACGTTGTGCACCATGTTGCCGTACGCGATCGAGCGCGAGCCGCACGAGTTGTTGCCGGCCATGCCGCCGATCGTCGCCTGTGCGGACGTGCTGACATCGACCGGAAACCAGACGCCGTGCGGTTTCAGCCAGGCGTTGAGCGCATCGAGCACGATGCCGGGCTCCACCGTCACCGTCATCGCCTCGCGGTCGAACGCGACCACACCGTTCAGATGCTTGCTGTGATCGATGACGAGGGCGGCGCCGACGGTCTGGCCGCACTGCGAACTGCCGCCGCCGCGGGCCAGCATGGGCACGCGCAACTCGCGGCAGACGTCGACCGCCGCGCGCACGTCGGCGTGCGAGCGCGGCACCAGCACGCCCACGGGCTCGACCTGGTAGATCGAGGCGTCGGTGGAGTAGCGACCGCGGGAGGCACGGTCGAAGAGGACTTCGCCCTCGACCGCGCTGCGAAGCCGCCGTGCGAGTTCGTTGTCGCCTGGAGCATGAAAGACGAGCGGGCGGGCCAGGGGCGCATTCATGCGGCGGCCTCCCCTGCGACCGGTCGTGTGGCCACTTCGCGTTCGGCACGCCGGCCTTCAAGCACCGCCTGGCATTTCTCCTCGAGATGCCGGCGCAGGATCGCCGCGAGCCGCGCGCCGTCCCGGGCCTCCAGCGCCTCCACCATGTCGGAGTGCTCGCGCGCCGCCTTGTCCCACTTGTGCTGGTCGAAGTTGGACCGGAAGCGAAGGTTCTCGATCCGCTGGTTGAGGTTCGAGTACACCTGCGTCAGCAGTTGGTTGCGCGCGGCGCGGTTGATGCACTGGTGGATCAGCCGGTTGATCCGGTAGTACGCCGGCAGGTCGCGGCGCGCGTGGCACGCGAGCATCTCGAAGGTCAGCGCCTTCACTTCGGCGACTTCCCCGGCAGCGATGTTCCGGCAGGCCAGTTCCCCGGCGAGCGCCTCGAGCGCGCCCATCACTTCGAAGCTTTCGCGGATGTCGTCGTCGGACAGCGACACCACCTGCGCGCCGCGATTGGGCTGCAACTCGACGAGGTGTTCGGCCGCGAGGAGCCGGAACGCCTCGCGCAACGGCGTGCGCGAGGCGCCGAGGCGGTCACACAGCGCGCGCTCGTTCAGGCGCGTGCCCGGTGCCAGCTCGCCCTCGATGATGAGTTCGCGCAGGCGGTCGGCCAGCACTTCGGCCAGGGTAGTCGCGGCCGGCGAGGCTGCGGTCAGCGGAGCGGGTCCATCGGGTGCGTTCACGTTGGTATACCGAACAGTGCGTACAGGAGAAACGCCAAGGCGGTCAGCTGACGTGCCTTCTCGCGCATTTTCCCTACACAGAAAGCATAGCGCCGAGGCCGCGAGGCGGGGCGCTTCGCTTGCGGCCGCCCATGACATTTGGTTAGGATGCGTTTTGTATACCAAATCGGATTGTCCGGCCACCATGCTCGAACTCGACAGCCATCCCTCCGGTCGCCACTTCCTCCAGATCCCCGGCCCGACCAACGTCCCGGACCGCGTGCTGCGCGCGATCGACCATCCCACCATCGATCACCGCGGTCCCGAGTTCGGCAAGCTCGGCAAGACGGTGCTCGCGGGAATCAAGCGCGTGTTCCAGACGGAACAGGACGTGATCATCTATCCCGCGAGCGGCACCGGCGCCTGGGAAGCGGCGCTCGTCAACACATTGTCCCCGGGCGATCGCGTGTTGATGGCGGAGACCGGCCAGTTCGCGAGCCTCTGGAAGAAGCTCGCCGAGCGCCTGGGCCTGGTCGTCGACTTCATGCCCGGCGACTGGCGCCAGGGCGCGAATGCCGCGGAGATCGAGAAGCGTCTGCGCACCGACACCGGCCACGCGATCAAGGCGGTCTGCGTGGTCCACAACGAAACGTCGACGGGCGTGACCACCGCCATCCCGCCGATTCGCGCCGCGATCGACCGCGTCGGCCATCCCGCGCTGCTCTTCGTCGACACGATCTCGTCGCTCGGTTCCATCGACTACCGGCACGATGAATGGGGTGTGGACGTCACCGTCGGCGGTTCGCAGAAAGGCCTGATGCTCCCGCCCGGCCTGTCGTTCAACGCCATCAGCCGCGAGGCGCTCGCCGCCTCGGCCGACGCGAAGCTGCCGCGTTCCTACTGGGACTGGAAGGAGATGCTGGCGGCCAACGTCAACGGGTACTTCCCGTACACCCCCGCGACCAACCTGCTGTACGGACTGCACGAAGCCCTCGACATGCTGTTCGCCGAGGGACTGACGAACGTGTTCCGGCGGCACGACCGGTTCGCCGAGGCCACCCGCCGCGCCGTGCGCGCGTGGGGGCTCGAGATCCTCTGCGTGAACCCGAACGAATACAGCTCCGCCCTCACCGCCGTGCTGATGCCCGAGGGCCACAACGCCGACGCGTTCCGCAGGATCGTGCTGGAACGCTTCGACATGTCGCTCGGCCAGGGCCTGGGCAAGGTGTCCGGGAAGATCTTCCGCATCGGCCACCTCGGTTACTTCAACGACCTGATGCTGTGCGGAACGCTCGCGGGAGTGGAAATGGGGCTCGCGCTCGCCGGTGTGCCGCACCGCAAGGGCGGCGTCGATGCCGCGATGGCGTACCTGGCGGAGGCACCCGTGGCCGAAGTCGCGCGCGCCGCCTGAACACGCACCCGGGAAAGTGAAGGCGTCGGGCACGTCCGAGCCCGAGCCGAGCAAGAAATACCGGACGCAAGAGACGAGACAGAAGAGAAGCCAAGGAGACCAAGATGACCCGCAGCAAGAAGACAGCCTCGCACCGCCGCACCCTGCTCAAGACCGCCCTGGCCGTTGCGCTGTCGGCCGGCCTCATCGGAGCCGCCCAGGCCCAGCAGGAAATCAAGATCGGCCACGTCGGTGAGCCGGGATCCATCTTCCAGAAGAGCGCGGACGAATTCGCGAAGCGCGCCAATGCCAAGCTGGGCGGCAAGGCCAAGGTGGTCGCGTACGGCTCCAGCCAGCTCGGCGGCGACAAGGAGATGATCCAGAAGGTCAAGCTCGGCACGCTCGACATGGCGGTGCCGTCGACGGTGATGAGCTCCGAAGTCGACCTCTTCGGCATCTTCGAGATGCCGTACATCGTGAAGGACCGCAACCACATGGCGAAGATCGAGAAGGAGGTCTTCTGGCCGATGCTCGCGCCCGCCGCGGAAAAGAAAGGCGTCAAGGTCCTCGCTGTGTGGGAAAACGGTACCCGCCACATCACGAACAGCAAGCGGCCCATCAAGGTGCCCGCGGACCTCCAGGGCATCAAGCTGCGCGTGCCGGAAGGCAAGTGGCGCGTGAAGATGTTCCAGGCCTACGGCGCGAACCCGAGCCCGATGAAGTTCTCGGAGCTGTTCACCGCGCTGCAGACCGGCGTGATGGACGGCCAGGAGAACCCGTTCACGCAGATCTATTCGGCGAAGCTGCAGGAAGTGCAGAAGTTCCTGTCGCTCTCCGGCCACGTGTACACGCCCGCCTACGTGATCGTCGGCCGTTCGTGGAACAACGTGCCCGCGGACGTGCGCAAGATCCTCGAGGACACCGCGAAGGAAACCCAGGCGTTCGTCTACGAGACGGCGGCGAAGGACGAGGAAGACCTGCTCAACAAACTGAAGGCGGCCGGCATGCAGGTCAACGAAGTCGACAAGGACGCCTTCATCAAGGCGAGCACCGGCATCTACGAGGAGTTCGGCAAGGAAGTCCAGGGCGCCAAGGCGGCGATCGACAAGGCCGTTGCGCTGGGCAAGTAGACCGTGACGGACAACAGGAAGATGAACGGCGCCGGGGAAGCGCCGCTGGCCGCCTCGTTGCGCCGTTTTCGCGCGCGCTACGGCCTGCTGCTCGAGGTGGTGGTCGGGACGCTGATGGTGATCCTCGCCGTCGAGGTCACCGTCGGCGTCGTGTTCCGGACCCTGGGCCGGTCGCTTTCCTGGTACGACGAGCTTGCGTCCGTGCTGCTCGCCTGGCTGACCTTCTACGGCTCGGCGCTCGCCTCGGTGAAGCGCTCCCACATCGGTTGCCCCGAGATCGTCGATCAGATGCCGTGGGGGCCGCGCCGTGCGATCGGCATCTTCACGCAACTGCTCGTGATCGCATTCTTCCTGCTCCTCGGCTACGTCGGGGCTGAAATCCTGCCCGTCCTGCACGGCGAATCGCTCGTCAGCCTCGACTGGGTGCCGATGAGCGTGGTGCAGTCGGTCATACCGATCAGTGCGGCGATGATCGTGGTGGCCGAGATCACGCACCTGATCGACCTGTTCATCGGCCGCGAGCCGCCCCAGCCGACGCCAGCGGGACCGGCACTCGCCGACGGCCTGCACTAGCAGACAGCCCATGAACACGATGCTCCTGCTGTTCGCGTCGGTCCTGGCGCTCGTTCTCATCAACGTGCCCATCGCGGTGTCGCTTGGCATCGTCGCGCTCGTGGCGATGGTCTGGAGTCACGGCCTGAACTCGCTGCCGAACCTGCCGCTCGTGGTCTACAACGGCGCCACCAACTTCCCGTTGCTGGCGATCCCGCTGTTCATCCTTGCCGGCGCGATCATGAACGCGTCGGGCATCTCGCAGCGGCTGATCGCGTTCGCTTCGTCGATCTTCGGCTGGATCCGCGGCGGGCTCGCGCACGTCTCGATCGGCGCCTCGCTCTTCTTCGCGGAGATCTCGGGCTCCGCGGTCGCCGACGTCGCCGCCCTCGGCTCGATCATGATTCCCGGCATGAAGGCGAAGGGATATCCGGCCCCGCTGGCGGCGGCCGTGATGTCCTCCGCCGCGACGCTCGCGGTGATCATCCCGCCGTCGATCCCGATGATTCTCTATGCCGTGATGGCCGAGACCTCGGTGGTCCAGATGTTCGTCGCCGGCATCGTGCCGGGCATCCTTGGCGGACTGGGACTGATGGGCATGGCGTACTACTTCGCGCGCCGCTACAACCTGCCGCGCGAGGAACGGTTCTCGTGGAAACGCGTGGCGAAGACGGGCCGGGAAGCGCTGTGGGCGTTCCTGCTGCCGATCATCATCCTCGGGGGCATCTTCGGCGGCGTGGTCACCGCCACCGAAGGCGCGGCACTGGCGGTCGTCGCCGCCCTCTTCGTCGGCCTCGTGATCTATCGCGAACTGAATCTCGCGGAACTGCGCAAGGCGATCCTCGAAGGCGGAATGCAGACCGCGGTCGTGATGCTGCTCGTCGCCACCAGTTCGCTGCTCGGCACGTACCTCACCGAAGTGCAGGCGCCGCAGGAACTCGCGCGCGCCGTGTCCGACTACACGAAGAATCCGTACGTGGTTCTGATGCTGCTGAACGTCCTGTTCCTCTTCCTCGGGATGTTCCTGCACTCGGCCGCCGCAATCATCCTGGTCGTTCCCGTCGTGATGCCGCTCGTGAAGGCGGTCGGCATCGACCCGGTGCACTTCGGGTTGATCGTGACCATCAACCTCGGCATCGGACAGCAGACGCCGCCGGTCGCGAGCGTGCTCATGGTCGCGAGTTCCATCGCCAAGGAATCGGTCTGGGCGGTGACGCGAACCAACGTCTACTTCATCGGCGTGCTGGTGGCCGTGCTGCTGCTCGTCACCTACGTGCCGGTCACCGGCATGGGGCTCGTCAACTACTTCTACCGCTGAGGTGTCCGAAGTGATCCTCGTCGAACGCGATGGCGCGATCGCCACCGTGGTGCTGAACCGGCCCGAAAAGCTGAACGCCCTCACCCGCGCGATGTGGGCCGGGCTCGGCGACACCGTGTGGGGCCTGTCGCAGGACGCGACGGTCCGCTGCATCATCCTTCGGGGCGCCGGCGAGAAGTCATTCTCGCCGGGCAACGACATCGCCGAGTTCGAGTCCCAGCGCTCCAACAAGGCGCAGGCGATCGAATACGGTAAGGCGATGCACGGCACCGCCGAGAAGCTCGCGAACTGCCAGACGCCGATCGTCGCGCAGATCCACGGCATCTGCGTCGGCGGCGGCCTCGAGATCGCGGCTCTCGCGGACATCCGCATCTGCGGCACATCCAGCCGGTTCGGCGCGCCGATCAAGAACCTCGGGCTCGTGATGGCCTACGCCGAGATGGCGCCCCTGGTCCGCCTCGTCGGCCGCGCCGTCGCGCTCGAGATCCTGCTCGAAGGCCGGGTGTTCGATGCCGCCGAGGCGAAGGACAAGGGGCTCGTGACTCGCGTGGTCCCGGACGACAAAGTCGCCGAGGAGGCGCGCGCGACCGCCGAGCGCATTGCCGAGGGCGCGCCGCTGGTCGCCCGCTGGCACAAGAAGTTTGCGCGCCGCCTCGCCGAGGGCGGGCCGCTCACGCCGCAGGAGATCGACGAGTGTTTCGAATGCTTCGATACCGAGGACTTCCGCATCGGCTACTCGGCATTCCTGGCGAAGAAGAAGCCAGCATTCGTCGGACGCTGACACGATGAGCCAGCCGCCGCAGGCGCCTGCGCGTCCATCGCACAGCGGTCCGCTCGCCGGCGTGCGCGTGCTCGAACTCGCGCAGATCATGGCCGGCCCGACGACCGGACTGATGCTCGCCGACATGGGAGCCGACGTCATCAAGGTCGAGAAGCTGCCGGGCGGCGACGATTCGCGGGGCTACCGCGAGCCGCGCATCAACGGCGTCTCGGCCCCGTTCCTGATGATGAACCGCAACAAGCGGGGCATCGCCCTGAACCTCAAGCATCCACGCGGCAAGGAGATCCTGCTGCGGATGGTGCGCGACGCCGACGTGCTCACCGAGAACTACCGCACCGGCACACTGGACAAGCTGGGGCTCGGCTACGACGTCCTGTCGGGCGTCAACCCCGGACTCATCTACTGTGCCATCACGGGATTCGGGCGCGACGGACCGCTGGCGGACAAGGGTGGCTTTGACCTGATCGCCCAGGGCTTCGCGGGCCTCATGTCCATCACCGGCGAACCCGGCGGCGCGCCCGCCAAGACCGGCAATCCCGTTTCCGACATCAGCGCCGGCAACCTCGCCGTCATCGGCATCCTCGCGGCCTACGTGCACAAGCTGAAGACCGGCCGCGGCCAGGTCGTCGACACCTCGTTGATGGAAGCCGCGCTCCAGCAGACGTACTGGCACGCGGCGATCTACTTCCCCACCGGCCATTCGCCCGGCCCGACCGGCTCCGCCCACGTGCTCAGCGCGCCGTACCAGGCGTTCCATGCGCGCGACGGCTGGATCAACCTCGGCGGCGCCAACCAGGCGAACTGGGAACGCATCGCCGAGGTCCTGGGCCATCCGGAGTGGCGCGACGACCCCCGCTTCCGCACCAACACCGACCGCATGGCGAACCTCGAAGAACTCGTGCGGCTGATGAACACGGTGCTCTTCACGCGCACCCGCGCCGAGTGGATCGAACTGTTCGACGCCGCGGGCGTTCCGTGCGGTCCGGTGCACTCCATCGGCGAAGCGCTGTCGCACCCGCAGACGCTTGCGCGCGGCATGGTGGTCGAGACACGACATCGCGCGGCCGGTCCGACGAAGGCGATCGGCTGCCCGGTTCATTTTTCCGAAACACCCGCCGCCGTCACGCGCCCCGCTCCACTGCTGGGCGAGCACACGCGGGAGGTGCTGCGCGACTACGGTTACAGCGACGGCGAGATCGACGGCTTGGTGGCCGACGGCGTCGTCGAAGCGGCCGACTGATCGAATTCCCGGACCTTCCCGGTTATCCCGAGGAAGCGCCATCGCCTGACCAGAGCACAGGTGGTAGACAGACCCTCGCGCGCAGACGGTCACTGCGCCGACAACACCTATAAAGGAGACTCAATGACGAAAAGACTGATCCTGGCCGCAGCCGTCGCGATAGCCCTCGCCGCTTGCCAGTCCACGATGGCCCCTGCCCCCGCACCGGCCGCGCCTGCGCCTGCCGCGGCGGCACCGGCCGCTCCGCCGCCGGCCTGGCAGCAGGGGCGTACCACCGACCAGGCGGGCTCGAAGCTCGCGCCGCACGCCGGCAAGCTGACCGCGACACCGGCCAGCGATATTCCGCTCGACAAGTTCAAGCTGCCGCCCGGCTTCAAGGCGGAAGTCTGGGCCACCGGAATCCCCGGCGGCCGCGCCATGGCGCGCGGCGAGAGCGGCAAGGTCTACGTCGGCACGCGCGGCATCGGTCGCGTCTACGAGGTCACCGACAACGGCGCGACGCGCACCAGCCGCGTCGTCGTCGACAAGCTGACGCAACCGGCCGGCGTAGCCATGCGCAACGGCTCGCTCTACGTGATCGCAATCGACAAGGTGCTGCGCTACGACGGCATCGAGAAGAACCCTGGCGTGGCGCCGGTCGACATGACCGCCGTCTTCAAGCTGCCGAAGGAGCAGCACCACAACTGGAAGTACATCGCCTTCGGCCCCGACGGCAAGCTCTACGTGCCGTTCGGCGCGCCGTGCAACATCTGCGAGCCGCCCTCGAACGAGTACGCGCAGATCCGCCGCTACAACGCCGACGGTTCGGGCATGGAAGTGATCGCCACCGGCGTGCGGAACACGCAGGGCTTCGACTGGCATCCGACCACCAAGGAGCTGTGGTTCACCGACCATGGCCGCGACTGGATGGGCGATGACTCGCCCGAGGACGAATTGAACCGCATGACCAAGACGGGCCTGAACTTCGGCTTCCCGTACTGCCACGCGAACGGCGTCGCGGACAAGGACATCAAGAAGGCCAACGCGTGCGACGGCGTCACGCTGCCGGCGACCACCATGGGCCCGCACGCCGCGGCGATGGGCGTGCACTTCTACACCGGCAGCATGTTCCCGGCGGAGTACAGGAACGCGATGTTCGTGGCGCGCAAGGGGTCGTGGAACCGTACAAAGAAGTTCGGCTACGACGTCGTCACGGTGCGCACCGACGCCGACGGCAGGAACGCCAAGGTCACGCCCTTCATGACCGGCTTCCTCGATCCCGCCAAGGACGAGTTCAGCGGGCGCCCGACCTACTTCCTGCAACTGCCTGACGGCTCGCTGCTGGTTTCGGACGAGCAGCTGGGTGCGATCTATCGCATCACGTATGGGCGTTGAGCGGTTCGCGGCAGCGGGGCTGATGGCAGCCTCGCTGCTGCTGGCTGACGGCGCGGCGCGGGCGCAGCAGCCGCCGGCGGCGACGCTGGCCGCCTGCACCGCGTGCCACGGGCCCGGGGGGAACTCGCAGCTTCCCCTCACCCCGTCCATCGCGGGGCAGCCGCGCGTGTTCATCGAGAACCAGCTCGTCGTGATCCGCGAGGGGCTGCGGGACGTTCCGGCGATGAAGGACGTGCTCACCGGCATGAGCGACGAGACGATCGTCGAGCTCGCGAAGTATTTCTCCGCGCAGAAGCCAGCGGCGAAGACGACGACCCAGGATGCCACGAAAGCGCGGGAGGGCGCGGAGATCGCCTCGGCGCTCTTGTGCGGAACCTGTCACCTCGCCGATTACTCGGGCCAGAAGCAGGTCCCGAGGCTCGCCGGCCAGGACGAGGCGTTCCTGCTCCATTCGATGAAGCAGTTCCGCGACGACCCGGGTCCGGGGCGTGACACGATCATGGCAGCCACGCTGCGCGGCTTGTCCGACGCCGACCTGGCCAGGCTTGCCCACTTTCTTTCGACGTTCAAACCGCAGTGAGGGGCCGGGGCGTCGGCGGCTCTCAGCGGCTCCATTCGGCGTTCTGAAGCACCACCCGATAGCCGTCGCCGTCCTCGAAGGTCCGCCCGCGCCTGTCCCAGTACGGGTTGAACGCGGCAACGGGGCTGAACCCGGCGGCGATCATGCGCGCACAGGCGGCCTGCCATTCGCCGACGTCAGGAACGTAGACGACCGCGAGATCCTCCACGGTCGGGGTCGGCCGCACCGGGTGCGCGCGACAACAGGTGAACTCGAACAGACGTACTGGCACGCGGCCATCTACTTCCCCACCGGGCAGTCGCCGGGACCGACCGGCTCGGCGCATGTGCTCAGCGCGCCCTACCAGGCGTTCCACGCGCGTGACGGCTGGATCAACCTCGGCGGCGCCAACCAGGCCAACTGGGAGCGCATCGCCGACGTGCTCGGCCATCCGGAGTGGCGCGACGATCCGCGGTTCCGCACCAACACGGACCGCATGGCGAACCTCGACGAGCTGGTCCGACTGATGAACACCGTGCTCTTCACCCGCACGCGGGCCGAGTGGATCGAACTGTTCGACGCCGCGGGCGTTCCGTGCGGCCCGGTGCATCCCATCGGCGAAACGCTGTCCCACCCGCAGACGGTTGCACGCGGAATGGTGGTCGAGACGCACCATCCAGCAGCCGGCGCGACGAAGGCGATCGGCTGTCCCGTGCATCTTTCCGAGACGACGACCGCCGTCACACGCGCCGCTCCGCTGCTGGCGAGCGCCAGGCAACTTCAGCCGCGCGGCGGCGTAAGTCCCCTTGCAACCTCCATCCGCGCGACGCGATCGTCAAGTTCGCCGATGAATGCGGCCAGTGAATTGCCAGCCTCATCGACATGAGCGCGTAACGCCTGTTCCAGGCCATCGAGCCTCTGCGCCAGCGCGTCGTGCCGCGTCGCCGCCTGCGCCTCAAGCCGGCGCAGTTCCTCGTCCATGTGTTCGCCCAGCGCGGTGAAGCGCGACGCTTCGGCTTGATCGGCCAGTGTGCGCTGCGCAGTCAACTCCCTGGCTGCGCGCCGAGTTTCGACTAGCACTTTCGCCTGCTGGATTACGAGCAGGAAGAGAAACATCGCCGTAATCAGCACGGTGAAGCCGAGAAGCAGCAGACCGAGAGGCGCCTGCGCCGTCCAGAACCCGAACGACAGCGTCGCCGGTGCAGCGACCGCGTTCCAGTTGAGGACGAGAAACCCCGCAAATGCCGCCAGCAAAAGGATACTCAGCACAGTGCGTAGATTCATGAGCAGATCCTCTGCATCGTCCCGCCGCGGACGCGAACGTATGTTGGTGGAGTGTATTCAATCCCGAGTCCGCGGTTTGCGATCTCACGTCTCTGAGGGAGGTCATTTCCCCCGCTATGTTACCGACCGCACTGAAGCGCACGGCGGTCTTCACTAGCGTGCAATGCACCTCAAGGCCGTCGGGACGAGACTGCTGGCGCGAACTGATCGCGGTTCTTAGGGCAAGTCCTTCAAGCGATTCTTGACGGCTTTGAGACGGACCGTGGAAGGCGCGATGATGTGGAAAGCAGCGGGAATTGCAGTCTTGAGCGTCTTCGTGGGCATCTCCGCGAACTACTCGAACAGAGCTAGTGCCCAAATGGGTCACGGCATGATGAGCGGCAGCGGAACCGCGTGGGGGACCGGGTCCTTCCGCTCGAATGGAGAACGCATCTATTTCACCGCCACCAGCGAACGCGGCACACCCATTACCTACACCGGCGGGCCTGGCACTGGCGGTTGGATGATGATGGGAGGGCGCATGGCCTGTGTGTCGTGTCACGGCTCCGACGGACGAGGTGGCAAACACAGCATGGGCATGATGCAGCTGATGAATGCCAAGGACATTCGGTGGTCGGTCCTGCAACCCGAATTCGATACCGAGAAATTTCGACTTGCCATTACAAAAGGTCAGGATCCCGATGGCACCCAGCTCAAGCCCGACATGCCGCGCTGGAACATCAGTAACGAAGATCTGGCTGACCTGATTGCATTTCTCAAGACGCTGCCCTGACGCGCTGAACCCTCAACAGACAAGCCAGACATTGTTGGCAATGACCGCTTAGCGGCGGACTACCTGGTATCAACCAATGTCGGCTCCTGGCCGAAAGCGCCAGTCGGGCTGTCAGTGCGAGATGTCATCTCTAGGCGGCCAACCGGACTCAGGGCCGCCCTGCTGCCCGCCGGTTGACATTAGTCGCCGTACGTCGAGCGGCGGGTTCGCCCCACGCTGCAGTGCATCTCCAATCGCGGGCAGCACGCGCACACATATCGCTCGCAACTGCTAACGCAGTCGGTGATCCTGCTGCGTCGAATGCCGCCGGTACGCGAACGCGATGGATACGTTCTTGAAGTGCTCCCGTCCTGCGTACCAGGCTCTTCGCTAGTTTTGGACGGTTCTACCGGTTGAATGAAACTCCAAGTCTTTCTGCCGCCGGGCGAATACGCCCGGCGGCACCCCATTGAGAGCCATGTGAGGTCGGCTCTCGCTGTAGTCGATGCGCCCAGCCTCGATGATCGCGCCGGCCTCGTCGAGCGCAACGATGGGCAACACACGACCCTCTGGTGAACCAGGAACAGTGGAGGCCTGGCCCCATAACGCGGCCCTTTGATGAGCACTTGCATGAGCGCCAGCGGCGGCATCACCCGATGAGTGGTGCCATCGCGCCGCGCCGTCTTACGGCGCCCAAGCAGGTTGGGGTGCGAGAATGGATGCGATGCTGCGTCGTCACGTCATAACAGCTGCGGTCCTAGCCGCCGTCCTTCTCGCCGCCCTCGCCGCTTGGTGGACGACGCGCGCACCGTTGGTGCAGGCGGTCAGCGCCCGCATGGCGCCGCTAGTGCGAACACTGCAGTTCTCGGCCCGCGTGGCGACGGCGTCGCGCGTCGAGGTCGGCAGCACGCTCACCGGGCGCGTGCTGCAAGTCGCCGTGTCCGAAGGCGCGCAGGTCAAGGCAGGCGACGTGCTCGTGCGGCTAGAGAGCGACGAGTTGCGCGCCTCGCTGGCGCAAAGTCAGGCCAGTGAACGCCAGGCCGCCGCGCGCCTGGCAGGCTTGCGCAGTACCGGGCGCAGCGCGGCACAGGCCGGCGTGGCGCAGGCGGAGTCGGTGCTGGCGGCCGCGCAGGCCGAACTGCAACGCACGCTGGATCTCGTGGCCAGGGGCTTCATCAGCGAGGCGCGCCTCGATGAAGTACGCCGCGCGGTCGCGGTCGCGCAGGCGCAACTGGACGGGGCACGCGCGCAGAGCGCGGCCAACGCCGAGCCGGGGACCGACGTCGCGCAGGCACAGGCGCAGCTTGCCCTGGCCAGCGCGGCCCGCGCTGCCGCCGAGGCCCGCCTGGGCGAGGCCGTGCTCACCGCACCGGCGGATGCGCGCGTGCTCTCGCGCATGGTCGAGCCCGGCCAGATCGTCCAGCCGGGTCGCGCGCTGCTCGGTTTGGCGCTGGCCGGTCCGCTGCAACTCGTGGCGCAGGTGGACGAGCGCTACCTGGGGCAACTCCAACCCGGGCAAGTGGCGGCCGTGCTTGCCGACGCCTACCCGACGCAGCGCTTCACGGCCCGCGTGCTGTCCATCGCGCCGCTGGTCGATGCACAGCGCGGCGCGATCGAGGTCAAGTTCTCGTTGCCCCCGCCGCTGCCGGCCTTCCTGCGCGAAGACATGACACTTTCGGTGGAAGTGGAAACCGCCCGCCGCGAACAGGCGTTGGTGGTGCCGGCCGACGCACTGCGGAGCGACGAATCGACGGGCCCCAGCGTCTGGCTCGCGCGCGACGGACGCGTGCAGGCGCGCAAGGTGCGCCTGGGGCTGCGCACACTCGACGCCGTCGAGATCCTCGACGGCCTGAGCGCAGGCGAGGTCGTGCTTCTCGGCCCTGCGCCGCAGCCTGGCCGGCGCGTGCGCGCCGACACCGGGGCCGGGCCTTCGTCCCGTGCCAGCAAGGGCACGAAGGAAGACGCCGGCGCCGCGATGAGCAACGCGATGGGCCGCTGAGGCACGCCGGCGATGCTGGGATTCGAGAGCCGGGTCGCGACGCGCTTCCTGCGCGAAGGGCGCATGCAGACCCTGTTGATCATCGTCGGCGTGGCCGCGGGTGTGGCCGTCGTCGCCTACATCTCGGCACTGATCACCGGGCTGCAGCGGAACACGATCGAGAAGACCCTGGGCGCACAGGCGCACGTCACGCTGAGCCCGCGGGACGACGTGGTGCTGACCGCCCGCGCGCCGGCCGGCGCCGGCACCAGCGAGCTGGTGCAGACGCAGCCGCGCGCGCAACGGCCGCGCTCCATCGGCAACTGGGAGCTTCTGGTTCCGCTGCTCGAAGCCATGCCCGAGGTGGCCGCGGTTTCGCCGATGGTGTCGGCCGCGGGACTGGCGGTGCGCGGCGAGGCGTCCAAGGCGATCGCTCTGATGGGCGTGGACCTCGACCGCTACGACCGCATCGTCAGCCTGCGCTCCAAGGTCGTCGACGGCACGGCGCGGCTTGGGCCAGGCGAAGGCATCATCGGCCGCGAACTGGCCGAGGACCTCGGGGTGCGCGTCGGCGACCGCGTGGGCATCGTCACCGGCGGCGTCAGCGACTCCCTGCGCGTCACGGCGCTGGTGGACCTGGGCGTGCGTGAACTCAACCGGCGCACGGTGATCGTGCCGCTGCGAACAGCGCAAAGCCTGGTCGGCCTGCCCGGCGGCGCGACCGGCCTGGATCTCACGCTGGTCGACATCTGGTCGGCGCAGACGGTGGCGGACGACCTCGCTGCGCGCTGGCCGTACAAGACGGAAAGCTGGCAACAGGCGAACGCACAACTCGTGGCCGCATTGAATGCGCAATCGGTGAGTACAGCGGTGATCCGCGGCGTGGTGCTGATCGTCGTGGTGCTGGGCATCGCGAGCGTGCTGGTGGTGTCGGTGGTGCAGAAGCAGCGCGAGATCGGCATCTTGCGCGCGATGGGTGCCACCCAAGGCCAGGTGCTGCGCATCTTCCTGCTGCAGGGCGCGATCGTCGGTGCGCTGGGCTCAGTGCTCGGTGTGTTGCTCGCGGTGATGCTGATCTGGGCCTTCACCAGTTTCGTGCTCGGCTCCGATGGCCTGCCGCTCTTCAACATCACGCTCGAGCCGGCGCTGGCGCTGCGCGTGGCCGCCATCGCTACGGTGTGCGGCGTGCTCGCCGCGGTGGCGCCGGCAAGGCGCGCCGCCAGGCTCGACCCGGCGCAGGCGATCCGCATATGAGCGCGCCCGCCGCGGCCACACCCCCTGGCCCGCTGATCGAACTCGAAGGCATCCGCAAGAGCTACAACCTCGGCCTGCCGAACGAGGCCGAGGTGCTGCACGGCCTGTCGTTCAGCGTCGGCCGCGGCGAATTCGCGGCCCTGATCGGCCCGTCGGGCTCGGGCAAGAGCACGCTGCTGAACATCGTGGGCCTGCTCGAGCGGATGACGGCCGGCAGCTACCGCATCGAAGGTGAAGAGGTGAATGGCCTCGACGACGGCGCGCTCACGCTGCGCCGGCGAACCACGCTGGGCTTCGTCTTCCAGTTCCACCACCTGCTGCCAGCCTTCAGCGCGCTGGAGAACGTGACCCTGCCGGCCCTGATGCGCGAGGGGCGCGTCACGCCGGCACAGCGCGAACGAGCGCGCGCCGTGCTCGCCGCCGTCGGCCTTGTCGACGCGATGGGCAAGCGCCCGGGTGAATTGTCCGGCGGCATGCAGCAGCGCGTGGCGATCGCGCGCGCACTGGTGCTCGAACCGCCGCTGGTGCTGGCCGACGAACCCACCGGCAACCTCGACACCGCCTCGTCCGACGAGGTCTTCACCCTGATGCGGCGCATGCACGCCGAACTGAACACCTCGTTCCTCGTGGTGACACACGATCCGCGCCTGGCCGCACGCTGCGACCGCGTGCTCGAGCTCGTGGACGGGCGACTCGTGCAGGACGGCGCACCAGCCGACACCACTGATCGAGCTGCCCGAGGATAAGTCGGGTCACCGACGCGATCGGGATCGCCGCGAAGGTCTTGGCTTCCCGGCAAGCTGCCGGCCGTGAGCGACGGCAGATGGCCAAGACTGCGTGAGAACTCGAAAACTTCGCGTTCTCGGTTGTCTGTTTGCTGTTCCCGAAGCGTCGATCGTTGAGTGCAGAGCGATCTGATTGGTCGACTTCCGAGTTGCAGCTTGCGCCGCCGCGATTTCACGCGGCCTCGGCCGAACGCGGAACTCCGTCTACTCCACTCAGCTCCTGCGTCAGAGTCGTTCTACAACAGAACATCGTGCTGACGAAGGCTAGATAGGCGTTCGGAACGCCAACGTTGGGCGTCTCTTTCAGACTCAATTGCTGAACGGGAATCATGCCCCGGAGTCCCTTCATTTCTTTCAGCCGGGCCGCAATTTGGTGGCGCGACTCCAGCAGAGAGAAGACTATTCCCGACGCAATTGCCGGGGAACACCGCTTGCGCGACATGGCGCAACTCCGAGCCGATGTTGCTGCTGGCGCCGCCAACTGGCGCTTTCGACCCACGGCGGAAATCGGGTGCTGCCGAAAGAGGACGCGATCGGAGCCCCCGGAATCTGTCTCGACGTCTTCGCATCGCCCTACTGGATCTGCCGGCCCACGCGCCCGGTCACCTGCTCGATCAGGTTGCGCTTACAAGGTCCCAGGGATGGCGGAATAGAGCCAGTAGTCCGTGGATTGGCCCCGGACCATTCTGAAGTTGCGAAGCAGCCCCTCCCGCTGAAACCCGCAGCGCTCAAGTACTCGCTGTGAGGCGAGGTTGGCCAGGATCGTTGTGCCTTGAACCCGATGCCAGCGACGGACTTCGAACCCCCACAGCGTTGCGGCTCGGCAGGCCGCCGAGGCGATGCCCCTGCCCCAGTGGGACGGAATGACGTCGTAGCTGATTTCCGCCGTGCCATGCAGCTCCGAAATTGTGTGAAAGCCAACCGTGCCGACAAGCTGCCCATCCTCCAGTGACTCGATGACGAAACGCTCCGGAGCCGCTCGCTCACCGGCCAGCGTCTTCTGGATGTCGCGCCGAACGTCTTCCACGGTCTCCGCGATGATGCTTGTATGACGCCTGACCTCGGCTAGGCAAATGTAGGCAGCCCATGCCGGCGCGTCATCAAGCGCGATGGGTCGAACCTTGAAGCCTGGGATATCTGGATAGCTGTGCACGCTCATTGAATGCTCGCGCCCCGGACCCGCGCCGCGCGTTGAAGCAGGTCACTTTCCTGGAGCACGCGCTCGCGCAACTTGGGCGGGTAGTCCGGCGGCAAACCTGCTCAGGTATTGCCGTACGACTTCGGCGACCGTGGGCGAACTGTGTCCGCGCAGCACGCTGCCCACCCAGTTGGTGTCGAAGAAGGTGCCACCGTGTCGGCGCACGTCGAGCAGCATTTCAAGCGCAGGCCTTACCAACGCCGCCGATGCTTCCGCACGCAGTGGGTGATGCAGCTCGGAAAGCCCTTCGATGACCCAGGACTCCGGCTTGCGCTTGGCCGGGTCGGCGAGTTGTCGGAACCACGCTTCGCGTTCCATTGGATCTGACGAGAGCACAGCGCGCAGGTAGATCATGCGTGCCTTGCGATCGGGATTGGCGATGCGTCTGATCTGCTCATCAAGCATGGCCTTTGAGGCGACGACATCGCGGCGGGCAAGTTCCCTCGCCAGTCCGGTTTCATCCGCCTCGCTCAGCGGCAGTCCGGCCACGGCCACTTCGCGCTTCCACACCGACTGCAGCCAGCCCACGGTGTCGGAAGAGATCGCGAGCGACTGCAGCGCCTTGAACCAGACCGACTTGCGTGGCGCGTCGGGCGCGTCGGCGAGGCGCTGGCGCAGCACGGCCTCCAGTTCCGCGGCCGCGCGGGCGCGCTGCTCCGGAGTCAGGAATCGCCACCAGAGCGTCTTCAGGTCGTACAACAGCTCCGAGGCGAGCTGCTGGTCGGATTCCACGCGCAAGGCGGCCAGCATCGTGGCGAGCAGCGCCGGCGGAGTCACACGCCCGTCCAGCATCGACTCCCACAGACCCGACCACGCCACGGCGCGGGTCAGCGGATCCTTCACGGCCGCCAGGTTCTGCATCAGGTAACGACTGGAGCCTTCGTCGAACTGGAAGTCCGCGTAGCCCCAGCCTTGGCCGCCGCCGAGGACCGCGTCCGGCACGCAACCGCCGGCGTCGCGCGTCAGGTCGATGCTGCTCGCCTGCAGGTCGGCGCGCAGGTCGCGTGCGGCGCCGCTGCACAGCAGCGTCACGTGGAGCTGCTGCGACCACTGCCGCTTCAGCGCCTGCGGGTCCCGTGCGTCCAGGCGCAGCGTCTGCAGGCGCCCGTCCGCGACACGCAGTTCGGTGCGGATCAACGGCCGCCCGGGTTCGTCGATCCACACCCGGCTCCATTTCCGCAGGTCGAAACCTGCGTTCGGGGCAAGTGCCGCGATGAGGTCGTCCCAGGTGGCGTTGGCGTAGCTGTGCTTGCGCAGGTAACTCCGCAGCCCGTCGCGGAACTCGGACGCGCCCATCAACGCCTCCAGTTGGCGCATCACGACCGGTGCCTTGGAGTAGATCAGGGAGCTGTACAGGTCGGCAGCGTCGGCCAGGTTGCCGAGCGGCTGGCGGATCGGATGCGTGCCTGCCGAACGCTCGATCGGATAGGCCGCCAGGTGGTTGTCCAGGAAGAACGCGAGATCGTGCCGAACCTCCGGGAACAGTGGGTCGGCGATCTTCGACGCCATGAAGCTCGCGAACACTTCCTTGGTCCAGACGTCGTCGAACCAGCGCATCGTGACCAGATTGCCGAACCACGAGTGCGCCACCTCGTGCGCGATCAACCGGGCGCGCGCCAGGTGTTCCTGCTGCGTCGCCGAGTCTTCGAGCATCAGCGCGTCGGCGTTGTACGAGGTCGCGCCGGCGTGCTCCATCCCGGGAAAGGGAAAGGTGGGCAGCAGCGCGAAGTCGTACTTGTCGAACGGGTACGCAATGCCCGTGTATTCCGCCATGAACGCCAGCGATCGCGCGTGCAGGTCGAAGATCGCGTCGCGATTGCTCCTGACCTTGGCCGCATCGGTCTCGCGGTGGAACATTCGCAGCGTCCGGCCGTCGCGCACGGCGGTCTCGATGCGAAGCGCTCCCGCGACGAAGGACACCAGGTACGTCGGGATCGGCTTCGTGGCGCCGAAGCGAACGCGTACGCGATCATCGCATCACGACGCGCTCGATCTCCGGACCGTTGCTGAGGGACTGCCAGCCCGCCGGATGCTCCAGCGTGACGCTCCAGCGCGCTTTCAGATCGGGCTGATCGAAGCACGGGATGGCCTTGCGCGCCTGCGCGGGGACGAACACCGTGAAGAGCTCGTCGTCGCTGCGGTTCAACGGTCCATCCCCAGCGGTGAAGCCGATCTCCAGCGTGTTCTCGCCGAGGCGCAGCGCCGCGGCGGGTATCACGAGGTGGCCGTTGACCGACTGCGCGGTGGCCGCGACTCCGTTGGCCGTCAAGCGGACGGCTTGCGCCCGATCAGGTTCGAAGTCGAGCACCAGCGGACGGGCCGCATCCGCCAGCGCAAAACGCAGCACCACGTGCCCGCTGATCGGTTGATCCTTGGCGGCAGGCACGGACAGCGCCAACTCGTACCGGAGATCGTTGATCAACTGCGCCCGAGCGCGAGCCAGGTCGAGCGGGACACCCGGCGCCGGTGTTGCTGTTTGCGCTGACGCCACCGTTGCCGCCAGCAGCAGAACGGCAGCCGCGTTGCCGCGACAGGTACCGCGCTCCTTCAATTGGATCACCAGAGCACCTCGGGCAGTGGGTTGCGTTCGAACTGCCGATTGCGACCGGGTCGACAGACTCGCAAATCAATCTACTGCGCTTTCGATTGGGATACCAGCGCGTTTCGTGATGATCGCCGGGCGATCCCGGTGTCTGCTATCCAGCGGTGAAAGAGAACGTCCGCTTCTTGTGGCCGACTTTGACCACCATTGGATGCTCCATTTGCCACAACGGCAACGACGGCTGACCGGCTTGTAGGCCGCAGCCCCAAGGCACTGCCCTCCGATCGCCGCGCCCTTGATCGACCGATCACCACGCATTCGGATGGCAGATCGCGTCCTCCGGGGACAACCTGTCCGGCCGCGAGGCTCAGGTACTGCCACGCCTCCTTGCGCGCAGGCCGAGTCGTCAGCCCTGCATCTGCATGAGGATGGTGCGCTCGAGGCCCGCGTAGCGATGGACTAGCGCTTCGCGATACGCGGCGTTGGCCATCATCGCGAGGAAGTGCTGGCGGCTCGGGTAGCGGACCAACAGGCACTTGTCCCAATCCTGGCTGGCATCGCCGATGAAGGTTCTGTCGATCTTCCCTTCCCACACCACCTCGGCACGGCTCACGTCGCCCACGGTTTCCACGAATGCCGTCTGGTACCGGCGGTAGGCCTCGGCACCCGAGCAGGGTGCGTGGGGAGACCCTGCGGGGTAGTTCGCTTGCTCGCGGAACTTCAGAAGATTGAGCATCACCACCGGGCCGTCGGGGCCGGCGTCGCGCAATGCGCGCACCTGATCGGCCGTGGGGTCGATGGACGGATCGAAATTGGCGGGACGGAAGGTCATGGGGTCGGCCCTTTCTGATGCCGCGCGGTGCATGCGCGAACCGCATTGTCGGCGCGGGCAGGATTGCAGCGATGTTAATGGCCTGCCGGCAAGCGGCCAGCCGTGCACGACGGCAGCTGGCCGGAAAGTTTCCTTTGGAGAATCGACCCTTCGCGACCTCATTCAGAAGTTTCCGAATTTCTAATCGAGTGACCGATCCAACCTGGTCGCCGGTCGTGCGCGCGCGTGGCGCGCTCAGCCGCGCATGTCGAGCATCAAGCCCTCCCGCGCGTCGGTGCGGCCCGCCAGCATGTCACGATAGGCCTGCAGCGCGGCCTGCGCGCCAGGCCGCATCACGATGCGCACCCAGCCATGCTCGTGCACCTCGCCGATGAACTGCGCCCAGGACTGCCCCATGCGCCGCTGCAATTCAACCGCGCCCCAGCCCTGCGGCGGCGGTGCACTGCGCGCCTTCACCTGCGCCGGCGCGAAGAACAGCACGGGGCGCGGGCCGGGGAGGTCGCGCGCCGAGCCCAGCGCGCTCCAGTGCGTGCCGCCGATGGAACTGCTGAACATCAGCGCGTCGGCGAAGTGGGTGTGGATGCGGCGGCGCAGTTCGGCGTCGCCAGCAAAATCGAGGTACACCGTGGGCGTCTGCGGCTCGAGCGTTGTTAACTGGTCGTAGGTCAGCACCGCGTCGTAGCAGCCGAGCGAGTGCACGAACTCCACATGCGCGGCCGAGGTGAGGCCCACGATGCGCGGCGCGCCCGGCATTCCGCGGCGCTTGGCCAGGCAGTACGCCGTGCCCTGCGCCGTCTTGCTCGAAGCGCTGGACAGCAGCACCTGCCTTGCGCCGAAGAAGCCGTTGTCGGCCAGGAAGTCGTCGATGAGGAACGCCGTCATGAACAGCGGCCGCAACACGGCCTGCAACCCTTCGAGCTCAGGCCTCCAGCCGGGGTCGACGTCGCAGAAGAGGTACTGGTTGTAGACGCGCGGCCAGTTCCCGCCGGTGCTCCGAGCCGTCCACGAAGCCCGCGAGTCGACACCTTCGAAGGCGCCACCACGAGATGCGTGCCCGCGGGGTAGTAGCCCCACACGCGACGGCCTGGCACGACACCCTCGACCTGCGATTCGGCCACGGTCGCGAAGCCCCATACCGGCAGGCAGCCGAGCGCGGCGTCGCCTGCGGGGAAGAACTGCCAGTACTTCATCGCCTCGCCAAACGCGGCGTACGTGATGTTGTTGGCTGTGAGCGAGAACGACTCCACCGCCAGCCGGACTTCGCCGGGCACAAGTCGGCGTTGCGCCGGCGCGTCCGGGTCGGGGCCGAGATGCGCCTTGACCAGCTCGTCACGGGCGATGAAGAGGCGTTGGCCGTGTTCGGTCATGGCCGGGACTCCCTGAAGTCGTTGGGTGCCCGCATCTTCTCACCGCGCCGCGGGCCTGGCGCGGCAGGGTTTGTCTGCATGAGGCCGGCGCTTGCGTGCCTGGCCCCTCCGAGAGCATCGTTCGCAAAAATGAGGAGTCCCGATGAGCACCAATGACGTAGAGACCGACTACCTCATCATCGGCGCCGGTGCCGTGGGCCTGGCCTTCGCCGACACGCTGCTTTCCGAGACCGACGCGCACATCACCATCGTCGACCGTCGCGGCAAGCCCGGTGGCCACTGGAACGACGCCTACGCCTTCGTCACGCTGCACCAGCCGTCGTCGTTCTACGGCGTGAACTCGATGCCGCTGGGCAGCGGCCGGCGCGACACGATCGGGTTGAACCGGGGCTTGTATGAGCTGGCCTCGGGCGCCGAGGTAGTCGGCTACTTCGACCGCGTCATGAACCAGCGGCTGCTATCCAGCGGCCGCGTCAGCTACCACGCACTGAGCAACGTGCTCGAAGACGGATCGATTGAATCGCTGCTGTCGGGGCGGCGCAGGCAAGTGCGCGTGCGACGCAAGACGGTGGACTGCACTTACTTCAGCCCCGAAGTGCCGGCCACGCACACGCCCCAATTCGAGGTGGGCACGGGTGTGCGGCTGGTGCCGCCGAATGCCCTGCCGGGGTTGTGGCAGTCGGTCGAGCGTGGCGCGCCGGCGCCGCGGCACTTCGTGGTCATCGGCTCCGGCAAGACCGCGATGGACACCTGCGTGTGGCTGCAGCAGTGCGGGGCGCCAGCCGAGGCGATCCAGTGGGTGGTGCCGCGCGACTCCTGGGTCGTCAACCGCGTGGGCACGCAGAACGGACCCGAATTCTTCTTCGAGGCCGTAGGAGGCCAGGCCGACCAGCTCGAAGCCTTCGCCAGGGCCACTTC
>CAVSCF010000003.1:0-288114 GCA_963726405.1 uncultured beta proteobacterium | reverse complement strand
CAGGCGCTTAAGAGCCGCATCGCCTGCATCGTTCTTCGCATCCCCAGTAGCTGTATCACTCGCTTGAAGTTGTAGGCGAGCACCTGCAGGCTCATCTCCGTGCCGACGTTGTGCAACCGCCGGTCAGGAAGTGCGTCGATCCCATCCAGTACTTGAGCGTCCCGAACACATGCTCGATCGTGCGTCGGCGCAGCGTCATCGCGTTCGGCTTCCGATCCAGCCGCCGCTGCATGGCTTCCAGTAGGTGCTCGTGCTCCCAGCGCCGGATGCGCCGGTAAGGAGCGGTGGTGCACTGAGCGCGCATCGCGCAGCCCGGACAGGCGCTGGTCCAGTAGATCCGCAGCATCAGCCCGCCTTCCTCGCGGGAGAAGCGGTAGATCGCGCGCTCGCCGGCCGGGCACTGATACTGATCGACCTTCTTCAGGTAGATGAAGTCGCCTTTGCCGAAGCGCCCCTCGGCCTTGGCGTTGGAGGTCATCGGCTTGGGCACCAGCGGCGTGATCCCCGCCTCGAGCGAGGCCTTGATCTCGGTGCTGTTGAAGTAGCCGCGGTCGGCGATCGCCTTTAGCCGGTCGTGTCCCATCTCGTCGCGGGCGACGGTGGCCATCTTCGTGAGCTGCGCACGGTCGCTGCCGACGTTCGTGACCTCGTGGGTCACGATCAGGTGGTTCTTCGTGTCCACCGCCGCCTGCACGTTGTAGCCAACCACGCCGGTGCCCTTGGCCTGGGAGATCATCGAGCGGGCGTCCGGGTCGGTCTCGGAGATCTGCTCGTCGGGCGTGCCCTTCAGCTGCTCGCCGATCGCCTCCATCCGCTCCATCTGCTCGCGCAGCGTCTTGATCTTCTCGCGCAGCCGCTCCGTCTTGGCCTCCACCTCGGCGGGCTGGGTGCGGTCGGCCGTCTCCAGCGCATCGAGGTAACGCTGGATGCTCTCCTCGATCTGCTGCTGGCGCCGCTCGACCTTGTTCGGCGTGAAGTTCTTGTCGCGGCTGTTCACCGCCTTGAACTTGCTGCCGTCGATCGCGACGATCGCCTCGCTGAATAGCTTGAGCTCGCGGCATAGCGGCACGAAGCGACGGCACACGGCGCGGATGCCAGCACCGTTGTCCCGCCGGAAGTCGGCGATCGTCTTGAAGTCGGGCGCCAGCCGGCCCGTGAGCCACATCAGCTCGACGTTGCGCTGCGCCTCGCGCTCCAGCCGCCGGCTCGACGGGACGCGGTTGAGGTAGCCGTAGATGTAGAGCTTGAGCAGCACCGCCGGGTGATAGCCGGGCCGGCCGGTCACCGCAGGGTCGGCGCCCGCGAACCCCAGCGCCTTCAGGTCAGTTCGTCGACGAACGCGTCGACCGCGCGGACCGGGTTGTCCTCGGCGATGTAGTCATCGAGGCAATCCGGCAGCAGCGTGACCTGGGTTCGTCCTCGCCTTCGATGAATCGCTTCATCCCATCCCCCACCGAGCAGATGCACGAATGTCGCAGGAGAATCCTTACACCACGTTTTCACACAGCCTCGGCCAGTAGCGGATGTCCATTTCGATCGGCTGGCCGAGGCCAACAAGGGCGCCGGAGGCAACGGATAAGCTCGCCGACGCCCTAAACGTCAAGACTTCAGGAAAGGCCCTGTATATGCGCAGCGCTGTCTTCGTTCTCGCGATGGTGGCCGGCTGCGCCCACGCGCAGGCCCCCGCAAACTCACCGGCGCAAGCCGTGCTCTTCGAAAACGTCCGCATCTTCGACGGAAAGAGCGAGCGGCCGACCCCACCTGTCAACGTGCTGGTGGTCGGAAACACGATCCAGTCGATCGGGGCTTTGCCGATCACTGCACCGGCCGGCGCCGAAGTCACTCGCATCGTCGGCAATGGCCGAACGCTGATGCCGGGGCTGATCGATAGCCATGTCCATGTCGTGATGACGGCGAGCTGCCATATGCCGCTGTAGCCATACAGGGACCAGCCACGCAGCGTGTTGTTATCTGTGAATCAGTTTCATCACCGAATACTATTTCGGTAGTTTGAAAACACGGATCGCATTCTGTTCGGCAATCTTCGCCCGTGTCTCCGGGCTAAGTGTTTCAAGCACCTGGCGAGTACGACGGACGCGTCCCTCATATCTCCCCCATCCTGGTGCGTGCGCGACGTCCATTCCCACCATGAAGCGGTCCGGGAACTCTTCGTACAGCGATTTCATCTCTGGGAATAGGACTCCAGACTGTTCGATCAGTGCCGTGAATTTCTCGTTGCGTGGCCAGCCTGTCCCGTAGCCCTGTGCTTCAGAAGTCATGCCGCCAAGATCACAAAACAGATTCGGATGTCGCGACAGCATGGTGCGGATAACCGCTGCTTTACTGCGGCCGCAGTTATGGGCCCATACGTAGCGAGTGCCCGGATTCTCTTTCAACAGTCTAGAAAAGTCCTCGACGAGAGCTGGATAGCCTTCCATGTGCAGCACGACGGGAACGTCATACTTGGCTGCAAGCAGGCTGAAACGCCTCATCAGCTCCGAGTAGATTGGATTGTCCTGCTCCGCATGCTCGCCAAGTGACTTGGCCCACGGAGGTAGATAGGCCCAGTGACGGACGATGAACTCTCCTATGCCATAAAACGCTCCCGATGCGAGCTTGCGCTCGGTCAGCTGAATCAGCGATTCAACATCTGCGTCCGGCGCATTCCACTTGTGAGCGCCGGTGAGCATCGGGAGTTGCATGCCCACCAGTGGATAGAACCGTCCTGGATAGGTCTCGGCGAGTTTGAGGGCCAACTGGTCATCACCCGGCAGGTCAGGGTCGCCACCGGGGTAGCGGCGTGCCATCACGATTTGTTTCGACACCCCATTCTTGTCCATGTCCGCGACGATCTGATCGAACATGAATGAGCGTCCGAGATGTGCATGCGCGTCGATGAGTGGAAATAGTCCACTTGCGGTGGGCTCACCGGCGTAGGCCATGCTCGATGTCACCACCACCAAGAAGACCGCTACCGCGAGCCGGTCGGGCCAGAGGCAGAGTTTCATGATCCACTCCTATTCGGGCCTTAGCAGGACGCCGAACAACCAATGTAGCTTCCTCGCTATGTCGAGGACGGCGTTGACCACGAGCAATGCCGGGTTTGCCGAGCAGGCTGTCGTTTTGACGGCTGCTGACGGCACAGAACTGAACGAACTGAAGATGCTGATGGGCTCCTTTGGGCTTGTGTAGCGCGATGAACCCAGGGCCGATCGAACGTCTACTAACTGCTGCGCTGCGGCCGGCCAAGGCAGCCCGGTCCAGTGACCGGTGATGGCCGTAGACGGGCATCACCGCTCGCTCCGAAAGCGGCCCTTCGATATGCCCCAGTACTCGGGGCCTTCAATTTCTTCTCGACGGATCGTTCGTCGAACTCAGCCCGACGCTACGCCGCCGCTTCCAGCCCGTGTTCGAAGTGGTCCTTCATCAGGCGCGCCACGCGCCGTGGATCGCGCGCGAGCAGGGCGGCCATCATCGCGCGGTGCTCCGCCAGCGAGTCCTCGAGCCGGCCCTGCCGGAACAGCGAGTGGTGGCGGTTGATCTTCATGATCTTGCGCAGGTCGGTCACGATCTGCCGACGCCAGCGGTTGCCGGCCGCGTCCAGGAGCTTGAAGTGGAACGCCTCGTTGGTGGCGAAGAACGCGTCGCGCTGCTTCACGTGGCGCTCGAGCCGGTCGTGCAAGGCCTGCAGTTCGGCCAGCTGTTCGTCGGTGGCGTTGCGCGCCGCTTCCGCGGCGGCGTCGCTTTCGAGCAGCGCGAGGAGGTGGTAGACCTGCGCGACGTCCTCGCGCGACGTTTCGGCGACATACGCCCCGCGACGCGGCTTCATGGCCACCAGGCCTTCGACAGCCAGGACCTTCAGTGCCTCGCGCAGGGGCGTGCGGCTGATGCCGAGCTCCGCCGCAATCTTCAGTTCGTCGACCCATTCGCCCGGTTCCAGCTCGCGCGCGAAGATCCGCTGGCGCAACTGTTCGGCCACTTCCTCGTACAGGGGGCGACGGGCCAGCGACGAGCGGGCCTCGTTGGGCTCCTTCACGGGGGCAGCGGCCGGCGGGGACATGGGCAGTTGGGGAAGCGGATACTTGGGCAGTTGCTGAAGTGGCTCCGGGTTGTGCTGCGTTTTCGGCAGCTTGACTGGACGCCAATAATTTATAATTATATATTACACGTCACTTGTCAACGTATCCAATCCAGCCTTTGAGCGCGTGCTGTTTTCAATGTGCCGACGAGGACCGGAGGACGCCATGAGTCAAACGCCTGACGAATTCCCCCGGGTCTCGCTCGAGCAGTGGACCAAGGCGGCCGCCAAGTCGGCCCCGGGCGGCGATGTGACCGCGCTGAACTGGAAGACGCCCGAGGGCCTCGACGTCAAGCCGCTCTACACCGCGGCCGACATCGCCGCGCTGCCGAGCTCCGAACTCGCCGACACGCTGCCGGGCTTCGCCCCGTTCATCCGCGGTCCGCAACCCACGATGTACGCGGTGCGGCCCTGGACCATCCGGCAGTACGCGGGTTTCTCCACCGCCGAGGACTCGAACGCCTTCTATCGGAAGGGCCTCGCAGCCGGCGGGCAGGGCGTGAGCGTCGCCTTCGACCTCGCCACCCACCGCGGCTATGACAGCGACCATCCGCGCGTCTTCGGCGACGTCGGCAAGGCGGGCGTGGCGATCGACTCGGTCGAGGACATGAAGATCCTCTTCGACGGCATCCCGCTCGACAAGGTATCGGTCTCGATGACCATGAACGGCGGCGTGCTGCCCGTGCTCGCGGGCTACATCGTCGCGGGGGAGGAACAGGGCGTTTCCCCCGAGAAGCTTTCCGGCACCATCCAGAACGACATCCTCAAGGAGTTCATGGTCCGGAACACGTATATCTATCCGCCCGAGCCGTCGATGCGGATCATCGGCGACATCATCGAGCACACGACGCGGCACATGCCGAAGTTCAACTCGATCTCGATCTCCGGCTACCACATGCAGGAGGCCGGGGCGAACCAGGCGCTCGAACTCGCGTTCACGCTGGCCGACGGCAAGGAGTACGTGAAGACGGCGCTGGCGCGCGGTCTCGACGTCGACGAGTTCGCGGGGCGGCTGTCGTTCTTCTGGGCGATCGGGATGAACTTCTACCTCGAGATCGCCAAGATGCGCGCGGCGCGCCTGCTGTGGTGCCGGATCATGCAGGGGTTCGGCGCGAAGAACCCGAAGAGCCTGATGCTGCGCACGCACTGCCAGACCTCGGGCTGGAGCCTCACCGAACAGGACCCGTACAACAACATCGTCCGCACCGCCGTCGAGGCGATGGCGGCGGTGTTCGGCGGCACCCAGAGCCTGCACACCAACAGCTTCGACGAGGCGATCGCGCTGCCCACCGAATTCTCGGCCCGCATCGCGCGCAACACACAACTCATCCTGCAGGAGGAGACGCACATCACGAACGTCGTCGACCCCTGGGCCGGCAGCTACATGATGGAGACGCTCACGCAGCAGATGGCCGAGAAGGCGCAGGCCATCATCGACGAGGTCAACGCCATGGGCGGCATGACCAAGGCGGTCGCCAGCGGCTGGGCCAAGCTGAAGATCGAGGCGAGCGCCGCGCAGAAGCAGGCACGCATCGACTCGGGCGCCGACGTCATCGTCGGCGTCAACAAGTACAAGCTCGCGAAGGAAGACCGCGTCGAGATCCTCGAGGTGGACAACCACCGGGTGCGCGAGCAGCAGGTCGCGCGTCTGCAGCGGATCCGTGCGACGCGCGATAGCGCCCGGGTAAAAGCCTGCCTTGCCGCACTGACGGAGGCCGCGCGCACGGGCACCGGCAACCTCCTCGCCCTTTCCATCGACGCCACGCGCGCCCGCGCCACCGTGGGGGAGATCAGCGATGCACTCGAGACCGTCTTCGGCCGCCACCGCGCCGACATCCAGAAGGTGACCGGCGTGTACGCCGCCGCGTATGACTCGGCCGAGGGCTGGGAGAAGCTGAAGGGCGAGATCGCCGCCTTCGGCGAGGCCGAGGGCCGCCGCCCGCGCGTGATGATCGCCAAGCTGGGGCAGGACGGCCACGACCGCGGCTCCAAGGTGGTCGCCACGGCGTTCGCGGACCTCGGGTTCGACGTCGACATCGGCCCGCTGTTCCAGACGCCGGCCGAGTGTGCCCGCCAGGCGATCGAGAACGACGTGCACGCAGTCGGCGTCAGCACGCTGGCCGCGGGCCACAAGACGCTCGTGCCGGCGATCATCGATGAACTGAAGAAGCAGGGCGGCAGCGACATCGTCGTCTTTGTCGGCGGCGTCGTGCCGCAGCAGGACTACGACTTCCTCTACCAGGCGGGGGTGAAAGGCATCTTCGGCCCCGGCACGCCGATTCCGGTGAGCGCGAAGCAGGTGCTCGAACAGATCCGGGCCTCGCGCGCCTGACCGGCCGATCCTCGCGAATCCAAGCACATGCTCGCCGCGGACGAGGCCCTGATGCACGAGTTGCTCGGCGAGCGCGGGCCGCGCCAGCGCCGCGCGCTGGCACGGACCATCACACTGCTTGAGAGCACCCGGACCGACGATCGCGCGCGCGCCGACGAACTGCTCAACGCGCTGCTGCCTTCCAGCGGCCGCTCGCTGCGCATCGGCTTGTCCGGCGTGCCGGGCGTCGGCAAGAGCACCTTCATCGAGGTGCTGGGACTGTTCCTGATCGAGCGCGGTCACCGGGTGGCGGTGCTGGCCGTGGACCCGTCGTCCAGCGTCAGCGGCGGCTCCATCCTCGGCGACAAGACCCGCATGGAGCGGCTCTCGGTCAACGACGCGGCGTTCATCCGCCCGAGCCCGGCGTCCGGCACGCTGGGCGGCGTGGCCGAGAAGACGCGCGAGGCGCTGCGGGTCTGCGAAGCCGCGGGGCACGACGTCGTGATCGTCGAGACCGTGGGCGTGGGCCAGAGCGAGACCGCGGTGGCCGGCATGACCGACGTCTTCGTGCTGATGCAGTTGCCCAACGCCGGCGACGACCTGCAGGCCATCAAGAAGGGCGTGATGGAGCTTGCGGACATCGTCGTCATCAACAAGGCGGACATCGACGAGGCGGCCGCCACGCGGGCGCGTGCGCAGATCACGAGCGCGCTGCGGTGGTTCGGGCCCCACGCGCACGCGGCCGCGCAGGTGCTGCAGCTCTCGGCATTGCAGGCCACCGGCCTCGCGGAGTTCTGGGAGGCGGTTACGCGCTTTATCGAGAAGCAGAAGGCCGGCGGCCGGTTCGAGCAGCGCCGCCACGCGCAGGACGAGGCCTGGATGTGGCAACTCATCGAGGCCGGACTGAAGCAGCGTTTCCGCGGGCATTCGGCCGTGCGGGAAGCGCTCGCCCGTTATTCCGACGACGTCAGGGGCGGCCGCATGGCCGCCTCGGTGGCCGCGCGACGGCTGCTCGACCTGGCGCGCTGACACCGATCACACGTTTCCGGAGGAGACACCGACCATGCTCGACATCATCGAAGCGCTCGAGGCGAAGCGCGAAGCGGCACGGCAGGGCGGCGGCGCCAAGCGCGTCGCGGGCCAGCACGCCAAGGGGAAGCTGACCGCGCGCGAGCGCCTGGCGCTCCTGCTCGACGAAGGTTCGTTCGAGGAATGGGACATGTTCGTCGAGCACCGCTGCGCGGAGTTCGGCATGGGCGACAACAAGATTCCGGGCGACGGCGTGGTCACCGGCTACGGGATGATCAACGGGCGCCTCGTGTTCGTGTTCAGCCAGGACTTCACGGTGTTCGGCGGCGCGCTGTCCGAGGCCCACGCCGAGAAGATCTGCAAGGTGATGGACCAGGCGATGAAGGTGGGCGCCCCCGTGATCGGGCTGAACGACTCCGGCGGCGCACGGATCCAGGAGGGCGTCGCCTCGCTGGGCGGCTATGCGGAAGTCTTCCAGCGCAACGTGATGGCCTCGGGCGTGATCCCGCAGATCAGCCTGATCATGGGCCCGTGCGCCGGTGGCGCGGTGTACTCGCCGGCGATGACCGACTTCATCTTCATGGTGAAGGACAGCTCCTACATGTTCGTCACGGGCCCGGAGGTGGTGAAAACCGTGACGCACGAGGAGGTGACGGCCGAGGACCTCGGCGGCGCCATCGCGCACAGCACCAAGAGCGGCGTGGCCGACCTCGCGTTCGAGAACGACGTCGAGGCGATCCTGATGCTCCGCCGCTTCTTCAACTACCTGCCGCTCAACAACCGGGAGAAGCCGCCGGTCCGGCTCGGGGGCGACCACCGCGACCGTCTCGACATGAGCCTCGACACGCTGGTGCCGGACAACCCGAACAAGCCGTACGACATCAAGGAACTGATCCACAAGGTCGTCGACGACGGCGACTTCTTCGAACTGCAGCCCGACAACGCGAAGAACATCGTGACCGGCTTCGCTCGCATGGAGGGCGCCGCGGTGGGGATCGTCGCGAACAATCCGATGGTGATGGCCGGCTGCCTCGACATCAAGAGCAGCATCAAGGCGGCGCGCTTCGTTCGTTTCTGCGACGCGTTCAACATCCCGGTGCTCACCTTCGTCGACGTGCCGGGCTTCATGCCAGGCACGGCGCAGGAGCATGGCGGCATCATCAAGCACGGCGCCAAGCTGCTCTACGCCTACGCCGAGTGCACCGTGCCGAAGATCACGGTGATCACGCGCAAGGCCTACGGCGGCGCCTACGACGTCATGAGCTCCAAGCACCTGCGCGGCGACGTCAACCTCGCCTGGCCCAACGCGGAGATCGCCGTCATGGGCGCCAAGGGCGCGGTGGAGATCATCTTCCGCGAAGACAAGGGCGACCCGGCCAAGCTGGCGGCGCGCGAGGCCGAATACAAGGAGCGCTTCGCCAATCCGTTCGTCGCCGGCGCGCGCGGCTACATCGACGACGTGATCCAGCCGCACGAGACGCGCCGCCGGATCTGCCGCTCGCTGGCCATGCTGAAGGACAAGAAGATCGAGAACCCGTGGCGCAAGCACGGGAACATTCCGCTGTGAACGGCGTCGGGAAGCGCCGTCCGGTGGCCGCGCCCGAAGGGACGCGGGGCACTGCCAGCAGCCGCGCGGGGAAGCGGCTCGATTCACAGCCCGGGACCGAGGCCGTCGCGGGCAACCGAGGGGGAAGAATGTTCAAGAAGATCCTGATCGCCAACCGCGGCGAGATCGCATGTCGCATCATCAAGACGGCGAAGAAGCTGGGCATCAAGACGGTCGCCGTGTACTCCGAAGCCGACCGCGATGCCCGGCACGTCGAACTGGCCGACGAGTCGGTGCTGCTCGGACCGGCACCGAGCCGCGAGAGCTACCTCGTCGCGGACAAGATCCTGGCCGCCGCGAAGAGCACCGGCGCCGAGGCCATCCACCCCGGCTACGGCTTTCTCTCGGAGAACCAGGGGTTCGCGCGGCGCGTCGAGGAGGAGGGCCTGGTCTTCATCGGCCCCAAGCACTACAGCATCGCGGCGATGGGCGACAAGATCGCCTCCAAGAAGCTGGCGCGCGAAGCGCAGGTCAACACGATTCCCGGATGGAACGATGCCATCGACACGCCCGAGCAGGCCGTGAAGATCGCGAAGGACATCGGCTACCCGGTGATGATCAAGGCCAGCGCGGGCGGCGGCGGCAAGGGCCTGCGGGTGGCGTGGAACGACAAGGAAGCGTTCGAAGGCTTCAGCGCCTGCCGCAACGAGGCGAAGGCGAGCTTCGGTGACGACCGGGTCTTCATCGAGAAGTTCGTCGAGGAGCCGCGCCACATCGAGATCCAGGTGCTCGGCGACGCCTACGGCAACGTCGTCTACCTCAACGAGCGCGAGTGCAGCCTCCAGCGCCGCCACCAGAAGGTGATCGAGGAGGCGCCGTCGCCCTTCATCAGCGACGCGACGCGCAAGGCGATGGGCGAGCAGGCCGTGGCGCTCGCCAAGGCGGTGAAGTACCAGAGCGCGGGCACGGTCGAGTTCGTGGTCGGCAACGACCAGAGCTTCTACTTCCTCGAGATGAACACCCGGCTGCAGGTCGAGCACCCGGTCACCGAGTGCATCACCGGGCTCGACCTGGTGGAGCTGATGATCCGCGTGGCGGCCGGCGAGAAGCTGCCCTTCGGCCAGGCCGACGTGAAGCGCGACGGCTGGGCGATGGAGTGCCGGATCAACGCCGAGGACCCGTTCCGCAACTTCATGCCGTCGACCGGGCGCCTCGTGCGCTACCTGCCGCCGGCGACCACGATGGAAGCGGCACAGCCGATGCCCGCCGATGGTGGCGTGCGCGTCGACACGGGCGTGTACGAGGGCGGCGAGATCCCGATGTATTACGACTCGATGATCGCCAAGCTCATCGTGCACGGCCGCAACCGCACCGAAGCCATCGCCCGCATGCGCGAGGCACTCAACGGCTTCGTCATCCGCGGGGTGTCGAGCAACATTCCCTTCCAGGCCGCGCTGCTGGCGCACCCGAAGTTCGTCGCCGGCGATTTCAACACGGGCTTCATCGCCGAGCACTACGCGCACGGCTTCCGCGCGCAGGACGTGCCCCACGACGACCCGGACTTCCTGATCGCGCTGGCGGCGGCGACCTACCGGCGATATCGGGACCGCGCCTCGCGCATCACGGGACAGCTGCCCGGCTACGAGATGAAGATCGGCGAGGAGTTCGTGGCGATCGCCAAGGGCGAGGCCGGCATGCACGACTACGTGCCCGTGCGCATCCGTTCCGATGGCGCGATCACGGTCGAGCTGCGTGGCCGGACCTACGCGATCGCGCAGGACTGGGCCTTCGGCGGCATCCGCTCCGGCGGCAGCTGCAACGGACGGCCGTTCACGGCGCAGATCGAGCGGGACGGCATGTGGACACGCGTGTCGCACAACGGGCGTAGCGTCGAGGTGATGGTGCTCACGGCGCATGCGGCCGAACTGCTGCGCCTGATGCAGTTCAAGGCGCCGGCCGACATGAGCAAGTTCCTGCTCTCGCCGATGCCGGGCATGCTGGTCGACGTCGCCGTGCAGCCGGGGCAGAAGGTGCTGGCCGGGGAGCGGCTGGCGGTCATCGAGGCGATGAAGATGGAGAACGTCCTGCTCGCGACGCAGGACGTCACCGTGAGCGAGTTGCTGGCCAATCGGGGCGAAAGCGTCGCGGTTGACCAGCCGATCCTGAGGTTCGAGTGATGAATGTGGGGAGTGACGTCAAGCGGCCGTTCAGGATCCTCGGCATCCAGCAGGTCGCCATCGGCGGGCCCGACAAGCAGCGCCTGAAGGCGCTGTGGGTCGACCTCTTCGGCCTGACCGTCAAGAGCACCTTCGTCAGCGAACGGGAGAACGTCGACGAAGACATCTGCGCGCTCGGCGAGGGTCCGCATGCGGTGGAGGTGGACCTCATGCAGCCGCTCGACCCCGAGAAGAAGCCCGCCGTGCACGCTACCCCGCTGAACCACATCGGCCTGTGGGTCGATGACCTCCCGGTGGCGGTGCGCTGGCTCGAGGAGCAGGGCCTGCGCTTCGCCCCGGGCGGCATCCGCAAGGGCGCCGCGGGTCACGACATCTGCTTCGTGCATCCGAAGGGCAGCGATCAGTTTCCGATCGGCGGCGAGGGCGTGCTGATCGAGCTCGTGCAGGCGCCGCCGGCGATCGTCGCGGCACTGGGCCGTTGAGCGGGAAGCGCACGTCATGGCGAGTGAAGTGATCGACGAACTGCTGGACGCCGTCCGCCGCTTCGTCGACAAGCGGCTGATCCCGCTCGAAGCCGAGGTCGACGAGTCCGATGCGGTTCCGACCGACGTGGTCGACGACATGAAGGCGCTCGGCCTGTTCGGCCTGTCGATCCCGGAGGAGTACGGCGGCCTCGGGCTCGGCATGGAGGACGAGGCCCGCGTCGCGATGGAATTCGGCCGCACCTCGCCGGCGTTCCGTTCGGTGTTCGGCAGCACGGTGGGGATCGGCAGCCAGGGCATCGTGATGGACGGCACCGAGGCGCAGAAGCGCGAGTACCTGCCGCGGCTGGCAAGTGGCGAGTTGATCTCCTCGTTCTGCCTGACGGAGCCGGAGGCCGGGTCCGACGCGGCTTCGCTGCGCACGCGCGCGCGCCGACAGGGCGACATCTACGTGCTCGACGGCACCAAGCGCTACATCACCAACGCCGATCGTGCGGACGTCTTCACGGTGATGGCCCGCACCGCCGATACGGCAAAGCCCGCGGACGGCATCACGGCGTTCATCGTCGAGGCGACCGCGCCGGGCCTGAAGATCGGCCGGCCGGAACGAAAGATGGGGCAGCGCGGCGCGCATATCTGCGACGTCGTTTTCGAGAACTGCGAGATCCCGGCGGCTACGGTGATCGGCGGCGTCGAAGGCCGCGGCTTTCGCACGGCGATGAAGGTGATCGACCGCGGGCGCCTGCATATCGCCGCGGTGTGCGTGGGCACGGCGGAGCGTCTGGTTGACGAGATGCGGCGCTACGCGCTCGAGCGGCGGCAGTTCGGCAAGCCCATCGCGGATTTCCAGCTGGTCCAGGCGATGATCGCCGACAGCGAGACGGAACGGCATGCCGCCCGCGCGCTCGTCCTGGAAGGAGCGCGCAAGCGGGACGCCGGCCACGGCGTGACCAAGGAGGCGGCGATGGCCAAGTACTTCGCCTCCGAGATGGTCGGCCGCGTCGCCGATCGCGCCGTGCAGGTGTTCGGCGGGGCAGGGTACATCGCCGACTACGGGATCGAGCGCTTCTACCGCGACGTCCGTCTCTTTCGCCTGTACGAGGGCACGTCGCAGATCCAGCAACTCGTCATCGCGCGCGAGGTCCTCAAGGAACGGGGCTAAGGCGTCGGCGAGTTGCTCCGCTCACAGCGGGACAAGGTGCGCGGCGACCGCAGCCTCGTCCCATTCCAGCCCGACCCCTGGAGTATCCGGAATCTCGACACGGCCGGCGCGCACCGGGTAGGGCGCGGCGAGCAGCGGGTTGAGCCAGTCCTGCCATTCGAGCCAGTGCGCGGTTTCGGTGACACGCATCATGTGGGCGGCGACTTCCGGATACAGGTGCGTCGACACCGGAACGCCGGCGGCACCGGCAATGGCCGCGGCGCGGCACCAGCCTGTGACTCCGCCGATGCGCATGAAGTCCGGCATGACGAGATCGCAGGCCTTGCGCGACACCGCGTCGTACAGGTCGCGCGGCCCATAGAAGTTCTCGCCGATCTGCACCGGTGTTCGCAACTCGGCCGCCAGTTGCGCACACCCGTCGATGTCGTCATAGACGATCGGCTCCTCGATCCAGGCCAGTCCCATGTCGTCGACCATGCGGCAGCGCCGGAGCGCGTCCGCGCGATTGAGGCCCTGGTTGTAGTCCGCCATCAACTCGCAGCGCGGCCCGACCGCCTTGCGAATGACCTCGATCGCGGCGATGTCCTCGCGCGGATCGTCGCGCCCCAGTCGCAGCTTCAGGCCCGCAAATCCCCCTTCGTCGCACAGCGCGAGCGCCTCGTCGCCCAGTACGGCCGGGGACTGCAGCCACAGCCCGTTGCTGTTGTAGGCCGCGACCGGACCCACCGACCCACCGAGCAGGACGCACAACGGCATGCCGGCTGCGCGGGCGAGCAGCGTCCCATGCCGCCATGTCGAGTCCGGATGCCGCAATCATCGAAAGGCCCGCATAGCCCACGAAGTGGAGCGACTTGCGGGCGGCGCCGAAGAGTTCGATGGGATGGACGGGCCGGCCACGCAGCAGCGTTTCCATGTCCCGCAACATCGCCACGAGATACTTCATGGCGTGCGGCGCGTACGGCTCGAGGTAGCTCCGGCCGACCACGCCTTCCTCGGTGACGAGGTCGATCAGCACGACCGGCCACTCCCGGATCGTGGCGATCCGCGCGACGATTGGCCGCCGCAGCGGGAGGATCACGGCACGGGCGCGGATCTCCCGCAGGGTGAGGGACGGCGGGGAGATCCGGGTTGGCGCATCCATGGGAAAGCCTCCCCCTTGAGGAGCCGTGACATGACGGCGTGAATTTTTATAGACCGGTCCAGCGAGTGAGTCAACGAGCGAGGAAGAACTGGCGGCGATTGATCACTTCGTACGACCCGCCAAGGGCACCCGGTGTCCCGCGGTCGGGGCAGGCGACGACCAGCGTCCTGCCATCCTTGAACGCGCTTGCCGGCTACCGACTGTCACTGAGGGCGGCGGCATCGCCGCACTGGCCGCGGTAGGTAATCGCACCGATGAATGGGCCGCCTGAACGGCGCAGAATCAAACGGAAGACAGCATTCCCGATGCGGCCCGGTAACGAGAGGAGAACACAGTGAGCGAACAACAGGCGGCACCCGCGACGAAAGGCGTCACGGTGAAATTGCTTTCAACGGTTGATCTTGGCCCCGAGATCGACGGCATGGAAGGCCGCCAGCTTCGAATGCGGATGGTGACCATCGAGCCCGGCGGCGTGTTCGGCCCGGTTCACGACCACAAGGACAGACCGGGCACCGTCTACATCCTGCAGGGAACCATCACGGACCATAGAAATGGCGTCGCGACCGACTATGGTCCGGGCGTGGGCTGGCCCGAGGACAGGAACACCACGCACTGGCTCGAGAACCGAGGAACGATTCCGGCGGTGGAGATCTCGGTCGATATCGTCAGGCGGGAGTAAGGCCACGTTGCGGCATCGGGTCCGCGGCCCGGAATCGCTTCGGACGCCGTCCCTTGTCAGCGGAGGTGGCGAAAGCCCTGAAGCCGTTCTTCGATCGACCAGGTTCCTGTTGCCGCAGGGCGCCATTCGTGGGGTGCGCTGGACCGGATCACTCTCGCGGCACGTTGTTCTCGCGCACGAACACGCGCCAGACTTCCTCATCCTGGGCCACGACCTTCGCCAGATCCTCTCGAGTCCCACTCTGGACCTGCAGTGCCTGCTGCTCGAGCTTTCCACGAAGCTCGGGGTCGGCGAGCGCGCGCGCGACCTCGCGGTTGACCCGCTCGGCAACGACCGGCGGCGTGCCTGGCGGCGCGAAGATGGCTTGCCAGGTCGGGAGGCCGGAGATCGGCACGCCTGACTCGGCAAGCGTCGGAACGTCGGGAGCGATGCCGATGCGGCTGGGAAGGAGCACGGCAAGCATGCGCAACTTGCCATCCTTGACGTGCTGCAGCCCGCTGGAGACAGGACCGATGTTGAGTTGTATCCGACCGGTCATGAGATCGGGCATCAACTGCACGCCTCCCTTGTACGGCACGCGCAGGCTGCTGATGCCCGTGGCCGCCAGCAACTGGACCATGGCCATGTATTCGCCGAGCGTGCCGGTCGCGTAGTTGAGCTTGTCCGGGTTGGCCCGGCCATACGTGACCAATTCCGCGACCGTGCGGGCCGGGACGTCGGGATGCACGAACAGCGCGAACGCGAACCTGCCCACCATGGCGACCGGCACGAGTTCGGTCATTGACTTGAAGGGCGGCGTCTTCTGAAGGGCCGGGATCCCCGCCATGGACGCCAGACCCCAAAGCAGCGTCTGGCCATCCGGCGCGGCGGTCATGACGGCCTGCGCGGCAAGGGCGCCGCCGGCCCCGGGCCGGTTCTCGACGATGACGGGCTGCCCGAGCCCCTTGGCCAGCGCAGGTGCGAGAGTGCGCGCCGCTGTGTCGGAGGCTCCTCCGGGTGGTGTCGGCACCACCAGCCGAACGGCTTTGCTCCCCGCCTGCGCGATGGCCGGCTGCACGGCGAATCCCAGTGCGAGCGCCAGGGCCGCATTGAACAGTGTCCTGAGCATGGTGCCTCCGATGTCTGGTCTTGACTGCACTCTAGGAGGGAACACCCATGCGGTGGAATACGCCGCGGCGGCAAGTTCAGTGTTAACTTTCGGTTAAGCTCGAGGGAGGACGCGTGGACAAGTTTCGGGCGCTGCAACTACTTCGTTGCGGCAGCGGAAGCTGGAAGCCTGACCGCCGCCGCACGGACGATGCAGGTGAGTGTTCCCGCGGTGCACAAGCTCGTGACATCGCTCGAGCGCGAACTGGGTGTGAAGCTGTTTTCCCGGTCGCCCCGGGGCCTTCGGCTGACCGCGAGCGGCGAAGGGTATCTGGAGTTGTGCCGCCCCTTGCTCGCCGAACTTGCGATGATGGACGAAGCCGTCAGCCGGTCGACGCACCGGCCGAGCGGGACGCTGGTGATCGGCCTGCACGCACAGCTCGCGCATCACCTCGTCCTCCCCGCGCTGCCGGAATTTCATCGACTCTATCCGGAGATCCAGGTCGACCTGCGGGTCATCAATCGCGTGACGGATGCCGATGCCGAGTCGGTGGACGTCTTCCTGCTGCATGGCTGGCCGGAGTCGCAGGATCTCGTGCATCGCCGGCTCGGGCACTCGAAGGCCTTCATTGCGGCCTCGCCCGAGTACTGGCACGCGCACGGCGTTCCCATGCACCCGGCGGAGCTCAAGGAACACGTCTGCCTCGTGATGCGCAATCCGGCAGGCATCCTGATCGACCTTTGGGACTTCGCGCGCGGCGACGAGAAGGTTTCGGTGCCCGTCAACGGCTGGCTCTGCACCAACGGCCGGGAGGTACTGCTGCACGCGGTGCTGACCGGAGAGGGCGTGGGCCGGTTCACGGAACTGACCACGCGGGAACACGTCGCCGCCGGCCGACTCGTGCCCGTGCTGCAGGATTGGGACGTTCAGGGCGGACCGCCGGTCAACCTGCTTTACCGGCCCAGCCAGCGGCGTACGCCGCGCGTCCGCCTCTTCGTGGACTTCGTCACGGCGTTGTTGAAGGAGCGCGAAGTCGATGGCCTTCAACGCCTCTTTCCGGAGCGGCCGCTGTGGCATCGGCGCGGCCTTGGTCGGGCCTCGTCGATCCTCCGGGCACGGCCGTGAGCCGAGGCAGCGATCGACACGCGAAGGGATTTCCCGGATTGTTCGCCACGGCATCGTCGCCATCTTCATCGCTCCGTCCATCCCCAGGAAACTGCCCATGAACACCGCCGACCAGAATGCCCTGCTGACCATCGCCCTGCTGGCCGCCTTCGCCGACGGCACCAAGGGCGATGCGGAGCGCGCGGAGGTGAAGCGCGTGGCCGAGTCGCTGGACAGCGCGCAGATCAGCATGGCGGCGCTGTATCAGGACGTGCTGCTCAAGCGCGCCACCGTCACGAGCGCCGCCGTGGCGTTGTCCTCGCCGGAGCTCAGGCAGCTCGCGTTCGAACTGGCGGTGGGCGTCTGCGACGCCGATGGCCTGCGCAACGAGGCCGAGACGCGCTTTCTGGCCGAACTGGGCCAGGCGCTCGGCCTCACGCAGCCGCAGATCGCCGAACCGGCGGCCACCGCCGATGCGCTGGCCACCATGCCGCTGGAGGACATCCTAGGCAAGCCGGCTGCGGTCCCGGTTGCACCTGTCCCAACCGTCGCAGCGGGCGCGGGACCCGTGGTCGCCAGCGTTGCGGACCGCAGCGACGCCGAACTCGACAAGACGATCCTCAATTACTCGATCCTGAACGGGGCTCTCGAGTTGCTGCCGCAGTCGATGGCGAGCATGGCCATCATTCCGCTGCAGATGAAGATGGTCTATCGGATCGGCAAGGCGCACGGATACGACCTCGACCGCGGTCACATCAAGGACCTGCTGGCCACGATGGGCGTGGGACTGACCGGGCAGTACCTCGAGGACATCGGCCGCAAGGTGCTCGGCGGCCTGCTCGGCAAGGTCGCGGGCCGAATGGCGGGTGGCCTGGCGCGCGGCGCGACGGGCGTGGCGTTCTCGTTCGCGACGACCTATGCGCTCGGGCAGGTGGCCCGGCACTACTACGCGGGCGGTCGCACCATGTCCACCCAGATGCTCAAGGACGCTTACGCTTCGATGCTCAGCGAGGCCAGGAGCCTGCAGGCGCAGTACGCGCCGCAGATCGAGCAGCAGGCCCGCACGGTGGACGTCAACAGGATCGTGCAGATGGTGCGGGCCACCTGACGCTGCGACCCGCAGGCGCAGGAACTCTTCGCCTGCCTTGAGTTCGGCGCCTGCGTGTCGTGCTTCCTCCGCTCGCTACTTCTCGGCGAAGCAGTAGAAGAGGGCGTCCCCGCCGGTGCTGCGCACGCTTTCCGGATCGCAACCCACCGTGGGATGTGCCGAGTTCCACGAGATGCCCCAGCCATACGGCACCGGGCCGCGCTTGTCGTGGTGACCCGTCATCGCCGAGCCTTCCTTGCCGCTCTTCGTCCAGTTGCCGCACGTCATGTCCTGGAACGGCTTCGACGGCGGAAAGGCCGTGCCATCGGGCCGGGAGCCCGTCAGCATGTCGTGCCGATTGGGTTTGTCGCCGCTTCCGGCCACGGTTTCACCCTTCTCGGTCAACGCGGTTTCCTTCGTGATGTTGTTCTTCGCCGAGTGCAGTTCCTCGATATTGCCCGCGACCTGCACGCCCTTGGCGTTGAACCACGGCCCGCTTCCGATGCGATCGCGCGCGTTCACGACGGTCGGGTCAGTGAACGAGGTGCCCTGCGTGCTGAGGTAAGCGCGCCAGGTGCGGTTGCCTGCGCCCGCCGCCTGCGCGAGCTTCTGGCAGTGGCTGTCGGCGCCCTGAAGCCCGCCGAGCTCGCCGCCCTTGCCGAGGCCGGAACTCGTCACGAAGAACGACATCGGGCCGGTCGGCGGGGCGGAAGGCGATGCAGCGCAGCCGGCGAGGCCCGCTGCGAGTGCTGCCAGTGCGAACGTCATGGTCTTGGACATGCTCACTCCGTGATGTAAGGGTTGGGGTCCGGCGAAAGACGTAATCGCCAGCAGGAAACGTCCTCGCTGGTGGATGCGAAATCCGGGTTCAGGCACTGCACCGTGAACGCAGTCGGAGTATGCCGCCCGGACCGGGCAACGGGTACCACCGAACTTCGTTGCTTCCACCGCCGGTCGCGGCTAAGGTGTGCCTCCGCGCCTTGCGCCGCCGCTTCTGCAAACCTTCCGGTGGGCCAGCGTGCGGAACACCAGTTCCACAAACAGACGGCGGTACTTGATACGCCGCGAGATCACGAGAGGAAATTGATGAGACAAGGTGCAGGTGCATTGAGCGTTTCGTTGCTGGCGCTTTGCTGGTCGGGGGCGAGTCAGGCAGCGTTGAGTTGCCCCGATATCGAGCGGTTCTTGATGGACAAGGCCAAAGGCGTGGTCTGCCTCGATTTGCCGGATCTGCGGGCCACCAACCCGCTGACTCCTCCGGTGACGCCCTTGAACAACAGCATCACATACCCCGATGGAACGGCCGTGCCAGCGTTCGGCATCACGTCGACGACGGATCCGGGCGTCATTTCCATCGGCCCGACTCCCACGAGCGACCCGGTTCCGGGCATCCAGGTTTCCGGCTGGATTGCCGACGACCCGACGGGCCAGGCGCGCTTCCTTTTGCGTTTCCCCGCGGATTGGAACGGCAAACTCGTCGTTGCCGGCGCGTCGGGGACGCGCAGCGAGTTCAACGGTGACTGGGCCTGGAGCAACTACGTCCTGCCCAAGGGCTACGCCTATGCCTCGCAGAACAAGGGCGTGCTCAATTTCTTTCTGAGCAGTTCGAGTGACCCGCTCGGCTGTCGACTGAATCCGTCTTCGACGACGTTCGTGCATTTCTACGACAACAACGCCGACAAGCCTTTCACGCAGTGGACGTACTACATGCTTCAGACGGCGAGCCTTGCACAGAGATCCGTGAGGGCGGCCTACGGGAAGCCGGCACGCAGGACCTATGCGGTCGGAACGTCGAACGGTGGCTACCAGGTTCGGCGCGCGATCGAAGAAGGGCCAGATCTTTTCGACGGCGGCGTCGACTGGGAAGGCACCTCGATCAATCCGAATGCCGCCAACCTGCTTACCGAACTGCCCGTCGCACTGAAGAATTTTCCGGGATACGTTGCCTCTGACTATGACCGGAACAGTCCCGAGGCCGTGGCCATTCGTGCCGCCGGCTATCCCGAGGACATCGTGATACGGAACCCGACGACGGGCGCCGTTACTTCCCTCTGGGGCAGCTACAACGCGCAGTTCTGGGAAGTCACGATGTGCCAGTGGCAGAAGCGCTTCGATCTTTCGTATCCGACGTATTCGGCAGGGCTTGGCAACTACGACTATGCCCAGCGCAAGTCGGTGCCGGGCGTGTATTCCGATCTCGCCGCCGTGCAGACAACCGGCAAGATCAAGAAGCCCCTGGTGACGGTCGCCGGAACGATGGACGCGCTGCTGCCGATCAAGAACCATGCACGCGCTTACGAGGACGTGGTCAATGCATCGCGCAAGGGCAATAACGACAAGCGCAACGCGCAGTACCGCCTGTACGAGGTGCAGAACGGCAACCATATCGAGGGCTACACGTTGCTGTTCCCGAAACTCAAGCTGATCCAGCCGCACGCTCAGCAGGCGTTCGACCTGATGGTCCAGCACGTGGAGAACAACGTGGCGCTGCCGCCGAGCCAGTGCATTCCTGTCAACGGAAGCATCGCGGCGACGCCGAGCCAGCCGGGTCACTGCGCGAATCTGCTGGAGTGACGAGCGAGGGTCGACCGGGAACATGCGTTCTCCGGTCGACCGGGTAATTTGAAGATGGGAGGGCGCCGTAAGGCGCCTTTCCCTTTTCGGTAGACGGTCACGCAGCCGTGTTCGAACCGCGGCCGGCGATCACATCGAGATCGACCCCTCGCGGAATTCCGTCCGGTCGAGCCACACATTGACCAGCACCGGCCGACCCGCCCGCGCGATCTCGCGCGCCTTCTGCAGCGCCGGCGCAACCTCCGCCATCGTCTTCACCTCGATCCCGACGCCGCCGAAGCCCTCGATCACCGCGTGATACGCGCTGCGCGCCAGAACGGTGCCGACGTCGTCGTTCAGCATCTTGACCTGCTCGCGCGCGATCTGCGCCCAGCTCGCATCGTTGCCGACCACCGCGATCACCGGCACGCCGTGCCGCACGAAGGTGTCGAACTCGACCAGTCCGTAGCCGCTCGCGCCGTCGCCCCAGATCAGCCAGACCTCGTCGCCCGGCCGAACCAGCCGCGCACCGAGGGCGAAGCCGGCGCCGACGCCGAGGGTCCCGAAGGCCCCGGGGTCGAGCCAGGACAGCGGGCCTCGCGGGCGAAGGATGTACGACGCCGTCGCGACGAAGTCGCCGCCGTCGGCGACGAAGACCGCGGCGTCGCCTGCCGAGCGGTCGAGTTCGCGGAAGAACGCGATCGGGTTCACATATTCCCCAGGCGACGCGGCCTGCGCATCGATCTCGCGTTCGCGCGCATCGTCGCGCGCACGCAGCGTCGCGATCCAGTCCGAGCGTGCCGCACGATCGCCGACTCCCTGCGCAAGCGCCATCAGCGTCCGGCCGCCGTCGCCGATGGCGGCGATGGTCGGCCGGCGGTTCATGCGCGCATCGGCGGCGCTCCGGTTCGCCGCGATCAGCGTGGCCGAGCGCCGGACGTGCTTGCCGTAGTCGAGCCGGAAGTCGCACGGCACGCCGGCGAGCAGCACGCAGTCGGCCTCACGCAGCGCGTTGCGCCGTGCATGCCGCATCTGCAGCGGGTGACGCGGACCGAGCAGCCCGCGCGCCATGCCGGAGAGGTACACGGGAATGCCGAGACGCGTGACGGCCTCAGCGATCGCCGCGGCCTGCTCGGCGAGCAGCACGGCCTGGCTGCCGATCACCAGCAGCGGGCGCTCGGCACGGCTGAGCGCCTCGGCCGCGCGTGCGACCGCGCCGTCGTCCGCCCTCGGCACATCGACTTCAAGCGCGCGCGGCTCGGAAACCTGCGCAGCGTTTTCGAACATCCTTCGCGCGTGCCGGTTGAGGTACCAGCGCAGCGCACGGTCGCCGAGCGTGCTTCCCTTGCCCGCGGCATCGGCGTACCACTGGCGGATGAGTGCCTCGTCATAGAGGAGGTCGACCGGGCACTCGACGAAGACCGGGCCGGGCACACCCGTCATGGCCTGGCGCAGGCCTTCCTCGATGGCCGGGCCGAGGTCGCGCACCTTCCGCACGCGGGCCAGATGCTTCACGTGTGGCGCGATCAGCGCGCGCTGATCGATGTCCTGCAGCGCGCCGCGGCCCTGCAAGGCCGTCGGCGCGGCCCCGCCGATCAGCAGCACGGGGCTCTGCGCGAGTTGTGCGTTCTTCAGCGCGGTGATCGTGTTCGTCAGCCCCGGCCCCGCCGTCACCGCGGCGACGCCGGGCCTGCCCGTCAGGCGGGCGACCGCATCGGCGGCGAACACGGCGGTGGCTTCGTGCCGCGTGTCGACGATGCGGATGCCGCGCGCCTTCGAGGCGGCCAGGATCGGCGAGATGTGCCCGCCGACGAGCGTGAAGACGAAGCGCACGCCGTTGGCCTGCAGGACATCGGCCACGTGGTCGCCGCCGTGGCGCGCGGGGAGGGGGAGACGATCCATCGCGCCTGGGCCCGTCGTCCTAGTGCCAGTGGACGCGACGGCCGGTCGCGTACCAGCCGTCGACGTGCGCCTCCATCGACTTCTCGATCCGGCCGCGCCGCACCTTCATCGTCGGCGTGAGGAAGCCGTTCTCGACCGACCACGGTTCCCGCTTGACGACGATCATGTGCAGCTGCTCGTGGTCGGCGACCGCCGCGTTGATGTCCTTCAGCAGCGCGTGCATCTCCTTCTCGACCTGCTCGCGGATCTCGTCCTCGCCCATGCGCGGACGGATGTGCTCGGCGAGGATCACCATCGCATACGCGGCCGGCTGGCCGACGCCGGACACGAGCGACAGTTCGACCATCGGGTGGGCGTTGATCAGGTTCTCGATGGGCGCCGGCGCCACGTACTTGCCCTTGGCCGTCTTGAACAGTTCCTTCGCGCGGCCCGTCAGCTTGAGCAGCCCCCCCGGAGTGCGTTCTCCCAGGTCGCCGGTGCGGAAGAAGCCGTCTTCCGTGAAGGATTCAGCGGTGAGCTCCGGCTGCTTGTAGTAGCCGATGCACTGGCCTGGCGACTTGATGAGGACCTCGCCCTCGGCGCTCAGCTTCACTTCCACGCCCGGCAGCGGCACGCCGACATAGCCCGGTGCGTTGTGCTGCTCGTTGGACAGGTGCGAATAGGAGCTGTCCTCGGTCATGCCGTAGCCCTCGTACAGCGGCAGGCCGATCTTGCGGTACCACGCGATGAGGTCCGGCGGAATCGGCGCCGAGCCGCTGCCGGCGAGCTTCACCTGGTCGAGCCCCAGGCCCTTGCGGATCTTCTTCGCCACCACCTTGCCGAGGACCGGGATGCGCAGCAGTCGATCGAGCTTCGCCGGCGGCATCTTCGCGAACACGCCCTGCTGGAACTTCAGCCACAGCCTCGGCACCGAGATGAACAGCGTCGGCCGGGTGCGCTGCAGGTCCTGCAGGAACGTGTCGAGCGACTCCGCGAAGAAAACATGGATGCGGCCCGAGACGAGCGACAAGCCCTCGGCCCAGGACCGTTCGAAGCTGTGCGCCAGCGGCAGGTACGACAGCATCCTGTTGTCGGCTCCGCCGAGGCGGCGTTCGAGCTCGGCCGTGACGCCCTCGCCGGCGCGGGAGAAGGCTTCCATCGTGATCATCACGCCCTTCGGCGTGCCGGTGGAACCCGACGTGTAGATCAGCATCGCCAGCTCGTCCTTGTCCCGTGTCGGTCGGCCGGCGAGCGGTGGAGTCCGCGCCGTGATCGCATCCCAGGTGTCGAACCCTGTCTTCGGTGCCAGCGGCAATGCAATGCACGGCAGCCCGGTCGGCACACCCGGCTGCTGCTGCGGCCAGGTGTCGAGCTTGCCGACGAACAGCAGGCTGGCTTCGCTGTGCGTGAGGACGTAGTTGATCGTCTCCGCCGTTTCGGTCGGAAAGATCGCGACGGTGGTGTAGCCGGCCATCCAGATGGCGATCTCGGCCATGATGAAGTGCGCGCAGTTCTTCGAGAGGATCGCGATGCGCGCGCCGCGCGGATAACCGAGGCTCTGGAGATGGGTCGCCATGCGTCGCGACTGGTCCACCACCTGGCCCCACGTGTAATCGACGACCTGCCCGTTGCCGATCGGCTGCGTCATGTAGACGCGGTCGCGCAGTTTTTCCTCGTGATCGAGGATGTAGTCCAGCATCAGCCTGTTTTCTGCCATGTCTCCTCCGCGCGGGCCTGGCCGCTCCTGAGAATTTACTTCAACTGTTGGTTGTTCTTGTCATTCAAACGCTTGCGCTACCTTCTTGATGTGCTTTCAACCGGATGTCGGGTCTCCTCGCGCTGCTGCGGTCCAAGTGTTGCACGAAGGCCGGGCTGGCCGCGATAGCGATCCGCGGTGCGACGGGCGCATGATGTCCACCACGGTATCGGACTGGACGATCGCAAGCCAGTGCCGGGAGGCGCCACGATGCAAGTTCACGAGCCGCCGATGCGCGTGCTGGAAACCACAAGGCTGGTCCTGGAGCCGCAGGGAGCCGCCCACGCCGAAGCGATGTACGGAGTCCTGAGCGATCCGGCGATCTACGAATTCGAGAACGAACCTCCGGTCTCGCTCGAATCGCTGCGCGAGCGGTACCGAAAACTCGAATCGCGTCGCTCGCCTGACGGGTCGCAGTTGTGGCTCAACTGGGTGGTGCGCCTGCGCAGCGACGGAACCGCCATCGGGTACGTGCAGGCGACGGTGCTGCCGGAGGCCAGGGCACTGGTCGCCTACGAGTTCGGCAGCGCGTGGTGGGGACGGGGCCTGGCGTACGAGGCGACGGTTGCGGCCATCGGAGAACTGCGTGACCGGCATGGCGTGAAGACGGCGGGCGCGGTGCTCAAGCGCGCCAATCATCGATCGCGCGCGCTGCTTGTGCGCCTCGGCATGCGCGTGGCGGGGGAAGGCGAATTCCCCCATGGGCTGGCGGAGGCCGACGAGTCCGCGATGGTTCTCCTTCTCTGAGAACCGGACGGGCTTCAGCCTTCGTGCTCGCCGTCGGCCGCTTCGGACTTTGGAGGCGGACCGGCCGTTTCCTTGTCGACCCGGCCGGCGGCCAGCGCCTCCTTGTGCTCGGCGTGGCGGCGCGTGTGGATCGCGTCGCTCATCGCCGCGGCGAGGATGCCCGTGGGCATGGCGATCAAGCCGATGCCGGTGGCGGCCGTGACGCCGCCGAGAATGCGGCCGAGAGCGGTCACGGGGACGGCGTCGCCGTAACCGACAGTGGTCAGCGTGGCAACCGCCCACCACATGGACCGCGGAATGCTGCCGAAGATCTCCGGCTGCACGTGGCCCTCGACGATGTACATCAGTGTCGAGGTCACCAGAAGGATGAAGAACGCCACGCCGAAGCTGATCAGCAATTCGTAGCGCCGTGCGTGGATGGCCTCCGACAGCGCGCGGGTCGCCACCGTGAAGCGGCCGAGTTTGGCAAGCCGGAGGACGCGCACCACCCGCAGCATGCGCACGACGTACGCCTCGCCGCCGACCGCGTGGAGCAGCAGCGGTGTGACGGCGAGCAGGTCGAGGAGCGCGGCGGGAGTGAGGGCGTAACGCAGGCGTCCGCGGAAGCCGCCCCGGTAGCGCGGGTCCTCGGGGGCCACCCAGAGACGCGCGACGTATTCGATCAGGAAGACGATGCTGAACCCGAACTCGATCCAGTGGAACAGCGCCGGCGACTGTTCGTAGAGGTCATGCTCGCTTTCGACGATGGCGAACATCACCGACAGGACGATCGCACCGACGATGAACAGGTTCAGGCGCGACAGCCCGGGCCCGTGGTGCTCGCTCGGCTCCAGGGCCCGGTACAGGCGCCGCCGCAGGTCGTTTTGCGTGGAGGCGTTGGCGCTGGTTCCGGCGGCAGGCTGCATGGGTGGAATCGTCGCTATCACGCAGCGACGCATGGGATGTCAAAAGACCGAAGGCACGGCTGCCGGACATTAGCCGACTCGCCCCGTTTGAGCCAGCCGAACGGAAGACCGGGACGTGCCAGTGCAAACCCGCGCCGGAAGTACGTCCCGAAAGCGTCAAACGGCATGGTGCCGGGCCGAACCCGGTCATACTGCGCCCCTCCGAATCACAAAAGCTGTCGGCCGCCGGGGTGCGGTGCCGGACTGCCCACCAGTGCCCCACATCGCTGCCATCAAGGCGCTCAAGCGCGCAATCATTCACGCTCACGCCAGGCCGGACGACCTGAGCGGATGGCGGGCGTCGGCGGCTACGCTGCTTCCGCTGGGCGCGCTTTGGGTTCTCACCGCGGCGAGTGCCGCCGTGTCGTACTGGCTCACCGCGGGCCTCGTCCTGTTGATGAGTCTTTTCCTGTTGCGCGTCTTCGTGCTGATGCACGAGTGCGGGCACGGCAGCCTGTTTCGCACCGCCGGACTCAACAAGGCATTCGGGTTCGTGTTCGGCGTGCTGTGCGGGATGCCGCAGTACGTGTGGTCGAAGCACCACATGTTTCATCACTCCACGAACGGCAACTGGTCGCGCTACCGTGGCCCGCTGAATATCGTCACGGCGACTGACTACGCCGCGATGAACGGGCAGCAGCAATGGCGGTATCGGAGCGCCCGCAGCGTCTGGCTCGCGCCGTTCGGCGGGTTCGTCTATCTGCTGCTGAACCCGCGCCTGACCTGGTTGCGCGGCAGTCTCGAACTGCTCGCGCACGTGGTGCGGCAGAAGATCGCGCGCCCCGGCGTTTCGCTGCGCGCGCACGCGCGGTCCTTCGAGACCCCGTACTGGACGTCCCCGTCCGAGTACTGGCACATGTTCTGGAACAACGTCGCACTGCTCGCGCTGTGGCTTGTGCTTGGCGTCCTCGTCGGTCCCGTGCTCTTCGTCGTCTGCGCCGTTGCCAGCATGTCGCTGGCGGGCGGCGCCGGCATGGTGCTGTTCACGGTCCAGCACAATTTCGAGCACTCGTACGCCAGCGCGGAAGAGGGATGGGACCAGGACCGCGCGGCGGTGGAGGGCACCAGCTTCCTGATCCTGCCGGCGTGGCTGAACTGGTTCACGGCGAACATCGCGTATCACCACGTGCACCACCTGTCGGCACGGATTCCGTTCTATCGGCTCGTCGCCTGCCATGCCGAGTACGAGCACCTCTTCACCCGCGTCAGGCGCATCACGCTCGGAGAGATCCCGGCGGCACTCAAGTGCGTGCTGTGGGACACGAATGCACGGCGCATCGTCTCGGTGGCGGAACACCTGCGGCAGTCGAGGGTAGGCGCGGCCGGTTAGATCGCGGGATCTGCTCTCGCCTTCATGCGCTATCAGCGCCCTTCGGCGCGCCTTCCGGCGCCGGCGTCGCATTTCGCGTGCTCAGGAGGAACCACCCGAGCCCGCCGACCTGAAGCGCGAGCAGGGTAAGGAAGGCAGCGCGGTGGCCGTCCACGGCCGACCAGCCCATCGCACGCAATCCGTCGAGCATCACGCCGTATCCCCATTGGATCGAGAACGCACCGACGAAGGTCGCGAGATTGAGCGCAGTGTTGACCCGTCCGGCGAGCGCCGGCGCGAAACAGCGCGTGATCTCGGCGTAGGCGATGTTGCCGACCGCGAATGCGATGCCGAGCACGAACCACAGGGCGTGGCTGCTGCCGGCACCCCACCACAGGCCGAACATGGCGACGACGCCGACGGCGTTGCAGATCGTCATCACCCGGGCCGCAGCGACTCCGCGCCGTCGCAACGGGTCGATCAACAGCGCCGTGCCGAGGAAACCGCAGATCATCGCCAGCGTGGTCAGCAGCAGGTGGAACGCTGCGGTTTCCCGGGCATGGCCGCCGACCTCCATCAGCCAGGGCACGGCCCACAGTCCCTGCAGCGCCACGAAACCTCCAAGGCCCGTCGCGGTCATCGGCGCATAGCGCCAGAACTCCCGGCTGCGCAGGACCCGGCCGAGTTCGCGTGACTGCTGTCGCAAGGTGCCAGCCGCCGCGGCAGCCGGTTTCTCGGGCGTCGTATGGATGCCGAGCGCAGCCATCACGGCAAGACCCGCCAGCAGGAGGAACAGTCCGGGGCGCCCGAGCACCGGCGCCGCCATGGCGAGCGGGGTGGTCGCCGCGAGCGCGCCCAGTCCGCCCGCCACCATGACGGCCGCATTGAGGGAAGGCAGTCGCTCGACCGGGTACCAGACGGCGAAGGCCTTGAACGCGGCCATCAGGCACGCGCACACGCCCAGGCCGATCAACGCGCGCGCCATGGCGAGTTCGCCGAGGGTGCCGCCGAACGCGAACCACGCGCTGCCCACCGCCGCGATCAGCAGCAGGACGGATTCGACCCGGCGCGGCCCGTACCGGTCGAGCAGGATGCCGAGCGGCAATTGAAAGGCGCTGAAGGCGAGCAGGTAGGCGGAGGTCAGCAGGCCCAGGTCGGCCGCCGAAACGCCCAGTTCCCGCGTGAGGTCCGGGGCGATGACCGCGTTGACGTTCCGCAGCAGGTAAGACAGGAAGTAGCCTGCCGCGAATGGCAGGAAGAGTCGCAGTCCGAGGCGCATGGGCGCGCAATTATCGGCGCAAATGGCAGCGTCCAACGGTCGCGCGGGTCCCTTTCGCGCGTGATCGGCCAGGGCGACGACCTTCGCTTCTGCGGCGTTTGCCCGTCGACGACTCGGCGCATCCAATCGGCCGTGCGCTCGGCGATCGTGCTCAAGACCGTGGCATCGGTCGAGCCGCTGCTCTTGCGGACGTGAAACCCGTGATCGGCATCGTCGAAGGTCTCCAGCGTCGCGCGATCGCCGAGCCGGCTCAGCACCTCGTTCAACAGACCGAGTCAACGAGGCGGCCGTCCGCCAGGAAGGGCCCGTGCGAAGCTCGACCGTATCGCGGCGAACGACGACAGCCCCGAGCCGGAACCCGCTGCGGTTGTTCCGGTGGTGAACGTTTCTCCCGCGTTACAAAGACCTCTTGCCCGGTGTCGAACGTGTCAGCCACGCTGCCGATGTCCGCGGCGTGCCCCTTGCTATAGTGCGGGCCGCTCCAGACTGTCGTTCACATACGGCGCCGCGGCCCGGCACTTCGGCCGCGCGCCGATGCTCCCCGGCGTCGAATTTCCGTCAGGTCCGCGCCCCGTTCCGGACACCCGCCCCGGGGAAGCCGTTTTCGTATTCGTCACCATGGCCCCATGCTCGTGAAGCCCCTGTACATCCCCGCCGAGTCCGCACGATGACGATCGAACGCGAGGTTGCGCGCAGGCGCACGTTCGCCATCATTTCCCACCCCGACGCGGGCAAGACCACGCTCACGGAAAAGCTGCTGCTTTCGACCGGGGCGATCCACATCGCCGGTACGGTGAAGGCGCGCAAGGCGACGCGCTACGCAACGTCCGACTGGATGCAGATCGAGAAGGAGCGCGGGATCTCGGTTGCGAGTTCGGTGATGCAGATGGAGTACCGGGACTTCGTCATCAACCTGCTGGATACCCCGGGCCACCAGGACTTCTCCGAGGACACGTATCGGGTCCTCACCGCGGTCGATGCGGCGCTGATGGTGATCGACGCCGCGAACGGCGTCGAACCCCAGACCCGGCGACTGCTCGAGGTCTGCCGCGCACGCCGCATTCCGATCATCACGTTCATCAACAAGTTCGACCGCGAAGTGCGCGAGCCGCTCGCACTGATCGACGAGATCGAACAGGCGCTCGGCATGGCCGCGAGCCCGTTCACCTGGCCGGTTGGCATGGGTTCCCGCTTCCACGGCATCTACGACATGCGCCGCGACCGGATGCGCGTGTTCCAGCGGGACGGCGATGCGAAAGGCGAGGGCGCGACGCACGAACTGGCGGCCGCCGAGTGCGCCGAGCGGTTCGGAAGCGAGTTCCGGCAGGCCGAAGAGGAAATGGGACTGATCCGCGGCGCGGGGTCGGTGTTCGATCTCGCCGAGTTCCGCGCCGGCCACCAGACACCCGTGTTCTTCGGGTCCGCCGTGAACAGTTTCGGCGTGCGCGAAGTCCTCGATGCCCTGGTCGAGCTGGCGCCGTCACCCACCGCGCGCAGCGCGGTGCAGCGGGAGGTCCGGCCCGAGGAGCCCGCCTTCAGCGCCGTGGTGTTCAAGATCCAGGCGAACATGGACCCCGCCCACCGCGATCGCATCGCGTTCGCCCGCGTGTGTTCAGGGCGGTTCGAGCGCGGCATGCAGATCAAGGTGGTGCGCAACGGCAAGACCATCCGGCCGTCGACCGTCGTGTCCTTCCTGTCCCAACGGCGCGACGTGCTCGACGTCGCCTATCCGGGCGACATCATCGGCATTCCGAACCGGGGCACGCTGCAGCTGGGCGATTCGCTCACCGAAGGCGAGGACCTGCAGTTCACGGGATTGCCGTTCTTCGCCCCCGAGATGTTCCAGACCGTCGAGCTGGCCGACCCGATGCGCGCGAAGCAGCTGAAGCTGGGGCTGCGGCAACTCGGAGAGGAGGGTGCCATCCAGGTGTTCCATCACCAGCGCGGCGGACCCCTGCTGCTGGGCGCCATCGGCGCGCTGCAGTTCGACGTCGTGAAGCACCGGCTCGAGCACGAGTACGGTGTGCAGGCGCGGATCTCGGCCTCCAGCATCCGCATCGCCCGATGGATCACCGCGGAGGATCCGCGCGACCTGAAGGCGTTCATCGAAAGCAACGGGCACCGGATCGCCTACGACGCGGTCGATGCGCCGACGTTCGTCTGCGAATATCCCGGCGAACTGTCCGTCACCCAGGAGCGGTCGCCGAAGATCGAGTTCCACCGGATGCGGGAGCACGCCGGCCTGATCTTCCATGCGGAGCTCGGCGCGGCGGCCTGATCGCGGTTCGCCGCAACTCGTCCCCCCAGGGCGCACGGCCGTCGGCATCGTTCTCCGGGACTTGCCGACGGGCGATGCGGCCCACTCCCCGCGTTGAAGAAACGCGCCCGCCGTTCTCGCTCAGCGTAGCGGCGGCGCCGTGTCGATTTCGACCGTCAGTTCGGGATCGAAGAGCGGGTTCTCGTTGACCCCATCCTTGGCATAGCCGCGCGGGTTGCACAGCACGCGAGTGCCGTTTTCCACGTAGTCGAAGCTGTCGTGCGTGTGCCCGTGGATCCACGGGCAGGCGCGAGGACCGTCGAGCCGATGCGTTGCGTCGGAAACGAAGGCGGGGTTGACCGGAGAGGCGGCAAAACGCGGGTGAATGCTGCGCGGCGAGGGCGCGCGGTGGGTGATGTCGAGAAAGGAAGTCGCGCCGGGCCCGAGCCCTACCCGGAAGTGACGCACCATGCAATTGCCGTCCTCGTGTGCGCGGACGAGAATCGCCTCATGTCGAATCCCGGAGGCGCGCCCCCGGAAATGAGAGCCCCATGAAGAAAGCGACAAAGAAGAAGACCGAAGCCGAAGCGCAGGGATCGTCTTCCGTGATGCGCAGCGTGTTCCGTTCGTTTGCGAAGCTGGCCGAGCAGGCCGGCGAGGGGAGACCGCTGCTGCGCGGACTGCGCGTCGCCCAGGACCCCACGGCAGACCGCATCGTCATCGTTCACGGCGGGTCGCGCGTCGAGTTCGTCCTTGTTCCGGGCGCGGCCGACGCGCCGTACGCCGTGGTCGAGTGCCGTCGCATGGATTCGACGGGAGCGACCGAGGCGGCGCCGATCGCAAGTTTCCGCTTCGATGAAAGCGGTGTGGTGTCGCAGCCCACTGTTCCCGAACTGTCCGATCAGAATGTCACCGAGCCGAATGGCGCCTGGAGCATCGTGAGCGCCGTCATCTGGAACGCCATGCAGGGAGCTTGAGAAGCGTCTTTCGGTCACGCAGGCTCAGGCCGATGTCCGGCCTTCCTGCCAATCCAGCCTCAGCTCCCGAGCTACGCGACGAAGCCGCTGGCGCGCAGGGACTGCAACGCCGGGCGGAAGTGCCCCTCACGACTGCATTCTTCGAGCAGATAGGCGATTGACCGATAGGGGATGCCGGTTTCCGCCGTGAGTCCGATTTCGCAGGTGCGATTGCTGGAGACGCCGCACGCGCAGCCCGCGGGAAGCTCGGCGTGGATCCGCCGGAGCGCATGGTGGTTGAGTTCGGGCACGGCGAAGCCCCGGTCGCCGGCAAAGCCGCAGCAGGAGACGCCGGCCGGCTGCACGATTTCGTCGGCGCAGGCCATGGCCACCTTCACCAGCTTTGCATCCGAGCCGCTCTTGCGCGCGGCGCAGTTGACGTGCAGCGCGACGGGACCCGGTTGCCTGACTAGCCGCAGTCGTGGCAGGAGGGCATCGTGCGCGAATTCGTGGAAATCGAGCAGCGTGAGCCGACCTGCGAGATGGTGTTGCATGCGCAGGCTGCAGGTGCTGGCGTCCATGATGACCGGGTACTTGCCATGTTCGCTCGCCTCCATCAGCGCGGATTCCAGCCGTGCGGCGGTGGCGTCAGCCTCCTCGGACAGGCCCTTGCTCGCCAGCATCTGGCCACAGCACAGACCGTCGAATCCGCGCGGCAGGCGGGGAGCGAAGCCGGCGCGAATCAGCAGTTCCTGTACGACGTCTGCGAGTTGCGCTTCGCCTTCCGCGTTGGGACCGAAGATGCGGCCGCCGCACGCGGGAAAATAGACGACCGGATCGCCGGTGCTCTGGCGCCCGGCGATGGCCTTGCCAGCGCGCGGCATGGGGGACTTCCACGCGCCACCCGACATCTTCGCGAGCGCGCCGTCGCCGATGACGGCAGCGGCCGCGTGGCCAGCGCGCAACCCAAGGCGCGACAGTGACGCGACGGCGCCGAAATGCTCGCCACTCCAGCGACCCGCGCTGTGGGCGAGGTGGCCCAGACGGCGACCCCGCAGACGGCGCGTCAGGTCGCCGACATTGATCTCGACGGGGCAGGCGGTCGCGCACAGGCCGCAACCGGCGCACGTGTCGAGGCCGAAGTAAGGAAAGTCTTCGCCCAGTTCGCCCGCCGGCTCTCCAGCGGCACTTCGCCTCGACAGTTCCCGCCAGCTGACGATGCGCTGGCGCGGGGAGAGCGTCAGTTGATGCGACGGGCAAAGCGTTTCGCAGAAGCCGCATTCGATGCAACGGTCGACGATGTCCTCGGCCGCCGGCATCGGCTTCAGGTTCGTGAGATGCGCGACCGGGTCGTCGTTGATGATGACGCCCGGATTCAGGAGCCCGTCCGGATCCAGCAGTGCCTTGATGCGCCGCATGAGGGCGGCGGCGTCCCGGCCCCATTCCATCTCGATGAAGGGCGCCATGTTGCGGCCCGTGCCGTGTTCGGCCTTGAGCGAGCCGTCGTATTTCTCCACGACCAGCGTGCACACCTCGTTCATGAAGCGCGCGTAGCGCTCCACTTCGGCCGGGTCGCCGAAATCCTGGGTGAAGACGAAGTGCAGATTGCCTTCCAGGGCATGGCCGAAGATGATCGCTTCGTGATATCCGTGCCCGCGCAGGAGCGCCTGCAGGTCGAGCGTGGCCGCGGCCAGCGACTCGATGGGAAAGGCGACATCCTCGATGATGACCGTGGTGCCCGCACGGCGCATGGCTCCGACCGAGGGAAAGGTACCTTTGCGGACCTTCCAGTACATCTCGCAGGTGTCCGCGTCCGTCGAGAAGACCGGGGGCTCGACGGTGGCGATACCCTCGAGCGCGGCGAGTGCCGCGTCGATGTGCACCTGCAGCCGGTCGGCATCCCGGGCGCGAACCTCGATCAGCAGGGCGGCTGCGCCGTCGCCCAGCGTGCGGATGAGCGAAGGCAGTCCGGGCTTCGTCTCCACCGACCGCAGGGCAGGGCGGTCGAGCAGTTCGACTGCCGCGACCGGCTGCGGCTTGAGGCGGATCACGGCCTGGCATGCGGTCTCGATGTCCGGAAAGAACACGAGGGCGCTGGCCTTGCACGGATCTTCGGGAACGGTCCGATACGTGATGCGCGAGATGAATCCCAGCGTGCCTTCCGAGCCGATCATCAGGTGCGCCAGGATGTCGACCGGGTCCTCGTAGTCGATCAGGGCATTGAGGCTGTAGCCGGTGGTGTTCTTGATCTTGAACTTGTGCCGGATACGCCCGGACAACGCGGCGTCGCCCCGGGTTTCCCGACCCATGCGGGCGAGGTCGTCCAGGAGACCGGCGTGACTGATGCGGAAGCGGGCGAGGCTGGATGGATCCTCGGAATCGACGACGGTACCGTCGGCGAGGACGATGCGTAACCCGGCGAGCGTTCGATAGCTGTTCTGCGAGGTGCCGCAGCACATGCCTGAAGCGTTGTTGGCGGCGATGCCTCCGATCTTGCAGGTGTTGATCGAGGCCGGGTCGGGGCCGATCTTCCGGCCGAAGGGAACGAGCCGCCGGTTCGCTTCGCCGCCGATGGTTCCAGGGCCCAGCCGGATCGTGGCGCCGTCGGACGCGATGTCGCAGGTGGCGAGACCTTCCCCAACGACGGCCAGCACGCCGTCGGATATCGCCTGTCCGGAGAGGCTGGTGCCGGCCGCGCGAAAAGTGACCGGACGACCGGCGGCGCGCGCGGCCCCGAGCACGTGCTGAACGTCCTCTTCGCTTTCGACGACGGCGACAACTTCCGGGACGAGGCGGTAGAAACTGGCATCGGTGCCGTAGGCGAGCCGCCGCAATTCATCGGTGATGACCCGCTCTGCAGGCAGACGCGCGCGTAGCGCGGAAACAAGCGGACTCACTTGCCTGTGCCTCCGTGTTGGCCGGCGAGTGGCTATCCGCCATGGCGCGGCGCCCTGCCGGTTCATTTGCCGACTGTGCGCGGCTCCCGGGTCACAGTCGATGCCGCGAACGTAGACAAAGTTACACTGGCTGGCAAATTGGTCGGACCACTTGTTGGCCTGCCCCGGTCACGACCCTGCGGGAGTATCGCCATGGCACCGCGAAGCGTGACTGAAGCGGCTCAGCGTGCGCTCGAAGTGCATCTGCTGGACGGGTCCTGGTCGCCGGGAACGCGCCTGCCGGCCGAGCGGGTCCTCGCTGAAAGGCTGGGCGTTTCGCGAAACTCCCTGCGCGAAGCGATCAACTGCCTCAAGGCCCGTGGCCTGCTGGTCAGCAAGCGCGGCAGCGGGGTGTTTGTCACCGATTGCCTGCAGGCGACCGTTGCTTCACCCTGGCGGCAACTGGTGGCGGATCATCCGGACCTGCGCTGGGACACACTCGAGTTCCGGCGCGAACTGGAAGGCGCGACCGCGTATTTCGCCGCGCAGCGCGCCACCAGGAACGATCTGAAGAGGATCGAGGGCACCGTCAAGCGCCTGCTCGAGGCGTACAAAAGCGGCGGCGACGGCTCCACCGGCGGAGACAGAAGCGAAGAACACCGGGCCGACGCCGACTTCCACGAGGCCATCGCGGTCGCCTCGCACAACAGCATGTTTCTGTATCTGCACTCGAGCATCCTGCGCATACTGCGCGAGCACATCAGTCTCAACCTCATCGGCCTGGAGAGCCACTCCAGGATCGTCGCGGATCACCTGCGTGAGCAGCACCTGAACGTGTGGAACGCGATCCGCAAGCGGCAACCGGACGCAGCGCGACAGGCCATGGAGGCCCACATCGAATTCACACAGGCGGAACTGGCTCGCCTGGATGGCGCGAAGCCCGGTCATTCGCACCCGAGTAGAAGTCTGCGTTCCGATGCGTAGTAGATTGAACTGACGCTCAACGATCAACCACCCCGAGGACCGACAAGTGGCAAAACTCAAGCTGACCTATTTCGACTTCGACGGCGGTCGCGGAGAGCCCGCGCGTCTGGCGTTTCACATCGGTGGGGTTTCGTTCGAAGATCACCGCCTCGCGGGCAAGGATTGGCCCGCCTTCCGCGACAGGACTCCCTTCCTCGGGTTGCCCGTTCTGGAAGTCGACGGCCAGGTCGTTTCGCAGTCGAACAGCATCAACCGCTACGTCGGCAAGCTGACCGGCCTGTATCCGGAGGACGACTGGCAGGCGTTGCTCTGCGACGAAGTGATGGACGCCGTCGAGGACGTCAGCACCCGGATCGGTCAGACGATCGACTTGCCCGGGGACGCGAAGAAAGCAGCGCGCGAGGCGCTTGCGGCGGGTCACCTCAAGCGCTACCTGGAGCAATTCCAGGCGAGGCTGCAAGCCGCCGGTGGGGAGTATTTCGCCGGCGGGCGCCTCACAGTGGCCGACCTGAAGGTGTTCATGTTGATTCGCTGGCTGCGGTCCGGCGTGCTGGACCACATTCCAAAAGAGCTGGTGGACAGCGTCGCGCCGCAGCTGGTGCAACACTTCGACCGCATCGCCAGTCATCCGAAGATCGCGGAGTACTACCAGCGCCGCAAGGCCGCCTGAACGCTTTGCAATTCAGGATGGATCGGCATCCGCTTCTCTGGCGACGTGTCGCGTTGGGTCGCCGGCGAGCGCGGAGGTGAGGGCGCTCGCGGTCTTTGGACATTACGGCCTTGCGTCTCTTGGTAAGAGACGATGGACCGAGCGCGGTCAGGCCGCAGCGAAGACCGACCCTCGCCCCGGGACCGTTCGGCCCGCTTCGCCAGGAGATGCCGCTGGACGCTGCAGCTGCGTCGCTCTGCCGTACAGGCAGCGAGGCCGATATGGCTAAACTGCGCCGGTCTTTGAGCGCGCTGCCGTTTCCGTACATGTTCGGTGGCGAAACGCGCCCTGTCATCCTTCAAGAGGTTTGCGTGAAGAACCAATCGGACCGACTCCATTCCCTGACCGCGGGTGTCGCAATCACGGCATTGCTTGCCTTCGCAGGAGCGGCAGGAGCTGCCGATCCTGGTCCTGCCGGGGCGCAGCCCGGCACGGCGGGCGCAGCGCGCAGCACCCTGAGCTTCGTATCGGTCACTCCGGTTTACCAGTCGAGCGCCGACCTCGATGGCGGAGGAGACGTTCAGTTCCAGGGCGCGGTGTTCCGCGGCGGAATCATCTCCGATCTCGGCGGCGGTACGCGCGCCGGGATCACGCTCATCTATGACTACCTCGACTACTCATTCTCGAACCCGACGGCATTCGACTACAAGGCGCCGTGGGGCGTCCTGCAACGCTACGGCGTCGTCGCACCGCTCTCGTTCGCCATCGGGAACGGCTGGATCCTCGGAGCGTCGCCTTCGTTCGAGTGGTTCAAGGAGAACGGGGCGAGCTCCGCCGACTCGTTCACGTGGGGCGCCACCTTTTCGGCCAGCCGGCGATTCGAGAACGGCAACATGCTGGGTCTCGGCGTGGCCGTGTTCGACCGGCTCGAAGAGACGCTCGTGTTCCCGTTCCTGACGATCGACTGGCGCCTGGGTGATCGCCTGCGTCTGGTCAACCCGCTCGCGAGCGGCCCGACCGGCCCGGCGGGACTGGAACTGGACTATGAGTTCGACAGCGAGTGGACCGCGGGCCTCGGCGCAGCGTGGCGAAGCCTGCGCTTTCGATTGAGCGAGTCGGGGCCGACGCCCAACGGAATCGGGGAGGAGCGCGGCATGCCGGTGTTCCTCCGCGTCACGCGCCGGTTCGGCTATCAGGCGGCACTGCATCTGTACGGCGGAGTCGTCATGAACGGCCAACTGCGCGTCGAGGACCCGACCGGCCGAGCACTGCGCGAAGTGGACCGCGACACCGCACCGCTGTTCGGCGCGACGTTCGTCGCGCGCTTCTGAGTTCCGGCCCGCGACTACGACCTTCGCGTTCGACATGCCAAGCAGCCCCGGTGGACGAAGCCCCTTGTCGACATCCCCGCGATTCAGGGGTCAGGCATCGGGTTCATGGCAAACCACTTCGATGGTGTGCCCGTCCGGACCGATGACGAAGGCTGCGTAGTAGTTCGCGTGGTACTGCGGGCGTAGCCCCGGCGCACCGTTGTCCTTGCCACCCGCCATCAGTGCCGCGAGATGGAAAGCTTCGACTTGCCGGCGATTCTCGGCCACGAACGCCAGGTGCAGATGCGCCGGTCTCTCGCTGGTCTCGTACCGGTACAAGGAAGCCTTGCCCTTGGTGCTGAGTTCGCGGCCGTACGCGGCCGCCCCTCCGAGACAACAGCCACGCCGAGCGGTTCGAGCCCCCTGAGGAAGCGCTTTGCTCGCCGCATAGTCGCTGACACCGAACTTGACGTGGTCAAACACGAGTTCTCCTGGCGTTTGCAGGGCTGCGCGAAGCCCGACGTGAACAGCGGGTGCCCGCTTGACTAAGGCTCAACACGCTCCAGATGGACTGGCCTCCGGCACAATCCTGCAACCGGTGCACTGTTCTCCGGCAATTGGGTCGGAAAGCGTCTTACCTCTGGAGCGCAGGCGCCGGCAATTCCCGGATGGGCTGAAAGAAATCGACAGGTGCGTTGACTTTGCGCCGCTCGAGGATGGAGCGTGAAAGAGCAGCGTTAGGGGCAGGGGGGCGGAGCGGGCGACGGCCGCGTGGCCGGTGCATTTCCTGCCGTCGTAACCCAAAGCAGGAATCAGGCAGCGGGACGCGCCACGCTGGCGCGTCCCGCTCGGTCTTACTTCTTGGCCAGGCTCGCCGCGGCGGCGCGCGCGGCGTCACGCTCGGTACGCGCAGCCTTGATGGCCGCATCGTAGTCTGCGCGCGTGGCGGCACGCGCCTGGTCGCGGGTCTGACGGCGGAGCACCAGCGGATCCTTGCCGGCGTTCTTCGGGTCCTTCAGGGCCGCTTCCACGGCGGCGTTGACCTTGTCGTCGCGTTCCTTGCGCGCAGCCGCCTGGGCTTTGTTGAACGCGGCGTCGGCGTCACGGCGCGCCATGCGCGACTGGACGATGGGGTCGGTACTGGCGGTCCCGGCCTTGGCAGCGGGCGCCGGAGCCTTGGCGGCGGGCGCCGGAGCCTTGGCAGCCGGGGCCGGAGCCGGAGCGGCCATCGGTGCGGCCGGGGCCGGGGCGGGAGTTGCGGGCGCTTGCGCCTGGGCGTAGGTGCTAAGGGCGGCGAGCGCGGCGAGCGCGGCGATTGTGATCTTGTTCATCGGTTCACTTTCTGGTGGTTGGACATTTCTCTGGCCGTCCGGCGAACCTGGCGACTTGGCGAGCAGCGCAAGCGATGGGCGGCAGGCGGTTAACTAACGCGCGAAGGCCGGAATCGGATGACGCAAGTGGACGCAATTCGGCCATCCGGCACACGTCGCGAGCTTTCACTTCGACATCGGCCGCGGTGACAGTAGAAACCGATCAGCGTTTCCAGCCGCGATAGACTCGCGGCGAATAGGCTGCCCGCGCAATCCCCGGAAGCGAAACGAATCCTTGAGTTGACATAATGCACATTATGCGCATCCTCGGATCCATGTGTCCACCCCGGACTCAGCACAAATCGGCCCTCAGAACCGATTGCGCTCGCGCTCCAGAAGCGCCCTGACCCGTTCGAGCTCCTGCGTCAGTTGAGTCAGGAGCGGCTGCGCATCGACGAGGTTGTCCGTCTGGCCGCACCGCTCGAGTTCGGCGCATAGGAACGCCATCCGGCGGGCGCCGATGTTCTCGACGCTGGACGAAAAACGGTGCGCCGAGGCACGCAACCCCGACGCATCGCGTCCGCCAAACGACGTCCACAGGTTGCGCATGTGGGCCGGCGAGTCGGCGATGAACAGATCGATCAGTTCGCGCACGAGCCGTCCGCCGTCGCCGGCGTCGAACGCGGCCAGCTCGTCGAGCCGGTGAATGTCGAGCGACTGCATGGCCGCCTGCCCGTTCAACTCGCCTTGCGTGCGCAGGCCGAGCAAGGCCTGGCGCAGCGTCGAAAGATCGATGGGCTTGGTCAGGTAGCCTTCCATGCCGACGGACAACGCGAGTTCACGGTCGCCCGGCATGGCATTGGCCGTCATCGCGATCAGGCGCGGCGCCTCGTGGCGGTCGCGACGCTGGAAGATGCGGCGCGCGGCCTCGATGCCGTCCATTTCCGGCATCTGGATGTCCATCAGGATCACGTCGTAGGGCTGGCGCTCGATCGCATCGAGCACTTCCAGCCCGTTGGCGGCGATGTCGGCCCGATAGCCCATTCGTTCCAGCAGGCGCATCACCACCTTCTGGTTCACCGCGTTGTCCTCGGCCACGAGGATGCGCAGCGGCAGTTGATCCGCGAGGGCCAGGCTGAGCGCCGGTGTCTCTCGCTCGGCGTCGGGGCTTGGGGTGGACGTTCCACCGAGCGCGTCCAGGAGCACCCGATACAACTGCGCTGGCTTGATCGGCTTGTAGACGAAGGCCGCGAGCCCGAGCTCGGGGTCCGTCGCGGCGCTGATGCGGGTGCCCATCGACGTCAGGAGCACGATCGGCAGCGAACTCGGGTCGCGGTACTTGCGGATCTCCCACGCGAGGTCGATGCCGTCCATGTCCGGCATCCCCATGTCGAGGATCGCGATGTCGAAGCCGTGGCCGTGGCGGATCAGGTCGAGCGCTTCGGCCGCCGACGGGTTCGCGCTCGGCAGCAGGCCCCACAGCAGGCTCTGCTTCACCAGGATGCGGCGGTTGGTGGTGTTGTCGTCGACGATCAGCACGCGCTTGCCGGCGAGCGCGGGCGCCTGCTGCCGCAGGAAGTGCGATTCGCGATTCGGCGCGGCCTCGACTTCGGCGGTGAAGTGAAACGTGGATCCCAGTCCCGGTTCGCTCTCGGCCCAGGCGCTGCCGCCCATCAGTTCCGCGAGCCGCTTGCTGATCGCCAGGCCCAGCCCCGTGCCGCCGTACTTGCGCGTGGTCGAGGAGTCGACCTGCGTGAACGACTGGAACAGGTACGGCAGGCGCTCGCGCGGAATGCCGATCCCGGTGTCGCGCACCGACACGTGCAGCCGGTAGCGCCCGTCGTCGCTCACGCGGCCGTCGACGTTCACCACGACTTCGCCCTGGTGCGTGAACTTCACGGCGTTGCTGATGAGGTTCACGAGGATCTGCCGCAGGCGCGTCACGTCGCCCACCAGCGTTTCCGGCACGCCCTCCTCGATGAAGTACGCGAGGTTCAGCGACTTCACCGCGGCGCCCGGCGCCAGGAGGTCGAGCGAGTCCTCGACCGTGCGCCGCAGGTCGAACGCCTGGTGCTCGAGCTCGAGCTTGCCGAGGTCGGCCTTCGAGTAATCGAGGATGTCGTTGATGATCGCGAGCAGCGCCTCGCCGCTCGCGCGGATCGTCTGCGCGAGGTCCTTCTGCTCGTCGGAGATCGGCGTGTCCATCAGCAGGCTCGTCATGCCGATCACCGCATTCAGCGGCGTGCGGATCTCGTGGCTCATGTTCGCGAGGAACAGGCTCTTCGCCCGCGCGGCCTGCTCCGCTTCCTGCTTGGCCTGCTCGAGCACCGCGGACTGGAGTTTCCGCTCGGTGATGTCCGTGGTCGTCCCGATGTAGCCGCGATCGCCGTAGCTGTTGAGCTGCACCGGAACGAAATGCCCGAGCACCCATGTTTCACGGCCATCGGGCCGCAGGAAACGGAACTCGCCCTGGAAGGGCGCGCTCGCCGCGATCGCGGCGCGCCACGCCTCGTACACCCGGCCGCGGTCGTCCGGGTGCAACGCGCGCGTCCACCCTTCCCCCATCGCCTCGTTCAGGCGCATGCCGGCCATGTCGGCCCAGCGCGAATTGACGTAGAGGCAATCCCCCGCGCTGTCGGTGTGGAAGATGCCGACCGGCGCGCTTTCGGCCAGCGTGCGGAAGCGCGCCTCGCTCGCGGCCAGCGCTTCCTCGTACCGCTGGCGTTCCGACACGTCGCGCACGATCGCCGCGTAGTAGCGCAGGCCGTTGACGTCGACGTGTGAAATCGACGCTTCGGCGGCGAAGAGCTCGCCGTTCGCACGCTTGCCGCTGATGCCCGCGCGGTCCCCCATCCGGCGGGCGCTCGGCCGCTGGGCGCCGAAGTCCCTGACGTGCGAGGCATGCCGCTCGGCGGCGCCGCTCGGCATCAGCAACGTCAGCGATTCGCCCACGACCTCGGCAGCGCTGTAGCCGAACATCCGTTCGGCGCCGCGATTGAACAGCAGGATGCACTGCGCGTCGTCGATCACGACGACCGCGTCGTCGGCGATTTCGATCAGAGCCGAGAAGAGGCTTGCCGGGAGCTCCAGGGGATCGCTCCCGCGCAGCCCCGACCCGCGCGACGACTCGCTCATTGCCCCCTCTCCACCGCCGGTGCCTCGCTTCGTCACGCGCCGCAAACGCGCGGCTGGTTGTCGTTATTCCCTGCCCTGCCTACCGCCCGGCGCCCTGCGGCGCCTGGATGCGCGCGACGCCGCCGTAACTGCCGACCCACAGCGTGCCGTCCGCGCCGGTGTCCATCGAGAACACGGCACTGGAGAAAAGCCCGTCGTGGGTGTTCATCACCTTGAACTTCCCGTCCGGCTGGCGCAGCGCCAGGCCGTTGTTCGTGCCGATCCACAGCCGGTCCTTGCGGTCGATGTGCAGCATGAAGACGTGGTTGCCCGGCAGCCCGTCCGTCACGGTGAAGTTGCGGAACTTGCGTCCGTCGAACCGCGCGAGCCCGCCGCCCCACGTGCCCGCCCACACGATGCCGTCCTTGTCGACGGCGAGCGACACGATGTAGTTGGGGTTGTAGGCGACGTTGACGTCCTGCAGCCCCATCTCTTCCTTCTGCTGCGCGTGATGCTGCGAGGCCTTCGACGGATCGCTCTTGTACTGGATGTCGGCCTTGACCGCATCGTACGGCGCGCCCAGGCCGCTCTTGTGGTTCCAGTTGGTCCACTTGCCGTCCTTGAAGCGGGCCAATCCGCCTTCGGTCGCCACCCAGATCACGCCGTCCTTTCCTTCCGCGAGTCCGTACACCCAGTCGTTCGGCAGTCCGCCTTTGGTGTTGTCGACCGTGTAGAGGTCCCAGCTCGCGCGGTTCTTCAGTTCGCCCTTGCGCACGCGGTTGGCGCCCGACCAGGTGGCGATCCAGACGTCGCCGTTGGCGACCTTCAGGACGTCGTACACGAACGCGTCGCCGAGGCCTTCGGGGATGTTGTAGGTCTCCCACTGCTCCGAGGCGGGGTTCATCAGCGCCATGCCGCCCCCGTAGGTGCCCAGGACGATGCGGTCGTCGAGCGGGCCGACGTGGAAGATCCCGTTGGACAGCAGGCCGCTCTTGGTGTCGAACAGCTTGAACTCGTCGGTGCGGTTGTTGTATCGGATCAGCCCGCCGGAGGTGCCGACCCAGACGACGTCGCCATCGACGTGAATGCGCTTGACGTTCTTGTTGCCCACGCGGAAGTGGACGAACTGGCGGCTCTTGTCGACCTCGACCTTGCCTTCGCGCTGCGGTTCGGCGGCCTTGCCGTCGGTGATCGGTGGAAGGGTGCCGGGCAGCGCCGGCTTCACCGCGGTCGCCGCGTCGGCCGCCGGAAACGACGACTGCCGGCCGAGCAGGTAGGCCCCCCCGAGCCCGACGGCAATCGCCACCGCGGCGACCCCGATGACGAGCGCCCGCTGTCCGTTGTTCATTGTTCCTGCGTCCCCTTCCCTGGCCTACTTGCCGATGCGCGCGACACCGCGCTTGGTCCCAGCCCAGACGTCGCCGTTCGGCGCGATCGCGACGGCGTAGACATGCTCCTCGAGCAGGCCCTCCTGCTTGCCGAAGTTCGTCCAGGCCTTGCCGTCGTAGCGCGACACGCCCTTGTTCGTGCCGAACCACAGCACGCCGTCCGGTTGCTCGGCGATGCTGTACACGATGTTGCCCGCCAGGCCTTCGGCGGTGGTGAGGTTGGACCAGGTCTTGCCGTCGAAGCGCGCGGCTCCGCCGCCCCACGTGCCGGCCCACACCGCACCATCGCGCGCGGCGATGATCGAGAAGACGTAGTTCGGGTTGTAGGTCGACGTGCTTTCGGCGGCGGCCGAGACCGAGAGATCGTGCCGCGCGCGCGTGCCGAGCCCGGTGTTCGCGCTCGGTGGCAGGTTCTCGCGGTTGGGCGCGCCCAGGCCGTCCTTGTGCGTCCACGAACGCCACGCCTTGCCGTCGTACATCGACACGCCGCCCTCGGTGCCGAACCACACCCGGTCCTTCGCGTCGACCGAGATGCCGTAGACCCACTCGTTGATCAGTTCCTTCATGTAGGTCGTGAACTTGCCCGACTTCGGGTTGTAGCGATTCACGCCGGCCCAGGTGCCGATCCAGAACGAGCCGTCCTTCTGGCTGGCGAACGAATAGATCCAGTAGTCGGCCAGGCCGTGCATCGGGAAGAACGTCTTCCACTGACCGTCGCGGTAGCGTGACGTGCCGCCCGCGTTGGTGCCGAACCACTTGTAGCCGTCGCGGTCGACGCCCACCGCGAACACGTACTCGTTGGCCAGGCCGTCCTTGCGCGTGAACGTGTTGCGTACCTGGCTCGTCTTGAGATCGACCTCGTGCACGCCGCTCGACGTGCCGACCCACAGCACGTTGCGCTTCGGTTCCGGCGTGAGCGCGCGGACGTAGACGTTCGGGCCGACCTCGAAAACCTCCTTGACCTTGAGGGGCTGGGCGAGCGCGGAGCCGCCGATCGCGAGCAGCACCGATAACGCGAGAAAGCGACCGATCATCTGAGCAGCGTCCGCATATAGGCAATCACGTCGTAGATCTCGCCGTCCTTCAGGACACCACGGTACCCGGGCATCGTCATCCGTCCGTTGCGGATCACGTTCGCGAAGTACGGGTCCGGGCGCATCATCGTTTGCGGTTGGGTGAAATTCGGGGTGCTCGGCATGGCCGGGACTCCATTGGAGCCATGGCAAGCGGCGCAGTGTTTTGAATAGAGCTGGCCACCCTTGGCCGTGTCCGCCGCCACGGCGGGTGACGACGCCATGGCGAGCAACAGCGACCCGGCGCTCACCACGAGACGCGCACGCATCACTTCCTGCTTTCCTTGGCCGCTGCCTTCGGCGGCGCGACCGGCTTCGGCACCCAGCGCGCCGCCTGGACCGCGTCGGCCGACAGTCCGTAATCGCCTTCCGTGTAGGCGCGATTCAATTCCACGACCGCGGGCTCGTAGCCCTGTCGGGCAGCGCGCTCGAGCGCCTCGATGGCCCGCGCGTTGTTGCGCTTGTCCCGGGTGAAACCGAGGGTGCCGCTGATGTACGCCTGGGCCAGCACGTTGATCGCCGCGCCGTTGCCGCGTCCCGCCGCGCTTTCGTACAGCCGGACAGCCTGCGCCACGTCCTGCTTGACGCCCTTGCCCGCGGCCAGCATGGCTGCGAGCGCTACTTCCCCGTCCGCCGAGCCTGCCTCGGCGGCCTTGCGATACATCTGCGCGGCCTCGGCTTCGAGGCTGCCTTGCTCGAGGATGTATCCGAGCAGGACCATCGACGGGACGTGGCCCTGCCCCGACGTTCGGCGCAGGGTGGTCATTGCCCCGGTCATGTCACCGCTCCGGAACGCAGTCAGGGCGGACCGGTAGTCTTCATCCGGCCCGGCCAGTGCAGCGAAGGACAGCAGCGCGAGGAGCGCGCCTGCGACAAGGCTAGAGGCCTTTGTCGCGCCCGTTGCCATCGCTGCGCACCTCGGGCTGGAACTCCTCGAGTTTTCGATACAGGCTGGAAAGGCCGATGCCCAGCCGGGCCGCGGCCAGTCGTCGGTCGCCGTTCGATTCCTCGATGGCGCGCTGGATCAATGCCAGCTCGAAGCGGCGCACCTGCTCGCGCAGGGTCCCCCCTCCCAATGGCGGTGTGGCCGCCCTTTCGTTTTCGATCATCATCGTCGGCACAATCTCGGGTGGCAGATCGGCTACGGTGATCTTCCCGCCATCGGCGAGGATCGCCGCCCGCTGCAGCACGTTCTCCAACTGCCGTACGTTTCCTGGCCAGTCGTAATTGGCCAGGATCTCCTCGGTTTCCGCGTCGACGCTCAGCGCGTTCGCCCCGGATCCCTCCCCGATCCGACGGAGCACGAACCGTACCAATTCCGCGACGTCCGCCCGCCGCTCGCGCAAGGGCGGCAGTCGGATCTGGAACACCGACAGGCGGAAGTAGAGGTCTTCGCGGAAGCGCCCGTCGGCGACCATCTGCGTGAGGTCGCGATTGGTCGCGGTGATGATCCGTGTGTCGACGCGCCGCACTTCCTCGGAGCCCAGCGGCCGCACGGCCTTTTCCTCGATCACGTGCAGCAGCTTGGTCTGCATCGACAGCGGCAGGTCGCCGATCTCGTCGAGGAAGATCGTGCCCTTGTCCGACTGCAGGAACAGTCCCTTGCGCGCGCGGTCGGCGCTGGTGAAGGCGCCCTTCGTGTGGCCGAAAAACTCACTTTCGAGAAGATTCTCGGGAATGGCACTGCAGTTGACCGGAATGAAGGGACCCGCCGCGCGCGGCGACAGGTCGTGGATCTGGTGCGCGGTCAGGCCCTTGCCGGTGCCGGACTCGCCGGTGATCAGCACGGTGCTGCCGGTCGGCGCCACGCGGGTGATCAGCCGGTCCACCTCGACCATCGAGGGCGACGTGAACCGGAACGGCTGATCCGATTCGGCGAGCGCCAGTTGCCGCAGCGCCTTGTTCTCCGCCTTCAGGCCGCCGAGCGCCTCGATCTGCGCCAGCCGGTGGACGATCTCCTCCTGGTGCACCGGCTTCGTGATGTAGTCATAGGCGCCGGCCTTGATGGCGAGGATCGCCGAGTCGACCGAGGCAAAGCCGGTGATCATGATGAACGGCACGTCGATGCCCTGCGTGCGCGTGTTCTTCAGCAGTTCGATGCCGTCCGTCACGGGCATGAAGATGTCGGACAGGACGACGTCGAAATCGCCTTTCGCGAGCTTGGCCGAAGCCTCCCCCGCCGACGCCGCCGTATCGGCGCTGTATCCGGCCTTGCGCACCGCGGCCGTCAGCACCTGCCGGATGGCCGGCTCGTCGTCGACGATCAGGACGTTCAGGCCGCTCACGACGCGACCTCTTCCCCAACGTCGAGCGCGACCGCGAGCACCAGGCCGGCGGCGTCCGGCCTCGCAGTCATGCGCGCGCCGAGGTCGGTGACGATGGCCTGCGCGAGCACGAGCGTGTGCGTGACCTCGTCGTTCGAATCGCCCTGGGCGTCATCCAGGCGCGCCACCAGCGAGCGCGCCGCCTCCTCGCCCCGTGTGTCGACGATCTCGCACTCGACGGCCGCGCCGCGGCGGCGGGACGTCAGGGTCAGCGCCCCACCCTCCGCGACGGCATCGGCCGATGCCGCGAGCAGGGTCGACAGCGCCTGCTGCAGGCGTGACGGCACCGTCCGCACCGCTGGAAGGCTGGCATCAAGGTGCGTGTGCCACTGCACCAGCCGATAGCGGCGGTCGTACAGCATGAGGCCGAGCGTCTGTCGCAGGAGGTCGTTGAGATCGATCCACTCGAATTCCTCGGGCCTGACCGCCGCCAGGGTAGCGAGACGCCGGGTGGCGCTCGAAGCCCGGGTGACCTCCTTGAGAATTCCCGCCGCCGCATCGCCGGCCCCGGCATCGGCCAGCGAGCGTGCATGTGCAGCAATTGCCATCAAGTGGATTGTTGACCTCGTGCGCCACCCCCGAGGCGAAGGCCCCGAGTGCCGTCATCTTCTCGCTATACGCCCGTGCCTGTCGTGCGACATCGAGTCGCAACTCCCTCTCGCGCAGTTCCTCGGCCATGCGGTCGACCGCGCTCGCCAGGCTTCCGACTTCGTCGTTGCGCCGCAGGCCGAGCGCCTCGCCGCGGTAGCCGGCCACGATCTCGCCGGCGCGGCCCTCGACCCGGCGGACGTCGCGCGTCAACCGCGCGAAGAAGGCGCCGACGGCAAGGCCCACAATGAGCAGCCCGAGCAGCCCCGCAACGATCCAGGTGCTGGTAATCACGTTGTAGGTGCGCGACGAAGTCGTCGCGCAGCGTCGACGTCTCGCTCGTCCGCCGTCTGCAGGTCCGCCTGCAGTTCGGTGCGGACCGACCGCAGCGTTTCGCGCAGCGCGATCCACGACGAGCGGGCCGGGTTGCGGGTGAGGGTCTGCAGGCCGATGTCGATCCGCTCGGCCCAACGCGCGGCGCGCGCATGCGACGGCACGGCGTGGCGCAGGGAGTCCACGGATGCCTGCACCGCGGTTACCAGCGGCGGGGTCAGGACCAGTTCGGTGGCGGCATAGCTCGCGCTGGTCACCTCGAGCAGCGCTTGCGTGGTGGCGGCGTTGGCGGCGGTCAGGTGCTCGGCGCGCTGGTAGACGGCCTCGAGTTCCGACATCGCCTGCAGCAGGTTGGCGCGCAGCACGGTGATCGCGATGCCCGTGAGCAGGACGTACAGCGCGAACACGCCGAAGGCGAGCGTCCCCTTGGCCGACAGCGAGCGGGCCCAGCGCCGCGCCTGCGCCCTGCCCTCGTTGGCACGAAACGCGCTTGGCCTTTCCGCCAGACCGTCCACGGGAGGGGACTTATTCATGCGTGCAGCCTTGATTGCGGTCGCGGCGATCGTCGTCGCAGCGCCCGTCGCCAACGCCGACGAACTGGCCGACGGCATTGCCGCCGTCCGCAAGAAGGACTACTTCAACGCGGTGCGGCTGCTGATGCCGCTGGCGCAGAACGGCAACGCCCAGGCCCAGCTGGCGATGGGCGACCTCTACTACCACGGCCACGGCGTCAAGGAGAGCGACGAGGAAGCGTTGCGCTGGTACGAGCGCGCCGCCAGCCAGGGAGTGGCCGACGCGCAGTTCCTGACCGCCAACATGTACGCCTACGGACTCGGCATCCCGCGCTCGGACGTGGAGATCGACCGCAAGGCGGCCAAGTGGTACTTCGAGGCCGCGCGCCAGGGACACCGGGACGCCCAGTACGCGCTGGCGATCATGTTCCTCGCCGGCAAGGGCGTGGAACGGGACGAGCCCGAAGCCTCGAAGTGGATGAAGCGCGCCGCCGACCAGGGTCACGAGGACGCGCGCCGGTACTTCGGCAAGTAGCGGATCGCGGACACGATCACAGCGGTTTCTTGACGCTGACCGCGCCACGGATCGATCCCTCGGCGAAGCCCACTGCGCGGTCGTGCGGGTACTCGTTGGCGATCTGCGCCTTCACGGCGTCGGAGATCTGGTCGGTCGGACCGTGGCAGGCGATGCAGACCTTCCCGGTGGGAATCGCCTTCATGTAGCGCAGGAAGCGCCCCGTCGGTTCGGTGACGATCTCGGCGTGCTCGATCGCCTCCACCTTCTCGCCGCGCGCCGCGCGCCGGTCGAACTCCAGCAGGACGTTCTGCTCCCAGACATCGGGATAGCCGAGGGCCGGGTTGCGGGGCTTGAGGCTGACGCGGGTGACGCGCATGCCGTTCATGCGCGACAGCGACGAGGCGACCTCCGGCGCGGTGTACTTGCAGACCATCACGGCGCGCATGGGGCCGGTCGCCTCGACTTCCTTGCGCATTTCGCCGCCGATCTGGCGGATCAGTTCGCCCGACACCTTGCGGCTCTGCTCGACGAACGGCACGCAGGGCCTCGTCGTGCGAGGCGCCGATCGCCGCGGATGCGAGCGTGACCAGCCACAGGACGGTCGCCCGTTTCATTGACGTCTCCCTTTGCAGCGCGCGCTCCTGCCGTGCGGGGCATGATCGCACACGGTTGTCACGCGGGATGACAGCACCCCGGTGGCTTCGTTCGGCGGCCGGTGGCGCTGCCGCGGGGCACTCCGGGCAGCCACGCGGGCGCCTTCGCGCGCGCTCGGCGCTTCCCGATTACGGGAACGATTCTCGAAAACAGGAAGAAAATCGAGCATGAGGTGCGGCGATCAGCGCCGGTCCCGGGCGGCGCCGGCAGACGCCTGCTCGCGGGCCGCCTGCCACTCCCACAAGGCCGCGCGCGCCTTGCGGACGAAGGGATCGTCGGGCGGACTCAGGTGCACGAAGGTGCGCATCGCGCCGAGGGCGCCGGCGACGTCGCCCTGCGCCTCGAGCGCGACGGCGAGACCGTAATAGGCGTTGGCCTGGCCGGGCCGCCGCTCGGTGGCTTCGGCGAAGAAGTCGGCCGCCGCCTTGAAGCGTTCCAGGCCGAGCATCGCGTAGCCCATGTTCACGTGCGCCTCGGGCAGCTCGGGATCGAGCTCGATCACTCGGTGCAAGGCGGTGGCCGCGTGCTCGTACTGGCGCGCGTGCAGCATCACCACCGCCTGCTCGAAGCGCACGCGCACCTCGTCGGCGCGCGCCTCCGCGGCGTGCGCCGAGGGCGCGGAGCGCGGATCGGCACGCCGTTCGCGCGTGTCGACGACGTCGCCGTTCCAGTGGCGAAGCGACGCCCCGAACACCGCGATGGCGCAGACGGTGGCGAGCGCGACCGGCAACCGCCAGTCGCGCCGCGGGCGGCGACCGCTAGAAAACGCCTTTGTGGGGGACGTCAGAAACAAAGGGCACTCCGAAGAACGTCACGAATGCGAGGACGAAGACCGCCGTCACCATCGCACTCCACACCACGGCCGGCGGCCGCAACCAGATCTTCAGATGCAAACCAAAGGCCAGGGCCAGCCAGGTGAGGAACGCCCAGGTTTCCAGCGGATCCCATGCCCAGTACCGGCCCCACGCGTCCTGCGCCCAGATGGCGCCGATGATCAGCATCAGGGTGTCGAACACGAACGCAAAGGCGGCGAAGCGGTACGACAGCTCCATCAGCTCCGCATCCGGGGGCATGTCCTCGAACGTGTGGCTCGCAAGCGTCCGCCGCGCGACGAGGACGGCGGCCGCCGCGGCCGACACCATCAGCAGGCCAAGGAACAGCTTTCCGAAGATGCTGTGGACGTAGAGCATCCACGTGTCGAAGGTCGGCGGTAGATGCCCCGCCGAGCAATCGACGCCCAGCATCCAACCCGCGAGCAGGACGAGGACAGGAAGGACCAGCGGTGCGGTCCCGCGCAAGCCCGGCATCCGTGCGTACACGATCACATAGATCAGGGACAGGCTCCAGAGGCTGCTCGCGAGCACTTCGTAGAGCGTCGTGAACGGCCCGTAGCCGAGGACCGCCCACCGCAGCGCAAGTCCGCCCGTCATCAGCGCCACGCCGACGACGAGCAGACCCAGCACGAGATTTCGCCACCGCGAGAACACGGCGAGTCCCATCGCAATCACGTACGCAGCCGTCGCCGTCGAAAACAGGGCCGCTTCGACGGTGCCGAGGTTCATGCGGGACGGCGGCGGAACTTGATCGCGTAATGCGCCACCAGCGCGAGCACCGCGACCAGGGCGGCGGCAAGCAGCCAGGACACGACGGGGTCGTAGGCCGCCTTGTAGCCCATCCATGTGCGCAGGCCGACGTAGTGCAGTTCGCCGCCGGCGATCGCCACGCTCTGCCCCGGCGCCAGTTCCGCCTCGACATCGCCCGGCGCGCACGTGCACGACGTGGCGCACCGGCATGCGGAGGATCCCCGGGCGCGACGGATCGAGCACGGTGTCGAGCAGGCGCAGCGTCACGCGGATCGCCGGCACGCCGGGCATCGGCTTCCAGTCGCGGACCTGCTCGCCCTCGTGCAGCGGAAAGCTCGGCAGGTGCACCGCGCCGCGCACCGGCGTTTCGCCGTTGACGCGGTCCAGTCGAACATCGGCGCGAAGCCCTTGTTCGACGTCGTATAGAACTTCACCCCGTTGACCACCAGCGCGTGTCTGGTCGCCGATGACCTGCTGGCGCTCGGTGCCGTTGCGCGTCGATCCAGCGCACCTCGTTGCGGGTCCGTCCGCGCTTGAGTCCGGTGCCGTACTCCACGGTGAAGCCGGCGTTGACGAAGCTGGCATCCAGCGTGGGCGCCGCCAGCGCGCCCCGCGAGGACGACATCAGCGTGCCGTCGAACGCCGTGCCTTCGGTGAGCTCGAACCGCCCCGTGACCGCCGTCAGCCGGCTCGCCGCCAGCAGCGCGACGATGGCGATCAGCGAGAGGTGGAACATCAGCAGTGCGGGCTGCCGGCGGAACGTCGCGTTGGTGATGACCGCCGCCACCAGGTTGACGGTCAGCAGCCCGAGCGGGACGCCGAGCGTCAACGTGCCGATGCCGTCGGCCATGTAGGCCGCGAGCGTCGCCGCGGCCAGCATGGCCGAGCAGGACCTGGGTCAGCCGCATCGAGGCGGCCCAGCGCAGCGGCCGCATCACGGGGGACATCATGGTGGGTTCGTGCATACGGCCCTCATCCAGTCTCTACCGGTCGGCGGTGCTGTTGGCGTTGCGTGCCGAACGCCGTCGCGCTGCTGTTGGAACCGCAATTCGCTTCGGTCCAGTTGCCGCTCGTGGCGAAGGTGCGCACCTTCAGCTTGGCGTTCATGTAGTACGGCTCCTGGTTGTAGGCGTGCGCGCTCGCGCTCATGCGCCACTCCGCGTTCCCGGGCTGGCCGGCCTCGGGTCCGACATCGTTCAGGTTCACCAGCAAGGCCTTGTTCTTCCAGCCGTGCGGCACCGCGACGTGGCACCAGTTGCACTTCAGCGTGCCGCCGATCCGGTTCCAGTGATACCAGTGCAGTTGGTCACCGCCCTTGCAGCAGAAACCGGTATTGCGGTCGGCCTTGCGCGTGTCCCCGGTCGGCGAATAGACCTGGCGCTCATGGCACTTGAAGCAGAGCGTGGAGGAATTGCTGTTCCAGGTGCCTTTCAGCAGGAAGTCGTTGCCGGAGCCGTGCGGGCCCCAGGGTTCGCCGTTCTCGCCGCCATTCGGGATGACCGAGGTCGGCGAGGTGGTGTCGCCGCCGTGGCAATCGCTGCAGTACATGGTCTGCGTGCCGACCGCGTTCGACCAGGGCAGAAGCCACGGGTTGCCGAGCGAGATGTTGCGGATCGCCAGCGTGCGCCCGGTGACATCCATGACCGGGTGCCACGAGCGGTGGTTGTTCGTCGGAAAGTTGCTGCCGGCGCCCGAGTCCGTCGTGGTGCGCTGTCCCTGATGCCCGATCGGAGCCTGGAACTCCTTCGCCTGGTTGGTGTACTGCGTCAGGTTGTTGGTGCCAGGCAGGGTGCCGCCGACATAGCCGAGCAGCGGGCGGCTGCCGTTCGGGTACAGGTTGTTGTCCGTGTATCCGTAGTTCGAGTGGCACTTCAGGCAGACCTGGTACTCCCGGGTGACGTACGGCGCGGCCAACGACGTGTCGATGCTGGCGCCCGGATCGCCGCGCTTCACCAGGAATGAGGTCGGCATCTGCTGGAACGACGCCGAGCCGTAGATCGGCTGCACGCCCCACGTCCCGCGCAACACGCCGGAAGCGATGTTCGTGTGCGTGTAGCCCGCGACTTCGTCGTGGCGGTGGGTCCCGGCCGGGTCCGGGGTCGTGGGGTTCGCGTTGAAGAGGCGGTTGCGGATCACTCGATGCGGGTTGTGGCAGTCCGTGCACTCGGCGTGGCGCGACGCGAGCAGGTTGCGCGCTTCGAGGAAGTCGGCGCCGCACTTGTTGGTCAGCGTCGTGCAGTCGACGAAACCGATGTCGTTGAACGTGCCGCCGATGTCGTGCACTTCGCTGCCGCCGCCCTGCTCCAGCGTCGTGATGGGCATGCGCCGCGCACGGCCGAACTCCGTCTCGATGTTCGGGACCTGGACGGTGGTGGCGAGAGCCGATCGCGCGGCCGTGGTGTGGCACTGGTAGCAGGTCTGCTCCAGCGCGGGCAACCCGCCCTGCTTGGGAGACAGCGGGCTGTCCGTGCCCTCCCGCGTCAGTCGCCGCGCGCCCTGGACGGTATGCGTGTCATGGCAGTTCAGGCAGGCGGCCCGCCACACGGTCGTGCCGACCGGGAATTCGCGGAGGGCTGCCGCGGCGGCCGTATAGCTTTCGTCGGCGACCTGCGGGTTGGCGTGCGCCGAGTTGGCCCAGACGCCGGACGCCAGGTTCTTGTCGTGGCACGCGATGCACAGTATGTCGGTCGCCTCGTTGAATCCGCTCGCGCTCGGTGCCGCCTCCTGGAAGCGCTGCCCGCGCAGGAACTTCTGGGCGCCCTTCGCCGGGTCGGTCTCGAAGAGGTGCGGGTCGTGGCAGGTCCCGCATTGCACCTGCCCCGCGTTGCCGAGCCCCGTCCCTTCGAGAGGAAAGCGCGGCCGGACGCCAGGTTCCCTGACGCCGATCACCGCGCCGGTCCCGGCCGGGAAACGCTGATTGACGTCCAGCGCGCGCAACTCGCCGTCGCGGCTCGCCAATTGCGACGTGAAGGTGACGGAGATCGGATGGTCGTTGCGCAGGTCGACCCCGAGATTGCGCGTGAACCCCGTGCTGGTTCCAGCGCCCGGGGGCATCGTTCCGCCCGCTCCCGTCCCGCTCATCGCGATCGTCTGGGCGGCCTGCCCGTTCAGCACATTGACATTGCCGAGCGCGAGCGTGCCGTCGTGGCAGGACAGGCACAGCTTCGAACTCCCGCCGGGCTGGTCGAGCTGTCCCTGAATGACGTTGGCGTCGAGCGATGCCGAGGTGTACGGCGTGTACGTGCTGCCCGCCGGAATCGTGCGGTTCCAGAGCGGGGCGCGGACGCTCGCGCCGCCCTGGTCGGCCTGGGTCGCGCCGTGCGGCGTGTGGCAGAACACGCACACCTGGGTCTCGGTCGTCGCTTTGGTGGACCCTGGACCGGTCGTCGACAGGTTGTGGCGGGTCTGGCGGATGTCCGAGACACGATCGCCGTGCGCGGGCAGCGATGCGACGATGCCGAGCAAGAGGATGGCGAGGCGCGCGCGCATCAGTTGCCGCCGAGAAACGAGAAGACGACGACGCGACCGTTGAACATGTCGGCGACGAAGATGCGGTTGCGCGTGTCCGTCCACACGCCTGCCGGCAGGAAGAAACGGCCGGTGCTGCTGCCCGTGCCGCCGAGCGGCATCAGGAATTCCCCGTTCGCCCCGTAGACGAGCAGGTTGTCGTAGTACGACTCGACCACGTACACGTTGCGCTCGGCATCGACCGCCACACCCTTTGGTCGAACCAGATTGCCGACGTACAGGCCGCGCGCACCAAGCGTGCGAAGGTATTCGCCGGTGCCGGCCCCGAACACCTGGATGCGCGCGTTGATCGAATCCGTGACGTAGAGCTCGCCCAGCGACAGGCTGATGTGCGTCGGGTAGTTGAGGCGGCCCGCCTCCTCCCCGCGGCCGCCGAACGTCTGCAGCAGCACGCCGCGATCGTCGAAGACCTTGATGTCGTGCGACTGCGTGTCCGCGACGAACAGGCGCCCGGTCTTCGCGTCGCGTGCGATGCCGGTGGGGCGACGGAGTTGACCCTCTCCGATGGTCCCCAGCGGCGTTCCGTCGGCGCCGAGGCGGACCACGAAGCCGAGTTCGGCGTCGCTGACCAGCACATCGCCATTGGCGCCGAGCGCAACGCCGACCGGCGAGACGAAAGTGCGGATGCCTTGCGCGCGGTCCCACACGTCGAGACGACCCGCGCGCTCGTCGAAGACGAAGACGCCCTGGCGGCTGGCGTCGGTGACGTAGATGCGCCCCTGTTCGTCCGTGATGCCGGAGACCGGCCGCTGCAGCACCACCGGGTCGCGCTCGCGACCGTCGATTCCGGCGAGCCAGCGCAGCACCTTGGCGGCTCCCGAGCGCGACTCGTCGTCGACCTTGAAGTTGTCCTCGCCGGTGAGGACGCCCGCATAGGCATAGCGCGGAATTTCCGGCGGCGACGGCCACAGGAGGCGGGTCCCCTCCGGCGCGGACTCGACGCCGAACTCGAGGCGGCCCTTCACAGGCTGGGCTGCGCAGGCAGCGAGCAGCAGTGCGACTGCGACCACGCTCGAGAGGCGGAGCATTCGCGTCACCATCGCCCCGGCCCCGACGTTCCGTGCCCGCCGACGATGCCGCTCTTCAGCCCGGGCAGTCCGGAGTGGCACAGATCGCAGCGCTCCGGCCCCCACGCCACCGTGCCGTTGTGGCACATGCCGCAGAACTTGCCCTGGGTGATGTCGTCCATCTTCACGTCGTTCGCGCCGGCGCGCATCGTGAAGCCGAGTTCGCTGTGGCAGACCTTGCAGCGGAAGCGGATGCGGTGGAACCAGTGCGGGAAAACAACCGGCCGGACGCCATTGGCCTCCGCGCGCCGGTTGAGGACGACGTCGCCGTACTCGGCCTGCACCGGTCGTGCGCAGAGCAGCAAGCCGAAGGCGAGCAGCGCGAGCGCGAGGAACGATTCAGCGCTTCGCATCGGCGGGCCTCGGTCGCTGCAGGGATGCATTCGACGTGTTGTGACAGCGCCGGCACTCGGTCAGCGGGAAAGCCACTGCCCCGTGGCACACCCCGCACTGCTCCCCCTCGAGGATTTTCTGCATCCTGAACTTGTTGGCTCCGGCCTTCGAGACGAACAGGGACTCGTGGCAGTTGCTGCAGTCGAGCCAGAGCGTGTGCTGCCGGTGCGGGAAGGTCACCGCCGGCATCGATCCGAACTTGCTGATGACGATGGAGTCCTCGCGCAGGCGGATGACCGTCTCCGGCTTGATGTTGGTGCGCGGGTTGATCACGCCCTTCTCGAGTGCTTCCACCCAGCGCACGAAGTTCCCGGCCGAATCGGGAGGCAGCTTCGACAGCGCGCTCCCCGGTTCCTGCAGTACGCCGATTGCCGGTGACTTCGGGTCGTGCACGCCATCTTTCGCCAGCGGCTGCCACGTTCCCTGCGCGAAGGCGAGGCTCGACCATGCCAGGAAGGTCACGAGCGATAGAACCGGGAATCTTCGCCACCATCGCTCCACGACGCATTCACCCGGGGATGTACACGCCGGCCCCGCGGATGGCGCGCACGAGTTCGCGCGTCGAATCCTCCAGGGTCTTGATGGCTGCTTCGTACGAACCTCTCTTTGCCTGCTCCTCGGCGTCGCCGCGCAGCTTGCCCGCCGTATCGAGGAAGCCCTGCACCGAGCGGTCCAGCGCCGGATTGCTCGCGCGCCGCTCGTCGAGCAGCACCTTCACCAGCATGCGGTGCGTGTCGTTGCGGTCCAGTTCGTAGTCGTATTCCTCGTGCTTGGTGGCGAAGTTCAGCGAGCGCACCAGCGTGTCGCCGCGCCGCATCGTGCCGATGGACGCCTTCGCGAGCAGGTAGGCCTGGTCGATCGTCGACCGCGCCCGGTCGATCTGGTCCGCCTGGGCCTGCCCGCTGGCCTCGGCCATCAGCGTCTCGATCTGCCGCGCCGCTTCCGTCGCGTCCTTGCTTCCGCCCTTCTCCTTGGCGATGCGCTGCTGCGCGGCGAGCAGCGTCTTGACGCTCTCGTAGCGGTTGTTGAAGTCGTTGCGCTTCTTGTCGCCCGTGACCTGCTCCGGCGCCGCGGCGCGCGCGGCGGTCATCATCTGGCGCGTCGCTTCGTCGAGCAGTTTCGCCGCTCCCGCCAGGTCGCCTGCCTGCAAGGCGTCGCTGGCCTTGCGGTGGAGCGCGCGCGCCTGGTTGCGTCCTTCCAGCGCCTTGGGATCGCGGCTCGAGTCGATCTGCTTGGCGGCCGACGAGCGCTCGATCAACGTGCCGACCGAAGTGATGCGCTGCTCGAGCGCCGCCTTGTCCTGTGCAGCGGCGACGCCTGCGTGCAGCAGGGCGACGACGGCGAGGAGGAAAGCGAGGCGGACCTTCATGATGGGCTCCTACTGGTGTGGGATCGCGAGGCCGGTGGCGGTGAGGGCCTTCTGCACTTCGGCCGTCGCCTCGCGGATCGACGCGAGTCCTATGTCGGGCCGTCCTGCGGCCGCCTGCTCGTGCGCGGTGCGGGCGATGCTGCGGCTGTTCTCGAGATGGCGATCGACGGCGGTCCGGGCTTCGGGCCGCGGATTGAACTCCTTCAACGCGGCCGGCACGAGGTCCTCCAGGCTGCGGTAACGCGCCGCCTCGTACTCGTATTCCTGCGCCGGGTTGCTGAACCGCATCGTGTAGTCGATCGTGTTGCCGGCCAGCAGCGACGACATCTGGCGCAGCAGGCGCTGCTGCGCGTCAGCCAGCGCCCCGGTCGCCTCGCCCAGCCGCTCCGACGCGTGCAGGGTCCGCGCGCGGTCGAGCAGGCGCAGCGTCTCTCCCCACTCCGCGTCCGCCGGCCGGCCGGTGACCTGCCGGTGGCGCTCGTAGGACGCGACCAGCATCTCGACCGAGCGGTAGAGGTCCTGGTAACGCACCCGCTGCTCGATCGCGCGGCGCATGTCGTCGGGCACCAGTTGCCGCGCCTTGCCGACCGTGAGGATGGCCTGGTTGGCCTCGCGCTCCGCCCCCTCGAGGTCGCCCACCTTCAACGCGGTGATCGCCATCTGGTGGTGCTCGACGCTCTGCTTCAGGAACTGCGCGCGCCTGTTCGTTGGTGCTCGCGTTGATGCGCGCAGCGAGCGGGGAGCGCGTGACCAGCGTTCCGACGAAGTCGATCTTCTGCTCCACGCCGCGGCGCGCGTCGGCCTGGGCCGCCGCACTCGTCACAAGCGCGGCAGCAAGCGCCGCGAGCGTGGCCTGCAGCACTCGGCGCATGGGATCACTTGCTCGCCGCGACGGCGGCGGGGTCCTTCTTCTTCGAGTGGCACAGCCGGCATTCGGACACCGGGAAGGCGACGCGCCCGTGGCACGCCCCGCACTTCTGCCCGAGAAGGATCGCCGCCATCGAGATCTGGTTGGCGCCCTTCTGCGGAATGAAGATCGACGGGTGGCAGTTGGAGCAGTCGAGCCACTCCGTGTGCTGCTTGTGCGGGTACACGACGTCCGGCATCGAGCCCTTCACTTCGCGCACGATGTTGAGGTCCATCACCACCGCGGCGGCCTTCGGGTCGTTGCGGTCCCAGCGCGGGTCGATGCCCTTGGTTTCCAGCGCCTTGACCCAGTCGACGTGGTTGCCGGCAGGACTCTTCGGCAGGCTGGCGAAGGCGCGCGACGGCGGCTGCAGCGTGGGCGTGGCGTCGTTGGTCGGGTCGTGGATGCCCGATTCCATCGCGGGGCGGTTGAAGCCGCCGCCCGGCTTCAGCAGGCGGTTGAAGGCGTTGACGTCGGCGGCATCGGACTCGGCGCTCACCACGCCACGGGCGGGGGCTGCCGCGGCCGGAGCGGCCGCTGCTGGTGCCGCGGCGCGCGGCGCGGGCGCAGGGGCCGCTGCTGCCGGTGCCGCCTGCGCGACGGGTGCAGCCGGTGCCGCAGCACGCGGCGCCGCAGGAGCCGCGGCGGCGGCTGGCGCCGGCGCCTTCGGCTCGGCCTTCGCCACTGCGGGCATCGGCATGCCGGCGATCATGAACTCGACCGCCGAGCGAATCTGCGCCTCCGACAGATCGTCGCGTCCGCCCTTCGGCGGCATTCCACGGTTGGTGCCGAGGATTGCGTTGCGGACGAGAGCGTCCTTGCCTTTGGCCAGGCGCGGTTTCCATGCCTCGGCGTCGCCGGGCTTCGGGGCGCCGATGACCCCGGCCGCATGGCAGCCCGAGCACACGGCGTCGTACAGGGCCTTGCCGGTCTGCGCATGGGCGCTGCCGACGGCGACCAGCAGCAGGCTGGCGAGGGCGAATGTGCGGATCTTCATCGTCGCCTCCTAGCGCTTGGTCGCGGGTGTGGATGCCGGCGCGGGTGCGGCGGCGGGAGTCGGCGCGGCGAGCTTGCTGACGGTGCTCTCGTGCACGTGCGTCGGCGTGCCGGGTTTCGCCGCGTGGCAGAGGTTGCAGTTCTCGACGGACCACGCGAGTTCGCCGTTGTGGCACGCGCCGCAGAACTGGCCGTCGATGATCTTCACCATGTTGATCTGGTTGCCGCCGGCCTTGAACTGGAAGCCGAGGTCCGCGTGACACACCTTGCAGCGGAAGCGCACGCGATGGAACCAGTGCGGAAACACCACGGGGCGCATTCCCGCCGCGTCCGAGTAGTTGTTGATGACGACATCCCCGTACTCGGCGCGCGGGTTTGCCCGATCGACCGCGAGCGTGCCGAACACGAGCAGCAGCAGCGCGAGCGCGCGCGCACAAGCCATCAGCTTCATGGAGTTCCCCTTTCCCGCCCTTCCTTAAGCACAACCCTTGCCAGCCTCAGAGGGCGCCGAACGACCTTTGCGCGCGGGCAAAGACCGAAAAGTTGGTGCCGCGGTTCTGCACCTCGGCCAGGCGCACGGTGCCAAGCAGGAGAAGGCGCCCGATCCGGTACTCGAGCCGGTTTTCGAACAGCCAGTCGACCTTGAACAGCGGCGCGTCCACGTTCCCGAGCGCACGGCTGTCGTAGTCGAAGCTGCTGGCCTGGAACAGGCCGGTGTAGACGAGCCGCGGAACGCCGAACGCGCGCCCATGGCTGTAGGCGATATGCGCGGCATAACTCGTCTGCCACTGCCCCGCCGCGGCATCCAGGAAGGGATCGAAGGGTCGCGTGTCGATGAACTCGTCCTCCGACCGCGTGGCCTGCAGCGTCACGCCCGCCTGGAGACTGGACCAGCGTCCGGTGGCCATCTGGACGTTCGCCTGGAGGTTGACGAGCTGGTAGTAGCCCGCGAACTCGCCCGACCGGCGCGAATCGGACGCCGTCAATCCGGCAAAGGCCTGGGTCGCGCCGTTTCCCGTCGAGTTCCAGAACCCTGTGATCGTGTTGGTGAGGACGCCTGCCGCGTCCGTGTAGGAACCGAACGAGTACCCGATGCTCTGGCTGAACCCGAAGCTCAGCGCTCCGCGGCCGGGGCCGAGGTCGATCGGGCGATGGAAGCTCTGCGACGCCGTCGCCTGGGTCAGGTGATTGAAGCCATCGTTCGAACCGCCGTTGACGACGCCGACGGTTTCCGAAGCGCCCAGTCCCCACGTGTAGGTGAACTGGCCGAGCGGGATCGGCTGCGACGAGAACGTGATGCCGAAGGTCTGCGCGGCGACGGATGAGGCTTCGATATCGCCCGTGAAGTACGCGGCCTGCGTGGTCGAAAAGAGCTGAGTCTGCGGCGTCAGGTAGTAGTTGAGGCCGACGCTGCCGGTGGCGCCCTTGGATCGATCCGACGTTCCGTCCACGGAATTCCCGAACTCGAAGGCGCGGAACGTGGCCGTGCCCAGCAGCCGGTTCGACTCGGAATAGAAGCGGCTCCCGGGCGGCGGCCGGAACGTCGCGAAGCTCGAGAGCTGGGTGAAGTCCGAACTGCTGTCCCTGCCCGGCAACGGGATGCCAAGCGTCAGCGACTGCGGCGCATCGACCGCCGTTCGGGTGTAGGACAGATTGGAGTTGAGCGACAGCGAGGGGCCGGGCAGGAAGACATGTTGGAGGTTGGCGAAGTCGAGCCGCGTCCGCTGGATCACGTTGCCCTCTTCCCGTTCGTTCCGGCTCACGCTGACCGACCCGTCCAGGCTGTTCTGCTCCCACGACCGCGAGGCGGCCAGGTTCAGCACCTGCAACACATCGCTCGTTGGAACCTGGTTGATGCCGGCGCCAATCCCGCTGTCGATCGTGGTCAGCGTGCTCTGCTCGTAGCTGGCGTAGTACCGCTCGGAGGCGAACTGGGGCGAGTAACTCTGGCTGACGCGAAACCGGCGGGACCGATAGTCGACGTCCGTCAGCTGGCCACTCGCGCGGCTGTCGTTCACGTCCGCGTACAGGTTGAACGGGAACCGGCTGGTCGGAAAGACACCGATGTTGATGCTGCCGATGCCGGAGATTGAGTCCGAACTGCCCGACTGATCCGACTGATTGACCGCGCCGACCACCCCCGCGCTCCCGGTGACCTGCATGAACCAGGGCTGCCAGACGAACGTGGCGGCATTGATGGTGGCGCTCAGCACTTCGCTGGTGGTTCGCCCTCCTGTAGGCGAGTCGAGCAGCCGGAGGTCGATCGCCGCGACGCCCCAGTAGCGGATCGGCGCCATCATCAGGGTGAACGCATCCCGCGCCGGTTCGCCGCCACCGGATTGCGTGTCCACGGCGATCGTCGGCTGGCCCGGCATGAATGCCGCCGCGGCGGCGTTGGCGGACCAGAGGCACGCGAGCGACGCCGCCAGCGCGGTGCGCAGGAAGCAAGGCGCCACGGCGGGACGCCGACGGTCGCTCGCCCGCGCCATGCCCCGGCGTTCCTACCCCGCCTTGGCTGCGGCGGGTTTGGCGAGCGGCAGGTAAAGCGCCTCGTTGATGCGGACGGGAGTGGCCTTGCGAAGTCCGGCGATGAGTCCTGCCCAGCGCTTGTCCGATTCTTCGCGTTGCCAAAGTTCGCCGGCGCGCGTCTGGACTTCGTTGAACGTGCGCTGCTGCGCCGCCTTGCGATCGTGCAGGCGGAATACCGCCACGCCTTCGAGCAGCGTGACCGGCTCGCTGAGTTGCCCCGGCTTCAGGCCGTCGGCCACCCGGTCCACGCCTTCGGGAAGCATGCCGCGGTGCAGGTAACCCATGTCGCCGCCGTCTTTCGCGCTGTCGTCCTTCGAGTGACGACGGGCCAGCATCGCGAAGTCCTCGCCGGCGACGACGCGCTTGCGCAGCGCTGCCGCTTCGGCCCGCGCCTGCTCCCAGGCCGACTTGGGCGCGCTTGGGTCGACCTTGAGCAGGATGACGGACAGTCGCACCTGCTCGGGTTCGACGAACAGCGCCTTGTTCGCGTCATAGAACGCGCGCGCCTGCGCCTCGGTCGGCGGCGCAACCTTGCGCACCTGCTGCTCCAGCTGCTCGTACCGGCTCTGGTTCTCGAACTGGTTCGTCACCGCCTCGACGAACTTGGCGCGGTCCTTCTCCCAGTTCGGCGCGTGCTTTGCGCGCGCCTCGTACTTCGCCAGTTGCTGCTTGACGAACTCGGGGTCGGGCTTGATGTTCCTGCGCCGGGCTTCGTCGACGACGAGCACGCGGTTGACGAGTTCGTCACCGACCTCGCGCTGGTACTGCGCGATCTCCGCCTCGGGCGGCTTGGCGTGGTAGAACTTGTCGCGCGCCCGCGTCGTGAAAGCCCGCTGGAATTCGGCGGCGCTGAGCGTGGTGCGACCGACGACCGCAAAGGTGTCGGCAGGCAGCGGCGGCTCGGCGGACTGCGCTGGAAGCGCCGCGGCCAATCCGATGGCGAAGAGCGCGATCCGCGCGAGAGCGTATGTCCGTTGACCCACGATGTTCCCCGATGACGGCCGCGCCTCCGGCCTTTGCCAATGCCAAGAAAGAAACGGGCCAGCCTTGTGGGCTGGCCCGTTCTTTCTGACGGCAGGCGCGATTACTTGTTATGGCAAGCGAGGCAGACCGCGCTGTTGGTGTTCGCCACGCGCAGGAACGTCGGGCCCGCCACAGTGCTGTTCGGGCCGGCATCTCCCGCACCGACGTGGGGATCGTGGCAGCTCGCGCATTCCACCGAAGGCCCGGCGCCGGCTGTGAACGCACGCGTGTACAGGATCATGTCGTTGCGGGCGCGGAACCCGGTGCCGGCGGCGCCGCCCGTATCCACCCACCACACGCCCTGGCCGTTGATCGTGGTCGAGCGCGGCTGATTGAAGTCGGCGTCCTTGCAGGCGCCGGCGGCCACCGGTGCCGGTCCTGCTGCCGCGGGATTGGGCGCCGTGTTGCTCAGGCCGCCGCCGCAGTACTCGATGCCGATCGGGTGGTCGTTCCGCAAGTCGGTGCCGAGATTCGCGATTCCGCCCGGCGACAGCCTGCCGTCCGCATCGACGCGTCCGGTGGTCGTCCACGTGTATCCGAGGCCGGCGGCGCCACCTCCGGTCACATCGAAACCGCCCGATCCCGGCGCGTTGATGATGTTGTCCATCGCCTGAGTGCCGTCGTGACACGAGAGGCAGGTGATCGAAACCGAACCGACCGTCGTGATGACCTCACCGTCGATCGTGGAGGAGTTCGCGGTGCTGTAGACCTGATAGCCGGTGCCGGCGGGGAGCCGCTTGTTCCAGAGGGGAGCCGCGGCGGAGGTGTCGGCCCCGTGCGGCGTATGGCAGAACACGCAGATCTCCTCGGTGCCCGTTGCCGCTCGAGGATCCGTCGGGTTGGCAGTCCCGGTCACGTGGTTCGCGCCCGTGCCCAGTGAACCGAGGTTGTGCTTGGTGTCCTTGATGCCCTGCGCGATCGCAAACCCGGCGCCAAGCAGCGACGCGCACGCCAGCGCGCCCACGATCCATTGCTTTCTGAAAAGTTTCACCGCGCTCTCCCCCCGTGCATGTTGGCGCGCATCGGTTTGCATCGTGATGCGCTGCCAAGCACCAAGCGAAAGCTGTGCCAATTCCAGAAGTGAGAAAGCGGCCTCGATTGAAGTGATTTCGCTCGCGCGCTTCTCAACGCAGGGAAACCGGTCCCGCGAGCGGGAAAACGGCATTCCCGCGAACGGGAACCGACGACTCCTGATTTCGGGAATTCAGCGAGCCGCGCCCGCCGGTCGGCGGCCGAGAAAGCCGTCCGAGGCCTTCAAGGTCACCGGGCGGAACACATCGATCTTGCGGAACCACTGGTCGACCATGTAGACGCGGCCGTCCTCGTCGACGGTGATACCCGACGGCAGCAGGTAGCGCGCTGGACGATCGCGCTCGTCGCGCGACCCCACGAAGAGCAGCAGTTGGCCGTCGTCGCTGAAGATCTGGAAGTTTCCGAACGCCGTGTCGACGACATACACGTTGCCTTCGGGATCGGTGGCGATCTCCTTCGGGCGCGCGAAATTGCCCATCTGGCGACCGGCACTGCCGAATGCGTTCAGGTACTTGCCCTCGCGGTCGAACACGACGACGCGGAAGTTGCCGCCATCGACGACGTAGAGCTTCCCGTCCTTGCCGATGGCGACGTCACGCGGCAGGTTGAATTCGCCCGGCCCGGTCCCGCGTCGACCGATGTCCATCTTGTGCCGGCCTTCGCCGTCGAACACGCGGACCACGTGCCTTTCGCTCGACACGCCGCCGATGTCGACCGCGTAGATCAGCGTTCCCTCCGGATTGACGGTCACGCTGGTCAGGCGATCGAAGTGCTCCGGGCCGCCGATCTTCCTGAGAAGCTTGCCGTTGGCGTCGTAGACGACCACCTGCTTCTGGCTGATGTCGGCGACGTAGACGCGGCCCACGGCATCGACGTCGATTCCGATGGGCTTGACGAGCGCGCTCTCGCCCTCCCCGTCGCCGATGCGATAGGAGCGGCCGCTGGGCACGTCGAGGACGAGCACGAAGCGCTGGACCGTGTCGGTGACGAAGATCTTGCCGCGGTAGACGGCCACACCGTAGGGCTTGCTCAGCATGTCGCCAGCCCGCGCTTCGCCGGTGACCTGGCGACGCAGCTGCGTCGTCTTGTCTTCGACCACGACATCCGACGCGCCGTAGATCGTGCGCTCCCAGACGAAGCGCGGCTCGTCGGGCGGGGCCGGGAACACGGGAGCGACGAACGTGGCGCGCGGCTCCTCGACCGGCACCGCCGCGCAGCCTGCGACGATGGCCGCGACGAAGGCCAGCGCGGCCGCCCTCCACGACGAACGCGCCACCACTTCCGGTCGGCGAGCGTGCGATGCCATCGGCCCTACCGCACGGCCTTCAGCATGTAATCCACCGCGTTGCGCACGTCGGATGCGGACAGCTTGTCGTTGCCGCCTTTCGGCGGCATTGCCCCCTTGCCCTTGAGCGCGCTCGCGTGCAACGCGTCCTTGCCGAGCCTGATGCGCGGCGCCCAGTCCGCCTGGTTGCCGTACCGCGGCGCGCCGGCCACGCCGGTCGCGTGGCACGTCGCGCAGGTCGAGTTGTAGACCTCCTCGCCGCTCTTGCCGGCGGCGCTCGAGGTCGTTCCGATCAGTGCGAGCGCCAGCGCGCCCGCCACGATGGTTCGCATGTGGGTCCCCCTCCGGAGGGCTGTCGAACGCAATCCTTATGCCAATCCCGGCAAAGAACTTGCAACGGGATCGGCGGGGGAGGATTCGAACATGAAATTGCGGTCGGGTGCGCATGCACTCGCGGTTTCCATCGTTGCGGCACTGCTCGCACTCGTTGCGGCGCCGGCGCGATCGCAGGCGGGCGCACCCAGTTCGCAGGGCGGCGGCTCCAACATCCAGCCCGCCCTGCTCTATCACAACTACTGCTCCGTCTGCCACGGCGACAAGGGCGACGGCAAGAGCCGGGCGTCCAACTCGCTGTCCCCCTCCCCCTACGACTTCACGAGCGCGAAGGCGAAGTCCGAGCAGAGCCGCGAGCGCATCGTCGCCTTCATCACCAACGGCAAGCCCGGTACAGCGATGGTGAGCTGGAAGACGCAGCTCAACGAACGCGAGATCGCCGCGCTCGCCGACTACGTGTTCACGGTGTTCGTGCAGGGCAATCCTGCGGCGGCGTCAGCGGGCGGCCAGATCTCCGGCACGCGCGCGCACGGCGGGCGCGAGTCGTCCCCGGCTCCCGCCGTTGTGAAGACCGACATGTCGCTCGGTTTCGGCAAGTCGTTGAAGGGCAACGCGGCGAAGGGCCGCACCTTCTACGACGCCAACTGCGCGACCTGCCATGGCACGGCCGGCGACGGCAAGGGCCCGCGGGCGTACTTCATCAACCCCAAGCCGCGCGACTTCCGTGAGGCATCGTTCCGGTCGCGCGCCAACCGGCCGATGCTGTTCGCCGCGGTGGGCAACGGCCGCAACGGCACCGAGATGCCGGCGTGGAACAAGGTGCTGAACGACCAGCAGATCGCCGACGTCTCGGAGTACGTGTTCCAGAGCTTCATCATGAACACCGCCCAGGCCAGGGCGGAGACGAAAGCCGCGCCGGTCAAATGATGCGTGGCCTCGCCGCGGCCCTGCTCGTCGCCGCGGCCATCCTGGTCGCGGGCTCGTCCGCGCGCTCGGCGATCGACGCGGCTTCGCTGCACGAGCGTGGGCGGGCGGTCTACAACTTCCGCTGCTACTTCTGCCACGGCTACTCGGGGGACGCGAAGACCGTGGCGGCGGGCATGCTCGCCGTGAAGCCGCGCGATTTCACGCGCGCGGAGCCGGGCACCCTCGCTCGCGACACCGTCCTCGACGCCCTGCGGCACGGACGCGCGGGGACGGCGATGGCGTCCTTCGACGGCATCCTGGACCAGGGCGAGATGCAGGCCGTGGCCGCCTTCGTGATCGAGGAGTTCGTCACCGCGCGCCGGCCCAACACGCGCTACCACACCGCGGAAAACGGCTGGCCGGACCACGAGCGCTTCGGTGACGCGTTCCGCTTCGTCCGCGATCCGTCCGCCCTCGCCCTGCCTGCCGAACAACTGAACGAGGCCGATCAGCGTGGGCCGCCGGCTGTATCTCGCGACCTGCATCAGCTGCCACGACGCCCCGCGCGAGAGCGGCGACGTCGCGTGGGACGCGCGGCCGATGTCCTACCCGCTGGACGGCCACGATTGCGTCAGCTGCCACGACCGCGTGCGCTATCCGGAACGCGGGCAGGCGCCGATGGCTCCGCCGGCGTCCTATCACGGCGCGTCGCGGGTCGCCGGCATGGCGGCACCCGGCGCGCAGGCCGACTCGCCCTACTCGGCCCACGACCAGCCGGTCGTGCTCGCGTCGCCGACCGCCGAGCAGCGTCGCGGCCAGGCCCTGTACCTCAAGAATTGCGCCTTCTGCCATGCGGCGGACGGCACGGCGCGGCACTGGATCGGACGCTTCCTGGAACCGCATCCACGCGACCTGACCGAGGCGACATTCCGCGCACGGTTCGACCGGGACGGGCTGGTGCAGCGTATCGAGGAGGGGTTGCCCGGGACGGCGATGCCGACCTGGCGCAACGTGCTGAAGCGCGACGAGATCCGCGCGATTGCGGTCTACATGGAGGCCGCGTTCGGCCCGCTGGGCGGCCCCCGCTAGCGCCGGGGACCGTTACTTATGGCCCGTCAGTGCGCGACCGGGCGCTTGCCGAGCTTGCGCTGCAGGGTGCGACGATGCATGCCGAGCGCGCGCGCCGCGGCCGAGATGTTGCCCTGGTTGTCGCTCAGGACCGTCTGGATGTGTTCCCACTCGAGGCGGTCGACCGACAGCGGGTTCTCGCTCGCGGACACGTGGGCATCGCCCTCGACGCGCTTGAACGCCGCCTCGATCTCGGTCGCGTCGGCCGGCTTGACCAGGTAGTGCACCGCGCCGAGCTTGATCGCCTCGACCGCGGTGGCCACACTGCTGTAGCCCGTGACCACGACGATCAGGATCTTCGGGTCGATCTGCTTCATCCGCGGGATGAGCGGCAGTCCCGAGGCCTGCTCCATCCGCAGGTCGAGGACCACGTACTGCGGACGAAAGCGCGCGAACTCCTCCATCGCCTTCTCGGGGCAATGCGAACAACTCACCTCGTACCCGCGCCGTTCGAAGGCGCGCATCAGTGCGAAGCAGAGGTTCTCGCTGTCATCCACCAGCAGGATGCGGGGCCGGTGCTCCAGCTGCGAGGTTTCGTCCATGTACTCCTCCCGTCGTATTGCGGTATTTGAGCGGCAAGGTCACGAGCACGGAGGTTCCCCCACCCGCGCGCTCGAACATCATGACCTCGCCCCCAAACGATTCAATCGTTCGATTAGTGATGAAAAGCCCGACTCCGTTGCCTTTCCCCGCCGCCTTGCCCTTCGTCGTGAAGAAGGGTCGGCCGATCTGTTCACGAATGGAGCGCGGTATCCCGGCCCCACGGTCGCGGATGGCGACCGTCAATCCCCCGCCCTCGCTCGACGCAAGCACCTCGACCTCCTGCGGCGATGCATCAGCCGCATTGTTGATGAGGTTGATCAGCGAGTGCTGCAGCGTCTTGTCGGCGACGACGGTGTCGCTTTCGTCCAGCCGCTCGTAGCTGAACGCAAGTTGCACGCCAGGCCGCAGGAAACGGAACCGGTCCAGCACCTCTTCCAGGAACTGCACCACGCGGACCTCGCGGGCGCCCTCGAAATGGTCGGCGCTGGCCGCCACCACCATGTCCTTCAGGGCAATCCGGCAGGCGTCGATCTGGCCGGCGAGCATTCCCACCTGCTCGCGATACGCGGAGGTCTGGTTCTCGGCGTAGCGCATTTCGTCGACCACGACGGCCATCGTGGACAGAGGGGTATTCAGTTCGTGCGCGGTCCCGGCCGCGAGCGAGGCGAGGCTGATGAGCGCCTCGTCCCGATGGCTCTTTTCGGAGGCGATCTGCTGGCGCTTCTGCTGTTCGCGCGCGATCTTGCTCAGCCGGTTCACGAACACGGCGATGAAGCACACGACCATCGACAGCGCCATCCACGTGCCCACTTCCACCCCGCGATGGTCCGGGTTCATCTCGTCCACCCACCACTCGTGATGGAAGAGCGTCAGCGCGCCGTAGCTGGCGATGCAGGCCAGCACCACGATGGCGAGCAGCACGTCACGCAGCGTCGCCGCGGCCACCACCACCATCGGCAGGTACAGGATCGCGAACGGATTGGTCGTCCCCGACGCCATGAACAGCAGCATGCCGAGCACGGCGACGTCCACCATCAGGTGGCAGGTCATCTGCACGTCGGACAACGGCCGGCCCGACTGCAGGTGCAGGAAGATGATCCAGGTGGAGATATAGAAGAAGAGCACCGCGGCGACGAGGACCGGCACCGAGAAGTGTTCGTGGGTGGCGACGATCTGAAAGGCGACGAGCGCGACCGCGCCGGCCGCTTCCGCGGCGCGCAGCACGAGCATTTCGCGCAAATAGGCACGGACGGGCCAACTGTCCGCGCGGTCGTTTGTCGCACCCGCCACAGCAACCACCATTCTTGTTGTTGGGAATCCCCGTGAGGGCCGCCTTTCCCCTCTCACAGGAACACTACGCCGCGGTTGTCAAGCCCCTTCACGCACCCCGCGACAATCTGCCGCGCGACATTGTGACCGGTGTAACTCCCGCAAATACGCAGGTAGTTTGTCGCCAAGCCGACAGGAAGGGCAAGTGTTTTCACGACCTCCTGTCGGCCGACGGAGCCTTGTTGATCTAAGCCAACAGGCGCCGGCGAAGGAACGCGAGTGCTGCGGGGATTGTATTCCGCGGTGCCGCGGAGAGTGGCTCCCGGGAGGGGAGAGGGACGCGCGAAGCAGAGACCGAGGGGTTCTGCCAGCAACGTCCCAATGTGGTGGCTCGTCTCCCGTGGTGCTCGACAGAGTGCAGGTGCGGCATCGCGGAGGAAGTCAATGAGCAACTCCCTTGTAGGGCCCCTGTCGTCCCAGGTGGACCGTCGCCATGCGTTGTTCCTCACGCGGCTGATTGCCTTCCTGGCGGCCGTCACTGGCATGCCGGCGTTCGCGCAGATCACGTTGCACGCGCGACATTGACCGCCGACGTCGTCGCCTTCGACCAGCCGATCATGTACAACCGGCTCGGCGCGGCGAACGTCAACGGCATGATGTATGCGCTGAAGCGCGACGTCGTCGATGCCGCAGGCGTGCCGCTATCGATTGGAGGCGCGGCGACGCCCGGCGCCGTCTCGCTGCGTCCTGACAAGCGCCCGCGCCCGCTGGTGCTGCGCGTATCGGCCGGCGACTGCCTGACGGTGAACTTCACCAACCTGCTCGCGCCGGCCGCGAATCCCCGCAATACCGTGCCGCCGGCACGCCACCGTTCAACATTCCGCTCGACGAGCAGGTCAAGAGCCGCTTCGCGAGCTTCCACGCGAACGGCATGCAGCTCGTCGACACGATCGCCAGCGACGGCAGCAACGCGGGCAAGAACCCGAGCAGCCTCGCCGTGCCCTTCGGTGCAACGAAGACCTACAAGCTGTACGCCGAGAAGGAAGGCGTCTACATCGTCCACAGCTACGGCGCGACGGTCGGCTCCGACGGCAACGAGGGCCAGATCAGCAACTCGCTGTTCGGCCAGGTGATCGTCGAACCGAAGGGTGCGAAGAGCTACCGCGGCCTGCTGACCGAAGAGGAAATGCGGCTGGCCACGACGGGCACGCACATCCACCGGCCATCCGGTCATCGACTACGAAGCCACCTTCCCCAATCAGGAGCCGTGGATCAGCGAGGGCAAGGCCGGCCTGCCGATCCTCAACATGGTCCAGGGCACGTCACCGTGGCGACATCGTTCACTCGGAACTTGAAGCGCTGAATGTCGGCCCGAACGCCGACGGCACCTTCCCGCCGGCGACCTATCCGCTGGAAAGCAAGGGCTACCGCAATCCGACCGTGCCGAACCGGCTCGAGCCCTTCCGCGATTTCGCTTCGGTCTTTCATGACGAAACCGCCAACGCCCAGGCGTTCCCCGGCTTCTACACCGGACCCGGTGTTCAAGTACGTTCTCGCGGGCGTGAAAGACGCCTTCATGATCAACTACGGCTCGGGCGGCATCGGCAGCGAGATCATCGCCAACCGCCTCGGCGTCGGTCCGATGCACGACTGCCTGGACTGCTCGTACGAAGAATTCTTCCTGACGTCCTTCACGGTCGGCGACCCGGCGCTGCTGGTCGACGTTCCGGCCAACGTGGGCCTGGAAGGCTGCACCCCGGCGCAGGCCGCGGCCGGCGCTTGCACCGCCGACCGGACCGAAGGCCAACTTCGCGCTGTACCCGAACGACCCGATCAACGTGCACCACAGCTACATCGGCGACTTCGTCAAGATCCGCAACACGCACATCGGCAAGGAACAGCACGTCTTCCACCTGCACAACCACCAGTGGCTGTACAACCCGAACGACGACAACTCGAACTACCTCGACGCGCAGGGCGTAGGCCCCGGCGTCGGCTACACGTACGAGATCAACTTCGGCGGTTCGGGCAACCGCAACAAGAGCGCGGGCGATGCGATCTTCCATTGCCACTTCTACCCGCACTTCGCGCAGGGCATGTGGTACCACTGGCGCCACTACGACACGTTCGAGGCAGGCACGCTGCTGCAGGCGAGCGTCGGCGGACGTGACGGTTCCTGGAAAACCGGGACGTTCCACGCGACCCGCTGGGCCCAGCAGAACGGCACTCCGGCCGCCGGCGCGCGCGCGCATCCGGACGGTGAACTCGTCGTCGGCGTTCCGCTGGTGGCCATCGTGCCGCTGCCTGGCAAGCCGATGGCGCCGATCCCGGCGCAGGCGACGGTCGTCGCGAACCCGCTGATCATTCCGGCAGGACGTCCGGGCGCCGGCAAGAACGGTTGGCAGCCTGGCCAAAGTCGACGCACCGAGCTGGATGCGGACGGCAAGGTGAAGAACCCCGGCTACCCGTTCTGGATCGCCGGCATCGAGGACATCGTCGGCCAGCGTCCGCCGACGCCCGGTGCTCGACATGCTGACGACGGCGCAGGCCGACGGCGCTGAAGAGCGCGACGGACCCGGACGGCTGTTCGCTCGACAGCTCGAGCCGGCGCAGGCCGACGGCTGGGACGGCGGCCTGCCGCGGCATGCGCTGAAGGGCTATGCGGCCGGTGGCGCGACGGAAGTGAACGTCGTCACCCCGCGCGACTTCACGAAGGTGCTCGAAGAAGGCCGCGCCGGTGTACTACCCGGAGGGCGGCACGGACCTGGAGCGCGCGGCGATGCGCTTCCACAAGAAGGGCACGCATCCGACGACGATCGCCGAGGCTCGACGGCACACGCCGCCGCGGACGTTCATCACCAACGGCGTCGGCCCGGTGGTCGGCGCGCCGTACCACGAGCCCTGCCGCGACGACAACGGCAAGCAGCTGGTGGCCAACGTCACCGGGAACTTCTTCAGCGGTGAAGCCGGGCACGGCGAACGTCAGCGTCAACGCTTCCGCGAACACCGGCGGCAAGACCGTCACCGGCCGCAGCGTCTTCAACGCGACCACCCCGCGCGATCTATCGCGGCGCCAACATCCAGTTCGACGCGATCCTGAACAAGGTCGGCTACCACTACCCGCAGCAACGCATCATCACGCTGTGGGAAGACGCCGTCCCGGTGATCAACAAGCTGCAGCCGCCCGAGCCGCTGGTGATGCGACTGAACACGTTCGACTGCGCGATCTACGCGCACACGAACCTGGTGCCCGAGTACTTCGAGATGGACGACTTCCAGGTGCGCACGCCGACCGACATCATCGGCCAGCACATCCACCTGCCGAAGTGGGACCTGACGACGACCGACGGTGCGGCCAACGGCTGGAACTACGAGGACGGCACGCATTCGCCCGGCGCGATCCGCGAGCGCATCCATGCGATCAACGAGCACAACCTCGACCTCGTCTGCAACAACGAGCTCCCGGTTCGTTCCGCCGGCCAGCGCGTCGAGCGGCACGACGCCGACTCCCATGGTCTGCCCCGCCGGAACGTTGCAGGCCGGAGCGACGGTGACGGTTCCGTCGCTGGTTGCCGCCGCGCACCCGTACTTCGGCCAGTTCGGCCGCGCCGACTGGCTGGGCGCGCGCACGACGATGCAGCGCTGGTTCGCCGACCCGGTGGTCAACACCGAGGGCGTCGACCGCGGCCTGGGCATCATCTTCACGCACGACCACTACGGCCCGTCGACGCACCAGCAGATCGGCCTGTACGCGACCGTGCTGACGCAGCCGGCGGGTTCGACGTGGAAGCACAACGAGACCGGAACCGTACTGGGGTGCACGACGGCGAACAACGCCGTGAAGCCGACGGGCGGCGCCATCAATACGACGCCGTGCCGCTATGACGGCGGCCCGACCTCCTGGCAGGCGGCCATCCTGCCGCCGGCTGCGACCGCCGCTGCGACCTTCCGACGTCAACGTGAAGCCGGACACCGTCGTGGCGTTCCGCGAGTTCTACTTCGAGTTCTCGGACTTCCAGCACGCGTACGAGAAGGGCTTCTATGTCGGCGCCGACGACTTCGGGATTCCGATCCCGCCGGGCGCACCGCTGGCTGACGCCGGCATCGGCGAGCCGGGCCCGAACCCGCGCATCAACCGCACCAACGGCGTCGCGCTGACCGATTCGTTCCGCGTGGCGATCAACCCGCCGGCCCGCGAACAGGCGACGCCGCTGTTCCCGAACCTGGTCCGTCGAAGTCGTGGGCGGCGCGATCCCGGGCTGCCCGGCACGTCCGTGCCCGCAGGCGATCAGCGTGTCGGACCCCGGCATGTTCGCGGTGAACTATCGCAACGAGCCGGTGGGCCTGCGCATCTTCGATCCCGCCAAGGCCGGGCCCGGATGGCAAACCCGGCATGCAGGCCGACGGCATCGAAGGCGACCTCGCGTTCGCGCTGGCGTCGCAGCTGATGGACAAGAACGGCGGCTGGAACGGCTCGACGAATCCGGTGCCGATCGTCCGCAAGATTCCGGACCTGAACAAGACCGAAGCGCAACTCGGCTTCTGGACCAAGACCCTGACCTCGCCAACGGCGACGGCCGGTGGCGATCCGTTCACGCCGATGGTGCGCACGTATATCGGCGACACGATCCGCGTGAAGATCCAGGCCGGCGGCCACGAGGAGGAGCACAACGCTTCCATCTCCGGCATGAAGTGGCTGCAGGCCGGCTCCGGGCATGGCAAGGCGCCGAACTCCGGCTGGCGCGGGTCGCAGGCGGCGGGCATCTCCGAGCAGTTCACGCTCGCGATCCCGGTCGTTCCGCCCGGCGATACGCCGACCGGGCTAGGCACCATCGTCTCGCGCGACTACCTCTACAACGTCGACTCTTCGATGGACGGCTGGTGGAGCGGCACGTGGGGAATCGTCCGCGCCTACGAGACGGCGCGGGCGGACCTGATGCTGATGCCGAACAACGCGTATCCGCAGAGGCCGAGGATCAACAACAAGGCCAGCTTCAAGGGCGTGTGTCCGGTCGCAGCGCCGCAACGCGCGGTCGACGTCGTCGCCATCCTGGCCAACGACCTCTTCCCGAACCCGGGCGTCACCATCTCGCCCCCGGGCGTGACCTCGACCCAGCACGTCGGCGCGGCGCTCAACACCGCCGGCGGCACGCTGGTCTACAACCCGCGCACCACGGCGATTCCGCAAGTGACACTGCCTGGTGATGGCGGCGTCCCGATCACGATCGGCGGCCACGCCGGTCCGCTGCACGATCCGACCGCCATGGTCCTGGTTCGCCTCGCGGACCTGACGCCGGTGGGCGCCAAAACCGGTCCCTGCAAGGACTCGAACGGCATGCCCGGCGTCGCCAACGCCGAGTGCAAGGTCAAGTTGAATCCCAACTACAAGGCGGAGCCGCTGGTGCTGCGTGTCAACGCCGGCGACTGCGTCAACCTGACCATCTACAACCGGTTGCCGGTCACGGCTCCCGACCTGCCGACGCTGGCGACGCTCCAGGGCGTCGTGAAGCGCCTGCGCAATGAGCCGGAGGGTTCGGTGTCGTTCGACAACAACCTGATCCGTGCGTCCACGCATGTCGGCATCTCGCCGCAGATGCTGGCGCTGGATCCGATCCAGCACCTGGGCGTCAACGTCGGCAACAACGTCATCCAGACGGTGCCGCCCGCATCGGTCATCAGCGGCAAGAAGAAGACCAACAAGGAAACCTATCGGTGGTATGCGGGCGACCTTTCCTTCCCGCAGCTTTCCGATAGTTCGGTGACGGTCAATGCCACCCCGGTGGAGTTCGGCGGATTCGGCCTGTCCCCCGCGGACAAGGTCAAGCAGGGGCAGAAGTCCCTCGTCGGCGGCATGGTCGTCATTCCGAAAGGCGCAACGGTCCTCGATGACCCGGGCCAGCATGCGCAGGCCACCATCACGCGCACCGATGGCACGAAGTTCCGCGACATGATGCTGGTGATGACCAAGGACGTGAACCATCGGTATGCGGACGGTGCGGCGGTCGAGCACATGAACGGCGAAGGCGTCGGCATCCCGGAGGACAGCCAGGAAAACAGCAACATGGCGCTGAACTACGGGATCGAACCGCTGTGGTTCCGACTCGGCATCGCACCCAACGCGCCATTCGGTAATGCGGGCTGCGGCCCCGCCTGCTACGGCGGCGTCGACAACGCCGAGCAGGCCTACAGCAACAACCTGCCGCGGCCCGTCGCAGGCGGCCCGACCGGCGAGCCGGCCACGCCGATCTTCACGGCCAAGGCGGGTGACGAGGTGCGGATCCACTCGGCCGTGCCGCACGGCACGTCGCGCGGCACCACGTGGATCTTCCACGGCCACGTGTGGCAACGCGATCCGTACGTCTGCCCGAACGACGCACGCAACCAGCTGACCGGTGCATGCTCTGATGACGAGCGTGGGTTCGCAGGCGATCGGCAACAACCCGCAGGGCTTCGCCATGGGCGCGCAGGAAAGCATCACGCCCTACTCGCACTTCACGTTCCTCTTCCCGAGCGCGGGCGGCGGGAACAAGGTGACGGGCGATTACCTGTTCCGCGATGCCGGTTCGTTCGGCAACGCGAGCGGCCTGTGGGGCCTGCTGCGGGTCACGCCGTAGTAAGGGAAAGTTGGCTGTTCTGAAGTAAGAAGGGTGCAGCGATCCTGCACCCTTCTTTTTTTCGTGGGTCCGCCGATACACTGGTGGCGGGGATTCAGGTAAGGTCCGGGGGGTTGCATGGCTGTGTCGAGACGTGTGGTGGGGCTGTTCGCGGCGAGCGTCGCTTCCGTCGCGATGGCGGCGGATGACGGGAACAGTGAATCCAGGCGGGCGGTGCGCCAGGGACTGGTCGTCGAGTTCAGCGCCGAGCGCGTCGACGCCCCGGGACCGCTGATGGAGGACAGCTTCGCCGACGTGCGCTTCCGCATCACCGACGAAGCGACGGGCAAGCCGGTGCAGCGCCTGTCGCCCGGCGCCTGGCTGGACATGGGCGACTCGCTGCACGAGCGCCAGGGCGCCGAGCAGAAGTCGTGCAAGGAAAAGATCGGGCTGTACCTGAAGGGGATCGTCGGCATCCGCCCGATGATCGACATGAACAGCTACTACGTCGTGGTGATGAACCGCGACGCTTCGGTGTCCATCATGGACCCGACGGTCTCGATGGCGGGCCGCACCAGCACGCTGGCGCAGATCCGCCTGCCGCGTCCGGGTTCGGACTGGTCCCGCAGCAGCGACGGTCGGCGCCTCTTCGTGGCGATGCCCGAAGCCGACAAGATCGCGGTGATCCAGACCGAGACCTTCAAGCTCGGCGAAGTGGTCCCGGCCGGTGCTTCTCCGACCCGCATCGTGACGCAGCCCGATGGGCGCTATCTCTGGGTCGGCAACGATCCGCGCAACGCCAGCGGCGGGGTCACCGTGATCGACGCCGAGTCGCTGAAGACCGTCGCCAGTTTCCCGACCGGCCGCGGTCACCACGAAATCGCGCTCTCCTCCGACAGCCGCTACGCACTCATCACCAATCGCGAGGACGGCACCGTGAGCCTCGTCGACGTGCGGGCGCTGAAGCTCGCGCGTACCTTCAAGCTCGGCACCGTGCCGATGTCGGTCGCCTATTCGACGCTGTCGAAGGCCTTCTATGTGGCCGACGGCAAGGCGGGCACCGTGCACGTCTTCCGCCCCGACGCCCAGAAGGACGAGCGCAGGATCGCGCTGAAGTCCGGCATCGGCCCGATGAAGTTCACGCCCGACGGCCGCTTCCTGCTCGCGCTGAACACGCCGGAAGACCTCGTGCACGTGATCGACGCCGCCACCAACACGGCGGTGAACGCGATTCCGGTGCAGGCGCAGCCCTATCAGGTCGAGTTCACGCGCGAGTACGCCTACGTGCGTTCGCTCGGCTCGGAGCGCGTGAGCATGATCAACCTCGGCACGCTCGGCCGCGGCAAGACCCCGCGCGTGCAGAGCTTCGCCGCCGGCGCCGCGCCTCCGAAGGCCGCGGGAAGCCTCGTCCTCGCCAGTTCGATGGCGCCGGCTGCCGGAGAAGCCGGCATCCTCGTGGTCAATCCGGCCGACAACACGACCTACTTCTACATGGAAGGCATGAACGCCACCTCGAGCAACTACTCGGCGTTCGGCTCGAGCGCGCGCGCGGTGACCGTCGTCGATCGCAGCCTGAAGGAGATCGAACCCGGCGTCTACGGCGGCAAGGTGAAGCTTCCGGCCGCCGGGCGCTACGACGTCGCGTTCTCGCTCGACTCGCCTGCGCTGCTGCACTGTTTCTCGACCACCGTCGCCGAGAACGCGGAGCTTGCCAAGGGCCGCCAGGGCGTCGAACTGCAGTATCTCTTCGAGAAACGCGAAGTGCCCGCCGAATCGACGGCGCCCTTCCGCTTCCGCTTCGTCGACAAGGCCACCGGCCGGCCCGTCACCGGACTCACCGATGCGCGCGTGATGTTCTACCGTGTGCCCGGGTCCGATCGCGGCGAGGTCACGGCCACCGAGATCGGCGACGGCGTCTACGAAGCCCAGGTGAAGTTCGCGGGCAGCGGCGCCTACTACGTGTACGTGTCTTCGGTCACGCTGAAGAAGGCGTTCCGCGACCTGCCCTTCTATTCGCTCGTCGCCACGGCGCCGAAGAACCCGGTCCGCTGAGGGACGCCACGCCCGATGAACACCATGCCGAACCGCCGTCGCCAGTTGCTCGCGCTTGCCGCACTGATGCCGGTCGCCTACCCGGCCGCGGTCCGCGCGCACAACGACCACAAGGCGCACGCGGCGCCGTCCCAGGAAGGGCCGAAACCGGTCAAGGTCGCGCTGGCCGACACGCCGCTGGTCGACCAGGACGGCCGCAAGGTCCGCCTGAAGTCCGATGTGATGGCGGGCCGCATCGTGGTCGTCGACTTCATCTACACGACCTGCACGACGATCTGCCCGATCTTCACCGCCACGATGGCGAGCGTGCAGGACAAGCTCGAGGATGTCGTCGGGCGCGACGTGCAGCTGGTCACGGTCACGGTCGACCCGCTGCGCGACACGCCGCGCCGCCTGAAGGACTACGCGGCGCAGCACCGCGTCGCGCCGAAAGGCTGGTCCTTCGTCACCGGCACCAAGTCCGACGTCGACAGCGTCAACAAGGCGTTCGGCTCCTATACCCCGAACATCGACGACCACCCCCCGATGGTGATGGTGGGCGACACCGCGAACGGGCAATGGACCCGCTTCTACGGATTCCCCACCGCGAGCGAGCTCGAAAAGCGCGTGCGCGAACTGCTGGCGGCCCGCAAGGGGGCGTCGTAGCGTTCATGGCGTCGTCGCGCATCGCCGCCGCTGCGTTGCTGGCCTTCGCCGGAGCGGCCGCCGCCAACGCCGCGGCCGACCGCGCCACGGGCGAGCGCATCTACCGCACCGGCATGAACGCGCGCGGCGAGCCAATCCGCGCGCTGGTCGGATTGCCGCCGACGCCGCTGGCCGGTGAGCCGGCCGCCTGCATCGCCTGCCATGACCTCGATGCGCGCAGCGCGGCCGACCTCGCCCCCGACCTGCGGTGGTCGACGCTCGCCGCCACGCGCGGTGGCGTCCGCTACGACGATCGCCTGTTCGCCCGCGCGGTGAACGAAGGGCTGGACGTATCCGGTGCGCCGGTCGGCAACGCCATGCCCCGCTATTCCCTGTCCCGCAGCGAACTGACTGCCCTCGCGGCATTCCTGAGATCGCTGCCGGCCGACAAGAAGAAATGACTCCACGAGGATCGACCATGAAACTGATCGCCGCCCTGCTCGCCGTTGCCATCTCCAGTACGGCCGTGGCCCACACCGAAAGCGCTGCGCCGGCCAAGGGACCCGCCGCACAGGCGGTGCCCTCGCCCTCCGGCACGCGCGATCCGCGCGCCTACTTCACCGACCTCGAGTTCCGCACGCAGGACAACAAGCCGGTGCGCTTCTACACCGACGCGATGGAAGGCCGGACCGTCGTCATCAACTTCATCTACACCAACTGCAAGGACGCCTGCCCGCTGATCACGCAGAAGATGCTGCAGATGCGCGACCTGCTCGGCGATCGCTTCAACAAGGAAGTGTTCTTCATCACGCTCTCGACCGACCCGGCGCGCGACTCGCCGGCCGAGCTGAAGAAATACGCGCAGAAGCAGTCGGCCGACCTGCCGGGGTGGATCTTCCTGAGCGGCAGCAAGGAAAACACCACGGCGATCCTGAAGAAATTCGGCAGCTACGCCGAGAACGTCGAGGAACACTCGACGGCGCTGTTCGTCGGCAACGTGCCGGTCAAGCGCTGGACCAAGCTGCGGCCCGACATGCCCGCGCAGTTGCTGGCCGATCGCGTCGTGACCGTCGCGACCAACGGCCAGGCGAAGCCGGAGTGAAATGCGGGTCCTGACCGCCCTGCTCTTCGGGCTCGCGTTCGTTGGCAGCGTTCACGGCCAGGCGTTGACGCCGACCGAGCAGGCCGGCAAGCGGCTCTATCACGACGGCATCGATCGCGCGGGTGCGCCGATCTCGGCGCGCGTCGCCGGTTCGACCACGGCCCTGAAGGGCAAACCGATGGCGTGCGGCAACTGCCACGGCGAGGACGGCCGCGGCCGGCAGGAGTCCGGCGTGGACCCGGGCGACGTGACGTGGACCGACCTCACCAAGCCATACGGCCACACGCACGCGAACAAGCGGCGTCACGGCCCGTACGACGCGAAGTCGTTCAACCGCGCGATGCGCGACGGCTTCGATCCCGCCGGCAACGCGCTCGAGCCGGCGATGCCGCGCTACGACCTGGCCGACGCCGACCTCGAGGCGCTGGTCGCCTACCTGAAGAGGCTCGACAGGCAACTCGATGCCGGCGTGACCGAGACCGGCATCCGGATCGGCACGGTGTTGCCGACCTCGGGCCGCCTGGCCGACACCGGGCGCGCGGTGCAGCGGGTGCTGCAGGGCTACTTCGACGGCATCAACCGCCGCGGCGGCATCCACGGCCGGCAACTGCAACTCGTGGTGGCGCCGATGGGCGACGAGGCGAACGGCGCGCGCGATGCCGCCAACCGGCTGCTGAAGCTCGATCCGGTGCTGGCGCTGGTGTCGCCCCTGACGGCCGGAAGCGAAACCGAGTTCGCCGCGGCGGTCGAGGCGGCACGGGTGCCCGTCGTCGGGCCGCTGACGCTCTACCCCGAGGCCGCTTCGGCATCGAGCGCGTACGTCTTCCATCTTCTGCCCGGCGTGCCCGAGCTTGCCGAGGCGCTCGCCGTCCGGCTGCACCCGACGCTGGCGTTGAGCGGGCGACCGATCGTGCTGCTGCACGCGCCGAGCGACGACGGGCGTGCGACGGCGAAGGTGGTGGAAGCGAGACTGCGCGCGCGCGGCTACTCGGCGCTCTTCCAGGAGCCGACCGGTGCGGCGGCGGACGTGGCCGGGCGCCTGAAGCAACGCGGCGCCACGGCGGTGATCGTGCTCTCCCCGGGGGGAGGCCTGACGGCGATCGCCCGGGCGAGCGTGGCGGCCGGCACGCAGGCGTACTGGCTGGTGCCCGCGCCCTTCGTGCCGCCGGACATCCTCGACTGGCCGCAGGAACTCGATGGCCGCATCGTGCTCGCGTACCCGTCGCTTCCCGCGGACCGCACGGCGGACGGCCGCGCGGCGCTCGAGGCCGCGTCGGGCGGCGAGTACGCGCGCGGGCACCAGGCGATGCAGGTCAATGCGCTGGGAGCGGCCATGGTCCTCGTGGAGGGCCTCGGCCGCGCGGGGCGGGACTTGTCTCGCCAGAAGCTGATCGCGGCGCTGGAAGGCCTGTACGCGTACGACACGGGCCTGATGCCGGGCCTGAGCTACAACGCGGACCGCCGCATCGGCTCGTACGGCGCGTATGCGGTGAAGGTCGACCTCGCCAAGCGCAGCTTCCAGCCTTCCGCCGACTTCATCCGTCTCCAATGACATTCAAGGACACTCTCCGTCGCATCGCGTTCGCCGCGAGCGCTCGCGCCGCTGCTGCTCTTCTCCGCGGGCGCGGCAGCGCAAGCGGTCGCGCAGGTGAACGGCGTGCCGATCACCAACGAGCAGCTCGACCGCGCCTTCAACGAGGTGCTGCGCGAGCGGCAACTGAACATCGCACGCATGCAGCGGCCCGACCAGGCGCGCGAACTGAAAGGCGTGGCGCTCGACCGCCTGATCCGCGAGGAGCTGTTCTGGCAGCAGGCGCAGAAGGAGAACCTCGTCGTCGGCGACGCGGAGGTCGACAAATCATTCGCGGAAACGAGGTCGAAGTTCGCGTCGAAGCAGGCGTTCGAGATGCAGCTGATGCGGCAGGGCACCGACGAGCAGGGCTTCCGCAACAGCATCCGCCGTCTTCTGTCCGCGGATCGCTACGTCGACCGCGTGATCGCGCAGCGCGTGCAGGTGACGGACGCGGACGTCGAGAGCTACTACAGGCTGAACGCGCACCTGTTCGGAAAGCCCGAGCTGGTGAAGGTGCGCACTCTGGCGATCGCCGCGCCGGCCTCGCAGTCGGCCGAAAAGCGGCTCGCCGCGCGCGTGCGCATCGAGGCGCTGCGGCAGGAACTCGCCGGGGGCGGCAGCTTCGACCAGCTCGCACGCCAGCACTCCGACGACCCGACGCGCCCATGGGGCGGCGAACTGGACACCACGCCTGCCGGCGGACTTCCGGAGTGGATGCGGGCGCCGGTGGCGAAGCTCAAGCCCGGGCAGCTTTCACCGGTGATCGAGACACCCGCCGGCTATCACCTGCTGAAGCTCGAGGCGCGCATGCCCGCCGTGAAGATTCCATTCGAGGAAGCGCGCCAGGGCATTCACGACAATCTCTTCAACGTGCGTGCGCGCGAAGCAATCGAGGCGGCGGGCGCCGAGCTGCGCAGGCAGGCGAAGGTGGAGATGCTGGTCGCCGCTGTAGAGAAAGGAAGGGCGGCCGGGCAGCCCCGTCCATCCTTTCACACAACGGGCCGTGGACTAGCCTTGCCTGGAAAACTCGTCGATGCAATCACGCACGGCAGTCGCGGCCGGTTGCAGGGCGTTGTAGCCGTCCTGCGTCAGCTTGCCGGTCGTGAACATTTCGTTCACTTTCGTGACCATGCCGTTGGCTGAGGTCAGTGCGGCTCCGAGCTTGTTCGAGATCAGGCTGAAGTCGATCGACCCGAGATACTTGTACATGCTGCACTGGTCCTGCGGCATCGGACCGGGGACCGTGAAGCTTCCGGCCACGGGTTTACCTTTGGGCTGAAGCGTCGGGTCCTTGATTTCGCAATTGCCCGGGATCTCCTCCTTGCCGCGGAAGCCGTCGGCGACCGCGACCGTGTTGACGGCGAGCCAGGTCCCAGTCGGCGCACCCGACTTCGCGCCCTGGAAGCCGATCAGCAGCCGGCACTGATCGCTGGTGACCTGGGCTGATGCGGCGCCAGCGGCAGCGAGGCCGATCGCGAGCACGGCGGTCTTGATCACTCGTTTCATGACATCCCTTCTCTTGAGGCCGACGTGCAGCGCAGTCTCAGGCGGTGCGAAGGCGAAGAGCAGGGGCGGGACCTCCCGCCCCCGTCCGGCAACGCTTCCGACTTTCCGCTGCTACGGCAGCAACGGCAGGATGCACGCGTCGACCTTGCCGGCAGCCGTCAGAATCGACGCCGCCGCCGTCGGCTCGAGCTTCCCCGTGTCGCGCAGCGAGTCGCCTTGTCCATCAGCGCCCGGTTGATGAGGTACGCATCCCCGACCTTGGCGTTGCCGAGCTTCGAGTGGATCTGCGACATCGAGTTGTACATGCTGCACTCGTCCTGCGTGATGTTGACCGAGTCCGCAACAGTGACCGGGGTGACAGCCGGGCTGCTCTTGCCTTTCGGACTTTCGACGTTCTTGATCACGCAGCTGGTGGCGGCGCCGATCGTGCGGTTGCTGATGAAACCCTTCTCGTTCGCCCGGACCGTGCTCCACGTGCTATCGGCGGTGGGCGTAACCGCGGGATGCCGTATGCGTAGCCGTTCAGATTCTGACACTCGCTCACCGTGGCGGCTGCTGATCCTGCGAAGCGGCGGCACACGCGAAAACCACGATGCTCCCCTTCAGCTTCATGACTCGTTCTCCCTTTCTGTTATCCGCACTCGTCGGTGCAGCAGGCCCCCGCCTCGTCCAACGATGGAAATCCCCTGCACCGCTGTTGGACGGAACTTATCGGACACAGCCGCTGCCGAAACGCCCAATCAGGTGACGCAATCAAATGTAAAGTGATTGAAAATAAAGAGTTTCTTGTTTTCGGTGTGGCAATGCGCCGCAGTTCTGCCGACGGACGGCATGGGAATCCGTCCCACGGTGGAGCGAGAGACGTGGGAACCGGTCCCACAGACCGACGCGCGGCGGTCCGAGCGGGGCTCAGCGTTTTTGAGAAGATGAGCCCGGCGGCGGCGCGCCGAAGACCCAGTCGCGATACGTCGTCGCGCTTTCGAACGCCGTGAACTGGCTTTGGAAAGTTGCCGACCTTCATCGGCACGCCACCGTTGCGACTGTGCACGGCGAGGATGAGGCCCTCGGGGCTGCGCACCATCTCCCAGTCGTTCCTGCCCGAGAGCGGATCCGGGTAGAGCTGACGCAGGTGTCGCCGCGTCACCGGATGGCGTTTGTCATCCAGCAGGTCTTCGAGGTCGCGCGGGAAGCGCGGCTTGCCTGCGGGCGTGGCGGCCGAGTAGCTGAGGATCGCCGCGCGGTACTGATCGCCGACGAAGAGCAGTTCCTGCTCGCGCTCGCGCTGCACATGCACGCTCCACACCTGGCCCAGGCCGGCGAGGCCGACGCCGATGACGGCGGCCAGGATCAGAACGCCAATGAAGGTGAAGCCGCGCTGCGGCCCGTGCGCGTGCCGCGCGCTCATAACTCGCCGAACGGTTTCCCGTCGCGTGTCGTTCCCGTGGCGCCGCTGCGCACGTCGTACACCGCCCCGAGCTTCGGATCGGCCGGTCGCCACCACCACCCACGTCTCGACGCTTTCCGTGATCGGGTCCGCCGGCAGCTTGCGGATGTACTTGCGCGTCACGAGTTCCTGCAGCGATTCGGGATAGCGCCCGGTGTCCGAGAAGAACTTGTCGACCGCGTCGCGCATCGTGGCGAGGTCGCTCCTGAGCACGGTCTCGCGCGTGCGGTCGAGGTGCTGGAAGTAGCGCGGCACGGCGAGCGTCAGCAGCGCGGCGATGATCGTCATGACGACCAGCAGTTCGATCAGCGTGAAGCCGCGGCGGCGCATCGCTACCATTCCCGGTACGGCCGGCCGTTGATGCCGACGTCTTCGGAGCGCGAGTACACGTCGAACACGTCGTCGCCCTCCTCCGGCCGCTCGCGCGGGCTGGCGTACGAGCGCTTGCCCCAGGCGTCGATCGGGTCCTTGATGTCCGGCTGCATCGGATCGGGCGGCAGGCGGCGCAGGAAGTAGATCTTCTTCTTGTCCGGCGACTTCGCGTCGGTCACGCCGTCGACCAGCGCGGCGAGCGTCGGCGGGTAGCCGGTGTCCTTGACCGTCTTCACGATGCGGCCGTCGTCCATCGCGCGCTTGTACGCGTCGATGCCGGCCCGGATCTCGCGCAGCGCCGTCCGCAGGTCCTGTTCGCGGTTGCGCCGCACCGTCATCTCGACCACGGGCATCGCCACCGACGCCAGCAGGGCAACGATCGCCACCGTGATGACGAGTTCGATGAGCGTGAATCCGCGGGGCGCCTGCGCCTTCATCGGCTGTCCTACTTCGCTCCGGGGGTGAAGTCGTGCCGGGCGCCGCTGGCCGCCGTCATCGGCTGCCCGCCGGCCCCGACGGGCGAGACGCCGATCACTTCCACCGGCACCTTCGGCGCCACGCCGGTGGACTTCAGCTTCAGTTCGAGCAGCGGTCCGTCGCCGGTGGCGCCGACCATCCCGGCCCGGCTGACGTTCACGAGCACGCGACCGCGCGCCGCGTCCACCTTGTTGCTGACGATGGCGCGCGCGTTGCCGGACGACATGAGCCCGCCTTCGCGCACCTCGACGACGGTGAACGCCTCCGGGTCGAATCCGATCTGCAGCGACGTGCTGGTCATCGGCTGCGCCAGGCGCGCGTTGAGCTGCAGCGTCACCTCTTCGCCGCTGCGCGCCTGCGTCGGCCCCGACCAGCGAAGCTGCAGATCGGTGGCCATCGCCGGCGCGACCGCGCCCGCGACCGGCGCGGCCACCGTGACCTCGACCGCGGGAGCCGTCGCGATCGTCGTCGCCGCCGGAGCCGCGCCCGTCGTCGAGGCCGGGACGGCACTTGTTGCACCCGCCGCCGCGGCCGTCTTCAGCGCGATTGGCTGCGTGCGCAGCGCGGCCTCCGTTCCCGACCAGAATTCCACCGTCTGAGCCGAGCCGCGCTGCACGTTGCGAACCACGCGCGGCGTGATCGACAGCATGATCTCGGTCTTCTGCCGTTCGTCGAGGTTGTTGGAGAACAGGCGGCCGAGCATCGGCATGTCGCCGAGACCCGGCACCTTGTTGGCGGCGCGGCGGTCGTCGTCGCGGATCAGGCCCATCAGCACCTGCGTCTCGCCGTCCCTCAGCCGCAAGTGCGTGGTCGCGTTGCGCGTGCCGATGTCGTAGACCGTGGTGCCGTTCTTGGTGGTCTGCCGGTTCGACGCGTTGCTGACCTCGAGGTTGATCTTGATGCCGACGTCGCCGTCGAGGAAGACATTCGGCTCGACGTCGAGCTTCAGGCCGACGTCGAGGTAGCTGACGGACTCCGAGGTCACCGCCGCGCCGGTGGACGGCGTGACGATGGCGGACACCACCGGCAGGCGGTCGCCGACCATGACGCGCGCCTTCTCGCGGTTCTTCACGCGGATGCGCGGATTCGACAGCAGGTTGGTGTAGCCGTCGAGCTGCTTCAGGTTGACCGTCACGCTCGGCAGCGGCGAGAAGCCGATGCGGTCGCGGTTGATGCCCGACAGGTCGCCAACGGTCGTCGGCGCACCGTTGACGTCGAGCAGCGTCAGCGTGGCGCTGTCCGGATACTTGATGCCGATCTCGCTCAGGCGACCGCGGTTGACCTCGAGGATCTCCACCTCGAGCACGACCTCGGGTTCGGCGAGGTCGTTGGCGGCGACGAGCTTCTCGGCCAGCCGGATCGCGTCGGGCGTGTCGCGCATCATCACGAGGTTGAGCTTCTCGTCGATGAAGATGTCCTTCGTCTTGAGCATCGTCTTGAAGAGCGCCATCACGTTCTTCGCCTCGGCGTTCTCGAGGTAGAACGTCTTCACCACCAGGTCCTGGTACTCGCGCAGCTTGGCGGGCGTGGCCGGGAAGATGAGCACCGTGTTGTCGGACATCACCTTCTTCTCGAGCTGGTTCGGCAGCAGGATCAGGTCGATGGCGTCCTCCACCGCGACGTTGCGCGCGTAGATGGTCGCCTTGAGGTCGGTCTTCACCTCGCGGTCGAAGATGAAGTTGATGCCGCTCGAACGCGACAGCGCGTCGAACACCATCTTCAGGTTGGCGTCGCGGAACTGCACCGTCACCGGCTTGGTCAGGCGCGAGCGCAGCACGGGCCCGGCCTGCTGCTCCTTGATGCGCGCCTCTTCCAGTTGTCGCTGCAGCGCGAGCGCGCCGCGGTGCGAGGGCACCTCCATCGTCACCAGCCGCAGTCGCTCGGCCGCGGCGTCGAGGTCGCCCCGCTTGAGCGCGTCCTGCGCCTGCGCGAGGTTGGTCTGGCGACGGCGCTCCGAGTTCAACTGTTCGAGACCATTGCGGCTGCGCGGGTCGTCGGGATTGAGGGCGAGCGCGCGGTTGAAGTCCTCCGCCGCTTCCCCGAGACGTCCGGCGGCGAGGTTCTGCTCGCCGCTGCGGCGGAGCGCGTCGACGCCAGCCTCGCGCACCCGCGCGATCTCCGCCCGGAACACCCTTTCGTCGGGCCGCGCGGCAGACAGGGCCTGCAACTGCGCAATCGCCGCCTCGTAGTTGCCGGCACTCACGTACTGCGGCACCTGCGGCGGTATCACGGGCTGCATCGCGCACGCCGCAAGGACGGCCGCGAGCGCGAGGCTCGACAGGGCGAAACGCAAACGCGATCGCATCAGGATTCTCCTCCGACGCTCAGCGTCTGCTTGATGCCCAGGGGCAGGTAGGTCAGTTCCATCACGTTCTTCTGGACGGCCTCGACCTTGTACGTGCCGTTGATCGTGTCGCCGACGAGGACCGCGTGCACGCGGTCGCCTTCCTGCAGGTAGAAGACCGTCGGCTCGCCCTGCGTCTCGAGCTTGCCCATCGACAGGAAGGGCAGCGCGGGCGCCACCGGTTTCGGCGGCGGGGGCGGCGGAGGTGGCGGCGGCGGGGGCGGTGGCGGCGGCGTGGTCGACGCGAACAGGTCGCGCGCCGGTTCGCTGTGGTCGCTCCGCTTGAGCAGATCCAGCCGGACCGCATCCACGCGCGCCGGGCGCGACGCCTCCTTCTGCGGGCCGTCCGCCGGCCGACGCTCGCGCGGCGCGTCCTCGCTGGCACTGAGCATCTCGACGACGACGAGGCACGACACCGCCGCGATCGCCACCACACGCATGCGTTTCTTCCACTGGCTCATCGCTTGACCTCCGCACGCGCGAGGACGCCCTCGCCCGCATCGGCTTCCTGCTTGAACGCCGAACCTTCATCGCGCGGAGCCGCCGGCTTCTGCCCGGCGGTTTCACGCAGGTGCAGCGTGAACACGACCTTGGCGTCGACCGCGCCGTCGGCCGAGCGCTCGCGCTGGAATGCGATGCTCTCGAGCGAGGCCGCGGGCACGTCCGACAGCACCCGGCCGACGAAACGGCGGATCTGCGGATAGCCGCCGCGCACCGGCAGCGTCACCTGGTACGCCATCAGGCCCACGCCGCTCTCGCCGCGCACCTTGTACGTGCCCTGCGCCAGTTCGAGGCCCTCCTTCGACGCCGCGGCATAGACGAGACCGAGCCACTGCGACGTGCGTGTCGCTCGTCGGGAAGAACGTCATGAACTGGTTGAGCTGGGAGGCGGTGTCGACCACCGGCCGCCCGCTGCGCCGCGCGAGGTCCTCGGCCACCCGCTGCTCCTGCAGCGAGGTGAGTTCGTCCTCGACGGGGACGACGGCGGTGACGAAGAACACCGCGCAGCCGAACAGCAGCGCGACCCCGATGCCGCCGACCGGGCCGAGCTTCTCGACCACTGACCGCAGCCGCCAGGACGCGTTCTCGATCGACGGATGGGCAAGTTTCATCGCGCGCTCCTCCACTGGGCGAGCAGCGTGAAGCGGATCGGCCGGCCCGGGTCGTCCATTCGCACTTCGTGCTGCTGCAGGGCGACGTCGCCGAAGGCCGGCTGTGCGCGCAACTGGTCCAGGTAAGCCAGCATGCCGGTCATGTCCTTCGACTCGGCGATGATGCGCAGTTCGTCGCGGCGCGGGTCGGGATCGATCGCCAGCAGCGCAACGCCGGGCTGATCGGCGGCCTCGAGCGCGCTGAAGGTACGGTCCCAGGGGCGCGCGAGTTCGAGCGCCACGACGTTGGCGCGCTGCAGAGCTTCGGTCAGGCGACGAGGGTCGATGTTCGGGCGATCGCGGTGGTTCGCCTGCGACTCCGCCTGCGCGCGGCCGAGGCGTCCCAGCGTCACCTGATAGTGGCCGACGACCACCGACGCGCAGGCGACGCCGACGAGCAGCATCGCCACCGCTGAGCGCGTCATGCGCGGCCGCGGCTGGAAGCCGAGTTCGAGGCGCTTGAGGGAGCTCATGCGGCCTCCCGCAGGTCGGCATCGCCGGCCGCGCTGATCACATGCATCGTCCAGCCCATGCCATCGGCCTCGTCGGGCCAGCCGAACAGCGCGACCTGGCAGAAGCGTTCGCCGTCACCTTCCACCCAGGGACACTCGCGCCGGATCAGTCCCTGCACCGTGCGGCGCCAGTGCCCGTCGCAGCGGGCGGTTGCGATGCGGCTCCAATTGCCGTTGACGGTGCGGGCGACCACGACCTTGCCCGGTTCGACCACGGCGAACCAGCCGGTCGCCAGCAGATGCTCGCGGCCGGCATTGAAACCGGTCATCAGCAGGGGCTCGATGGCGGCGACATGAACATGCGCGCCGCGAGCCGCATCGAGCAGTCCCTGCCTGAGCGAGTCGTCCATCGCGGCAGCGACCCGCGTCACGCCGGGGCCGCCCTCGGTCACGCTCATCGCCCAGGAATCCGCGACGGGACCGTGCACGTGGCGGAAGACCTGCCGTGCGACCGCCTCGCGTGGCGGCCGCGCCGACGACCGCCGCGTTGAACGGCACCAGCGCGTAGCGGACAAGGTGGTTCGATACCCGGAGGTGGACCGGCGTGCGCGGCGGCAGGCGGCGCAGTTCCTCACGAACCACTTCGAGCAGCGGCCGGTCCGTCGCCACGCCCGTCCAGCGGTGCGTGACGGTTCCGTGCCGACCGCGGTGCATCAGCGACACGCCGACGCCGTCGGCGTTGACGCGGACGTCCGCCACGTCACTCCACCGCGGTAACACGATTGATCTCCTCGAGCGTCGTCTGGCCGTCGCGCACCATCTGCAGCGCGATCACGCGCATCGTGCGAAGCCCGGCCCGCACGGCCGCGGCGCGCAGCGCAGGCCCGGTGGCGCGCGCCGCGATCATTTCGCGACAGCTCGTCGTTCATGCGCAGCACCTCGCCGATCGCACGGCGGCCCTTGTAGCCGGTGCCGCGGCAGCGCGCCGCAGCCCTTGCCGTGCATGAAGTTGAAGCCGGCGCGCATCGCTGCAGCCGGATGCCGGACGCGTCGAGCAGTTCCTCGTCCGGCTGAACCGGCTCGCGAGCATTCGGTGCAGTTCAGGCGCACCAGCCGCTGCGCGACGACGCCGTTGAGCGCCGACACGAAGTTGTACGGGTCGACGCCCATGTGCAGGAAGCGGCCGATGACGTCGAACACGTTGTTCGCGTGCACGGTGGTGAACACCAGGTGGCCGGTCAGCGCCGCCTGCACGGCGATCTGCGCGGTCTCGGCGTCGCGGATCTCGCCGACCATGATGCTTGTCCGGGTCGTGGCGCAGGATCGAGCGCAGGCCGCGCGCGAAGGTCAGTCCCTTCTTCTCGTTGACCGGGATCTGCAGGACGTCCGGCAGCTGGTACTCGACCGGGTCCTCGATGGTGACGATCTTGTCCTCGCCGCGGTTGATCTCGCTGATCGCGGCGTACAGCGTCGTCGTCTTGCCGCTGCCGGTCGGGCCGGTCACCAGCAGCATGCCGTAGGGCTCGCGCGACAGGCGCCGGATCGCGACGATCGTGTCGTTGTCGAAGCCGAGCGAAGTCAGCGTCAGGCCCTGCAGGTGATCGGACAGCGCCTGCTTGTCGAGGATCCGCAGCACGGCGTCCTCGCCGAAGATGCTGGGCATGACCGAGACGCGCAAGTCGATCTCGCGGCCGCGCGAGCGCACCTTGAAGCGTCCGTCCTGCGGCACGCGGCGCTCGGCGATGTCCAGTTCGGCCATCACCTTGATGCGCGAAATCACCTGCTCGGCGTGCTCGCGCCCGCCGACCGTGCGCGACGTGATTGCAGCACGCCGTCGATCCGGTACTTGATGGCCAGGTCGCGCGCGCGCGATCTCGAGGTGGATGTCGCTCGCGCCGCGCCTTCAGCGCGTCGTAGAGCGTCGAGTTGACGAGCTTGACGACCGGGCTGTCGTCCTCGCTGATGGCCACCAGCGAGAGGTCCTCGCGCGCCGTCGGTCGTGACCGCCAGCTCGCCCTCGGGCCGGACCTCGTCGAGCGCGCGCAGCGACTCCTCGTGGCGCCGCAGGAAGACCGCGAGTTCCTCGTGATGCACCAGGCGCCACTCGAACACCGCGTCGATGCGGTGGTCGGCCCACGCCTGCAGGTCGGCCTGGAACGGATCGGCGAACACCAGCAGCAGCGGACCGTCGCCGACGCGCAGCGCCGCGCACTCGCGCCGCGCCGCCTCGGGATACGGCAGGACGTCGAAGGCGGGCTGCGCGTTTCCGAGTGTCGGCGGCGGACAGCGTGGCGTAGCCGAGCGTCGCGCCGAGCCGAGTGATGAACTCGGCCGGCGGCAGCCCGCTCGCTTCCTCCAGCGTTGAAATGGCACGCTGGCCGGCCGCCTCGGCCATTGCGCGCGCCTCCCGCAATTGCGCGGCGGTGAAGCGCGCAACACGGGCTCCGATGGGCACTACGGCGGCGCTCATCGGAGGCTCCCCGCCAATTCGAAGATCGGCAGGTACATCAGCAGCACGATGCCGCCGATGAGCCCGCCGATCACCAGCATCAGCATCGGTTCGAACAACCGCGTGAACCACTCGATCCAGCGCGCCGTGTCCTCCTCGTAGTACGCGGCGATGCGCTCCATCATTTCGCGCATGCGGCCGGTGCGCTCGCCCACGCGCAGCATGCGCAGCGCCACCGGCGTCGTGAGGCCGGCGCGCATCCAGCGCATCGGACATCGCGCGGCCGCGCTCGACGCTCGCCTGCGCCTGCGCCAGCCGCTCGCGCAGCTCGGGCCGCAGCAGCGGCGCGGCGCTGCGCATCGCGTGCATGGCCGGCATCCCGCCGCGCAGCAGCATGCCGAGCGTGCGGTACAGGCGCGCCAGCTGATAGATGCGCATCCGCTCGCCGACGCGCGGGATCGCCAGCACGCGCCGCTCGAGCGCGCGTGCGGACCGCCTGCTGGCTGAACGAATACATGGCCATCGCGACGGCCGCGACGGCCGCCAGCACAACGGCCAGCGCGTGGTGATCGAGAAACCGCCCCCACGCGAGCATCAGCGCCGACATCCACGGCAGGTCGCGCCCCGTGTCCTCGTAGACCGCGGCGAAGCGCGGCACCACGTAGACGAGCAGGAACAGCGCGACCAGCAAGCCGACGGCGATCAGGATCGCCGGGTACACCGAGGCGCCGACGACCTTCTTGCGGACCGCATCGGTCTGCTGCTCGTAGGCCAGGTAGCGGGCGAGCGCCTCGGGCAGGTCGCCGGTGCGCTCGCTCGCGCGGATCGAGGCGACGTACAGCGGCGGGAACGCGGCCTCCTGCGTGGCCAGCGCCGCCGAGAAGTTCGCGCCCTGCATCAGCGCGGTGTGCACGCCGTCGAGCACGCGGCGCACCGACGGTCGCGCTTCCTTCTCGACCAGCGACTGCATCGCCTCCGGCAGCGTCAGTCCGGCTTCCAGCAGCGAGCGCAGTTCCTGGCTGAACAGTGCGAGCGGAAACCGCCGCTCGCGCGCGCTCCACTTCAGCGCGGGCAGCGCGCCGCTGACCTTGATGACGGCGTAGCCCTGCTGGCGGACGGCCGCTTCCGCGGCCTTCGCGTTGTCGGCGTCGACGGGCAGCGTGACCATGCTCTGGCCGTCCTGCGTGGCGAGGATCCGGAAGCGCATGGCTCACCAGTTCTTGATGTCCTCGGCTTCGCCCGTGCCGCCCGGCTGGCCGTCCTTGCCGAACGAGATCAGGTCGAAGTCGCCGTGGTCGCCGGGAGACTTGTACTGGTAGGCGCGGCCCCAGGGATCGAGCGGCACCGCCTTCTTCAGGTAGGGGCCCGACCACTTGGCCTCGCTCGCCGGCTTGGTGACGAGCGCCGCCAGCCCGGTCTCGGTGCTCGGGTAGTGGCCGGTGTCGAGCCGATACTGGTCGAGCGCCTTCTCGAGCGAGTCGATCTGCGCCTTGGCCACCTTGACCTCGGATTTGCCGATCTGCGCGAAATACCGGGGCGCGACGTAGCCGGCCAGCAGGCCGATGATGACCATCACCACCAACAACTCGAGCAGGGTGAAGCCGCGCACCTGGGCGGCTTGCCTGCACTTTTCCGTTCGCATCCTTACCCCTCACCGCGATGCATTGGGTACGCCCCCTCGCGTGCTGCACGATCGGTCTTTGTCGCCGTCTTGAGTCACGCGATTGAGCGATTGCAGTGTAGGAGCGGAAGCAAGCCGCTTTGTGCGGCGCGTTGTCGCACCTTGGTGGGGCATGGTGACGCAGGCGCCGCGACGCGCCGCGACAATTTGTCGCCGGCGTCGACCGGCCAGGCCCAGGCGGCCGCGCTATACAGCGGCCATGGGTTCGTCCTGATTCCGGCTCGCCGGCCCGTTGCGCTCGCGTGCTGCACGATGTCGACGCTCGCGCGCGACGCGGTATTCGCCTACAGCGACGGCAACGACTCGGTCGTGCTCACCAACCTGCGGGAACGGGACGGACCGCGCTCTTCACCGTGGCCCTCTTCCGCGAGGACGACGCGCCGACGCGGTTGCGGAGTCCGGACCGCGGATGGCGCCGCCCGAAGTGGCGCGGCTTGTCGATGCGGTCGCGCCGGCGTCGGGACTGGAACCGCAGTTGCTGCTCGCGGTGATCTCGGCCGAGTCGGGGTTCCGCGCGAGGGCCGTGTCGCCGAAAGGCGCGCAGGGACTGATGCAGCTGATGCCGGCGACCGCGCGTCGGCTGGGCGTGGCCGATCCCTTCGATCCCGAGCAGAACGTCCGCGGCGGCGCGCGCTACCTGACCGAGTTGCTGCGGCTGTTCAACGACGACCTTCGGCTGGCGCTGGCGGCCTACAACGCTGGCGAAGACGCGGTGATGCGCGACGGACGCGCGATTCCGCCCTACCCGGAGACGCGCCAGTACGTGGCGCGCGTGATGGAGCGCTATCAGGCGCTGCGCTCGTTGCAATAGGCGCGGCGTTCGTCCGCGCGCGCGCCGCGCCCTGCTCCATTCCTCCGGCCGTCCCCTTTGCGCGGCCGGATCGCGACGGCTATCTCGACACCTTGATGAGCTTCGAGGCCGACCCCGAAGCACCCGCTGCGTCGGTCACCTTGAAGAGACCGTGTAGCCCTTCTTGCTGGCGACGACATACGCATGCGAGGCGCTGACGGTCCCTGTCGCGGTGACCGAGCCTTTCGTGATCTGCCCGTCGCCCCAGTCGATCGTGTAGGTCCATGGGCCCTGGTCGGGATCCTTGAAGGTGCCTGCAACGTTCAGCGTGGCGCCGACCTTGAGCGAGGTCGTGCTGACCGAGGCGTCGCCGTGGGCGCCGTGTTCGAGTGGTGCCGACGACCGTCGTCGAGGTGGTGGTCGTCCCGGACGTCACCGTCCACAGCAGCGCCCTGGTCCGCCCGTCCCCGTTGATATCGCCTTCGCCGACGATCTGCCCGGCGTTGTTGATGCCGAACGCCCTGCTGTTGAACGTCGCCAGCGGAATCGCCTGGCCATTGCGCCAGAGCACGGCGCGGGTCCCGGAGTAATTCGACGTCCAGGCGCTGCCGACGATGTCGCCGTTGTCGTTGATGGCGGCCGGCGCCGGCAGTACCAGGTCGCTGCTCAACGGAAGTCGCGCCAGGGTCGCGCTGCCCCCGTTCGCCGGTCGTACGTCCACACCACCGCGATTGTGTCGCCGTCGCTCGTCCCCGCCATCTTGCCTGTGTTGTTGATCGCGACGGCGCGTGCCGGACGTTCGAGCCGCCCGCCGCGCCCAGGTCGATCGGCTTGCCCCCGCGCCATAGGAACGCGCGCGACAGCGAACCCACCATGTACACGCCGACGACATCCAGCGTCGTTGACGCCGAGGCCTCGCCGGAAATGGCCACGGCGACCGGCCCGGCGTTGCGGTTCCAGACGACCGCGTTGAGGTGTCCCGTACCCCCGTCCTGCGCCGACCCGGCGATCGCGCCGTCCTTGTTGATGTCGTGCGCGGTGATCTGGGTCCGGGAGCCGTTGTTCAACGGCGGCAGGCCGTACGCCCAGTAGACCCGCTAGGCGCGCCAGTACACGCCTTCGCGCAGCGTGCTGCTGTTCTCGGTTCCTGCCACCTCCCCGAGTCGTTGATCGATTCGGGTTCCGCGGTACTCGATGGATCGTAGTTCGGCACTGCGCGACGGTCGGGTTCGCCTGGTGCTGGTCCCACATCACGCGCTGGATCGCGTACGCGGAATCGGTCGCCGTGCCGACGACCTGGCCGACGTCGTTGATCGCGCGCGCGCTTGCCGCCGTGCCACCGGACAGCAGCCCAGGTCGGTCGCCGTGACGGTCCATGAGCCCACCGCGGTCGTGCCCATCGCCTTCGCCATGCCGCTCGAGCGGTTGCAGGCGTCGCGTCGGCCAGGCCAGGTTCGCTGCCGCCGCACGCGCCGAGAAGCAGTGCGGCCGCAACGATGGAGAAGGTTCGTGTGCGCATCATCTGGGTCTGCCTTTGCAGTTGATGGGGCTGGTCGCCGGTCGCCGTTTACGATGCATCAGCGGCCGCGTTCCCATTCGTCAACTATGGTCTTTTTTCGGCATTTATAGAGGCGATCGGGAGCGCATGTGTGGTACGTCGAAATCGCTAGATGGTTCCTGAATTTGAGAATGAAAACCTGGCATGGAGACCCCGGCGAGAAAAAAAAGGGCCGCCGCACGGGAGGAAGAGTGTGCGGCGGCCGCGGGGCCGATTGAGACGCCGTGAGGGACGGCGCCACTGCTTCAATGCGGCCAGATTCCTAGTTCTCGAGTTCGGCTTCCGAAGCGACCAGCGGGCTGCTGCTTGCGTTGGTGCCCTTGGTCTTCACCACGGTTCCGACCGTCGCGCCGAGGAAAAAGACGGCCCGGGTGATCGCCGCGTCGTTCGTGTCGCGATACGGCGCGCGTTCACGTTCACGACCGTGCCGAGCATCGTCAGCGTGCGGGCCGCGCTGTCGGCGCTCTCGACCGGCGCGCGAAGGATCCAGTCGCACGACCCGCCGCCAAGTTCCTTTACCTCGTCAGCGACGATCGAGGTCCCGACCAGGCGGCGCGCACTTCCACGCAATCGGTATTGGCCAGGATGTCGCTGAGCGACGTCGAGTTGCCGCCGGCGCTGCGGGCATCGACACGCGTCAGAGTCGTCACCTGAACCGCCTTGCCCAGCACCGTCATCGTGCTTCCGGCCACGTTCACGACGCTCGGCACGGCCTGAAGGATCACGCGCCGCTGCTTGAACTGGATCTTCTTGGCGACCAGCACGCCGCCCACGACGTTGCCCTCCGCCTCGACGCGGGCGTCGTTCGCAAGGTCCGCCGATGTGCCGCCTTCATAACGTTGCATTGCCGACGCAACCGTGCGCGTGCCGACCTTGAACGGCGCGCCCAGCGAGGCGAAGCCGCTGACGTAGCCCTCGACTTCGGCATCGTCCGTCGCGCTCGGCGAGAATCGCTGTCTTCGCTGTCCTCGAAGTCGATCTGCGTGGCGGCGAACGTCGTCGTTGCCCGGCGAAGTTGCCGTGGACTTCGACCAGCATGCCGACCTCAGTCCGCCCGCCGTGGATCCGAGCGGCGGCAGAACGTCGTTGCGCCGGTGTAGGTCACGTTGACGGCGTTGGGCCCGGGCCCAGCGTGAAGCTGTTGGTGCCGAGGGCCGTCACGGTGCCGCGGATCTCGTCGGTGAGACCCGCGGCGCCCGGCGTCTGCGCCTCGACTCGTGTGGCGCGGATCGCCCCCGTTGAGTCGCGCAGGCCGTGCACTTCAACGTAGGTCACGTTCCCCACGAGCGCGGCGAAGTTCGCGAGGTTTGCATACACGGTCTGGGCGTCCACGTACACCGTCTGGCCGTTCACGGTGAAACGCTGCGGGCTGAGGCCTCCCTGCACCGCCTGCACCAGCCCGCGGACCTCGTTCTCGATCTCGATGGTCTCCGCCGTGCCCGTGACACGGTCGTCGTTGATCCGGCCGCGCACCTTGCCGGTCATGCCATCCTTCGACTTCGGCGACAGCGTCGGGTTATCGTCGATCCCACATCGGCGTTGCTCGCGTCGAACGCCACGCCATTGATCGACACACGGTGCGCTCACCGTATCGTTCCTGACGCGGACATCGGCGAGCCCGTGCCTGAGATTCCGCCGCCGGGGTTTGGCGGCGGGGTTGCGCCCACCCCCCTCGGGAGGCGTCGACGTCGTCGACCCGCCGCCTCCACCCCCGCATCCGGCAAGGCCCACCGCAACTGCCAGAACCAACGCCGCGCCGGCGCGAGTGATCGTCATCTTCATTTGCTGCCCCCTGCTTCAGTAGTCGAGATTTCTTCTTCGAAAAAATACATGCCGACGCCGGCCCGGACGCGGCCGCTGCCAGCGGTCGATCCGCTGACGTCGCGGTCGTGCCTGGCGAGCCAGCGGTCGAACTCTTCCAGCACCTGCTGGGATCGCTGCGCCGAGATGCGGCGGAACTCCGCAACGGCCTCGCGCGACAGGTTGTCGTACATGACCTTGCGTTGAAAACGGCGGCGGTCGGCCTCCGCCTGGAGGTTGTACGCGACGGTATCCACGAGGTCGCTCACGTCGCTGCCGAGCAGCGCGAGCTTGCCGCTCTCGTCGGTCGACGGCAGGCCACGGTCGGCGAGACGCACCTGCGTTTTCGCTGACCGTGACGCTGCCGTTGCGCACGAGTTCGTCGAGGACCGCGCGGACCGGAATGTCGCCGCTGTACCGACGGACCAGTTCGGTGAATGTCGCGCCCTGTCCGTCGATCTGCAGTACGGCGGGGACACCGGCTTCACCGTGAAAGGCGCTGTCGCGCCGCCATCCCGCGATGACCCGCACGGCGCGATTGACGCGAGCGAGCGCTCGTTCATCGCTCGGCGCGCGGTCGGTCGTCAAACGCTGCACGTCCTTGCGCGTGAGGCCTGTGATCAGCGCGAGCCGGGAACCGGTCATCTTTCGCGTGGGCAAGGTGAAGTCGCACTGCGCGGCGCCGATGTAAGCCCGCTTCGCAAGGTCGATGAATGCCTGCACCGATACGCCGTATCGCATCAGGACCCGGGCGAGCGATCGCAGCACGCGGCCAGCGGCGGCTTCGAGCACGGATTGGGTTGTGATGGTGGCGTCCAGTTTGGGCGTTTCGTCTTTAACTTGGGAATAATTTCCCAAATGATTTCCCCTCCGTCAAGCGTTTTCGAGCGACGGCGCTGCGGCATAAGGCCGCGCTTCCCATCAAAAACGGGCCCTTTCCCCTCTGAGCTGCGGCATAAAGTCGCGCTCCCCTACCTGCCCGCGCAACCCGCCGCTAGGGTACGTCGCGTACCAATAAGCGCGTGACCCCTTGAGGGAGGCGCCACTACTCAAGGAAGCCGGTAAGCCGCATTGCGGACGCCGGCACAGGGCGGACGTCTTCGAGGGAAGGCAGCCGCCGGCTGGATCCCTAAGCGCTCCAAAAAGAGCGCCGGGCACCGGGCCGCTTCAGTAGCGGGCCTTAACGCGGGGCTGTGATGGATTGGGAGGAAGAAGATGAAACTGCGAGCTCTCTTCGCTGCGGGGCTACTCGTCCTCGCATCGACCACTGCATGGGCCGATTTCGCTCGCGTGTGGGCCCGACGAATGTGCCGTCGCCACCGGGGAATGGATTTCCCAAGTGGTATCAGGATCTGAACGGGCTGGTGCTGGACTTCTGCCTGCCCGACGCCACCGACACCGGCGCGCAGCAACCGCGTGCCTGCTGGACCCGGCCGACCGCCGTACATCTTCCCCACCAACTTCCCGGAAGAGGCGTTCTATTTCCGCGCCACGTCGTTGCTGGACACGGCGAGCGCGGCAAGCGCGCCGTCCTTGTGCTGGCCCTGGAAGGAGCTTTCGCCAACGGCGCGGCCGCGCCCGGCGACCAGATGGTCTTCGCCCGCATTCGCATCACGGCCGGCGTGCCCAACGCCGGCACGTACACCGTTATTCACCCGTGGGGCGAGGACAAGTTCATCGTCGAAGCGGTCGGCGCCGGCACCGTCAACCGCGACATCGTCTTCACCGAGGACGTCGGCGTCACGCCTGGCGCAGTTCAACCTCGGCTCTGAAGGGCCGCGCCGGCCCGTTCCTGCTGCCCGCCCCCGGGACCCGTTCGTGACGATCGGCGGTGTGCAGTTCCTGTCGGACGGCCTGGCTGCCGATGAGCAGTCACCGGCAGCCGCTTCGGCACGAACTACCTTCACGATCTGCGGTCCGTTCACCGCTCCGCGGCGTTGACAGTTGCATCACGGAGCCGACCTGTTCACTCTGACCGGGCGCGTCCACAACACCGTGACCGACCCGATCGCCAGTCCGCTCGCCATTGAGCGCGCCACCTACAGCCGCAACGGGACCGCCACGAGCATCGACGTGTCGGCCTCCGCGATCGCAGGCATCGGCGTCGGCGCGCCGAAGCTGTCCGTCGCCGCCGTCGATGTGCCGCCGATTTTGATGAGGGGCCCGAGCACCCTGGGCCTGTTCTACGGCCAGGGCATCCCCGTGCCGCCCACATCCGTTCCCGGCATCGTCAGCGTGATCAACTCGGGTGACAACCCGCCGTCGCTCGCCACCCGCAACCTCGTCGACGAAGTGAGCGTCGCCTCGGCGATCTACGATCCCGCGACCAATACGCTGACCGTCGTCGCCACAACGAGCGACAAGGGCATCAGCGGAGGCGACTCGCCGCCCGCGCTTCAGCTGGACGGCTTCCCGCTAGCCGACGTCGCTGCCACACGCCCCGCGCCTCACCGGCGACGCAGCCTCGGTTCAGTTCGTCGTGATCAACGTCCTCGTTCCGCCTCCGGCCGTCGACGTCATTTCGTCGGTCGGCGGCGTCGGGCGGCTGGACATCACCATGCTCGCCCGCCGCCTGCGTTCCCGCCGGGTGTGCCGTTCGCCAAGGACGATATCGCTCCTGACGCCACGGCTGGCAGTGCGGTTGCCGTCGTCATTCAGGTCAAGGCAAATGACGTCGCGCCGGCCGATCGCACGGCTCCGATCACTCCCGGCCCGGTCACCATCCTCGCGCCGGGGATCTCGCCTGCCGGCTTCGGCGACACTGACCGCAAACGCGGACGGCACCGTTTCCTTCCTGCCGGGCGCGCTTTCGGGTACGGGGACCTTCAAGTACACGGTCGCCAACAACGTCGGGACGTCCAATCCGGCCACGGTCACGGTCAATGTGCTTCCGGGCGTCGGCCGGGCCGACCCCGGTCGCTCAACCCGGACAGCGCTCAGGTGTTCAATGGCGGAAGCGTCAACATTCCCGTGTTGAACAACGACAGCGCCAACGACGGAACGATCGACGCCGCCTCCGTGCTCATCAGCGCAATTGCCCGCCGTCGGAACAGCGGTGGCAAACGCCGCCGGCGTGGTCACCTACTCGGTTCCGGGGGGCTCGCCGCTTGGCCCACAGACGTTCAAGTACACGGTGGCGAACACGAACGGCAATCGCTCAGCGCCGGCCACGGTGACCGTCAACATCATCCCGGCGGAGACGGTCACTGTAGGGACCGCGAAGTGCACTAACGGAGAAGTGGGACGTTCGCGGCACGGCTTCCGCCTCGACCTCGATCACGCTGTACAGGTCTGGCAACGCGACCGGTACCGTTCTCGCAACCCTTCCCGTCGACGCGACCGGCGCCTGGCGCCTTCACACAGACCAGCGCGTGCGTGAGCCCGATCAGTGCCGTGACTTCTGCGGGCACCGTCCGCAACCAAATCGTTGTGACGCTCCGGTAGTCGTTCGGATCCTCGCAAGCGAATTCAAGCGCGGCGCAAGCCGCGCTTTTTTTTCGCCCGCAAATCGGGTGAAATCGCAGCCCGGCACGCCGCGTGCCGATTCCTCGCCTTGTTTCAGGAGCCACCATGCGTGAACGTCTGACCGCCGTACTCGGCGCGCTCTGCCTGGCCGGATGCGCGTCGACGCAACTCGACGCGCAGTGGACCAACCCCGACTACAGCGGCCGAAGCCTGCGCGGCGCGCCGGTGCTGGTCGCCTGCGAGGCGCAGGAGCCGACGCTGCAGCGGATCTGCGAGGACCAGGTGGCGAGCCAGATCGCGGCGATGGGCGGCACCCCGACGCGCAGCACGCAACTGGCGGGCTCGAACGCGCCGCCGGCCGCCGGCACCGATCCGTATCTCGCGGCCGCGCGCCAGCTCGGGGCGCGTGCCATCGTCCGTACCACCGTGACCACGGGCGCCATCGTCGCGGCTCCGTCCGGGCCGACCATCGGGATCGGGATCGGCGGAGGGGGCGGAAGCGTCGGCGGGTTCGGAGGGATCTCCTTCCCGGTCGGCGGCACGCGCATCAACAACGCCTATGCGAGCGAAACCGCGCTGATCGATCCGGCCAACGGGGCGATCATGTGGTCGGCCCGCGCCAGCAGCTCGGCCGCGCAGGACACGACATCGCAGATCGCCGAACTCGCGCAGACCGCGGCCGGCGCGATGAAGCAGGCGGGCTTCTTCTAAGGCCGCCACGAGCGAGCCGAGGCCCGCCCGGTGGCGTTCGGGCGCGGCGACCAGAACCTACAATGCGCCCCTTCCGGTTTTCCACACCATGCGCGCCGACATCACCACCACCGACTGGCGGGCGACCGCGAGCGAGGTCGCCCTCGCCGCGTGTGCACTCGCGGCCCGAGGCTGGGCGCCGGCGACCGCGGGCAACTTCTCCGCGCGCATCGACGAACGTCACGCGACCATCACCGTCTCGGGGCGCGACAAGGGCAAGCTGACCGAGCACGACTTCCTGCTGGTGGACCTCGACGGCCAGGTCGTCGACGGTCAGGGCAAACCCTCGGCCGAAACGCCGCTGCATCTGCAGCTGTATCGGCACGCGCCGTCGATCCGCGCGGTGCTGCACACGCACTCGCCGAACCAGACCGTCGCCGGTCGCGTGCTCGCGCACGAGGGCTCGATCCGCTTCGAAGGCTACGAACTGCTGAAGGCGTTCTCGGGCGTCGGCACGCACGAGGCGAGCGTCGAGCTGCCGGTGTTCGCCAACACGCAGGACATGGAGGCACTGGTGCAGATCGTCGACGCCCGCCTGCGGGGCGACGAGCGGCTCTTCGGCTACCTGATCGAGGGCCACGGCATCTACGCCTGGGGCACCGACCTCGCGGACGCGCTGCGTCACCTCGAGGCGTTCGACTTCCTGCTGGGCTGTGAAATGGAACTGAGGAGATTCAACCGATGAGCCGACTGCGCATCTACGCCGAGGCCGATGGCAGCGCGCCGCTGCTGGAGACGGGCGAGCACGATCGCATCGCCGCCGAGCTTGGAAGGCAGGGCGTGCGCTTCGAGCGATGGAGGACCCGCACGCTCTCCGCTGCACCGACGCCGGACGAAGTGCTCGGCGCGTACCGGACCGAGATCGACATCCTGAAGATCGCCGGCGGCTACACCACGTGCGACGTCATCAGCCTGACGCCCGACCACCCGGACAGGGACACGCTGCGCCAGAAGTTCCTGAACGAGCACACGCACAGCGAGGACGAGGTGCGCTTCTTCGTCGCCGGCAGCGGGCTGTTCACGCTGCACATCGGCGACCGCGTCTACGAGTTGCTGTGCGAACAGGGCGACCTGATCGGCGTGCCGAACGGCACGCCGCACTGGTTCGACATGGGCCCGCAGCCCTCCTTCACCGCGATCCGGCTGTTCACCAACCCGGCCGGCTGGGTGGCCAGCTTCACCGGCTCCGACATCGCCACGCGCTTTCCGCGCTACGCCCGTTGAGCGCACCGGGCCTGCCCGCTCCGGCGGCGATCGTCATCGACATCGAAGGAACCGTCGGGTCGATCCGCTTCGTCAAGGACGTGCTCTTTCCATTCGCGCGCGGCCGGCTGCGCTCGTTCGTTCTCGCGAACCGCACGCGCGCCGACGTCGTCCAGCAGCTCGCCACCGTGACCGCCCAGACGGGGCTGACCGAAGTCCAGAGCCAGATCGAGCAACTGCTGCGCTGGAGCGACGAGGACCGCAAGGTCACGCCGCTCAAGGCGCTGCAGGGAATGATCTGGGAAGGGGGCTACGCGTCCGGCGAACTCGTGGCGCACCTGTACGACGACGCGGTGGCCGCCTTGCGGCGCTGGTCCCGCCGTGGCCTTCCGGTCTACGTCTACTCGTCCGGGTCGGTGGCCGCGCAGAAGCTCTACTTCGCCCACACCGCGGCCGGTGACCTCACCCCGGCCCTGGCCGGGTACTTCGACACCACCACCGGCGCGAAGCAGGACGCGGCGTCGTACCGGCGAATCGCGGAAGCGATCGGCCGCCCGCCCTCGGACCTGCTGTTCCTCTCGGACGTCGCGGCCGAACTCGTCGCCGCGACGACGGCGGGCTTTCAGTGCGTTCAGGTGCGCCGGGAGCCGCCCGCGGCCGGGCGATTCGAGCCATCGATCGCCTCGTTTGACGAGCTTCCGATCTGAAGTGACTTCTTCAGACTGAAACCTGAGGTTTCGCCCGCAAGGCGCTGAAACAACGGGGAATTATTGGAACGCGGCGAGCGTGAAATCGCGCGTCATCGCGCGCCATGTGAGTTGATGCAGTTTCTGGACTGTTCTACCGTGACTTCTCAAGAAACGACTACAAGACATTGAATAACCGTCGGAAGTTCTCCGCGGTCCGGCTCGCCACGGCCTCGGTCGGCAGTCCGTGGAGCTCCGCGACCTTCGCGGCCACGTGCGGCACGTAGGACGGCTCGTTCCGTCGCCCCCGCATCGGCACTGGCGCGAGGTAGGGCGCGTCGGTTTCGATCAGCATTCGATCGAGCGGAACCGCGCGCGCCACCGCCTGCAGCTCCCGCGCGTTCTTGAACGTCACGATCCCCGAGAAGGAAATGTAGAAGCCCATCGCCAGCGCGGCCTCCGCCACCGCGAGGGACTCGGTGAAGCAGTGCATGACGCCGCCCGCCTGCCCGGCCCCCTCCTCCTGCATCAGCCGGATCGTGTCCTCGGCGGCTGCGCGGGTGTGGATGATCAGCGGCTTGCCGGCCGCGCGGGCCGCGCGGATGTGCACGCGGAACCGCTCCCGCTGCCACTCGAGCGGCTCCGTCAGGCGGAAGTAATCGAGGCCGGTCTCGCCGATCGCCACGACCTTGGGGTGCCGGGCGAGTTCGACGAGCTGCTCGACCGTCGGCTCCTCCGTCCCGGTGGTGTCGGGGTGGACGCCGACGGACGCATAGATGTTCGCCTCGCGCTCGGCCACCGCCAGCACGGCCGGAAACTCGGGCAGCGTGGTGCAGACGTTCAGCGCCGCCACCACCCCCGCCTCGCGCATGCGCGACAGGATCCCCGGAAGGTCTTCGGCGAGTTCCGGAAACGACAGATGGCAATGCGAGTCGACGTACATCGGCAGGAAACGGCGGGAAACGGGTGAAAGCGCGCGGGCCGCCGCGCGGTGCGCGGACAGCCTACAGCGTGTGGGTCGGGCGCGCGGACTTCAAGGCGGCGCCGAGAGCGTCCTCGATGCGCTTGCGCGCCACCTGCCCGCTCTCGTCGTTCGGGAAGTGAACGCCGATGCCGGGCGTCTTGCTGCCGCCGGCGGCCGGGCTCATCCAGACCACCTTGCCGGCCACCGGAATCTTGGTCGGGTCGTCGAGCAGCGTCAGGATCAGGTAGACGTCGTCGCCGAGCTGGTACTGGCGCGTGGTGGGCACGAAAATCCCGCCGTTCTTCAGGTACGGCATGTAGGCGGCGTAGAGCGCCGCCTTCTCCTTGATCGACAGCGACAGCACGGATGGACGCGCACCCGCCACGGCGGCTGCCTGTACGTTCCCTGCCCTCATTCCGTCGTTCATCGTTCCGTCGTCCGGTGGTCCTGCACTACGTTCAGCGGTCCGCACGCGCGGGCTGCATGGCGTCGAGATAGCCGAGCAGTGCTTGCTCCACCACCAGGCGCGCGTTCAAGGGATGCTCGCTGACCGCCTGGGCTTCGGCCAGCGCCGTCAGCCAGCCGGCCAGGCGCGTGGGTTCGACCGCCCGCGCCAGCGTCGCAAGGGCCCGCTTCTGTCCCGGATGATATCGAACGCGCTGGGCCACCCTTTCCGCCAATAAGTCCCATCCCCAGCGCTGAAACAGACGGATCGCCGGCCCGACGGCGACCTCCCTGGGAACGACGGCGACGACGTCGGCGGCCGTGGCGGACGTTCCGCGCGCCAGCAGGGACAGCAGCGCGGCGTGCAGGGCCGGGTCCAGGCGCCGACGCTCGTCCAGGCCGTCCTCGGCGAGGATGCCCATCGGCGCACCGCCGGCTTCGGCCAGCCGCGCCTCCGCGTCCTCCACGCCCTGGTCGCGCAGCCAGCGCAGGGCCTCGGCCCAGGGGGGGCCGGCAACCCGGATCAGCACGCAGCGGGAGCGGATCGTCGGCAGCACGGCGTCGATCTCGTGCGACACGCCGAGGAACACGGCGTCCGGCGGGGGCTCCTCGAGGATCTTCAGCAGGGCGTTCGCGGCCACCGCGTTCAGCGACTCGGCCGGTGCGAGCAGCACCACGCGCCGGCCACCGCGGTGCGAGGACACGCCGAAGAAATCGGCGAGCCTGCGGACCTGCTCGATCACGATCTCGCGGCTCGGCGGCTTCTTCGATCGGCCGGTCGCCGTCGCTTCGGCGGCTTCCTCGCCCTCCTCCGACTCGCCATCGTCGTCCTCGCGGGCCGGCATGTCCGCGGCCGGCATGAGCCAGCGGAAGTCAGGATGGTTGTCGGCCGCGAGCAACTGGCAACCCGGGCACAACGCCGCAGGCCTGTGCCGCGCGCGGCGATTCACAGAGCAGCAGTTGCGCGAACGCCGTCGCCAGATGCCGCTTGCCGATGCCGCGGGCGCCGTGCAGCAGCACCGCGTGCGGCAGGCGCTCGCGCCAGCCGACGAGCTGCTCCCACAGCGGCCCCTGCCAGGGCAGCGGCGCTAGCCGTTCCATCGCTGCATCAGGGTGGCGAGGCGCGCACCGATCACGTCCGCGGGCTGCGTGCCGTCGATCACGACGAAGCGCTGCGGCTCGTCGCGCGCGCGGTCGAGGTAGGCGCGGCGCACGCGGCCGAAGAAGTCGAGCTGCTCGGATTCGAAGCGGTCGGCGCTGCGGGCGCGCGCGAGGCGATCAGCAGCCACCTCCGGCGGCACGTCGAACAGCAGCGTCAGGTCGGGCTGCAGGTCGGGATGGACCCACTGCTCGAGTTCGCCGATGCGTTCCGCCGACATGCCGCGCCCGCCCGCCTGGTAGGCGTAGGTCGCATCGGTGAAGCGATCGCACAGCACCCAGGTGCCGGCGCCGAGCGCCGGCCGGATCACGCGCTCGAGATGTTCCGCGCGCGCCGCGAACATCAGCAGCGTCTCGGCCGGGAGCGTCATCGGCTGATGCAGGATCACTTCGCGCAGCGCCTCGCCCAGTGGAGTTCCGCCGGGCTCGCGGGTGATCGTGAGCGGCAGGTCGCGTTCCCGCAGCGCATGGGCGACGACTTCGATCTGCGTGCTCTTGCCCGCGCCGTCGATGCCTTCGAACGTGATGAAGCGACCGCGGACGGTCATCGAACGCCCCGCTGATACTTGTCCACCGCGCGATTGTGCTCGCTGAGGGAACTGGAGAACTGCGAAGTGCCGTCGCCCCGCGAGACGAAGTACAACGCGTTCGTCTTCGCCGGCTTCAAGGCCGCCTCGATGGAAGCACGACCCGGGAGCGCGATGGGCGTGGGCGGAAGGCCCGCGCGCGTGTACGAGTTGTACGGCGTGTCGGCGACGAGGTCGCGCTTGCGCAGGTTGCCGTCGAACTTCTCGCCGAGCCCGTAGATGACCGTGGGGTCCGTCTGCAGCAGCATGCCGAGTTTCAGGCGGTTCACGAACACGCCGGCGATCTGGTCGCGCTCCGAAGCCTGGCCGGTTTCCTTCTCCACGATCGACGCCATGATCAGCGCTTCGTACGGCGTCTTGTACGGCAGCTCGGGCGACCGTGCGTCCCACGCGTCCTGCAGCAGCTTCATCTGGCGTCGATACGCCTGGCGCAGCACGTCGAGGTCGCTCGTGCCCGGGTCGTAGACATAGGTGTCCGGCGCGAAGAGCCCTTCGGGATGCGTCTCGCTCGCGCCGACCGCCTTCAGGAGTTCTGCCACCGACAGGTTCGCGGCCTCGGGCTTGAGTTCCGCCGACGACGCCAGCAGCGCGCGCAGTTCGCGGAACGTGATGCCTTCGACGACGGTGAGCTTCTCGCGCAGCACGTCGCCCGCCGTCAGCTTGGCGAGGAGTCCGGCGAGCGTGATGCCGCGATCGACCGCATACCGGCCGGCACGCAGATTCGCTGCGGTGCCGGTGAACCGCGCCGCGGCGACCATCGCGTCCGGCTGCACGCCCACGCCCGCGGTCCGGGCGATCTGCGCGATCGAACGAACGCCCGCGCCTGCGGGAACGCGGAACTCGACGCGGTCTGACGTCATCGGCAGCGGTCGCTCGTACAGGTACCAGCGCGCACCCAGTCCCGCGGCCACCGCGATCGCGAGGGTCAGCGCGACCAGCGTCCAAAGGAACGCGCCGCCACGCTCACGCCGTTGCGGGGGCCGACGACTGCGAAGGGAACGAAGGCAAATCACGCGGTTCCTAGTTTAATCTTGGCTCTCCGATGCCCATGAACCCGATGCCGAACGATACCGATCCCGACGTCCTCGCCACCGCCGCCGCGGAGGCCGGACGCGCGCTGCTGGAACCCGTCCAGGTGCCGCTGCCGGAGCTTGGCGTCATCGCCGCAAGCGGCGCCGACGCGCTCACCTTCCTGCAGGCGCAACTGACGAACGACGTCGCCCACCTCGCGCCCGGGCAGATGCAGTTGAACGGCTACTGCACGGCCAAGGGTCGCCTGCTCGCGACCTTCCATCAGTGGCGCAACGGCGACGACGTGATGCTGCGGCTCCCGCGCGAGATCCTCCCCGCCGTGCTGAAGCGGCTGTCGATGTTCGTGCTGCGCGCGAAGGTGAAGCTCGTCGACGCCAGCGACGCGTGGCGCACGGTCGCGGTGCTCGGCAAGGACATCGCCGGGATTGCCCAACGCGACGGCGCGCAACTGCCCGCGTCGCCCTGGACGGGCGTGGTCGACGGTGCACGGCGCATCGACCGTCTGCCGGGCGCGGGCGACGTGCCCGATCGATTCCTGATCACGCTGCCCGCCGACGGCAGCGCTGCCCGGATGGTGTGCCGGTCTTCCGGAACTGCAGGCGGGTGCGTGGTGGTGGAGCGAGATCGAAGCGGCGGTGCCGACCGTGTTTGCCGCCACGCAGGAGAAGTTCGTGCCGCAGATGATCAACTTCGAAGTGCTGGGCGGCGTGAACTTCAGGAAGGGCTGCTACCCGGGGCAGGAAATCGTGGCGCGCAGCCAGTACCTCGGCAAGCTCAAGCGCCGAATGCAGCGCGCCCACGTGGAACTCGACGCAGTCCAGGCGGCGGCCGACGTGTATCGGTCGGCCGAGGAACAACCGATCGGTACCGTCGTGATGGCCGCGCCCTCGCCGCGGGGCGGGACCGAACTTCTGTTCGAGGTCCCGGTCGACCGCTTGCAGGAAGGCACGATCCACCTCGTGTCTTCGACGGGTCCCGCGCTCGCCTTGCGCGGTTTGCCGTACGAACTGTTCGATCCGACGGCGTAGCGAACGTGCAGCACTGGTACGTCTACTACAAGCTCGCGCGCGCGGAACGCGAGTCGACGATCGAACGGGTACGACGCGTGCAGGAGCAAGTCGCGGGAACGACGCGCGCGCGCGTGCGATTGCTGGAACGAACGGAACACGCCGAGACGACGACGGTGATGGAAGTGTACGAAGACATCGACGAGCCCGAGCGCTTCGGCGCCGCGCTCGATGCGGTCGTCCGCGCCTCCGGCCTGCCCGAGTCGCACATCGCCGCGCGCCGCGTCGAGCGATTCCAGGACGCCTGACGATGTGCCTGCTCGTCTTCGCCTGGCGCTCGCACCCCGACTATCCGCTGGTCCTCGTCGGCAACCGCGACGAGTTCTACACGCGGCGCACGCGCCCGGCCGCGTGGTGGGGCCACGCGGTGTCGCTGCTCGCCGGCCACGACGAGGAAGCGGGCGGAACGTGGCTCGGCATCACGCGGCGCGGACGCTTCGCGGCGCTGACGAACGTGCGCGCGCCGACCGAGCGCAATCCGCACGCGCCGTCGCGCGGCGCGCTGGTGCTGTCCGCATTGCAGGCGCCGGTGACCGGCGGCGAGTGGCTCGAGACGCAGGCGCCGAAGACCTCCGCCTTCAACGGATTCAACCTGCTGGTCGGCGACGTGCTGCCGCACGAGGGGGCGGAAGCCTCCGCCCTGCACTACTACAGCAACCGGCTGGAGCAGGCGCCCGCGTCGCTCGCGCCGGGCATCTACGGGCTGTCGAACGGCTTTCTCGACACGCCATGGCCGAAGGTCACGCGCGCGGTCGGCGCGTTCGCCTGCACGGTCGCCGACAAGGTCGAACTGGAAACGCTCGTCCGCCTGATGGAGCCGCGCGACGAAGCGCGCGATTCCGAACTGCCGGCCACGGGCGTGCCGCTCGACTGGGAACGCGCGCTGTCGGCGATCCAGATCCGCGCCAACGGCTACGGCACGCGCACGACGACGGTGCTGACTGTCCGCAACGACGCGCTCGTCACGTATTTCGAGCGCACGTTCGACGCCGGTGATCCGGAACGCTGGACCGACCGCCACTTCGAGTTCATGGTCGACCGCGAAACGCGGCCCTCGCTGCGTGCGCCGGCCTCCGACTCCGACTGATCAGCGCGGCTGCGGCGACGCTCCAAGGTCGCACGTCATGTCGACGTGCGGGATGCCGCAGTCCATGTATTCGCCGCTGACGACCGCGTAGCCATGGCGGCGATAGAAGGCAATCGCGTGCGTCTGCGCGCTCAGCACCGCGTGCGCATGACCTCGGCGCCGCGCTTCCGCCATCAGGGCCATCAGCAGCGCGCTGCCGACGCCGAGGTGGCGTGCCTCCTTCAGCACGGCCATGCGGCCGATGTGGCCGTCGGGGAGCAGGCGCCCGGTCCCGACCGTCGCTCCTGTTGCGTCGCGCGCCAGCGCATGCACGCACTGCGGATCCCAGTCGTCGATCTCCGAGGCCTCCGGAACGTTCTGCTCGACGACGAACACCGCGTGGCGGAGCGGCGCCGCCCGTTCACGCGCGGATTCCCAGTCGAGCAGTTCAACGCGCGGCGGCGATCGCTTCATCGGGCGCCTTCACCTCGAATGCGCGGATCCTCGCCCGCAACACCTCGTCCACCGGTCGCGGCGTCTTCGCCGCGGCATCGACGTACACATAGACGAGGTCGACCACGGCCAGCGCAGCGTCCGGCTGGTTGCGGCGGAACATCTCGACGTTGAACTGCAGGCTGCTGGTGCCGATGCGCGCGATGCGACCGCAGACATCGAGCTCGTCGTCGTACAGTGCCGCCGCGCGGTAATCGACCGTCGCCTTGCGCACGTAGAGGTCGGAGGCCAGCGGTTCGAAATCCTCCGGATAGCGCATGCCGATCGCGCGCCAGTACTCGGTCACGCAGACATCGGCGTACAGCAGGTAGTGCGCGTTGAAGACCACGCCCTGCCGGTCCACCTCCGCCCAGCGCACACGCAGCGGCAGCCGATGGCGGAAGTCCGCATGCGCCATTTACTTGATCCCCTTCTTCGCGTCCCCCGCGACGACGAACGTCAGCTTGTCGGGATCGACGTACTTGCGGAACGCGGCGTTCACCTGCTCCGGCGTCAGTGCGCGCAGACGGTCCTCGAACTGTTTCGAGAACTCGAAGGTGCGGCCGAGGTCGAGATTGTTCACCCAGGCGCCGGCGACGATGCCGTCCTGCGAGCGGTTGACCGAGCGCTCCTGCAGGAGGCCCTTCCTCGCGTCTTCCACTTCCTTGGCGGTGAAGCCGTCGCGGCGCGCCCGCTCCAGTTCCTCGCGCATCGCCTGCTCGGCCCGCGCGGCGTTCTGCGGAGCGACGATCGCCGCCATGCTCCAGGTCCCGAACCGCGTGCGCGAGTTGATGTTGACACCGGAACCGGCGCCGTAGCTCAGGCCGTCCTTCTGCCGCAGGCGATCGATCAGCCGGTTCGACAGGCCGGCGCCACCGCCGAAGATCTCATTGGCGAGCGTCAGCGCCGGCGCGTCCGGGTCGTCGTCGCGCAGCGCGAAGTCGAGTCGCGCGCGGATGGTGGCGTTCTCCTTGTCCGGCGTGTCGATCACGATGCGGGTCGGCTTCACCTCGCGGTACTCACGATCCACGCGCGTGTACGGCGCCTTGGACGGGTACCCGGTGAAGATCTCCTTCACCAGCCCCGCGACCTGATTCGCGTCGAAGTCACCGACCACCGCGATCTCGCCACGCGCCGTGCCGTAGAACTCCGAGTGATAGCTGCGCACCGCGTCGAGCGGGAGCTTCGACACCGCCTCGATGCGGTCCTTCAGCGGGATGTAGTGACGCGGATCGCCTGGCGGATAGGTGTTGAAGTGGTTCGCCAGCGCATCGCGCGACAGCGAATCCGGGTTGTCGAGCTGCGAGGACAGCCCCGTCGTCACCTGGCGCTGCAGTTGCGTGAACTCGTCGGCGGGGAACGACGCGTCCTTCATCACGTGCGCAAGGAGCTTCAACGCGTCGGGCAGGTGCTCGCGCTTCGTCTGGAAGCTCAACAGTCCACCGGTCATCTGCAGGCGCGTCATCTCGTCGGCGATCTGCTGGCGCGTCATCTTCGAGGTGCCGCGGGCGAGCATGCTGCCGGCGAGCTCACCCGCGATGATCCGGCCGTTGAGCGTCTTCTCGTCGCCCCAGCGGAAATTGGTCTGCACGTGCACCGTGTCCCCGCGGGTCTGCTTGGGCAGCAGCGCGACCTTGATGTCGCCGAACGCCAGGCGCTGCGTGCGCTTGTCGATGTTGGCCTGCGACGGATCGAAGGCCTCGGCGGCCGCGTTGGTCGTCGTCGGCTTGTAGTCCGCGAGCCGCTCGGCCGGCGTCGGCGCCGCCGCGATCTCCGCCCGGCGGGGTGCGTCGTCCGGAACGTAATAGCCGACCGTGCGGTTGTCGCGCACGAAATAGCGCCTGGCGGCCTCGTCGATCTGCGCGGTCTTCAGCTGCGCGAGCTGGTCACGGAACAGGAAGAACAACCGCCAGTCGCCGAGCGCGATGTACTCGGACAGGCCGACGCCGAACGCCTGCGGGTCGGACAGCGCGCGGTCGAAGGCCGTCAGCTGCTGCTGGATCTGGCGCTTCATCTCCTCCTCGGTCGCCGGCGTCTTCGCGAACGCGCTCTCGACCGTCTCGATCAGCGTCTGCGCGACCGGCTCGAGCGGCTCGCCCTTCTTCACCACCGCGCCGAACAGCACGAAGGCGGGATCGCGGCCGTCAATCGTGAAGGCGAACACCTGCGCGGCCTTGCCCGGTTCGACCAGCGCCTTGTGCAGGCGCCCCGCCGGCGTGTCGCCGAGGATGTCGGCGGCCATCGAGGCGGCGGTGTAATCGGGATGCAGCGTCGAGGGCAGCCGGTAGCCGACCACGACCATCTGGACCTCGCCCTTGCGCCGGACGGCCACCGTCCGTTCGCCGTCGTGCGTCGGTTCCACCGTCCACAGCGCCGGCAGCGCGCGCTTCGGCTTCGGGATCTTGCCGAAGGCCTGCGCCACCCAGCCGAGCACCTTGCGCTCGTCGAACTTGCCCGACACCGTGAGCACGGCGTTGTCCGGCTGGTAGTAGGTGCGATAGAACGCCTGCAGGTTCTCGATGCGCACGTTCTCGATGTCCGAGCGGTTGCCAATCGTCGAGTTGCCGTAGTTGTGCCAGTCGAACATCACCGACTGCATCCGCTTGAGCATGACGCGCGTCGGGTCGTTCTCGCCCATCTCGTACTCGTTGCGCACCACCGTCATCTCGCTGTCGAGGTCCTTCTTCGCGATGAACGAGTTCACCATCGCGTCGGCCGACCAGTCGATCGCCCACTTGATGTTGTCGTCGCTCGCCTGGAAGGTCGAGTAGTAGTTGGTGCGGTCGAGCCAGGTGGTGCCGTTGTTCTGGAAGCCGCGCCGGCTGAACTCCGCATCGGGCCTGGGAAAGTTCTTCGAGCCCTTGAACATCAGGTGCTCGAGCAGGTGCGCCATGCCGGTTTCCCCGTAGTTCTCCATGCGCGAGCCGACGAGGTACGTGATGTTGACCGTCGCCGTCGGCTTGGACGGATCGGGATAGAGGATCACGCGCAGGCCGTTCGGCAGCCGGTATTCGGAGACGCCCTCGATCGACGGCCCGCGCGTCATCCCGCCGGGCAGCGCCACGCTGGTCTGGGCGGACACGAACCCCGCCGTCGCCAGCAGCAGGACGGCGGAAACGGCCCAACGGAGTATGCGAAGCGACATGGTGGCTCTTGATGTCCGAAAGTAGTGGTTCATCGAAAATTCTGACACGCAGCACCCGGGCGCACGTGAAGCCAGCGTTAAGCCCGGTCAGCGCGCGGTGAACGCGCGGATCAGGCGGGCGACTTCCTCCGGCTCTTCGTGCGCCACCCAGTGGGTGGCGTTCGGTAGCCGGCAGACCGTCAACTCGTCCACGAGTTCATCCAGCCCGTCGAGCAATGTGACGGGCAGCGCAATGTCGGCCTCGCCCCAGATCACGAGCGTGGGCACCCGGACCCGGAAGTCTTCCGGCTTCAGGCGCAGTGCGGCCGGGCCCGGATCGTCCGGCATCGGCGGATACAGCGGCGACGCCCGGTAGTAGTTGACCCCGCCGGTCAGCCCGCGGTCCCACACCGCGTGATATTTCGCCGCGCGCCCGGTCGTGTACCACGGCGCGTCGGGACGCTGCATCTGCAGGAAGAAGTCGTCGAGGCGGCGATAGCCGTCCCTCGCGAGCGCATCCTCCGAGCCTGGCTTGCGCAGCCAGTTCATGTAGGCACTGGCCTGCTGCTGCACGGGGTTCGACACCAGCTCGCGCGCGAACGGAATCGGGTGCGGCGAATTCAGCACGATCAGCTTTTCGATCCGCTCGGGCTTCGCGATCGCCCACTGCCAGGCGACCGCGCCGCCCCAGTCGTGGGCGACGACCACGGCGCGGTCTTCTCCGAGGTGCGCGAGGAAACGGTCGAGGTCGCCCACGATCTCGCGCGCACGATAGGCGCTCACCTCGGTGGGCTGGCTGGACAGGTTGAAGCCGCGCAGGTCGGGCGCGACCGCGTAGTGCGTGCCGCCGAAGCACGGCAGCAGTTCCTCCCACGCGCCCCAGTATTCCGGGAACCCGTGGAGGAAGATCATCAAGGGCCGGCCGCGCTCGCCGCAGCTTGCATAGTGCAGGCGAATGCCGTTCCCGAGTTCCGCGTACTGCCCCGTCGCGATCATTCCGCCGGGGCCGCGGGCTTGGCCGACGGCTTCGTCGCGAACGGGTCGGCGGGCGCCCCGCCGTGCAATGCCGCCTCGTAACGCGCCTGCACCGTCGGCAGGATCTGCGGATGGGTGAAGACGTAGAAGCGGTTCTCGCGCACCGCGTCGAACGTCATGCGGGCGACCTGCTCGGCGGTCATGCGGCCGCTGGACACGGCCTTTTCCGATGCGGCCTGGGCCATGCGCTGCGAGGTGGTCTGCGGAGCCGGATTCGCAAGGTTGCGCGGGCGGTTGCGATGCGATTCGGCAATGCCGGTGGGCACGAAGGCCGGGCACAGCGCCGTCACGCCGATCGTCGACTCCGCGAGCTTAAGGTCGTGGTACAGCGTCTCCGAGAGCGCGACCACCGCGTGCTTGGACACGTTGTACACGCCCATCAGCGGCGCGCAGAGCCAGCCCGCCATCGACGCCGTGTTCACGATATGCCCGGGCGTGCCGTGACGGTTCGCCTCCAGCATGCGCGGGACGAAGTGCTGGATGCCATGCACCACGCCCATCAGGTTGACGCCGAGCACCCAGTTCCAGTCCTTGTCGGTGTTCTCCCAGAGATAGCCGCCACCGCCCACGCCGGCGTTGTTCATCAGCAGATGAACCGGACCGAAAGCCTGGAAGGCGCGATCCGCCAGTGCCGCGACCTGCCCGCTGTCGGCAACGTCGGCGATCTCGCCGATCACGTCCGCTCCGGCCCCGCGCACTTCAGCCACCGTGGCGTCGAGGGCATCGCGCTGCACGTCGGCCAGCACGAGTTTCATTCCTTCCCGCGCGCCCAGCCGCGCGAACTCGCGGCCGAAACCGCTGCCCGCGCCCGTGATGACGGCGACCTTCCCTGCGAGTTCCTTCATCACGCGAGCTTCACCAGTTGCTTGCCGAAATTGGCGCCCTTCAGCATGCCGAGAAAAGCCTGCGGCGCGTTTTCGATGCCATTGGCGACCGTCTCCCGGTACTTGATGCGCCCGGTCGCCACGTGGGCGCCGAGTTCCGCCAGGGCGGCGGGCCACACGTCCATGTGCTCGGTGACGATGAAGCCCTTCAGCAGCAGGCGGCTGATCAGGAACCAGCTCGGGTTCTTGATGGGGATCGGCTTGCCGTCGTAGCCCGCGATCAAACCGCACAGCGCGATGCGGCCGAAGGCGTTCATGCGTGGCAGCACCCCCTCCATGATCTCGCCGCCGACGTTCTCGAAGTAACCGTCGACGCCGTCGGGCGCGACTTCCTTGAGCCGCTTGCCGACGTCCTCCGACTTGTAGTCGATGCAGGCGTCGAACTTCAGTTCGCGGGTGACGTATTCGCACTTCTCGGCGCCGCCCGCGATGCCGATCGCGCGGCAACCACCGATCTTGGCAAGCTGGCCAACCACGCTGCCGACGGCTCCGCTGGCCGCGGACACGACGATCGTCTCGCCGTGCTTGGGGTCGATGATCCGGTTCAGCCCGTACCACGCGGTGACGCCCGGCATGCCGACCGGACCGAGGTACGCCGACAGGGGCACGTGGCGCGTGTCGACCTTGAACACGCCGGTTCCGTCCGAAACGCCGTACTCCTGCCAGCCGAGATAGGCGACCACCTTGTCACCGGCGGCAAACCCCGGATGGCGCGACTCGACCACCTCGCCGGCCGTGCCGCCGACCATCACGTCGTCGAGCGCCTGGGCAACGGCATACGAGCGGCCCTCGTTCATGCGGCCGCGCATGTACGGGTCGAGCGACAGCCAGTGGTTGCGCACGAGGATCTGGCCGGGCAGCAGCGCCGGCAGCGCCACTTCCTCGAGCCGGAAGTTGGAGGTCGTTGCCGTCCCCTGCGGGCGCGAGGCGAGGACGATGCGGCGGTTGGTGGGCATGCCAGTCTCCGTTTCTCTTTCTAGTAAGCCGAAGCCCCGCCGTCGACGGCGAGGATCTGGCCGGTGATGTGCCTGCCGGCATCCGAGGCCAGCAGCAGCGCGGCGCCTTTGAGGTCCTCGTCGCCGCCGATGCGCCCGAGCGGCGCGTAGCCGGCCAGGGTGTCGGCGCCGACGTGATCGATCAGCCCCTTGGTCATCTTCGACGGGAAGAAGCCGGGCGCGAGCGCGTTGACGTTGATGCCGTGGCGTCCCCACTCGGTGGCCAGCGCGCGCGTGAAGTTGACCAGCGCGCCCTTGCTCGTGTTGTAGGCAATGGTCGCCATCGTCCCCGGCGGATTGCCGAACAGGCCCGCGATCGACGCGACGTTGATGACGCGACCCGAGCGGCGCGGAATCATCGACGCGCGGCCGATCGCCTGCGTCAGCAGGAAGACCGCCCGGATGTTCAGGTTCATCACCTTGTCCCACGCCTCGGCCGGATAGTCCTCGGCCGGTGCGCCCCAGGTGGCGCCGGCGTTGTTCACCAGGATGTCGACGTGGCCGAGGCGCGCGATCGACTGCTCCGCCAGCCGGGCGACGGCGGCCGGGTCCGACGAATCGGCCGCGATCCAGCTCGCCGACCCCAGCCGGGACAGGTGCTCCACCGCGGACTCCAGTTCGTCGGCCTTGCGCGCCGACACCACGACCCGCGCGCCCATCTCCAGGAATCCCTCGGCGATCTGCAGGCCAAGGCCGCGCGAGCCTCCGGTGATCAGCGCCGTGCGGCCGGTCAGATCGAGCAGTTGCTTCAGCGGCATCGGTTCACCTCAGGCTTCGTAGTCCATGCACTGCCGCTCCAGCCGCACGGCGCCGATGAACGGTTTCAAGGCGACGTGTTGCGGATGCTCCTGGTAGGCGTCGAGCGCGGCCTTGTCGGCGAAGACCGAGTAGAGCACGACGTCGTACGTGGCCTCGAGGTCCGGCCGAGCAAGCGCGACTTCGAACTCGAGGATGCCCGGCACGAGGCTGCGGCAGGCGTCGAGCTTCGCCTTCATGCGCGCGGCGTTGGTCGCCTTGTCCGCGCCCTCGGCCTGGTCCTTCAGCTTCCACATCACGATGTGCTTGATCATCAGAACCACGCGTCCTTCATGTCGAGGGTGGTCGTGTCGAGCGCGGCCACGAGGTCGAGCCAGGCGTCCACCTTCGGCAGCTCGTGCACGAAGAAGTAGCGGCACGCCTGCCACTTGCCGTGATAGAAGTCGCTGTCGTCCGCGCGGAAATTCTTCGCCGCCGCCAGCGACTGGTCGAGCCAGATCCACGCCATCACCACGTGGCCAAAGGCCTCGAGGTACGCCGTCGCGTTCGCCAGCGTCACCGCCGGGTCGCCCGCCGACCACGCCTTCCGAGTGACGTCGCTGACCTTGCGCACGCGCTCGGTGAGCACGCCGGCCCAGCGCCGCGTGTCTTCGTGCTGCGCCTGCCCCGCCTCGCGGATCGTCTGCTCCATCCACGAGCCCAGCAAGGTCAGCGCCGCGCCGTCCTGCATCACGACCTTGCGCCCGAGGAGATCGAGCGCCTGGATGCCGTGCGTGCCCTCGTGGATCGCGTTGAGCCGGTTGTCCCGGTAGAACTGCTCGACCGCGTAGTCGCGCGTGTAGCCGTAGCCGCCCAGCACCTGGATCGCGAGCGAGTTGCCCTCGACGCACCATTGCGACGGCCAGCTCTTGGCGACCGGGGTCAGGATGTCGAGCAGCAGGCGCGCATTGCGGCGTTCGTCCTCCGAGGAGGCGGTGTGCTCGTCGTCGATCAGGCTCGCGCACAGCAGATTCAGCGCGAGGGCGCCTTCGGCGTACGCCTTCTGCGCGAGCAGCATGCGCTTGACGTCGGCGTGCTCGATGATCGGAATCTGCGGCTGCGCCGGGTCCTTGCCTGCCGGGCCGATCGGCCGGCCCTGCGGACGGCTGCGCGCGTAGTCGAGCGAATGCAGGTAGCCGCCGTAGCCGAGCATCGTCGCGCCCAGGCCGACGCCGATGCGCGCCTCGTTCATCATGTGGAACATCGCCGCGAGGCCGCGGCCGGGCTCGCCGACCAGGTAGCCGATCGCGCCGCGCTTGCCCTCGGGCCTGAACTTGCCCTCCCCGAAGTTCAGCAGGCAGTTGGTGGTGCCGCGGTAGCCCATCTTGTGGTTGAGCCCCGCCAGCACGACGTCGTTGCGCTCGCCCACCGTCAGGGTGGCATCGGGGCCGGTGCCCTCGACGGACACGAGGAACTTCGGGACCACGAAGAGCGAGATGCCCTTCACGCCGGGAATCGGCTTGCCGTCAGGCCCGGGGATCTTTGCGAGCACCAGGTGAACGATGTTCTCCGCCAGGTCGTGTTCGCCAGCCGAGATCCACATCTTGTTGCCGGTCAGCCGGTACTGCGGACCGAGCGGCGACTCGCCCTCGTAGTCCGCGCGGGTGGAGATGTCCGACAGTGACGACCCGGCCTGCGGCTCGGACAGGCACATCGTGCCGAGGAAGCGCCCGGCCAGTTCCGGCCTGACAAAGGCGTCCACCTGCGCGGGCGTTCCGTGCGCGAGCAGCAGGTTGGCGTTGCCGATCGTCAGCATCGCGTAGCCCGCGGTCGCGACGTTCGAGCCCTTGAAGTAGGCGAACAACGCCTTGGCGACGACGACGGGCAGCTGCATGCCGCCCAGCGCTTCGTCGTGTTCGGCGGCCATGAGGCCCGCCTCGCTGAAGGCGTCGAGCGCCTGCTTGATCTCGGGGATCAGGTGGACGCGCTGGCCGTCGAAGGTCGGTTCGTTGAGGTCGCTCTTGCGGTTGTGCGGGGCGAAGAGGTCCGTCGCGATCTGCTCGGCGATGTCGAGCGCCGCGTCGAACGTCTCGCGCGAATGCTCGGCGTAGCGCGGCCGCTCCGTCAGCCCTTCGACGCGAAGCCACTCGTAGAGCAGGAAGGCGATGTCGCGGCGGGAACAGATGAGTTCGGGCATCGCGCTACTTCGTCCAGCGCCCGTTCTTCGCGGCCTCGACCAGCAGCGGCGCGGGTTCCCAGAACTTCGGGTCCGCCTGCGGGTTGCCGGCGAAGTCCTTCATGGTCGCCACCACCTTGTCGAGCCCGACCTGCTGCGCGTGGAACATGGGGCCGCCCGTGCGCACCGGGAACCCGTAGCCGGTCAGGTAGACCACGTCGATGTCGCTCGCACGCAGGGCAATGCCCTCCTCCAGGATCTTCGCGCCCTCGTTGACCAGCGCATAGACGCAGCGCTGCACGATCTCCTCTTCCGAAATGGTCCTCGGGCGCACCTTCATCTCGGAGCGGTAGGCGGCGATCAGCGCGTCGATCTCCGGGTCCGGCAGCGGTGTCCGGTTGCCGGGCTCGTAGCGGTACCAGCCCTTGCCGGTCTTCTGCCCGAAGCGGCCGAGTTCGACGACCCGGTCGGCAATGCGCGAGTACGTGATGTGGGGCTTCTCGACGTAGCGGCGCTGGCGGATCGCGTAGCCGATGTCCATGCCGGCCATGTCGTACATCGTGAACGGGCCCATCGCCATCCCGAAACGGGTGAGCGCCGCGTCGATCTGCTGCGGCGAAGCGCCCTCGTCGATGAGGAACAGCGACTGGCGGATGTACTGCTCGAGCATGCGGTTGCCGATGAAGCCGTCGCACACGCCGGAAACCACCGCGACCTTCTTCAGCCGCTTGCCGAGCTGCATCACCGTGGCCAGCACGTCCTTCGCCGTCTTCGCTCCGCGCACCACCTCGAGCAGGCGCATCACGTTGGCGGGGCTGAAGAAGTGCGTGCCGATCACGTCCTGCGGACGCGAGGTCGCCGCGGCGATCTGGTCGACGTCGAGCGTCGACGTGTTGGTCGCGAGGATCGCCCCGCGCTTCATCGTCGAGTCGAGGCGGGAGAAGAGATCCTGCTTGACGATCATGTCCTCGTAGGCCGCCTCGATGACGATGTCGGCGTCGCCCAGCGCCGAGAAGTCGAGCGTGGGTTTCAGCAGGGCCACCCGCTTGTCCACCTCGTCCATCGTCATGCGGCCCTTCTTCGCGGTCGCCTCCCAGTTCCTGCGGCAGGTGGCGAGTCCGCGGTCGAGCGCGGCCTGCTCCTTCTCGTACACGGTGACCGGAATGCCGGCGTTGGCGAAGCTCATCGCGATGCCGCCGCCCATCGTGCCGAAGCCGATGATGCCCGCGACCCGGATGGGCCGGGTCGGCGTGTCCTCAGGGACGTCCGGGATCTTGGCGGCGGCGCGCTCCGCGAAGAACGCGTGACGCAGCGCCCGTGACTCGGGCGACTGCACGAGTTCGATGAACAGCCCCCGCTCGAAGCCGAGCCCTTCGTCGAACGGTCGCGTCACCGCGGCCTCGACGGCGTCGACGCACTTGACCGGTGCCGGCAGTCCGCGCGCCTGCTTGCCCACCTCGGCACGCGCGGCGGCGAACATCGCGGACACGTCGACGCCCGCGGGCACCGCAACGGTCCCGTCGCGCAGTTTCGGATGCGATTTGCGATTCGCCACATCGTGCGCGAAGGCCAGCACGCCGTCGAAGGTGGCGCGATCGACGATCTTCTCGATCAGTCCGCTCTTCAACGCATCGTCGGCCCTGATCGGGTCACCGGTCGTGATCATCCGCAGCCCCTTCTCCGCGCCCACCGCGCGCGGAAGTCGCTGCGTGCCACCGGCGCCCGGCAGCAGGCCGATCTTCACCTCGGGCAGGCCCATCGAGGCGTCCGGCGTGGCGATGCGGTAGTTGCATCCCAGCGAGAGCTCGAGCCCTCCCCCCATGCACACGCCGTTGATCGCCGCGATCACGGGCTTGGGCGAGGCCTCCACCTGCGCGATCAGCTGCAGCAGGTTGGGCTCGGCGAGAGCCGCCGGAGTATTGAACTCCCGGATGTCGGCGCCCCCGGAGAACACCTTGTCGGTGCCCGTGATGACGATGGCCTTGACCGCGGCATCGTCCAGCGCCCGCTCGAGCCCTTCGACCAGCGTTCTCCGCGTCGAGTGCCCGAGCCCGTTCACCGGGGGGTTGTCGATCTGCAGCACGGCGACGTCGCCGCGCCGTTCATAGTGGGTGGTCATTGCATTTCTCCGGGAAAGAATCCGGCGGAACTCAGACTTCGAGCCACTCCTGCCGGATCAGACGGTTGGCCTTCAGCTCGTCCGGGGTGCCGTGAAAGACCATGTGACCATGGCCCATCACGTAGACGCGTTGAGAAATCTGCATCGCGATGGTGAGTTTCTGCTCGATGAGCAGGATCGACAGTCCGCGCTCCTTCAGCTCGCGCAGGAAGTTGCCGACCAGTTCGACGATCATCGGAGCGAGTCCCTCGGTGGGCTCGTCGATGATGACGAGCTCGGGATCGCCCATCATGGTACGCGCCAGCGTGAGCATCTGCTGCTCGCCGCCCGAGAGCACCCCGGCTTCCGTGCGGGCGCGCTCCCTCAGGCGCGGGAACAGCCGGTACATGTCGTCGTAGCTCCAGCGCCCCGCCTTGCGGCCCTTGATTCCCAGCCGCAGGTTCTCCTCCACGGTGAGCGTGGGGAAGATGTCGCGGTTCTCCGGCACGTAGCCGACGCCGAGGTGCGCGATCTCGTAGGTCTTCAGCCGGGTCAGGTCGCGGCCATTGAAGTCGACCGTCCCCGTGCAGTCCACCAGCCCCATGATGGCCTTCGCGGTGGTCGAGCGGCCCACGCCGTTGCGGCCGAGCAGGCTGACGATTTCGCCGCGGCCCACGGTGAGGTCGACACCGTGCAGCACGTGGCTCTTGCCGTAATAGGCCTGCAGGTTCTCGACGTGGAGCAAGGTCGCATCGCTCATGGTCGCCTCACGCGTGCTCGGCCTGCGTGCCGAGATACGCTTCCTTCACGGCCGCGTTGCCGCGGATCTCGGCCGGCGTGCCGGTGGCGATGATCTGTCCGTAGACGACCACCGAAATGCGGTCCGCCAGTCCGAACACCACGCCCATGTCGTGTTCGACCATCAGCAGCGTCTTGCCCACCGTCACTTCGCGGATCAGCTCGACGGCGCGCTTGCTTTCGGCGCGGCTCATGCCGGCGGTCGGCTCGTCGAGGAGGATGACGCTGGCGCCGCCGGCGATGGTGATGCCGATCTCGAGCGCTCGCTGCTCGGCGTAGGTGAGCAGCCCCGCCTGGATGTCGCGGCGGCGCTTCAGGCCGACCCGCAGGAGGATCTCCTCGGCGCGCTCCTCGGCGTCCTGCAGCGTGTTCAGGTTCTTCCAGAAGGCGTAGCGGTGGCCGAGCGACCACAGCACCGCGCAGCGGAGATTCTCGAACACGCTCAGGCGGTGGAACAGGTTGGTGATCTGGAAGCTGCGCGACAACCCGAGCCGGTTGATCTCGAAGGGCTTGCGGCGGGTGATCTCCACGCCGTTCAGCCGGATGTGACCCGACGTGGGGGAAAAGCGGCCGCTGACCAGGTTGAAGAGCGTCGACTTGCCCGCTCCGTTCGGCCCGATGATCGCGTGCCGCTCGCCCGGCGGCACCGCGAGCGTGATCCCGCGGATGATCTCCGTCTTGTCGAAGCGCTTGGTGACGCCGTCGAGTTCGAGCGCGGCCGTCATGGCATGACCCTGCGCGCTCGCAGACGACGCTCGGCCGTGCTCGCTCATGGGTTCTCCCGGATCCAGTCCTCGATCTCCACCTGCACGGCGTCCCACTGCTCCTTGAAGCGGCGGCGGTAGTACTCGAAGGCGAGGCCGGAGGCGAGGAAGACCGAGGTCGCGAACACCCAGGTGGTCGCGCGCGTCGTATCGAACAGGAAGCCGAAGAGACGCACGCTCGCACCCTGCCCGACGTTCAGCGTCACGTGGTAGACGAGTTCGATCAGCATCACGCCGCCGAAGGCGAGCGCCAGCGCGGCGACCAGCACTCCGAAGTACGGGTCGCGCAGACGTCCGAACTTCCTGAACTTCATCACGCGCAGGTTCATCAGGATCAGGCTCGACAACCCGCCCGGCGCAAACATCACGAGCAGCACGAAGAACACGCCGAGGTAGAGCTGCCACGCCTTGGTGAATTCCGAGAGCGCCACCGCGAAGACGACGAACACGATCGCGCCGAGGATCGGCCCGAAGAAGAACGTCACGCCGCCGATGAAGGTCGCGAGCAGCACGCCCCCGGAGCGGATCGCGTGGACGTTCTCGGCGCTCACGATCTCGAAGTTGATGGCCGTCAGGCCGCCGGCGATGCCCGCGAAGAAGCTCGACAGGATCAGCATCAGCCAGCGCACCCGCTGCGTGTTGTAGCCGATGAACTCCGCCCGCTCGGGGTTGTCGCGCACGGCATTGGCGATCCGGCCGAGCGGCGTGTGCGTCAGCGCGAACATCGCCACCATGCACACGAAGCACCACACCGCGATCAGGTAGTAGACCTGGATCGCCGGACCGAAGGTGAGCCCGGGAATGCCGAGGAAGGCGCCGCCCGCCGCACGGTCGCCCGTGATGCCACCCTCGCCGCCGAAGAAGCCGGGGAACATCAGCGACGCGGCGAACACCATCTCCCCGATGCCGAGCGTGATCATCGCGAACGGCGTCCCCGCCTTCTTCGTCGTGAGGTAACCGAACACGATGCCGAAGAACGCCCCCGCAAGGCCGCCGATCAGCGGCAGCAGCGAGACCGGCCAGGCGAGCGTGCCGGCGCCGATCGCCTTCAGCGCGTGCATGGCGAAGAAGGCGCCCAGACCCGAGTAGACGGCGTGGCCGAACGACAGCATCCCGCTCTGGCCGAGCAGCATGTTGTAGGACAGCGCGAAGATGACCATGATGCCCATCTGCGACATCAGCGTCAGGGCGAAGCCCTTGCTGAAGAGGAGCGGCATGACGACGAACACGAACGCCGTGAAGCCCCAGACGACCCAGCGCCCGAAGTTCAGGGGCCTGTAGCCGAGCTGGCCGAGCACCGGCGCGCTCCCGTCGTTCGTCACGTCAGTCCTCGCGCGTGCCGAGCAGGCCCTTGGGCCGCACGATGAGGATCAGCACCAGCAGCAGGTACGGCAGCACCGGCGCCACCTGCGCGAGCGTCAGTTTCATCACCTCGTAGCCGGGCGTGCCCGGCCCGACGCCGGCCCCGATCGCGTTGAGCCCGGTCGCCAGCGACCAGTCGGAGACCTTGCCGAAGCTTTCCAGCACGCCGATCAACAGGGCGGCCACGAAGGCTCCCGCGAGCGACCCCATGCCGCCCACCACGATGACGACGAAGACGATGGCGCCGACGGTGCCCGCCATCGCGGGCTCGGTGACGAATGCGTTGCCGCCGACCACGCCCGCGAGCCCCGCCAGCGCGGAGCCGCCGCCGAAGACCAGCATGAAGACGCGTGGCACGTTGTGGCCGAGCGCCTCCACCTGCTGCGGGTGCGAGAGCGCGGCCTGGATCACGAGACCGATGCGGGTGCGGGTAAGCACCAGCCAGATGGCGACCAGCATGGCGACGGCCACGGCCATCATGAACATCCGGTACTGCGGAAAGGTGACGCCGAAGGACTGCAGCCACGTCACGGGGCCGTCGAGCTCGGCCGGCACCCGGTACGGGACGGCGGCGCGGCCCCAGATCACCTGCACCAGTTCGACGATGATGTACGACAGGCCGAACGTGAACAGCAGTTCCGGGACGTGCCCCCACTTGTGCACGCGCCGCAGGCCCCACCGCTCCACGAATGCGCCGATCAGGAAGAGCGCGAGCGGGGCCAGCACCAGCGCCGGCCAGAACCCGATCCACGCGCTGATCTGGTAGGCGATGTACGCGCCCAGCATGTAAAAGCTCGCGTGCGCGAAGTTGAGCACGCCCATCATCGAGAAGATGAGCGTGAGGCCAGCGGCCAGCATGAACAGCAGCAGCCCGTAGCTGACGCCGATCAGGGCCTGGCTGATGACCGATTCCATCGCGATCGCTTGGTGGGCGCGCCTGAACGCAAAACCGGCCCGGGGACACCGGGCCGGACGTGTTCAGCGCATCGGCGGATTACGGCCGTGCCGGGCGCTTCATCTGGCAGCTCGTCGGCTGCGACGCGACGTAGGTGGGGAACGCCGCCTCGGTCTTCCACGTGTAGCCGGTCTTCTCGATGTCGTGCCTGTTGGGGCCGCCGACCTTGGTCCAGGAGGAAACCCACAGCGGTTGCAGCAGCTGGTGATCGGTGGCCCGGATCTCGACTTCGCCGTGCGGGGCCGTCCACTTCGCTCCTTCCATCGCATAGGCGACCTTCAGCGGATCGGTCGACTTCGTCCGCTTCATGGCGTCGGCGAGCGCCGTCAGCGACGTGTAGGTCGCCATCGCGTACCACTCCTCGTTGAACCTTTTCTTGAAGTCCAGGTACATCTGCTCGGCCGGATAGTTCGGCGCGATGTTGGGATGCCAGTAGGCGACCTGCCGCATGCGGTTCTCGCCGGCCGGGCCGACCGCCGTCGGCGTGCCGATGACACCGGCGTAGTAGGTGTAGAAGTTCGCGTTCAGGCCGGCGTCCCGCGCGGCGCGGAGCAGCAGCGCCAGGTCCGGGCCCCAGTTGCCCGTGATCACCGTGTCCGCATTGGCCGCGCGCATCTTCGCGATGTACGGGGCGAAATCGCGCACCTGCCCGAGCGGGTGCAGGTCGTCGCCGACGATCTTGATGTCCGGCCGCTTCTTCGCCAGCAGGTCCTTGGCGACGCGCGAGACCTGGTGGCCGTGCGAGTAGTTCTGGTTGATCAGGAAGACGTTCTTCGCCTCGGAACGATCCTTGATGTAGGTCGTCAGCGCTTCCATCTTCATGTCGGTGTTGGCGTCGAAGCGGAAGTGCCAGAAGCTGCACTTGCTGTTCGTCAGGTCCGGATCGACTGCGGCGTAGTTCAGGAAGACGATCGCCTGGTTCGGATTGCGCTCGTTGTGCTTCTCGATCGCGTCGATCAGCGCGAGCGCGGCGCCCGATCCCTGGCCCTGGACGACGTAGCGGATGCCCTGGTCGATCACCTGCTTGAGCACGGTGAGGGTTTCCTGTGGCGAGGCCTTGTTGTCGAACTGGGCCATCTCGAACCGGACGCCCGGCCCGGCGAGCTGCTGCGCGTTGATGGCGTCGACCGTGAACTGGAAGTGCTTCAGCAGGTTCGAGCCGACCCCGGCGAACGGACCCGACAGCGGGTCGACGTACGCGATCTTGACGGTCTGCACGGCCGCCGAGGGCGCGGCCTTGGCCGCTGCACCGCCCTTGGCCTGGGCCAGGGCTCCGGTGGCCACGAGGCTGCCGGCGGTGCCGATCATCAACGCGCTGATCCAGCGCAGGGCAAAGCGACGTTTCATGAGGGTCTCCTTGTTTTCGTTCGCTTCTTGTTCGACGGTGCTTCGATCGCTTCGGGTGGCGGATCAACCGGGCAGAATACTTCAGCGGCCCATTGCCGACAAAGCCCGGGCGGGGCCGGTTAAACCCTGACCTCCGTGCGCGGAAGCCTCCAGATCGCTAAGTGGTCGGCAGGCGGTAGTCCTTGAACTGCTCGCGCAGTTTCGCCTTGAGCATTTTCCCGGTCGCCCCCAGCGGAATGGCCTCGACGAACACGATGTCGTCGGGCACCTGCCACTTGGCCACCTTGCCTTCGTAGTGCGCCAGCAGGTCTTCCTTCGTCACCTCGGCGTTCGGCTTCTTCATCACCACCAGCAGCGGCCGCTCGTCCCACTTCGGATGACGCGCGGCGATGCACGCGGCCATCGCCACCCCCGGGTGCCCCACGGCGATGTTCTCGATCTCGATCGAGCTGATCCACTCCCCGCCCGACTTGATCACGTCCTTGCTGCGGTCGGTGATCTGCATGTAGCCGTCGGCGTCGATGGTCGCGACGTCGCCGGTCGGGAACCAGGCGCGCCCGTCGGCGTCGGTTTTGAGCGGATTGCCGCCCTCTTCCTTGAAGTACTCGCGCAGCACCCACGGGCCGCGAACCAGAAGGTCGCCGAACGCGGTGCCATCCCACGGCAGGTCGCCGCCGTCGTCGCCGACGATCTTCATGTCGACGCCGTACAGGGCGCGGCCCTGCTTCGCCTGGACCTTGTGCTTGTCTTCGGACGACATCCCCAGATGCTTCGGCTTGAACGTGCACGCGGTGCCAAGCGGGCTCATCTCCGTCATGCCCCAGGCGTGCAGCACGTGGACCCCGTACTTGTCCTCGAACAGGCGAATCATCGCCGGGGGACATGCCGAGCCGCCGATCACCGTGCGGTTCATGGTCGAGAAGCGCAGGTTGCTCGACTCGGTGTGGGCGAGCAGTCCCTGCCAGACCGTGGGCACGCCGGCCGAGCAGGTGACTTTCTCAGCCTCGAACAGTTCGTACAGCGACTTCCCGTCCAGGTTGGGGCCCGGGAACACCATCTTGCAGCCGACCATCGCTCCCACGTACGGCAGGCCCCACGCGTTGACGTGGAACATCGGCACGACCGGCAGGATGACGTCGCGGGCCGACACGTTGAGCGCATCGGGCAGTGCCGCCGCCAGCGTGTGCAGCACCGTGGAACGGTGGCTGTACACCACGCCCTTGGGGTTGCCGGTGGTGCCGGACGTGTAGCACATGGACGAGGCGGTGTTCTCGTCGAACTCCGGCCATGTGTACTTGTCCGAGTGACTGCCGAGCAACTCCTCGTAGCACACCAGGTTCGGGATCTTCGTCGTGGCCGGCATGTGGGCGCGGTCGGTCATCAGCACCCAGTGGCGCACCGTCTTGCAGTGGGGCGCGACGGCCTCGACCAGCGGAAGGAAGGTCAGATCGAAGAACAGCGCGCTGTCCTCGGCGTGATTGACGATCCAGGCGATCTGCTCGGGGTGCAGACGCGGGTTGATCGTGTGCAGGACGCTGCCGGCACCGGAAACGGCGAAGTAAAGCTCCATGTGCCGGTAGCCGTTCCAGGCGATCGTTGCCACCCGCTCGCCCATGCGGATGCCGCTACCGCCCAGCGCATTGGCCAGTTGCCGTGACCGGCGGTGCACCTCCCGGTACGTCGTGCGATGGATGTCCCCCTCGACGCGACGCGAGACGACCTCGGCGTCGCCGTGATGCCTGTCCGCATGCTCGATCAACGACGAGATCGTCAGCGGCATCTGCATCATCAGCCCGTGCAACATGGTTCCTGTCTCCTGGTGTGATTTTTGCCGCCCGTGCGGCGGCTCTTTTTCATTGCGCCCGTCAGCGTTGCATCGGGCGGCTTCGACCCAACATGCTCCGGAGTCGTCGCTCCGGCGTCAAGTCGGGCCTTGCGCGGCGTTGCGCCCCATGCTTCTCGCGGCGCGCCCTTAGAATGCGTTTCCCCTCGGAGAGCCCGTTGGACGCCCCTGTTGCCACTCCCCCGATCGCATCGGAACCGACGGCGGCTGCCGAGCCGGTCGAACTTGGTCTCGACTTCGACAATTCGTTCGCGCGGCTGCCGGCGACCTTCTACACCCGGCTGCGGCCCACCCCGCTGCCCGACCCGTACCTGATCGCCTGGTCGAGCGCGGCGGCCGATCTGCTCAGCCTCGACCCAGCGGCCCTTGCGTCGCCGCCGGTGGTGGACGCCTTCACCGGCAATCGGCCGATCGCCGGCACGGAGCCCCTGGCCGCGGTGTACTCGGGTCACCAGTTCGGGGTCTATGTGCCGCGCCTTGGGGACGGCCGCGCAATCCTGCTCGGGGAGGCCGTGGGCCGGGATGGACAGCACTGGGAACTGCAGCTCAAGGGCGCGGGCAAGACGCCGTACTCGCGGATGGGCGACGGCCGGGCCGTTCTGCGGTCGTCGGTCCGCGAATTCCTGTGCTCCGAGGCACTGCACCATCTCGGCATTCCGTCGACGCGTGCGCTGGCGGTGACAGGCTCGGACACGCCGGTGATGCGCGAAACGGTCGAGACCGCCGCAGTCGCGACCCGCATGTCCCCGAGCTTCGTCCGCTTCGGTTCGTTCGAGTACTTCTACTGGACCCAGCAGCACGATGCGTTGAAGCAGCTCGCCGACTACGTGATCGACCGCTTCTACCCCGAAAGTCGGGGCGCGACCCAGCCCTACCTGCACCTGCTCGAGCAGGTGGCACGCCGCACCGCGCGCCTGTTCGCGCAGTGGCAGGGCGTGGGCTTCTGCCACGGCGTGCTGAACACCGACAACATGTCGATCCTCGGCCTGACGATCGACTACGGACCGTTCGGGTTCATGGACGCCTTCGACGCGGGCTATGTCTGCAACCACAGCGACTCGCACGGTCGCTACGCCTACAACATGCAGCCGCAGATCGCGCACTGGAACCTGTACGCCCTCGGCCAGGCCCTGGTCCCGCTGACAGAGGACCTGGAGGCGACGAAGGCGGCCATCGACACCTTCGTCGACGAATACACGCAGGCGATCGACGGGGTCTTCCGCGCGAAGCTCGGTCTCGAAACCAGGCAGGCCGACGACGAGGCGCTCGTCAACGCGGTGATCGACCTGCTCAACGCCAACCACACCGACTGGCCGCGCTTCTGGCGGCGCCTGTCGCAGTTGCGCCTTGACGCGACGGCACCGGAGCAGGACGCTGCCGTGCGCGACCTCGTGATCGACCGGACGGCCTTCGACGCCTGGGCCGCGACCTACCGCGCCCGCCTGCGTGCCGAGGACAGCAATGACGAGGACCGGCGGGTCCGCATGGACCGCGTGAACCCCAAGTACGTGCTGCGCAACCATCTCGCCGAAGTGGCGATACGCAAGGCGCGCGGCGATGACGGCCCGCGCGATTTCGGCGAAATCGCCCGATTGCTGAAAGTTCTCGAGCGCCCCTACGACGAACAACCGGAGTTCGAGGCCTATGCGGACGAGCCGCCCGACTGGGCGCGGACGCTGGAGCTCTCCTGCTCGTCATAAGGACAAACCGATGGAAAAAGTGAAGAAGCCGGATGCCGAGTGGCGCCGGCAGTTGTCGCCGATGGAGTATTCGGTCACGCGCGAGAAGGCGACCGAGCGCGCCTTCACCGGCCGCTACTGGGACCACCACGAAGAAGGCATCTACCGCTGCGTATGCTGCGGCACTGCGCTGTTCGCCTCGGACACCAAGTTCGATTCCGGTTGCGGCTGGCCGAGTTACTTCACCGCGCTCGATCCGGCCAACGTGCGCGAGGAACGGGACACCAGCCACGGGATGATGCGCACCGAGATCGTGTGTAACGTGTGCGACGCGCATCTGGGGCACGTATTCCCCGACGGACCGCCGCCGACCGGCCTGCGCTACTGCATCAACTCGGCGTCGCTGAAGTTCGAACCGGCCACGCCGGCATCCACCAAAGGCCCCTGATGAAGCTGCTGTTCGACCTGTTTCCGGTCTTCCTGTTCTTCGCGACCTTCAAGCTCGCGTCGTCCTTCCCCACGCAGTCGCTGGCGCTGGCCACCAGCGTGCTGGGGGGCGTGGTGGGCGACGGTCGCGTGCCGCCGGACCAGGCGCCGATCCTCCTCGCCACGGCCATTGCGATCGTCGCCACGATCGGCCAGGTCGGCTGGCTGCTCGGGCGCGGCCGCCGCGTCGAGCCGATGCTGTGGATCAGCCTCGCCGTGATCGTGATCTTCGGCGGCGCGACGATCTGGTTCCACGACGAGACTTTCATCAAGTGGAAGCCGACGATCCTGTACTGGCTGTTCGCCGGAGCCCTGCTGGCCGGGCGGGTGATCTGGAAGAAGAACTTCGTGAAGTCCCTGCTTTCGGAACAGATCGATGTGCCGGACCCGGTGTGGGACCGGCTGATGGGAGCCTGGGTTGCGTTCTTCGCCGCCATGGGCGTGGTCAATCTCGCCGTGGCCTTTTCCGTATCGACCGAGGTCTGGGTCGATTTCAAGCTCTTCGGGCTGTTCGGCCTGACGCTCGTGTTCATGCTGGGTCTCGGCCTGTACCTGTCGCGCCACCTGAAGGAGGAAGCGACCGATGCCTGAGGGCACGGTCGACCGCATGCGGGCCCGGCTGGCATCCCTCGGTCCGCTGGACCTGGTGATCGAGGACGACAGCGCACGGCACGCCGGTCACGCGGGGGCCGCGAGCGGCGGCGGGCATTACAACCTTCGGATGACCAGCCCCCGGTTCGAGGGAAAGTCGAGGGTCGAACGGCACCGCCTCGTGTATGATGCCTTGGCCGATCTGATGCAGCGCGAGGTACATGCGCTCGCAATGGTCCTCCTGGCGCCGGGCGAGACAGAACGCCGCGCCGGAGTGCCCAACCCCACCACTCCTGGACATTGAGCACCTCTATGCACCGTACCGCCCTATTCGCAACCCTCGCCCTCGCCAGCGGCCTCGCCCTGGCGCAGAACGTCGCCGTCGTGAACAACAAACCGATCCCGAAGGCGCGCGAGGACGCGTGGGTCAAGGAACTGACGAAGCAGGGTCAGGCCGACACGCCTGAGCTGCGCAAGATGGTCAAGGAGCGCCTGATCCAGAACGAGGTGCTGCTGCAGGAAGCGACCAAGCGCGGCATCGCCGACAAGCCGGACGTCAAGTTCATGCTCGACGTTCAGCGCCAGAACACCCTGATCCAGGCCCTGCTGCGCGAGGAAGTCGAGAAGAAGCCGATCTCGGACGCCGACATCAAGGCCGCCTACGAGCAGCAGAAGGCCAAGGTCGGGGGCAAGGAATACCGCGCTCGGCACATCCTGGTCGAGAAGGAAGACGACGCCAAGGCCATCGTCGCCGACCTGAAGAAGGGCGGCAAGTTCGAGGAACTGGCCAAGAAGTCGAAGGACACCGGCTCCGCGGCCAACGGCGGCGACCTTGACTGGGCGGCGCCGGATTCGTTCGTCAAACCCTTCTCGGACGCGATGACCAAGCTGAACAAGGGCCAGTTCACGGAGGTGCCGGTGCAGACGCAGTTCGGCTGGCACGTGATCCGCCTGGATGACGTTCGCGATACGCAGTTCCCGCCGTTGGAACAGGTCGCCCCGCAGATCCGCGAGGGCCTGCAGCAGCAGCGCGTGCAGGCGTACGTCGAGGGCCTGCGCAAGAGCGCGAAGATCCAGTAATCGCGATCTTCGCTTCACGAAAAGGGCGCCGCGGCGCCCTTTTTCATTGGCCGTCCGGGATGCCGCATCCCGCTCCATGGGATCCGTGAGCGCCGGTCACATCGCATTTGATCTGGGCCGCTTGCATTCCATGGGCCACGCCGTACCCTTGACCGCCACAGCACAGGGCAGCGCGCCGCGAGGGGCGGCGCGCATCGCTCGCACAAACAAGGGAGACGCCATGTCCGACAACCTGCGCGACGCCGCACTCGAGTATCACCGCTCACCGACCTTCGGCAAGATCTCGGTGGTGCCGACCAAGGCGATGGTCACGCAGCGCGACCTGTCGCTGGCCTACTCGCCGGGCGTCGCGGAAGCGTGCAACGAGATCGTGCGCGACCCGCGCGAGGCGCACACCCTGACGGCGCGGGGCAACCTGGTCGCGGTCGTCACCAACGGCACGGCGGTACTCGGCCTGGGCAACATCGGCCCCCTCGCCGGCAAGCCCGTGATGGAGGGCAAGGGGTGCCTGTTCAAGAAATTCGCGGGCATCGACGTATTCGACATCGAACTGAACGAACTCGATCCGGACAAGCTGGTCGACATCATCGCCGCGCTGGAGCCGACCTTCGGCGGCATCAATCTCGAGGACATCAAGGCGCCCGAGTGCTTCTACATCGAGCGCAAGCTGCGCGAGCGGCTGAAGATTCCCGTCTTTCACGACGACCAGCACGGCACGGCCATCGTCGCCGCCGCCGCGGTGCTCAATGGCCTGCGCTGCGTCGGCAAGGAGATCACGCAGGCGCGCCTCGTGTGCTCCGGCGCGGGCGCCGCGGCGATCGCCTGCCTCGACCTGCTGGTGTGCCTGGGGCTGAAGCGCGAGAACACGCTCGTGGCCGACAGCAAGGGCATCCTCCACTCGGAACGGACCGCCCTCGATGCCAGCAAGGCCCGCTATGCGCGCGAGACGAGCGCGCGCACGCTCGCCGATGCGATGCCGGGCGCCGACATCTTCCTGGGCCTGTCCAGCGCGGGCGCGCTGACGCCGGCCATGGTGAAGACGATGGGGCCCAGCCCGATCATTCTCGCGATGGCGAATCCGAACCCGGAAATCATGCCGGAGGACGCCAAGGCCGTGCGGCCGGACTGCATCATCGGCACGGGTCGCTCGGACTACCCGAACCAGGTCAACAACGTCCTGTGCTTCCCCTTCATCTTCCGCGGCGCGCTTGACGTCGGCGCCACGACCATCAACGAGGAGATGAAGCTCGCGACGGTCCGCGCCCTCGCCGACCTGACGCACGCCGAGATTCCCGACGAGGTCGCGAGCGCCTACGGGGCCGAGGGCCTGCGCTTCGGTCCCGAATACCTGATCCCCAAGCCCTTCGATCCACGCCTGATCGATCGCATCGCGCCGGCGGTGGCGCAGGCGGCCATGGAAAGCGGCGTGGCCACGCGGCCCATCACCGACATCGAGGCCTACCGGTCGCGGCTGCGCCGGTTCGTCTATCACTCCGGCAGCACGATGGAGCCGGTGTTCGCCGCGGCGAAGAAGGCGATGAAGCGCCTGATCTATGCCGAGGGTGAGGAGGAACGGGTCCTGCGCGCCGCGCAGGTCGTCGTCGACGAAGGCATCGCCCGGCCGATCCTGATCGGCCGCCCGGATGTCATCGAGATGCGGCTGGAGCGCTTCGGGCTGCGACTGAAGCTCGGCAAGGACGCCGACTGCGTCAACGTGCTCGACGACCCGCGCTATCGCGACACGTGGAGCGAGTACTACCAGCTGGCCCGTCGCAAGGGCGTGTCGAAGTCACTGGCGCAGGCCGAGGTGCGCACCCGCACGACGCTGATCGGCGCCGTTCTCGTGCGCAAGGGCGACGCGGACGCCATGCTGTGCGGCACTGTGGGCGGCTATGCCGATCACCTGAAGTACATCCGCACGGTCATCGGCCTGCGGCCCGGCGTACACACACTCGCGGCGATGCAGCTACTCATCCTGCCGAACCGCCAGCTCTTCATCTGCGACACGCACGTGAACGCCGACCCGACGGCGGCGCAGATCGCCGAGATGACGATGCTTGCCGCCGACGCGGTGCGGCGCTTCGGCATCGCGCCCAGCGCCGCCCTGCTGTCGCACTCCAACTTCGGCAGCTCGGATCTGCCGTCCGCGGTGAAGATGCGCGAGGCGCTCGAACTGATCCTCGAACGCAAGCCCGATTTCGACGTCGATGGCGAAATGCAGGCCGACACGGCCCTGTCGCACGCGATCCTCGAGAACTCGATGCCCGATTCGCCGCTGGCCCGCGAAGCGAATCTGCTGATCATGCCGAACGTCGACGCGGCCAACATCACCTACAACGCGTTACGGGTGACGGCGGGCGCGGGCATCACGATCGGCGCGATCCTCCTCGGGGCCGCGCAACCGGTGCACATCCTGACCCCGGCCTCGACGGTGCGCCGGATCGTCAACATGTCGGCGGTCGCCGCGGTGGATGCCGCCGGCGTCTGAGCGGCCGACGGAGGCGAGGCTTGTGGCGCGATTCAGCGCCGGGCGGTCGACCAGGTCGGCCGCTCGCCGCTGAGCCACGGACGGCCGCGCTCACGCAGCGCAATCTCCGCGGCCAGGCTGACCACGGCCGCGCCGTGTTCGATGCGGATACGGCGTTGGGCGGCGTTCCAGCTGCCCGATTCCCGGATCACGCGGGACAGGACTTCATCCAGGCTGCGCTGCATGGTGCGCTCCAGCGGCGTGCATTGCTCAGGGAGCGCATCGTGCCCCCGCCCGCCGCGGAACAAGACCCGGGATAGCGGCGCAAAGCGCCGCTTTTTCGGGTTCAACCTCAGCCGATCCAGCGTCGTGCGTTGCGGAACATCCGCATCCACGGCGAGTCCTCGCCGAGGCCAGGCGGCTGCCACGACATCTGCACCGCGCGAAAGACCCGTTCCGGGTGCGGCATCACGATCGTGAAACGGCCATCCGCCGTGGTGACCCCCGTCACGCCGCCGGGAGAACCGTTCGGGTTGTACGGGTACGTCTCGGTCGCACGCCCCTGCGAATCGACGTACCGCATGGCGACGATCGCCGCCGCCTGCTGCTCGGCCGTGTCGAAAACCACCCGCCCCTCGCCGTGGGCGTTGGCGATGGGCGCGCGGCTGCCGGCCATGCCGGCGAAGAAGAGCGACGGCGACTCGGGAATCTCGACCTGGACCAGACGTCCCTCGAATTGCTCGGAGGCGTTGCGCTCGAAACGCGGCCAGTTCCGTGCGCCGGGGATGATCACGCGCAGGTGACTCATCATCTGGCAGCCGTTGCACACGCCGAGCGCGAAGGTGTCCTCGCGTCCGAAGAAGGCCGCGAACATCGTGGCGAGGCGCGGGTTGTGCAGGATGGTCTTGGCCCAGCCGCCGCCGGCGCCGAGCACGTCGCCGTACGAGAAGCCGCCGCACGCGACGAAGCCCTTGAAGTCCGCGAGATCCGCGCGTCCCTCGATCAGGTCCGTCATGTGCACGTCGACCGCGGCGAAGCCCGCCCGATGGAAGGCATACGCCATTTCCGTCTGGCTGTTGACGCCCTGCTCGCGCAGGACCGCCATCCGGGGCCGCGCGCCGGTGGCGATGAAGGGCGCAGCGACGTCCTCGGCCGCGTCGAAGGTCAGCGCCATCGACAGGCCCCGGTCCTCGGTGTCGCTCGCCCGCGCGTACTCCTGGTCGGCGCACAGCGGGTTGTCGCGCAGCCGTGCAATGCGCCACGAGGTCTCGGCCCAGATCTTCTGCAGTTCGGTCCGTGGACGCGAGAACACCGGCTTCGCGTCGCACCAGAACTCGACCACGTCCTTTGCGTTCACCTTGCCGATGATCTGGCTGATGGCCCCCAACCCGGCGGCGCGCAGCGCGTCCATCACCGCGCCCTTCTCGCTGGCGCGGATCTGCAGCACCGCGCCGAGTTCCTCGGAGAACAGCGCCTTGAGGATCAGCTCGTTGCGGCGGACGTCGACCTGGGCCGGACGGATCTTGTAGTCGCCCCAGTCGGCCGCCACCGGGTCCACCGCCAGCACGTCGAGATTGACGGTGATCCCGACGTGACCGGCGAACGCCATCTCGACCAGGGTCGCATAGAGCCCGCCGTCGGAGCGATCGTGGTACGCGAGCACCAGGCCGGCCGCCTCCAGCCCGCGAAGCGCGGCCACGAACGACTTCAGCCGGGCGGGATCGTCCAGATCCGGGGCGTCGTTGCCGATCTGCTGGGTCACCTGCGCGAGAATCGAACCGCCCATCCGGTTCCGGCCTGCGCCGAGGTCCACCGCCACGAGCAGCGTGTCGACGTCGGCGGCAAGCTGCGGCGTGAGCGAACGTCTCACGTCGCCCACCGGCCCCGCGGCACTCGCGATCAGCGACACCGGCGCGGCGATAGTCTTGTCTACATTGCCGTCACGCCACGCGGTCTTCATCGACAACGAATCCTTGCCGACGGGCACGCTGATGCCCAGCGCCTGGCACACGGTGCTCGCGGCCTGCACGGCGTCGAAAAGCCGCGCGTCCTCGCCCGGCTGGCCGCACGCCGCCATCCAGTTGGCCGATAGCTTCACGCGGTCGAGCGCGATGTCGGCCGCCGCGATGTTCGTGATCGCCTCGCCGATCGCCATGCGCGAAGCGGCCGCCGCGTCGATGACGGCGAGCGGCGTGCGCTCGCCCATCGCCATCGCCTCGCCGGCGTACCCCTCGAAGCTCATGGCCGTCACGGCACAGTCCGCCACCGGCACCTGCCACGGGCCCACCATCGGATCGCGCACGTTCATGCCGCCGACGGTGCGGTCGCCGATCGTGATCAGGAAGCTCTTGCTGGCAACCGTCGGATGGCGCAGCACGTCGAGCGCGCAACGCTCGATGGACAGCCCCGCCGTCTCGAACGGCGGCAGGTCGACGCGGACCCGCGTGACGTCGCGATGCATCCGCGGCGGCTTGCCGAGCAGCACCTCCATCGGCATGTCGACCGCGGGCGTGGCGTCGGTCCGGCCGACCACCAGGTTGCCGTCCTCGGCGACCTCGCCGATCACCGAGTACGGGCAGCGCTCGCGCCGGCACACCCACTCGAAAGCCGGCAGGCGGTCGCGATCGATGGCCAGTGCGTAACGCTCCTGCGACTCGTTGCACCAGATCTCGAGCGGGCTCATGCCGCTCTCCTCGACCGGAATTCGGTCGAGCGAAATGCGCGCTCCGCGGTGCGACTGGTCGGCGAGTTCCGGGAACGCGTTCGACAGGCCGCCGGCGCCGACGTCGTGAATCGAGAGCACCGGATTGCCGTCGCCGAGCGCCCAGCAGCGATCGATGACCTCCTGCGCGCGCCGCTCGATCTCGGGATTGCCACGCTGCACGGAGTCGAAATCCAGCTGCTCGGTGTTCGCCCCGGCACCCATGCTCGAAGCCGCGCCGCCGCCCAGGCCGATGCGCATGCCCGGACCGCCGAGTTGCACCAGCAGCGTGCCGGGCGGCAGATCGTGCTTGCGCACCTGGTCGTCGCGGATGCTGCCGACGCCACCGGCGATCATGATCGGCTTGTGATACCCGTAACGCCGACCGCCGACGTTCTGCTCGTAGGCGCGGAAGTAGCCGAGGAGATTGGGCCGGCCGAACTCGTTGTTGAACGCCGCCGCCCCGATCGGGCCGTCGATCATGATCGAGAGCGCATCCGCGATGCGGCCGGGGAAACCGAAGTCCGCCGCGTTGGCGTCGTCCGCGCGCGTGACGTCCTTGTCGTTCTCCCACGGCAGCCGCATGTCGGGCAGGCGCAGGTTCGACACGGAGAACCCGCACAGGCCGGCCTTCGGCTTCGCGCCGCGGCCCGTCGCGCCTTCGTCCCGGATCTCGCCACCCGCCCCGGTCGATGCGCCCGGAAACGGCGAGATCGCGGTCGGGTGGTTGTGCGTTTCCACCTTGAAGACGGTGTGGGTCAGTTCGTCGCGCGGCGCGTAATCCACGGCGACGGCTCCGCCTCGGATGATCGCTGCGCGGATAGAAGCGCGAAACCACCCGGCCCTCGAGCACGGCCGCGTTGTCGCTGTAGGCGACGACCGTTCCCTGCGGTGCCGCCTGGTGGGTCGCCCGGATCATGCCGAACAGGGTCTCGCTGCGCGGCTCGCCGTCGATCGTCCAGCTGGCGTTGAAGATCTTGTGCCGGCAATGCTCGGAATTCGCCTGCGCGAACATCATCAGTTCGACGTCGGTCGGGTCCCGCTCGAGCCGAGTGAAGGCGTCGACCAGGTAGTCGACCTCGTCGTCCGACAGCGCCAGGCCCATCTCCTCGTTCGCGCGTGCCAGCGCCTTGCGGCCTTCCGCGAGCACGGCGACCGCCTGCATCGGCTTGCCCGGAAGCTCGACGAACAGGCGCGAAGGATCGGTTGCGGGATCGATCACGCTCTCGGTCATGCGGTCGTGCAGGACCGCCGCGACCGCATCCACCTGCGCGCCCTTCAACGTGGCCCTGCCCAGCAACGGCTGCCTGAGCAGCACGCTGAACAGCGTGCCGCGCTCGACGCGCAGCACGGCGGCGAGGCCGGTGTTATGGGCGATATCCGTGGCCTTGCTCGCCCAGGGCGAAATCGTGCCGAGGCGCGGGACGACGAGAAACTGCGCGGCGCCGGCCCTTTCCGACGGAGCCGGATCGCCGTAGGTCAGCAAGGCGGCAAGACGCGCCTCCTCATGGTCCTCGAGTGGACGCGCGACATGGACGAAGTGGACGTAGCGCGCCTCCACGGCTTCCGTCCCCGGCTCGACGCCACGGAGGCGGGCGAGCAGGCGCTCGGCGCGAAATGAGGACAGCGCACTCGGCCCGGCGAGCGCGAAGAACATGCCGTGTGAAGTCATTGAGGACGGGGGAGCGTGCGTCGCTGACGCACGGCGGCTGGGTGGCGCGCGAAATTATAGCGGGGCGCCCCCTCGCCCTCGGCACCCGCCGCGCATCACCCTGCAGCCAGTTCGCCGCCGCTTTCCGCCGTAGGCGCCGCTGCCAGTGCCCTGAGCAGGGCGAGATTGCAGTCCAGCGCGGTAATTCCCAGCGACTCCCGGTGCTTGCGACTGTTGATCGGGTCGCTGCGCTCGATCGCTTCGACCAGCGCCAGATACGGTGCGCACGGTCCTGCGCGCTCGATCAGGGCGTGTCCGACTTCGGTGGGCAGCCCCGCAGTCTCGAGCAGGCGCGTGAAGGAGGTTCCCGTCGTGCGGTCGAGCAGCGACAACGCGCCGGTGAGGTAGAGCGACTCGCGCAGTTCGGCGCCACCCGGCGTGCAGCCGGCGAGACGCTCCAGGAAGAGCCCGCGCCGCACCGAAGCGTGCATCAGGGGGGCAGCGCCGCCTTCCGCGCGCGCCATGCGCAGCACGCGGGACAGCCAGCGCGTCAGTGCCACGTGGCCGAGCACCATCAGCGCGCGCTTCACCGAGCCCACCGGCATCGGCACGGCAAAGGCCGATGTGCCGACGAACCGCAGCAATTCGAACATCAGCGGCGCATCCTGCTTGATGGCGAGTTCCATGCGATCGATGTCCGCGCCTTCGTGCGCCAGGCGCAGCAGTTCCAGCACGGCCGCCTGCGATGGCTGGGGCGGCCGCTCGACGGTGGGGCTGTCCTCGTCGAGCGGAACGCCCACGCTGCCCATCGCCCCGCGCTCGTAGGCGGCCTCGAGTTCGGCCTTGCGGAAGGCGCCGGTGATGATGAAGGGCATCTTGCGCGTGACGCCGGGCGGCGGCGGGACGTTGGTGCCATCGGCGCGCCGACGGCGGTCCTCGGTCACATGGATCAGTGCGAAATCGAAGCAGGCGCGCAGCGCGGGCGGCAACGGAACGTCCGGCCGGCCGCGCATCGCCAGGCGGATGCCCCGGCGCCGTGCGCGTTGCGCCAGGCCCTGCACGTTCGGGTCGCGCAGCGCGATGGACGGAACCTCGAGGATGGCGTTGGGCGGCGCGTCCCACGCCAGCAGCGAGTCGTCGAACTCGGCGTCCAGCGGCGCCACCAGCACCGGCGCGGCGGCCTCCGGCCACAGCGTGCCGAGCTGCTCGAGCATCAGTCCGACCGGCAGCCGGTCCTGCGGTCTCACCGTCAGCATCGTCAGTCGGATGCCGAACGCCCGGCGCGCGCGGTCGATCAGCGGCGAGTAGCTCATCGAGAGAGCTCCCAGCACACTGCTGAAGGCAAGGCGGTCGGGGGCGTTCATGGGAAGTCAGGCGGTCGACCGCATTATTCGCGGTCGACCCCCCGCGGCTTGCCGCGAATTCGGCGGGACGGGCCGCCCATTTGGCCCGTTCCGCGACCTCAAGCGGGGGCGCGCGCCGGCGTCAAGGCGCTCCGAAGCCGCCGCCGCCCGGCGTCTGGATCACGTAGACGTCCCCGGGATTCATCTCGACGGAACCGATGTGTCCCATTTCCTCGATCCGCCCATCGGTTCGCTCGACCCAGTTGCGACCCGCCTCGCCCGGTTCGCCACCGGCCATGCCGAACGGCGCAATCGAGCGGTTGTTGGCCAGGATCGAAGCGGTCATCGCCTCGAGGAAGCGCACGCGCCGTGTCCCGCCGTTGCCCCCATGCCAGCGTCCGCGACCGCCGGACCCCGCGCGGATCTCGTAGCTGTCCAGGCGCACCGGATAGCGGAACTCGAGCACTTCCGGATCGGTGAGCCGCGAGTTGGTCATGTGCGTCTGCACGACGTCGGTGCCGTCGAAGCCGTCCGATTGCGTCTTCGACCCGACATCCTCGATGCCCGCCCCGGATCCGCCGGAGATGGTCTCGTAGTACTGGTAGCGCGCGTTGCCGAAGGTGAAGTTGTTCATGGTGCCCTGCGCCGACGCCATCACGCCGAGCGCGCCGTACAGCGCATTGGTGATGCACGACGAGGTCTCGACGTTGCCCGCCACGACCGCCGAGGGATAGCGCGGGTTCAGCATCGACCCTTCCGGAATGACGATTTCGAGCGGCTTCAGGCAGCCGGCGTTCAGCGGGATGTCGTCGTCGACCAGCGTGCGGAAGACGTACAGCACGGCCGCCACGCATACAGCGCTCGGCGCGTTGAAGTTGTTGGGCAACTGCGCCGACGTCCCCGTGAAGTCGATGGTCGCGCCGCGGCGCTCGCGGTGCACGGTGATGCGCACCTTGATCACCGCCCCGTTGTCCAGACGGTAGTCGAAGGCGCCGTCCTTCAGCCGGGTGACCACGCGCCTCACCGACTCCTCGGCGTTGTCCTGCACGTGCTTCATGTAGGCGCGCACGACCTCGAGCGTGAACTGCTCGACCATCTTCAGCAGTTCCTCGCGGCCCTTTTCGTTGGCGGCGATCTGCGCGCGCAGGTCGGCGAGGTTCTGCGCCGGGTTGCGCGCCGGATACTTTCCGGAGACCAGCAGTTCCATCAGCTCGGCTTCGCGCAGGCGGCCGGGACGGCCCGGCCCCTGCCCCTCGACCAGCTTGAAGTTGATGAAGCGCGCGCCCTCCTCGTCGAGTGACGTCGAAAATGGCGGCATCGATCCCGGCGTGCTGCCGCCGATGTCCGCGTGGTGCCCGCGCGAGCCGACGTAGAACAGGATTTCGCGGCCGTCGCGGTCGAACACCGGCGTGATCACGGTGACGTCGGGCAGGTGCGTGCCTCCGTGGTACGGGTCGTTGATGACGTAGGCGTCGCCCGACTGCATGCGCCCGGCGTTTTCGCGGATCACCGTCTTGATCGACTCGCTCATCGAGCCGAGGTGCACCGGCATGTGCGGCGCATTGGCGATCAGGTTGCCCTCGGCATCGAACAGCGCGCACGAGAAGTCGAGCCGCTCCTTGATGTTGACCGAGTACGCCGTGTTCTGCAGCCGCACGCCCATCTGCTCGGCGATCGACATGAACAGGTTGTTGAACACTTCCAGCATCACCGGATCGACGTCGGTGCCGATCGCCTGGCGCTTGGGCCGGGGCCGAATGCGCGACAGCACCAGGTGATCGAGTTCCGTGACGCGCGCCTGCCAGCCGGGCTCGACGACGGTCGTTGCGTTGGCCTCGGCGATGATGGCCGGTCCGTCGATGCTGTCGCCCGGCCGCGTGTCGTCCCGGCGGAACACGGGCGTGTCGTGCCACCGGTCTTCGCTGAACATCTGCACGCGCTCGGCCGCCCGCAGCGCGCCGGGGCGCGCCGCACGCACCGTCGCCTGCTCGGCGGCGGCGTCACCGCCTCCGATCGCCTCGACCGAGGCCGCTTCGATCACCAGCGAGCGCCCCTCCATCAGGAAGGAGTAACGCTTGAGGTACTCGGCATCGAACGCGGCCTGCATGGAGTCCAGCGCGCCGGCCGGCACGATCAGCGCGGTGTCGGTGCCCTCGTATCGCAGGTGGACGCGGCGGACGACACGGATGCCTTCGAGCGGGACGCCCTGCGACTTCAGGTCGTGCGTGGCATCGGCCGCCAGGCGTTCGAGCGTGGCGGCGAGGGCGTCCATGGCCTCGAGCGCCAGCCGCTGCTCGACGGACTCCTCCCGCATGGCGGTCTGGTCGGCGAGCCCCATGCCATAGGCCGACAGCACGCCCGCCAGCGGGTGCGCGAAGATTTGCGTCATCCCGAGCGCGTCGGCGACGCGGCAGGCATGCTGGCCGCCGGCACCGCCGAACACGGAAAGCGTGTACCGCGTGACGTCGTGTCCGCGCTGCACGGAAATGCGCTTGATCGCCTCGGCCATGTTGCCGACCGCGATGTCGATATAGCCCTCGGCGACCTGCTCCGGTGTCAGGTTGCGACCCGTGGCCGCGCGGATGCGCTCCGCGAGTTCGACGAAGCGCTCGCGCACGACGTGGGCGTCGAGCGCCTGGTTTCCCTGCAGTCCGAACACATGCGGGAAGAAGGCGGGCTGGATCTTGCCAACCATCACGTTGCAGTCGGTCACCGCGAGCGGCCCGCCGCGGCGGTAACACGCCGGGCCCGGGTTGGCGCCGGCGGAGTCGGGTCCGACCCGCAGCCGTGCGCCGTCGAAGTGCAGGACCGAGCCCCCGCCGGCCGCCACCGTGTGAATGCTCATCATCGGCGCGCGCATCCGCACGCCCGCGACCTGCGTCTCGAATGCCCGCTCGCAATCGCTGACGTCGCGGCCGGCGAAGTGCGACACGTCGGTCGACGTGCCGCCCATGTCAAAGCCGATGACCCGGTCGAAGCCCGCCGCAAGGCTGGTCCGTACCATGCCGACGATTCCGCCGGCCGGACCGGAGAGGATCGAATCCTTGCCCTGGAAACGCCGCGCGTCGGTGAGGCCGCCACTGGACTGCATGAAGAGCAGGCGGGTGTCCGGCAGGTCGCCCGCCACCTGCTCGACATAGCGCCGCAGGATGGGCGACAGGTACGCGTCGACCACCGTGGTGTCGCCACGCGCCACGAACTTCATCAGCGGACTGACCTTGTGCGACACGGAAATCTGCGGATACCCGATCTCGCGCGCGATGCGCTCGAGCGCGGCTTCGTGCTGGCGATAGCGGTAACCGTGCATCAGCACGATGGCGACCGCGCGGTAGCCGGCATCGAAAGCGCGCTGGAGTTCGGCACGCGCCGTACCTTCGTCGAGCGGGACGACAACGTCGCCGTGCGCACCGATGCGCTCGTCCGCCTCGATCACCTGCGAATACAACAGCTCGGGCAGCACGATGTGCCGATCGAACAGCCGGGGACGGTTCTGGTAGGCGATGCGCAGCGCGTCGCGGAACCCGCGCGTCACGACCACCACGGTCCGCTCGCCCTTGCGCTCGAGCAGCGCATTGGTGGCGACCGTCGTCCCCATCTTCACCGCCGCGAGGCTTTCCACCGGGACCTCCACGCCCGGCGGCACGCCGAGGAGGTGGCGGATGCCGGCGACGGCCGCATCGCGGTACTGCTCGGGGTTCTCGGACAGCAGCTTGTGCGTGACCAGCGAGCCGTCGGGGCGCCTGGCAACGACGTCCGTGAACGTGCCGCCGCGATCGATCCAGAATTCCCACGCGGATGGCGATCCGGCGCCGCTCATGGCTTCCTCCGGCCCATCGCCGGTCCTTGTATGCTGTGCGCCGCGCGGCGCGCGGTGTGAACGACTGAGGTTGGCTGACGAGGACGGGCCATCGCGTGCTGAGGAAGTTGATGAGACACGTTGTCTGACTTGCCGGGGTCGGCGCTATGTTGACACAGGGTCACAAGCGACCCGCCTCGCCCGAAGATCGATGAGGAGACCATGAAGAGACGTTCCCTGCTGCTCGGTTCCGCCTTCGCGGCCGTCGCCCTCTCGTTTGCCGCGCCGACGCTCGCGCAGACGAAGTGGGATCTGCCCGCCGGCTATCCGCCCGGCAACCCGCACACCCAGAACCTCACCCAGTTCGCGGCCGACGTTCAGAAGGCAACGAATGGCAAGCTGGCGATCACCGTGCATCCGGGCGGCGCGCTGTTCAAGGCGCCCGAGATCAAGCGCGCGGTGCAGACTGGCCAGGCGCAGATCGGCGAAGTGCTGATGAGCCTGCTGGAAAACGAGAACCCCGTGTTCGGTGCCGATGCCGTCCCGTTCGTCGCGACGGGTTTCGACGCGTCGTTCAAGCTGTGGCAGGCGCAGCGCCCCGTGGTCGAGAAGATCCTGGCCGGCCAGGGCATCAAGCTGCTCTACGCCGTGGCCTGGCCGCCGCAGGGCATCTACACGAAGAAACCGCTCAATTCCGTGGCGGACATGAAGGGCCTGAAGTGGCGCGCCTACAACCCGGCGACCACGCGCATCGCCGCCATGGTCGGCGCGCAGCCGCTCACGATCCAGGCCGCCGAACTGTCGCAGGCGCTATCGACCGGCGTCGTCGATTCGTTCATGTCGTCGGGCGCCACCGGCGTCGACTCGAAGGTCTGGGAGAGCCTCACGCACTTCGCCACGGTGGACGCGTGGCTGCCGAAGAACATGGTGATCATCAACCAGAAGGAATTCGACAAGCTCGACAAGGCCACGCAGGACGCCGTGCTCGCCGCCGGCAAGGCCGCCGAGGAGCGCGGCTGGAAGCGGATGCGCGAGTACACCACCGAGTCGCTGGTCACCCTGCGCAACAACAAGATGACGGTGTACGAAGCGAACGCCGCCTTCAAGGCCGAGCTCACGAAGATCGGCGAAACGATGCTCAACGAGTGGCTGCAGAAGGCCGGAGCGGAGGGCCAGGCGATCATCGGCGCGTTCCGCAAGTAGTCGCAAGGCCGCCCCGGGGCGGCCTTTTCGTTCTTCCAGGGCGGGGGTGACCATGCGTTCGGTTCTCGATCCCTTCTACACGGCCCTCGGCGGCCTTGCCGCGTTGTTCATCCTGGCCACGCTGGTGGTCGAGGTCGTCGGGATCGCCGGGCGAGAGTTCGGCTTCTCGATGGCGGGGCTCGACGCCTATGCGGGGTACTTCCTTGCGGCCGGTTCCTTCCTGGCAATGCCCTATGCCCTGCGACGCGGCGATCACATCCGCGTCACGCTGATCCTGGCGCGACTGAAGGAGCGGCCGCGCTACTGGATGGAAGTGCTCTGCCTGGTCGTGGCCACGCTGCTGTCTTCGTACTTCGCCTGGTTCTCGGCGAAGCTCGTCTGGGGCTCGTACACCTACAACGACGTCTCCCAGAACGTGGACGCGACGCCGCTATGGATACCCCAGCTCTCGATGGCCCTTGGCCTGTTCGGGCTGGCGGTGGCGTTCGCCGAACAACTGGTCCTCACCGTGAGGACCGGGAAGTTAGCGGCCGGCTCCGACTCCGCTGAAGCCGCGCACGTGGAGTAGGCGATGGGAACCCTGATCGCCCTGCTGCTGATCGTCGCCCTCTTCGTCATCCTCGGCGCCGGTGTCTGGATCGGCATCGCCGTGCTCGGCGTGGCCTGGATCGGCATGGAACTTTTCACCACGCGCCCCGGCGGCGACGCGCTCGCCTTGACCGTCTGGGGCTCGCTGTCGAGCTGGACGCTGACCGCGCTGCCGCTGTTCGTCTGGATGGGCGAGATTCTGCTCAAGAGCCGCCTGTCCGAAGGCATGTTCCGCGGCCTGGCGCCGTGGCTGCAATGGCTGCCCGGCCGGCTGCTGCACACGAACATCATCGGCTGCACGATCTTCGCGGCCGTGTCCGGCTCGTCGGCCGCCACGTGCGCGACGATCGGGAAGATCACCCTGCCGGAGCTCGCCAAGCGCGGCTATCCCGACCAGATCTCCATCGGTTCGCTGGCAGGCGCCGGCACCCTCGGCCTGCTGATCCCGCCCTCGATCATCATGATCGTGTACGGCGTCGCGGCCGACGTGTCCATCGGGAAGCTTTTCATCGCCGGCGTTATCCCGGGTCTGATGCTCGCGAGCCTCTTCATGGGTTACACGATCTACTGGGCCCTGAGGAATCCGGGCCTGGTGCCGCCCGCCGACATCTCGCTCACCTTCCGGGAGAAATTGGTGGAGTCGCGCCATCTCCTGCCGGTCGTGGGCCTGATCGGCGTCGTGCTCGGCTCCATCTACACCGGCGTGGCGACGGCGACGGAAGCGGCGGCGCTCGGCGTCGTCGGCGCGCTGATCCTGTCCGCGGCCCAGCGCACGCTGACGTGGAGCGCCTTCTGGGAGGCGTTGATGGCGGCGACGCGCCTGTACTGCATGATCGCGCTGATCCTCGCCGGCTCCGCGTTCCTGTCGCTGTCGATGGGCTTCATCGGCCTGCCGCGCCAGCTCGCCGAGACTATCAGCGCGATGAACCTCAGCCCGTTCGCGCTGATCATGCTGCTGGTGGTGTTCTTCGTCGTCCTCGGCTGCTTCCTGGACGGCATCTCGATGGTGGTGCTGACCATGGCCGTGCTGCTGCCGACGCTGCAGACGGCCGGCATCGACCTGCTGTGGTTCGGAGTCTTCATCGTGGTCGTGGTCGAGATGGCCCAGGTCACGCCACCGGTCGGATTCAACCTGTTCGTGCTGCAGGGCATGACGAAGCGGCAGATCAACACGATCGCGATTGCCGCATTCCCCTATTTCCTGATGATGGTGATCGCGGTGTTCGCGATCTGGTTCTTCCCCGCGCTCGTCACTTACCTTCCGGGCCAGATGAAGCTGTAGCACGGCGGCGCGCCGCTACAATGCGCGCCGCTTACACCGACGAAGAAGAAGAATCCATGCATGTCATCGTGGTCGGCGCCGGGATCATCGGCGTGTGCACCGGCTACTTCCTGCGCCGGGCAGGCATGGACGTCACCGTCGTCGAGCGCCGCCCCGGGGTCGCGCAGGAGACGAGCTTCGCCAACGCCGGCGTCATGGCGCCGTCCTACGTTGCCCCGTGGGCGCAACCGGGCATGCCGGGCAAGGTCGCGGCCTACCTCTTCAAGCCCGAAGCTCCCATCGTGTTCCGGCCGGCGGCGGACCTCGCCCTGTGGGGCTGGATCCGGCGCTGGCTCGCCGAATGCTCCCCCGAGCGTTTCAGCCGAAACAAGGCACGGATGCAGCGGCTCGCCTTCTACAGCCAGGCGCAGATTCGCGCGTTGCGCGTGCTGCACGCGCTCGAGTACGAGCAGGCCACCGGGTATCTGCAACTGTTTCGTACCGAGCAGGAGGTCGAGCGCTCTGAGGCGACGCGCAGGATGCTCACCGAACTCGGAGTGGCGCACAAGCTCGTCACGGGCGAGCAGGCGCGGGCGATCGAGTCCACGCTGCATCCGGTCACGCCGCTCGCCGGCGCCCTGCACCTGCCCGACGACGAGACCGGCAACTGCGCCTTCTTCGCGCATCAGTTGAAGGACATCGCCGCGCGCGAGGGCGTGAATTTCCGGTTCGGCGTGACGGCACAGGGCTTCGGCCGCTCACTCGGCCGCATCGAGTGCCTGCGCACGGACGCCGGCGAACTGCGCGGCGACGCCTATGTGGTGGCGGGCGGCGTCGACAGTCTCGCGCTGCTCCGCCCGCTCGGCATCCGCCTGCCGCTGATGGCCGTCAAGGGGTACTCGGCCACCGTGCCCATCACGGCGCTCGACCAGGCGCCGATGACGAGCGTGATGGATGAAACCTACAAGGTCGCCATCACCCGCATGGGAAACCGGTTGCGCATCGCCGGCACGGCCGAAGTCGGCACCAGCGGAATGAAGCTCCGCGAAACGGCGCTCAGCACGCTGCTGAAGGTCGCGACCGACTGGTTTCCCGGCGCCGCGTCGTACCGCAAGGCGCAGTTCTGGGTCGGAGCCCGGCCCATGTTGCCCGACGGGCCTCCGGTCCTCGGTGCCAGCCCGATCCCGAACCTGTTCCTGAACACCGGGCACGGTTCCACCGGCTGGGTGATGGCCTGCGGTTCCGGCAAGGTCCTTGCCGACGTCATCGCAGGCCGAACGCCTGAAATCGATCTCGACGGATTGACCATCGACAGATACGACCTGCGACGCGCTGCCTAACCTCACCTCATGGGCACCCCGCTCTACACGGTCAACGCGCTTCGCTCGATCGAGCAGGCCGCGCAACCCGGCTTGCCGCCCGGCGAGCTGATGGCGCGCGCGGGTCGCGGTGCTGCCCGGCGGATCGATGAACTGGCCGGCGATCGCCGCGTCTCCGTTTGCATCGTGGCCGGCCCCGGAAATAACGGCGGCGACGGATTCGTCGTGGCGCATGAACTGGCGGGCCGAGGCCACGAAGTCACCGTGGTTCTGCTCGGCGCCCGGCAGCCGGCCGCCGCAGACGCCCTGGCGGCCTTCCTTCGCTGGACCGAATCGGGTGGCGCCGTGCTCGCAGCCCTTCCCGATCGTCGCTACGACATCGTCGTCGATGCGCTGTTCGGCATCGGTCTGGCTCGTCCGCTGCAAGGCGACTTCCTCGCAGCAGCCCGATGGATGAACGGGCACGGCGCGCGCGTCGTGGCGCTCGACGTCCCGAGCGGGCTCGATGCCGACAGTGGCGCGTGGGTCGGCGGTGCCGCGGGGGTGCTCGCGGATGTCACCGTCACCTTTCTTGGCGACAAGCCCGGCCTGCACACCGGCGCGGGCATCGACGCCGCGGGACGCGTCCAGGTTGATGGTCTCGGTCTCGCCGCACCGAGCAGCGAGTTGCAGCTCGTCACGCCGGACGATTTCGTCGACGTTGCCCGGCCGCGCCGGCGCGATACCCATAAGGGAAGTTTCGGCAACGTGCTGGTGATCGGCGGCGGGCCGGGGATGGTCGGTGCACCGCTGCTCGCTGCACGCGCCGCACTGAGGCTAGGCGCCGGCCGCGTCTACGTCGATTGCATCGGCGCGCCCGAGTTGCGGGTCGATCCGGTCCAGCCGGAGCTGATGTTCCGTCCGCACGCATCGCTGGAAGGGATCGAATGCGCTGTGGCGGGCTGCGGGCTCGGCACGGATGAGCATGCGCGCGCGGCGCTCGCGTGGACCGTCGAGCGGCCTCACGCGCTGGTCGTCGATGCGGATGGCCTGAACCTGCTCGCGACGGACGCGGGCTTGCGCCAGTCCCTTCTTCAGCGTCAGGCGGTGACGGTACTGACTCCGCACCCGCTCGAGGCGGCGCGCCTGCTCGCGACCTCCGCGCAGGCGGTGCAGGCGGATCGCATCGTCGCCGCGCGTCGGCTGGCGGCCGAATACCGCGCGATCGTGGTGTTGAAGGGCGCGGGGAGCGTCATTGCCCGGCCAGACGGTCGCGTCGCCATCAATCCGACAGGATCGCCGGCGCTCGCGACCGCGGGCACCGGGGATGTGCTGGCGGGGATGCTGGGCGGCCTGATTGCGCAGGGCTTCGATGGATGGCAGGCCGTGCTGGCGGCCACGTGGTTGCACGGGGCTGCCGCCCACGGCATGGGGGACATCGGCCTCGTCGCGGGCGACGTCGCACCCCGCGCTGCCGAGGTACTGCGCGGGCTACGCGATAGCGGCTGACGACGCCACGGGCCGGACGATCCGCCCCGCGGAAAGCTCCACCTGCCTCCCGCAGCGGCGCGCGATGTCAGGGTCGTGCGTGACCATCACGAGCGTGGAACCGCGCTCCCGGTTCAACTCGAACATGAGGTCGATCACGGCCTCGCCCGTGCGGGCATCCAGGCTGCCCGTCGGCTCGTCGGCGAGCAACAGCGGCGGATGCATCACGAACGCGCGGGCCAGCGCCACGCGCTGCTGCTCGCCGCCGCTCAGGTACTTCGGATAGTGGGACAGCCGCTCGCCCAGGCCGACGCGCCCGAGCAGTTCGCGGGCAGCCACGACCGCGTTGCGTCCTTCCGGGACGCGCCCGCTGAGTTCGAGAGGCAGCAGGACGTTCTCGAGGGCGTTGAGGTGCGGGAGCAACTGGAACGACTGGAAGACGAAGCCGACGCGTTGCGCGCGCAGGGCGGCCCGGCCGTCCTCGTCGCGCGCGAACAGGTCGTCCCCGAACAGGCGCACGGACCCCGCCGTGGGAACATCGAGGCCGGCCAGCAGTCCGAGCAGTGTCGACTTGCCTGAACCCGAGGCGCCGATGATCGCCACGGTCTCGCCGGCCGCGATCCTCAGGTTGATATCATCGAGAATCGTCAGGCTTCCCGTCGCGTCCTGCACGATCTTGCTGAGGCCGCGTGCCTCTACCGCGGCCTCGACTGCAACGTCAGTCACGTCCATCGCTCCGTGCGCAGAAACTTCCTGATCCGATCCGGCCTCGCATCGCTGGCCGCACTGCTTGCATGCCTTGCGCCTGTCGCGCCTTCGCTGGCTGCGGCCGCGGACAAGGGGGGAAGCGGCCCCGTGCTGCTCGTCGTCGGCGACAGTTTGTCCGCCGAATACGGCCTGCCGCGCGGAACGGGCTGGGTCCAGCTTCTCGCCGACCGCCTGCGCGCCAGTGGCAGCGATTATAGGGTGGTGAACGCCAGCATCAGCGGTGAGACCACGAGCGGCGGACGTTCACGTTTGCCCGCATTGCTGAAGCAGTACCAGCCCGCGATCGTCGTGCTCGAACTCGGCGCGAACGACGGGTTGCGTGGCCTGCCGCTGAACGTCATGAAGGACAACCTCGCCGCGATGGTGCGGCAGGGCCAGGCCGCGGGCGCGAGGGTGCTGCTGGTCGGCGTGCGGGTGCCGCCGAATTACGGGCGCGACTACGAGGAACGCTTCGCCGCGTCGTATGCCGCGCTGGCGCGCGAGAACAAGGTGGCCCTCGTGCCCTTCCTGCTCGAAGGATTCGCGGACCAACTCGAGCTCTTCCAGTCCGACCGGATCCACCCGACGGTGGAAGCGCAGGCCCGCATGCTGGACAACGTGTGGCCGGTGCTGCAACCGCTCGTCCGCGCCAAGCCGAAGCGATGAGCGAGGATCGGTCGATCGTCGCGGTCGACGAGGCGCTCGCCGATCTCGGGCGCTTCGACACCGTCATCGACGTGCGCAGCGAGAGCGAATACGCCGAGGATCACATCCCGGGCGCGATCAGCTGCCCGGTCCTCACCGACGCCGAGCGGGCCGAGGTGGGCACGATGGACCGTCAGCAATCGTCCTTCGAAGCGAAGCGGCGCGGCGCCGCCTATGTCGCGCGCAACATCGCCACGCACCTCGAACGCACGTTCGCCGACAAGCCGCGCTCGTGGAAGCCTCTGGTCTATTGCTGGCGGGGCGGCAACCGCAGCGGAGCGATGACGCACATTCTCGGCCGCGTCGGATGGCAGGCACGGCAACTCGAAGGCGGCTACCGGGCGTTCCGCCGCGCAGTGCTGGCCGAACTCGATCGCCTGCCTGCGCGCTTCACGTTCCACGTCGTCTGCGGCACGACCGGCAGCGGCAAGAGCCGCTTGCTGCAGCAACTGGCGGCGGCCGGCGCGCAGGTGCTCGACCTGGAGGCGCTCGCGCTTCATCGCGGCTCGCTGCTCGGCAGCCTGCCGGCGCTGCCCCAGCCGTCGCAGAAGCACTTCGAGACCCGCGTGTGGCACGAATTGCGCGCATTCGATCCCGCCCGGCCGGTCTTCGTCGAGTCCGAGAGCCGCAAGATCGGGGACCTGCGCGTGCCCGACCAGCTGCTGCTGACCATGCGGGCGTCCGACTGCATCCGGCTGGAGCTTCCGCTGGAGGCTCGCGTGCGCCTGCTGCGCGACGAGTACGTGCATTTCGAGTCGGATGTGCGGACCTTGCACGAGAAACTCGACTGCCTCGTTCCGTTGCACGGGCACGAGCGGGTCAAGCGGTGGAAGCAACTGGTCGACGACGGAAGCTGGGACGCGCTGGTCGAATGCCTGCTGGTCGAGCACTACGACCCGGCGTACCTGCGCTCGATCGGCCGGAACTTCACGCGGTCGCCCGACGCCCGCCCCCTGGCTCTCCCGAGCGACGACCTGGCCACGTTTCGCGACGCGGCCCGGGTGCTGGCAGGCTGAGCGCTACTTCGGCGCGCCGCCCGTCGAGGCCTTCTCGTCGGCCGCCGGTTTCGCTGCCGGCTTCTGGAATTCCGCCTTCAGGATCTTGACGTTGTGCCGGGCTTTCAGGCCTTCGGCATAGGCGATCTCGTCCGCGGCCGCGGCCTGCTGCGCCAGCACACGATTCTGGGCGTCGCGCTGTTCGGCGCTGCCGGCCTCGCCGATCTTCGACGAGACGATCTGCGCGATCAGGTAGCCCATGTTCTCGAGTTCCGTTCCCACGTAGGCCGGCAGCTTGTCGGCGGGCGCGCGCATGATCGCGTTGACGGCACTCGGCGGCAGACCCTCCGGTTTGCTGCGCGAGATCGATTTCGCGGGCGAGAACCCCGCATCGCCGGGCTGCTTGCGCAGTTCGGCGACTTTCGCCTCACCGGCCTCCTTCGCCAGGCGAAGCGCCTCGCGCTGCTCGACCAGCTGGCGAACCTGGCCCTTGACCTCCTCGAGCGGCTTCACGGCGGCCGGCTTGTGGTCGACGATGCGCGCCGACACCATCGTATTGGTGCCGACCTCGATGGCCTGCGTGTTCTTCCTGCTCTTCAGCGAGTCCTCGGAGAACAGCGCATCCACAACGCGAGCGTTGATGAACGGCGCGAGGCCCCGGCGCGTGAGCGCATCGACCTTCTGCACCTTGAGCTTCAGGGCGTCGGCGGCCGGCTGCAGCGAGTCGGCCTGCTCGTAGACCAGGTTCGTGAACTGATCGGCGGCCTTCGCGAACTCCTTCTGCGCCTGCTGCGTCTTCAGGTCACGCTCGATGTCGCCCCGCACCTGCTCGAAGGGCCGGATCTGGGCGGGCTTCACTTCGGTCAGCCGGATGATGTGGAAGCCGAAGTCGCTCTCCACGATCTCGCTGATTTCGCCGGGCTTGAGCTTGAACACCGCCTCTTCGAACGGCTTCACCATCATGCCCTTGCCGAAAAAGCCGAGGTCGCCACCCTGCGCCGCTGAACCTGGGTCCTTGGAGTTCTCGCGCGCCAGCTTCTCGAAGTCCGCCGGCTTCGCCTTCACCTGCGCCAGCAGCTGCTCCGCCTTCTTCCGCGCGGCCGCCTTGTCGCTGCCTTCGGCCGTGATCAGGATGTGGCTCGCGCGGCGTTGCTCGTCCGTGCCGTAGCGCGCCTTGTTCTGCTCGTAGTAGGCCTTGACGTCCGCCTCGGGGACGGTGCCCGCGCCGGCGATCGTCTCGGGCGACAGGACGAGGTACTCGACCTTTGCGGACTCCGGCGTCTCGAACAGCGTGCGGTTCTTTTCGTAGAACTGTGCCACCTGCTCGTCGGTCACCTTGACCTTGGGCAGGAACTGGTCGACGGTGAATCGCATTTCGCGCACCTCGCGCTGCTCGCGCAGCATGGTGTCAAGGCGCGTGGCAACGGTCTTCGGCACCGTGGCGGACTCGACGACGGCCTGCACGAGCGCCTGCTTGCGCAGGTCCTCGCGAACGCGCTGCTCGAACATCGGCTCCGTCATTCCCTGCGACGCCACGTACGCCTTGTACTTGTCGTAGCTGAACTTGCCGTCCTCCTGGAAGCCGGGAACGCTGGCGATGATCTCCCGCAGGCGGTCGGTGGTGATCACGATGCCCGACTTGCTGGCCTCGTTTGCCAGCGCGCGGTTGAGCACGAGGCCGTCGAGGATCGATGCGCGCGCTTCCTGGGTCTCGAGCAAGCGCGGGTCGAAGTCGGGCCCGAACTGCTGGCGCAGCCGCTCGATCCGTTCGCGCTGCGCCTGGTCGAATTCCTGCTGCGTGACGGGCGACCCGTCCACCTTCGCCAGGGCGTTCTCGCCGCCCACGAAACTGTTGTAGCCCTGGATCCCGAAGAAGACGAACGACGGGAAGATGAGGACCAGCATGAAAAGCATCATCCAGCGACGATGCGTACGGACCGATTCGAACATGGCGCAAGCCCCTGTCGAGCATTCAGTGCTGCACGCTTCGTGCAGCAACAAAAAAGGCGAACAACGTTCGCCTTTTGGTGTTGTGGCGGAGTGGACGGGACTCGAACCCGCGACCCCCGGCGTGACAGGCCGGTATTCTAACCAACTGAACTACCACTCCGCGCGCTGTTACTTCGCGTTCCGACGCCGCTGCCAGGTGGTGGGTGCTGAGAGGCTCGAACTCCCGACCTACGCCTTGTAAGGGCGCCGCTCTACCAACTGAGCTAAGCACCCCAGGCCGGTCGCCGGCAACAAGCCCGACGACCAACAGCAGTTGGCTACCTACGTAAGACCGCTAGTTTAGCGAATCTTTGAGGGCCTTGCCAGGACGGAACTTGGGAACACGCGCAGCCTTGATCTTGATCGGCTGGTTGGTGCGCGGGTTGCGGCCCGTGCGAGCTGCGCGCTTGCCGACCATGAACGTGCCGAATCCGACCAGCGTCACCGAGTTGCCCTTCTTCAAGCTCGTGCGGATGCCGGCCACGATCGCTTCCAGGGCTCGACCCGCCGCCGCCTTCGAGATATCGGCCTGCTTGGCGATGTGGTCGATCAATTCGGTCTTGTTCACTTACACCCCCTCTTGTCGAGTCAGTTCACGCGCCTGCGCGGTTCCGGTAGTTCTTGTTGAAAGACATCGGAGGGGCAAACGTGCGAGCGGAAGAATTTGAACGGCAATTTCACCGCGCTGCCATAGCAGTGTCAAGGAAAAGCGAAGCGAAATGTGGAGACGTTCGCTTTCCTTGACGAGAAGGAAGAAAGCGGCGCGAGTTTCCGTCTCGCGCCGCCTGGCGCGCTCAGTGCTTGACGACCTCGGTCGCTGCGGGCGCGTCGCCCGCCTTCACCGGTGTCGCGGCGGCTTCTTCATCGGTCAGCGGGACCGGATGCCGCTCGAGCGCGACTTCGAGCACCTTGTCGATCCACTTCACGGGAACGATCTCAAGGCGATTCTTCACGTTGTCCGGGATCTCCGCGAGATCCTTCACGTTTTCCTCCGGAATCAGGACCGTCTTGATGCCGCCGCGGTGGGCCGCAAGCAACTTCTCCTTCAGGCCGCCGATCGCGAGCACCTCGCCGCGCAGCGTGATCTCGCCCGTCATCGCGACATCGGCCCGGACCGGGATGCCGGACATTGCCGAGACGATCGAGGTCGTGATCGCGATGCCGGCGGACGGCCCGTCCTTGGGCGTGGCGCCCTCGGGAAAGTGCACGTGCAGGTCCGTCTTTTCGAAGACCTCGTCGCGCAGGCCCAGCCGGCGGGCGCGCGCCCGCACAACGGTGCGCGCCGCTTCGACCGACTCCTTCATCACGTCGCCGATGGAACCGGTGCGCTGCACGTTGCCCTTGCCGGGCATCGTCGCCACTTCGATCGTCAGCAGGTCGCCGCCGACCTCGGTCCAGGCCAGGCCCGTGACCTGGCCGACCTGGTTCTGTTTCTCGGCGACACCGAAGGTGTAACGGCGCACGCCGAGGAACTTGTCGAGGTTCTTCGCCGAAACCTGGATTTTCTTGTCCTGGCTCTTCAGCAGCAGCTGCTTGACCACCTTGCGGCAGATCTTGCTGATCTCGCGCTCGAGGGAACGCACGCCGGCCTCACGCGTGTAGTAACGGATGATGTCGCGGATCGCGCTCTCGGTGATGTTGAGCTCGCCGTCCTTCAGCCCGTTGGTCTTCATCTGCTTCGGCAACAGGTGCTGCAGGCCGATGTGGACCTTCTCTTCCTCCGTGTAGCCCGACAGGCGGATGACTTCCATCCGGTCGAGCAGCGCCGGCGGGATGTTCATCGTGTTGCTGGTGGCAACGAACATCACGTCGGACAGGTCGAAATCGACCTCGACGTAGTGATCCTGGAACGTGTGATTCTGCTCGGGATCGAGCACCTCCAGCAGCGCCGATGCCGGGTCGCCGCGGAAGTCCATTCCCATCTTGTCGACCTCGTCGAGCAGGAACAGCGGATTGCGCACGCCCACCTTGCCGAGGTTCTGCAGGATCTTGCCCGGCATCGAGCCGATGTACGTGCGACGGTGCCCGCGGATCTCGGCCTCGTCGCGCACGCCGCCCAGTGCCATGCGGATGAACTTGCGGTTCGTGGCGCGCGCCACCGATTGCCCCAGCGACGTCTTGCCGACGCCCGGTGGCCCCACCAGGCACAGGATCGGAGCCTTCACCTTGTCGACGCGCTGCTGCACCGCGAGGTACTCGAGGATCCGGTCCTTGACCTTCTCGAGGCCGTAATGATCGTCGTTAAGCACCTTCTCGGCGTTGCCAAGGTCGTTGTTGATCTTGCTGCGCTTCTTCCAGGGCAGGCCGACCAGCGTGTCCAGGTAGTTGCGCACGACGGTGGCTTCGGCCGACATCGGCGACATCAGCTTCAGTTTCTTGAGCTCCGACAGCGCTTTCTCGCGCGCCGCCTTCGGCATGCGGGCCGCCTTGATCTTCTTCTCGAGTTCCTCGAGATCGGCGCCCTCCTCACCCTCGCCCAGCTCTTTCTGGATCGCCTTGACCTGCTCGTTCAGGTAGTACTCGCGCTGGCTCTTCTCCATCTGCCGCTTCACGCGGCCACGGATGCGCTTCTCGACCTGCAGGATGTCGATCTCGGTCTCGAGCTGCGCGAGCAGGTGCTCGAGGCGCTCGTTGAGGCCCGGCATCTCGAGGATCTTCTGCTTCTGCTCCAGCTTCAGGGGCAGGTGCGCGGCGATGGTGTCCGCCAGGCGCCCGGCCTCGTCGATCCCCGCGATCGAGGTGAGGATCTCGGCCGGGATCTTCTTGTTCAACTTCACGTACTGGTCGAACTGGCTGACGATCGCCCGGCGCAGCGCCTCGACCTCGGCCGTCGGCGTCGTCTCGGGAGCGATCGGGAGGACATCGGCCGTGAAGTGCGTGGCACCGTCCTCGATCTTCTCGATGCGGGCGCGCTGCGCGCCTTCGACCAGCACCTTCACGGTGCCGTCGGGCAGCTTCAGCATCTGCAGGATGCTGGCGACGCAACCGATCTCGTAGATGTCTTCGGCGGTCGGCTCATCCTTGGCGGCGTTCTTCTGCGCCACCAGCATGATGCTCTTGCCGGCTTCCATCGCCGCCTCCAGGGCGCGAATCGACTTCGGGCGCCCGACGAACAGCGGAATCACCATGTGCGGGAACACCACGACGTCGCGCAGCGGCAGCAGCGGCAGCGTGATGCGTTCCGGCGGCAGGATTTGTGTGGACATTCGGAATTTTTCCCTTCGGAATGGACTTTCGACTCATATGCGCCCGCGCATGGGGAAAGCAAGGGCGAGCGAAATCCGGTTTCAATCTAGCACGCGAAGGACCCGCAGGCAGGGCCGCTCCGGCGGGCGGCATAACGCGATAAAGAGCGAGTCGCGGCGACTAGCGCGGAGCGCCCGCGACCTTCGGCTGATCCGAGTAGATCAGCAGGGGTTTGCCGCCGCCGGTGATGGTGTTCTCGTCGACCACGACCTTGACCACGTTCTTGGTACTCGGCAGGTCGTACATGACGTCGAGCAGCACGCCCTCGACGATGGAACGCAGGCCGCGCGCGCCCGTTTTACGCTTGATGGCCTTGCGCGCGATGGCCCGCAGCCCGTCCTGGCGCACTTCGAGTTCCACGCCCTCCATCTGGAACAGACGCTGGAACTGCTTCGCCAGGGCGTTCTTCGGCTGCACGAGGATTTCGACGAGCGCTTCCTCGCTGAGTTCGTCGAGGGTGGCAATGACAGGCAGCCGGCCCACGAGTTCCGGGATGAGGCCGAACTTGATCAGGTCCTCGGGCTCGACATCGCGCAGCAGGTCGCCCACCGAGCGGTCGCTCTGGCTGGTCACCGAGGCCGAAAAGCCGATGCCGCTCTTTTCGGAGCGGCTGCGGATGATCTTCTCGAGACCGTCGAAGGCGCCGCCGCACACGAACAGGATGTTCGTGGTGTCGATCTGCACGAAGTCCTGGTTCGGGTGCTTGCGCCCGCCCTGCGGCGGAACGGAGGCAATGGTCCCCTCGATCAGCTTCAGCAGGGCCTGCTGGACGCCCTCGCCCGAGACGTCGCGCGTGATCGACGGGTTGTCGCTCTTGCGCGAGATCTTGTCGATCTCGTCGATGTAGACGATGCCGCGCTGGGCCTTCTCGACCTCGTAATTGCAGTTCTGCAGCAGCTTCTGGATGATGTTCTCGACGTCCTCGCCGACGTAGCCCGCCTCGGTCAGCGTGGTGGCGTCCGCGATCACGAAGGGCACGTTGAGCAGCCGTGCCAGCGTCTGTGCCAGCAGCGTCTTGCCAGAGCCGGTCGGTCCGATCAGCAGGATGTTGCTCTTGGCGAGCTCGACGTCATCCTTGCTGCCCATGTGCTTCAGGCGCTTGTAATGGTTGTAGACGGCGACCGACAGGATGCGCTTGGCCTTGTCCTGGCCGATGACGTACTGGTCGAGGATCGAGCCGATCTCGTGCGGGGTCGGGAGGTCCGAGCGCGTGCCACTCGACGCCGTGTCGGCGGTGGTCTCGTCCCGGATGATGTCGTTGCAAAGATCGATGCACTCGTCGCAGATGAACACCGACGGGCCGGCGATCAGCTTCTTGACTTCGTGCTGGCTCTTGCCGCAGAAGGAGCAGTACAGGAGCTTTTCGCTCGAACCTTTTTTGTCCGACATAAAGGAGTGGGCGGGACCTCGTTATGTAGACGCGTGCAGATTACGGCTGTTCGCCACGTTTGACAAAAATCTTGTCGACGAGACCGTAGCTTACGGCATCCTCTCCGGACATGAAGTTGTCCCGGTCCGTGTCCTTGGCGATCTTTTCCACCGACTGGCCGGTGCGCTCGGCGAGGATCTGGTTCAGGCGCTCCCGCAGATAGAGGATCTCCTTGGCATGGATCTCGATGTCCGCCGCCTGGCCCTGCACCCCGCCGAGCGGCTGGTGAATCATGATGCGCGAGTTGGGCAGCGTGTAGCGCTTGCCCTTCTGGCCGGCCGCGAGGAGGAACGCGCCCATGCTGGCCGCCATCCCGATGCAGATGGTCGAGACGTCGGGCTTGATGAACTGCATCGTGTCGAAGATCGCGAGCCCGGCACTGACCGAGCCGCCCGGGGAGTTGATGTAGAGCGAGATGTCCTTGTCCGGGTTCTCCGACTCGAGGAAGAGCAACTGGGCGACCACCAGGTTGGCCGTCTGCTCGTTGATCGGCCCCACGATGAACACCACCCGGTCGCGCAGCAGCCGCGAGTAGATGTCGTAGGCACGCTCGCCGCGCCCGCTTTGCTCGATGACGATCGGCACCATGCCGAGGCCCTGCACATCGAGTGCCGTGGCCGTCGTGTCCCGTTTGATCATTGTTCCCTCGCCCTTCACCGGCCCGTGTGGCCCATCAAATCGTCGAACGCCACCGGCGCGTCGACGGCTTTCGCCCGCTCCAGCACCCACGTGGTCACATTGTCCTCGAGCGCGAGGTTTTCAAGCTCGCCGAGTCGCTTTCTGTCCGACAGGTACCAGTTGATGACTTCCTGCGGACGCTCGTAACTCTGCGCCATCTCCTCGACCAGCTTGCGGATCTGGTCGGGGCGCGGCTGCAACCCGTTCGCACGCACAAGTTCGCCCAGCAGCAACCCCAGGCGGACGCGGCGGTCGGCCTGCGGGGCGAAGAGTTCCAGAGGCAGCGGCGAGTCCTGCGCCGAGACGCCACGCGAAACGAGGTCGCTGCGCGCCGTTTCGGCCAGTCGCTGCTTTTCGGACTCGACCAGCGACTTCGGGACCTCGAACGACGCGACGGTCAGCAGGCCGCTCATCACGCTGTCCTTGGTGCGCGCGCGCAACCGCGAAGCGACTTCGCGCTCGAGGTTGCTGCGGATCTCGGTGCGCATCTTCTCGAGGTCGCCGTCGACGATGCCCAGCGATTTCGCGAACTGCGCGTCCAGCGGCGGAAGCACGGCTTGCTGCACCTTCTTCAGGGTCACTTCGAACTGCACGGTCTTGCCGGCCAGTTCCTTGGCGGTGTAGTCCGCCGGGAATGTCAGCGGGAACGTCCTGGTCTCCCCCGGCGTCATGCCCGGGATGGCGGCCTCGAACTCGGGCAGCATCCGGCCCTGCCCCAGGGCAAACGGAAAGTCGGAAGCAGAACCCCCATCAAACGGCGTGCCGTCCTGCGTGCCCTTGAAGTCGACGGTGACCACGTCGCCCACCGCCGCGGCACGGGTGACGTCCTCGTAGGTCGCGCGCTGCTTGCGCATGATCTCCAGGGTACGGTCGACCTCGGCGTCGCCGACCTTGCACACGGCGCGCTGGACTTCCACACCGCCCAAATCGCCGAGCGTGATCTCGGGATACACCTCGAACGTGGCCGAGAACGTGAGGTCCTGGGTCCCTTCCACGGCACGCGGTTCCAGGCGCGGCGCGCCGGCGACCCGCAGGTTGTTCGCGGTCACGGCCGTACTGAAGGCCTCGCCGACCTTGTCGTTCATGACTTCCGCATGCACCTGCGCGCCGTAGGTCTGCGCCACCATCTTGAGCGGCACCTTCCCGGGCCGGAAGCCCGGCAGCTTCACGGTGCGGGCGAGCTTGTTCAGTCGCGTCTGCACTTCCTTGTCGATCGCCTCGGCCGGCACGGTCAGGTCGATCCGGCGCTCAAGCGCGCCGAGGGACTCCACGGTCTGTTGCATGTCTTCGGTTCTTTTCGATTGGCCGCCTACGGTTTCTGCAGTGACGTTCTGCACTGAGCGGCGGCAAGGCGTCAAAGTGCTGGTGCGAAGGGGGGGACTCGAACCCCCACGCCGGTGAAGGCGTCAGGACCTAAACCTGGTGCGTCTACCAATTTCGCCACCTTCGCGCCGCGACCGCGTGTAACGGCACCACCCCATCGCGGAACGAAGCGCCGATTCTAGCGGAACCACCTCCGCCTCGCGGCCGCGGAGGGCCCGCTGTGATAGCTTCGTCGGCATGGGGGTCGGTCACTACGAGAACTTTCCGGTGGCGTCGCTGCTGTTGCCCGCGGCGCTGCGTCCGCCCGTTCGTGCGATCTACCGGTTTGCGCGAACGGCGGACGACATCGCCGACGAGGGGGACGCCGACGCGGCCACGCGGCTCGCCCAGCTCGACGAACTGCGGCGCGCGCTCGAGTCATTGGGCGACGCTCAGGATCGGTGGCCCGACCTCGCGCAGGCGGTGGCCGAGCATCACCTCGACCGCGCGCTGCTCCACGATCTGCTGTCCGCATTCGCACAGGACGTCACGACCACCCGCTACGCGGACTTTCCGACGCTGCTCGAGTATTGCCGCCGATCGGCCAACCCGATCGGGCGCTTGCTGCTCGCGCTGTACCGCCGTTCCGAGCCCGCGCTCTTGACGCAGTCCGATGCGATCTGCAGCGGGCTGCAGCTCACCAATTTCTGGCAGGACGTGGCGATCGACTGGGCCAAGGGCCGGGTCTATCTGCCGCAGGAGGACCTGCAGCGTCACGGCGTCACCGAGCGGCAGATCGCGGACCGGCAGGTCGATGACCGTTGGCGATCGCTGATGGCGTTCGAGGTCGCGCGCACGCGCGCCATGCTCGACTTCGGCGCCCCGCTGGCATCGGCGCTCGGCGGACGGATCGGACTCGAATTGCGACTGGTCGTCCAGGGTGGGCTGCGCATCCTCGAACGCATCGACGCGGCCGGTGGGGACGTGTTCCGCCATCGTCCGTCCCTGACCGCCCGCGACTGGACCCGGATGAGCTGGCGGGCGTTGCGTCCCCTCCGGGCGGTGGCATGACGCCCGGCGAGTACCGCCAGCGCAAGCGAGGCGCTCGCGCTTCGCGCTCCCTTGGAGCGGCCGCGGCGCTACACGCCGCCGCCGCTTTCTGCTGGCCGGTGAAGCGATCGCCATGACGCCCGACGAGTACTGCCAGCCCAAGCGAAGCGTTCGCGCTTCGCGCTCCCTTGGAGCGGCCGCGGCGCTACGCGCCGCCGCCGCTTTCTGCTGGCCGGTGAAGCGATCGCCATGACGCCCGACGAGTACTGCCAGCAGAAAGCGGCGGCCAGCGGCTCGAGTTTCTATTACGCGTTCGTGTTCCTGCCCCCCGAACGACGGCGCGCCATCACGGCGGTCTACGCTTACTGCCGCGAAGTCGACGACGCGGTGGACGAAGTCACCGACCCTTCGGTGGCGGAAGCCAAGCTCGCGTGGTGGAGCGGCGAGCTCGCTGCATTGTTCGCCCGGCAGCCTTCGCATCCGGTGACGCGGGCCCTGCTGCCCTTCATCGACGGTCCCTTCGGCATTACCCGGCCGCGGCTGGAAGCCATCCTGGAAGGGATGGCAATGGATCTTCGGCAGAACCGCTATCTCGATTTCCCCGCGCTCAGGCGGTATGCGCACCTGGTGGCGGGCGTCGTCGGCGAGATTTCCGCCGGCATCTTCGGATACACGGACCCGCGCACGGTGGACTACGCGGACCGGCTCGGCCTCACCCTCCAGCTGATCAACGTCATCCGGGACGTCGGCGACGATGCCCGCCGCGGTCGCGTGTATGTCCCGGTGGACGAACTGCAGCGCTTCGAGGTGCGCGCCGCCGATCTGCTCGCCGGCCGCTACGTCGACGGCTTCGTGCCGCTGATGCGATTCCAGGCCGAGCGCGCGCGCGCCACCTATCGGGAGGCCATCGACCTGCTGCCAGCCGTCGACCGGCGGGCGCAGCGCCCGGGGCTGATCATGGGGGCGATCTACGCAACGCTGCTCGACGAGATCGAGCGCGAGAACTTCCAGGTACTGCACCAGCGCATCGCGCTGACACCCTTGCGCAAGTTGTGGATCGCCTGGCGCACGTGGATCGGCCGGTGAGCAAGTCCTTGTCGGTCGCCGTCATCGGCGGCGGCTGGGCAGGATGCGCCGCGGCCGCCACCCTGGCTGCCGCGGGGGCGAATGTGTCGCTGTTCGAGGCCGCCGCCGACCTGGGCGGACGCGGACGCCGGGTGAAACTCGACCTCGACGGCACCGTGCACACCGTCGACAACGGGCAGCATCTGATGGTCGGCGCGTACACGGCCATCGCGGACGTGCTCTCGACCGTGGGTGTGGACCTCGATGGCGCCATCGAACGACGCCCGTTCGAGCTCACGTACCCCGACGGCTTCCGTCTGCGCGCGGCCCGCCTGCCGGCACCGTGGCATCTGGCGATGGCGTTGACGTTTGCACGCGGCCTGCCGTGGACCGACCGGGTGGCGATGGCCCGCTTCCTTCGGAGCCTGAAATCCAGCGGCTGGCGTGTCGACCCCGATCGCAATGCCATGGACTGGTTGAAGGAGCACGGGCAGAGCGACCTTCTCCTCGCCCGCGTCTGGCGACCGCTGGGGATTGCAGCGCTGAATACGCCTCTGCACGAAGCGTCGGCTCAGATATTCGCCAACGTGCTGCGCGACAGCCTCGGTGCGGGCAGCGCGGCGTCGATGATGTGGCTGCCGCGTACCGACCTTTCCGCCCTGCTGCCGGAAGCCGCCGAGCGCTTTGTCATCGCCCGCGGCGGCACCGTGCGGCGGGGGACGCGGGTGGAGGCGGTCACGTGCGATGGAGCCGGCTTCCGGCTCGACGGCTCCGGGTCCGCGGTGGATGCGGTGGTCTTCGCCGCCCCGCCGACGCAGCTCGCTCGCCTGGCGGGGGCGCTGGCTTCCCGGCTCGCGAACGAACTGGACGCCATCGAAAAGTTCGCCTACGAACCCATCTGCACTGTCTACCTCAAGTACGACCCGTTGACGTACGACCCGGCGGTGGTCCTTCCGCGCGGCTTCGTCGCCCTGCGGGATGAACCGGCGCGGCAAGCCTACGGGCAGTGGGTCTTCGACCGCGGCGCACTGGATCCGGCCAACCGCGGCGTACTGGCCGTCGTCGTCAGTGCGAGCGGCGCGCACGACGACGCGCCCCTCGCCTCGCTCTGCGCTGCCGTTGCGCACCAGCTGACGAGGGACCTCGGGCTGCCCGAGCCGCGCGCCATGCGCGCGATCGTGGAAAAGCGCGCAACCCTGGCCGCGCGGCCGGGCTTGCGTCGCCCTCGGAACGTCACCTCCATCCCGCGCTTCCTGCTCGCCGGGGACTGGACCGACAGCGACTACCCCTCGACCCTGGAGTCGGCCGTGCGCAGCGGCGTGGCCGCCGCGCGTCACCTGCTCCGCTAGTCAGCGATCGGATCGCATGCGGGCGAGCGCCTGGTCGAGGCGGTCGACCGCAATCACTTCGAGTCCCTCGATCGCATGCTTCGGCGCGTTGGACTTCGGAATCAGCGCCATCGAGAACCCGAGCTTGGCGGCTTCCTTGAGGCGTTCCTGGCCGCGCGGCGCCGGACGGATTTCGCCCGCGAGGCCGATCTCGCCGAATGCGACGAGTCCGCGCGGCAACGGCTTGTCGCGCATCGACGAGACGATCGCCAGCAACACCGGAAGGTCGGAAGCCGGCTCGGTGATCCGCACGCCGCCCACCGCATTGACGAACACGTCCTGATCGAACGCGGCGATGCCCGCATGCCGGTGCAGCACCGCCAGCAACATGGCGAGACGCTGCGGATCGAGTCCGACCGACAGTCGCCGCGGATTGGGCACGTGCGCGGTGTCGACGAGCGCCTGGATCTCCACCAGCAGCGGGCGCGTGCCTTCCTGGGTGACCATCACGCAGGAGCCGGATACCTGCGCGTCGTGCTGCGACAGGAACAGCGCCGAAGGATTCGACACGCCCTTGAGCCCGCGGTCCGTCATCGCGAACACGCCGAGCTCGTTCACCGCCCCGAACCGGTTCTTGAAGGCGCGTACGAGCCGGAACGACGAATGCGTGTCGCCCTCGAAGTACAGGACCGTGTCGACCATGTGCTCGAGCACGCGGGGCCCCGCGAGCGACCCGTCCTTGGTCACATGGCCCACCATGATGAGCGTCAGCCCGGCCTGCTTGGCCATGCGCGTCAGCTGAGCCGCGCATTCGCGCACCTGCGCGACCGACCCCGGTGCCGACTGCAACTGGTCTGAATACACGGTCTGGATGGAGTCGACCACGACGACCGCCGGCTTCTCCTCGAGCACCGTGCCGATGATCCGCTCGAGCGAGATTTCCGCGAGCAGGCGCACGCCGTCGGCTTCGAGGCCCAGTCGCCGCGCGCGCAGCGCGATCTGCGGCGCCGACTCCTCGCCGCTGATGTAGAGCACGGACGTCGAGGTGGACTGCGCGGCAAGGGATTGCAAAAGCAGTGTCGACTTGCCGATGCCCGGGTCGCCGCCGATCAGCACCACCCCGCCCGCCACGAGGCCACCGCCGAGCACGCGGTCGAACTCGTCGATGCCGGACGGCAGGCGCGAAACTTCCTTCGCCTGCACCTGCTTCAGCGACTGCACCGCGGCCGTCGGCGCCAGCGGGGCGTACCGATGTTCCGTCGCCGCCTCGACGCGGGCCTCGGTCAGGGTGTTCCACGCGCTGCAGTGCGGGCACTGGCCCTGCCACTTCGGGCTTGCACCGCCGCACTCCGAGCAGACATACTGGGTCCTGACCTTCGCCATCAAGCGACCTCGACCACCGGCACGCGTCGCGCGAGCGCGCACATCAGTTCGTAGCCCACCGTCTCCGCCGCGTGGGCGACCTCGTCGATCGGGAGCCGGGCGCCCCAGAGTTCGACCGGCGTTCCAACGCCCGCCTGCGGCGCGTCGGTGAGGTCCACGGTGATCATGTCCATCGACACGCGGCCCGCGAGGGGAACGCGCCGATCGCCGACGACCACGGGGGTGCCGTCCGGTGCATGGCGCGGGTAACCGTCCGCGTAGCCGCACGCGACCACCCCGATGCGCGTCGGGCGCCGGGCCACGAACCGCGAGCCGTAACCCACCGCGGCCCCGCGGTCGACGCTCTGCACGCCGATGATCTGCGAAGTGAGCACCATGCCGGCCTTCAGGCCAAGCGACGCGGCGGAATGGCTCTCGTCGGTGGCGCCGCCGTACAGCGAAATGCCCGGACGCACCGAGTCGCCGCCGATCTCGGGCAACAGGAACAGTGCCGCGGAGTTGGCCAGGCTGCGGGGTTCGGGCCACCCGGCCGTCATGCGAGCGAACTCCTCGGACTGCTCGAGGGCAGCGACGGGGCCCGAGGCACCGCGCACCCGGTCGGCGTTCGCGAAATGCATCATCAGCGTCAGGTCACGAATCGTCTTCATCGCGCGCAGTCGTTCGTACGCCTGCGCGGCGCCCGGCGGCCGGAAACCGAGCCGGTTCATGCCGGTGTTGAGCTTCAGGTGGACGGAAATCGGACGGGAAGGCCGGTGATGTTCGAGCATCTCGAGTTGTTCGCCACAGTGAACTACCGTGGTGAGGTCGAGGTCAGAGCACACGGCAAGGTCATCCGGCTCGAAGCACCCCTCGAGCAGCAGGATCGGCTTGCGCCAACCCTCTTCGCGCGCGCGCCGGGCTTCGTCCAGGTCGAGCAGCGCGAGGCCGTCTGCTTCACTGAACGCGCGCAGCGCGCGCTCCAGTCCATGACCGTACGCGTTCGCCTTGACCACCGCCCACACGAAGCGGCCACGCGCCTGCTCGCGCGCTCGCGCCACGTTATGGCGCAGCGCGCCGAGATCGATGGTGGCGAGTATGGGGCGGGGCACGATGAGCGACGGCAGCGTGAGCGGCGACAGGGCAAGCGCATAGCATAGGCGACGCCGTTCACCCTCCCACCCGACAGACCGCGTGCTATAACGCCGCGCGGGCAAACGCGCCGTCCCTGAAGAGCGCCGACCCCGAACGCTGCCGCACCGGCCGCCCACTGGAGACCACTCGCCTTGCCCGCATCGCTCCACGTTGCGGCACCGCCTCGCCGATGAACCGCGGCTTCTACACCATCATGGCCGCGCAGTTCTTCTCGTCGCTGGCCGACAACGCGCTGCTCATATCCGCCATCGCCCTGCTGCGAGAGATCGACGCGCCGGCCTGGATGACGCCGATGCTGAAGCTGTTCTTCGTCGTCTCCTACGTGGCGCTGGCGGCGGTGGTGGGCGCCTTCGCGGACTCGTTCCCCAAGGGCCGGGTCATGTTCGTCACGAACCTCATCAAGATCGCCGGCTGCCTGCTGATGCTGTTCTCGGTCCACCCGCTGCTCGCGTATGCGGTGGTCGGCTTCGGTGCTGCGGCGTACTCGCCGGCCAAGTACGGGATCCTGACCGAACTGCTGCCGCCCGAGAAACTGGTGGTCGCGAACGGCTGGATCGAAGGCCTGACCGTGTCCTCGATCATCGTCGGCTTCCTGCTCGGCGGAATCCTGATCAGCCCGCGGATTTCCGCCTGGCTGCTCGGCTTCGACATGCCGATTTTCGACACCGGCATCGACCTGCCGGCGGAAGCGTCGATCGCGGTGATCGCCTTCGTCTACGTCGTGGCATCGCTCTTCAATCTCGGCATCCCGGACACCGGTGCGCGCTACGCCAAGCAGCACGTGCATCCCTGGAAGCTGATGGTCGGCTTCGCGCATTGCTGCAGCGTGCTCTGGCGCGACAAGCTGGGCCAGATCTCGCTCGCTGTGACCACGCTCTTCTGGGGCGCGGGAGCCACGCTGCAGTTCATCGTGCTGAAGTGGGCCGAGCAGGTGCTCGGGCTCGACCTGTCGCGCGCCGCGATCCTGCAGGCGGTGGTGGCGGTCGGCATCGCGCTCGGGGCGGTCTACGCGGCGTCCACCGTCGCGCTGAAGCAATCGATGCGCGTCCTGCCGGTCGGCGTGGCGATGGGCGTCATCGTCGCGCTGGCCGCCTTCTACACGCAGGCGATCGCTCCCGCGGGCAATGCCAGCTTCGGCTTCGCATCGATCAGCTGGTTCCTGCTGATCGCCTGCGTGATCCTCGTCCTGATCGGTTCGCTCGCCGGCTACTTCGTCGTGCCGATGAACGCCGTGCTGCAGCACCGGGGCCACGTGCTGCTGTCCGCGGGACACTCCATTGCCGTGCAGAATTTCAACGAGAACCTGAGCATCCTCGTGATGCTCGGTCTCTACGCGCTGCTGGTGTGGTTCGACATGCCGATCCGGGCCGTGATGCTGCTGTTCGGCCTGTTCGTGGCGGTTTCCATGGTGCTGGTGATCCTGCGGCACCGTTACAACCAGCGTCAGTTCGATTCGATCGCGCTGATCGGCCAGTTGAAGCACTGAGGCCGCGGGTCACCCGGCCGGGCTCCTCGCGTGGACGTCGCGCGCGAAGCACAGGTCGGCCCACGCCTTCGCCTTGTCCCCGAGGTTGCGCAGCAGGTAGGCCGGGTGGTACGTCACCACGACGGGCACCCGTCGGCCGCCGGCCTCGATGTGGTGGACCTGCCCGCGCAGGCTTGCGATGCTCGCGTCGGTGCCGAGCAACGCCTGCGCCGCGAACCGGCCCATCACGAGGACGAGCCGGGGCGCGATCAGTTCCACCTGGCGGCGCAGGAAAGGCTCGCACTGCGCCACCTCGGAAGGCTCGGGGTTGCGGTTGTTCGGCGGCCGGCACTTCAGCACGTTGGCGATGAAGACGGACTGGGCGGTTTCACCCTCTCGCGTCAGCCCGATCGACGCCAGCATGTTGTCGAGCAGCTTGCCGGCCTGGCCCACGAACGGTTCGCCGCGGGCGTCTTCTTCGGCTCCCGGCGCCTCTCCGACCAGCATCCACTCGGCGTGCCGGTAGCCGACGCCGAACACGCTCTGCTTGCGCTGTTCGCCGAGGGGACAGGAGCGGCACCCGGCTGCCTCGGCCACGAGCGCATCCCAGTCGAGTTGCGCGATATGCGCGGCGCGCGGATCGCCCTCGATCACTGCGGGCGCGTCCCGTCGCTCCCATACGGGACCAAGCCCCATCGCCTGCCAGAGCTGATGACGGCGCGCATCGAGTGTCACAGGGAAATCCTCATCACCACCGCATCCTCGCGGCCGCCGACGGCCGGGTAATAGCCGCGGCGCACTCCGATGCGATCGAAGCCGTAGCGCTGGTACAGGAGAAGCGCCGCCTCGTTGCTGGGTCGCACCTCGAGGAGCATCGTCCGCACCCCATAGCCGCGCGCCACGTCGGCCATCCAGTCGAGGGTGCGCCAGCCGAGGCCCGTGCGCTGGGCCTCGCGCGCCACGCTGAGGTTGAGCAGATGGGCTTCGTCGAGCGCGATCATCATCACGGTGTAGGCCACGACATGGCCCGACGCGTTTCGAAGCACCCAGGCGCTGTACCCGGCCTGCAGGGCATCCGAGAAATTGCCGCGCGTCCAGGGAAACGGGTACACCTGCTGCTCCACGGCGACGACCTCGTCGAGGTCCTTCTCGGTCATGGGCGCATACCGGTCCTCCTCCGACCGAGGCAGCGCGCTCATACGCCCGCCTTCTGACGACGCTCGTCGATCGTCAGGGCAACCCGATCCCGCACGTAGGCCGGCATCGCATCGGCCGCCCGCACCGAAAGTCCCCGCAGGAAGTCGATGCGCGCCAGGCGCGCGATGTCGGCGGCGTCGCCGCGTGTACGCGCGGCCCGTGGCACGGCGAGTTCGCCCCAGGCGTCCGCAAAAACCGTCAGCGCATCGCCGGCGACGAGCCCGACCCCGGCCTCCCGCGCGATTCCGGGCAACGCGTCCGGCGCCTCGAGCGTCGGTCCGCGAAGTTCCGTCACGGCCTCATCGTTGCGGTACACGCCGCAGTACGCCTCCTGCATGCGGGCGTCGATGGCCGCCAGGACGCTCGGCACTGCCGGCTGCTCGGCCAAGGCACGCGCCGCCAGCGCGCGCAGGTTGCCGATGGCGACTACCGGCCGACCCGAGGCGTAGGCGAGTCCCTGCACCACACCGCACGCGATCCGCAATCCAGTGAATGATCCCGGGCCGGCCCCGAACGCAAAGGCGTCGATTGCGTTCAGTCGCAGCCCCGCCTCGCCAAGAAGTGCGTCGACGAGCGGCAGGACGCGATCGGAGTGCTTCTGGCCCACGTTCTCCGTTCGCGCGATGCATCGCTCGCCGTACAGCACGGCCACCGAACACAGTTCGGTCGCAGTATCGATCGCGAGGATGACGGGAGCGGCCATGCGGAGGGCCGTCGCACGCAAGCGCGACAAGCCAGGAGACGGGAACGGATTCTAGCGAACGCCTCGGCGGGAATCGCTGAGAACCATGCAATTCGCAAGCCGCGGACGGCAGCGGCAACGGCCGCGCAGGATGTGCGTGGGTTTCCGTGGGCCAAAGCATCGCAATGATGGCCGCTCGCGACCCGCGCCGCACGCGTCCGGCGAAACCCCCGTCAACGCTTCCCGCCCTTGTCCGGGCCGCGATAGACGTCGCGCTGCGCCTCGCGGATCTGCTCGCGAAGGCGCTGCCGCTCCTCGGGCGTCATCGAATGCATCGGGCGTGGCGGCGGGCCGCCGCTCTGCCCCGGCGGACCGGACGGAGGGGGCGCACCTTGCTCGATGAAGCGCTGCCGCATGGCCTGCCGCTCCTCGGGGGTCATCTGGCGCCGCATGTCCTGGCGCTGTTCGGGGGGCAAGCGGCGCAGCATCATCTCGCGCTGCTCGGGCGACAGCCCTTGCCACATGCCGCGGCGCTGCTCGGGCGAGAAGCCTTGCCACGCGCGCTGGCGCTCCTCCTGCGAGCGGGCGTTGCGCCAGGCCTCGCGTTGCTCGGGCGACATCCGCTCCCACATGTCCCGCCGCTGCTCGGGGCTCAGGCGCAGGCGCTGCCCGGGATCGACACCCGCGTTGGCCGCCCAAGCCGACCCGGCGAGCGCAAGCAGCGCGGCGAACGCGAGCGGCCGCCGCCAGGGGCGGGAGAGGTGACGGAAACGGAACGGAACCGTGGCGAACATGCTGTTTCGTCGCGCGAGGACTGGGAAGAATTGTCCCCGCAACCGATGGGACTGCCACGGAAATTCTGTAACACTTTGTTTTCGGGCAGGCGCCCCGATGGGCCTGCCCCTAGCATCGCGCCATCCGACCAAGCCGGACACTCATGACGCGTAACGGTCCCCTGAAGATCCTCGTCGTCGACGACGACCCGCGGTTGCGCGACCTCCTCCGTCGCTACCTCGGCGACAACGGATTCTCGGTCGTCACGGCCGACGGCGCCCAGTCCATGAACCGGCTGTGGGCGCGCGAACGCTTCGATCTGCTGATCCTCGACCTCATGATGCCGGGCGAGGACGGGCTGTCGATCATGCGACGGCTGCGCGGCGGCAACGACATGACGCCGATCGTCATGCTGACGGCCAAGGGGGAAGACGTCGATCGCATCGTCGGCCTCGAGATGGGCGCCGATGACTACCTGCCGAAGCCCTTCAATCCGCGCGAACTGCTTGCCCGTATCAACGCGGTGCTGCGGCGGAAGGCGCCGGACGACGCCCCCGGCGCACCGACGAGCGACAGCACCCCGGTGGAGTTCGGCGACTTCGTACTCGACCTCGCCACCCGAACGCTGAAGAAGAACGGCGAAGATGTGCCGCTGACGACCGGCGAGTTCGCCGTGCTCAAGGCGTTTGCGCGCCACCCGCGGGTCCCGCTGTCGCGCGAGAAGCTGATGGAAATGGCGCGCGGCCGGGAGTACGAGGCGTTCGACCGCAGCCTCGACGTACAGATTTCCCGCCTGCGCAAGCTGGTAGAGCCCGACCCGTCCAAGCCCCGCTACATCCAGACGGTATGGGGCCTCGGGTACGTGTTCATTCCCGACGGCCAGGGCTAGCGCGGATGGCCACGAGCCTGCGTTCGCCTTCGCTCTTCTGGCGAACGCTGCTCCTCGTCCTGCTGCTGATCGTCGCCAGCCTCGGCGCCTGGATCCAGAGCTTCCGCGTCTTCGAACGCGCTCCACGCGCGCAGACCATCGCGCAGCAGGTGATTTCCGTGGTGAACATCACCCGCGCGGCGCTCGTGTATTCCGACCCGTTCGTGCGCCGCGACCTGCTTGCGGAACTCGCGGCCAACGAAGGGGTGAGGATCTACCCGCTCGAGCCGAACGACACCGTGAAGCCGCTCGCCGACGCCCCGCTCATCAAGATGGCCGAACGGCACATCGTCGACAAGCTCGGAGCCGGCACGCAGGTGGCCGCGGAGGTGAACGGCATACGCGGACTGTGGGTGAGCCTGGCGCTCGAGGACGACCGCTACTGGGTATTCATCGATCGCGACCCCGCGGCGCGCACGTACGGCACGCAGTGGACGGGGTGGGCCGCGGTGGCGCTGCTGCTGTCCCTGATCGGCGCCGTGCTCATCACCCGCCTGATCAACCGCCCGCTTGCGCAGCTTTCGAGGGCCGCCGCCGACCTCGGCAGCGGGCGACAGCCGGCGGCACTGCCGGAAACGGGCCCGGTCGAGATCCGCACGGTCAACCAGAACTTCAACCGGATGGTGACCGACCTCGGCAAGCTCGAGGCCGACCGTGCCGTACTGCTCGCCGGAATCTCGCACGACCTGCGCACGCCATTGACGCGCCTGCGGCTCGAACTCGAGATGGCCGAACTCCCCCAGGACGCTCGCGACGCCATGGTGGGCGACATCGAGCAGATCGACACCATCGTGCGCCAGTTCCTCGATTACGCGCGCAAGGAGCCCCAGGCGCCGGCCGAGGACATCGACCTCGCCGCTCTGGTGGAAGCCGCCGTGCGCCGGCTGCGCGTCGAAGCGCAACCGGCGTCGCACGTCGAGCTTCGGCTCGCACGGCTGAAGGTGCGGGGCCACCGCACCGAACTCGACCGCGCCATGGACAACCTGCTGACGAACGCGATGCGTTACGGGCGCGATCCGGCATCCGGCGCGCTCAACCTCAGCGTCAGCCTGATTGGCAGCGATGACACGGCCATTGTCGGCGTGGCCGATACCGGGCCCGGGGTTCCAACCGACCAGATCGAGCGCCTGCTGCGACCCTTCGAGCGGGGCGAGGCGGCGCGTTCCGGCGGCGGGGGCGCCGGGCTCGGATTGCCGATCGTCGACCGCATCGCGCGGATGCATGGCGGCAGCCTGCGGCTGCTGGCCAACTCGCCGCACGGCCTGAGGGTGGAACTGACGTTGCCCGCGCTGTAGCGCGGGTCAGTCGCCGAGGAGCAGCACGACCGCGTGCGCGGCGATGCCTTCGCCTCGCCCCGCGTAGCCAAGTTTCTCGCTCGTCTTGCCCTTGATGTTCACCGCGCCGTCGTCGACACGGCAGTCCGCGGCAATGCCTGCGCGCATGGCGTTCACGTGCGGCGCGATCTTCGGCCGCTCCGCGATGACCGTGGCGTCGACGTTGCCGATCTTCCAGCCGGCACGCTCGATCGCCTCGACGGCCGCGCGCAGCAGCACCCGGCTGTCCGCGTCCTTGTACCGCGCATCGGTGTCCGGAAAGAGGCGGCCGATGTCGCCCAACCCCGCGGCGCCGAGCATCGCGTCGGTGATCGCGTGCAGCAGCACGTCACCGTCCGAGTGCCCGAGCAAGCCGCGCTCATGCGGAATCCCGACGCCGCCGATCACCAGGCGACGCCCGGGCACCAGCGCATGCACATCGAAACCCTGTCCGACCCGGATCTTCATTGCCTCGTCCTATTGGAGACGTCCCTGCGACTTCAGGACGGCCGCGGCGAGGACGAGGTCCTCGGGCGTGGTGACTTTCAGGTTGGCCGAGCCGCCCGTCACCAGGCGCGGTGCGTGACCCGCGCGCTCCATGGCGCTCGACTCGTCGGTCAGGCCGGCCAGCGGAGCCGAGGCGAGGGCCGCGCGCAGCGAGCCGACGCGGAACAGTTGCGGCGTCTGCGCGCACCAGAGCGAAGAACGGTCGAGCGTCATGCCGACCCGCCCGTCCTCGCCACGTTTCAGCGTGTCCGCAAGCGGCACCGCGAGCAGCCCGCCGCTGTCCTCGCCGCCCGCTTCGTCAATCAGCCTGGCGAGCATCGCTTCCGACAGGCACGGGCGCGCGGCGTCGTGCACCAGCACGCGGTCGTCGTCCGCGTAGCGGCCGGCGAGCGCGAACAATCCGTTGCGCACGGTCTCTGCACGCGATGCGCCACCGACCGGCAGGAACTCGACGCGTCCCGCATCGACGCGCAGCGCGCGCCACCGCTCGTCGTCCACCGCGATAACGGCGAACACGCGCTCGATCCGCGCATCGGCCAGCATCGCGTCGATCGAGTGTTCGAGCATCGACTTGCGGCCGAGCGGAATGTACTGCTTGGGAACGCCTTCGCCGCCCATGCGCAACCCGACGCCGGCGGCAGGGATGAGTCCGAAGTAACGAAAGGTGCGACGCAATGCGTATCCGGGTCGGCAAGTCGGGCGTGGGTGCAGGCCTTCGTATAATAACGACCGAGTTCGGCAGCTCTTGAGCGTTGCTCGGCTGCCGATGTTTTTTTGTGAACCACGAAGTCTCCACCGCCGCGCCCGGCGAACGCCTGTCGGGCCCCTCCTCGCAGACACTCCCGTCGGCAGGGGCCCGTGTTGCCATCGCCCGCCCGCCGGGCTCCGGCGACGCCCTTCTCCTGGCCGAAACCGCTGCTGAGGCGCGACGCGCGAAACGCCTGCTCGTCGTCGTGGCCGCCGATGCACTCGACGCGCAGCGACTCGTCGAGGAGATCCGCTACTTCGATCCGACGCTCGCGGTCCGGCCCCTGCCGGACTGGGAGACGCTGCCGTACGACACGCTGTCGCCGCACCAGGACCTGGTATCCGATCGCCTCGAGACGCTCTACCGGCTGAGCCAGCCGGGTGCGGGCGCCATGGACGCGCTCGTGGTGCCCGCAACGACGTCGCTGCACCGTTTCGCGCCGCCGCAGTACGTCGCCGGTCACACCTTCTTCTTTCGCCAGGGCCAGAAGCTCGACAGCGAGGCCCTGCGCACGCAACTTGTCTTTGCCGGTTACCAGCACGTGTCCCAGGTGGTCGCGCCGGGGGAGTTCGCGATCCGCGGCGGCCTGCTCGATCTGTTTCCGATGGGCTCCGCACTGCCTTACCGCCTGGACCTGCTGGATGACCAGTTGGAGACCATCCGCGCCTTCGACCCGGATTCGCAGCGCGGTCTGTATCCGGTGCCGGACATCCGGTTGCTGCCCGGGCGCGAATTTCCGATCGACGAGGCCGCGCGCCAGGCGTTCCGGCGCCGCTGGCGGGACCGCATCGAAGGTGACCCGAGCCGCTCCACCGTCTACAGGGACGTCGGCAACGGCATCGCTTCGCAGGGAATCGAGTACTACCTTCCGCTGTTCTTCGACGAGACCGCGACGCTGTTCGACTACCTGCCGGCGAGCGCGATCGTCGTGATGCACGGCGCGATCGAAGCGGCGATCCAGCGTTTCTGGAACGAGACCAGCGAGCGACACCGCTTCCTCGCCCGCGACACGGCCCGACCGATCCTGCCGCCGGCCGAGCTCTTCCTGAACGCCGAACAGTTCTTCTCACGCGCGAAGCCGCACGGCCGTATCGCGCTTGGCGACGGGGCGCAGGAGGACTTCGAGGCGCTGCCCGTCCTGGCCGTCGAGCGCCGTGCCGAGGATCCCATCCAGAGGCTGCGCGAATACGCGTCCCGCTTCGCCGGACGCGTGCTGGTCGTCGCCGACTCCGCCGGACGGCGCGAGACGATGGGGCAGATGTTCGCGGAGTACGCCCTGCCGTTCGCGGACAACGCGGACTTCGCAGCCTTCGTTGCCGCCGACGCGCCGCTAGCGCTCGGCGTGGCGCCGCTGCACGAAGGTTTCGTGCTGCGCGAGCGCGGCCTGGCGGTCGTGACCGAGACCGAGCTCTACGCGTCGAGCCCGCGGCGCCTGCGTGGCAAGCAGCGCGAACGCGCCTCGAACGTCGAGGCGATGATCCGCGACCTTGCCGAGCTGCGCGTCGGCGATCCGGTCGTGCACGTCGAACACGGCATCGGGCGCTATCTCGGCCTGCAGACGATGGACCTCGGCGACGGCTCGACCGAGTTCCTGCACCTCGAATACGCGAACGAAAGCAGCCTGTACGTGCCCGTGGCACAACTGCACCTGATCGGCCGGTACAGCGGCGCCGATCCCGCCGCCGCGCCGCTGCACCAGCTCGGCGGCGCCGACTGGGACAAGGCCCGCCGGAAGGCGGCCAGGCAGGTCCGCGACACGGCCGCCGAACTGCTCAACCTGTACGCGCTGCGCGCCGCCCGCAAGGGCCACGCGTTCGAGTTCGGCGCCCACGACTACGAGGCGTTTGCGGAGGGCTTCGGCTTCGAGGAGACGCCCGACCAGCAGGCGGCCATCGACGCGGTGCTGAAGGACATGAGCGCCGGTTTTCCGATGGACCGGCTGGTATGCGGCGACGTCGGCTTCGGCAAGACGGAGGTGGCCCTGCGGGCCGCCTTCGCCGCCGTCGCGGGCGGAAGGCAGGTCGCCGTCCTGTGCCCCACCACGCTGCTCGCCGAACAGCACGTGCTGACCTTCCGGGACCGCTTCGCGGAGTGGCCGGTCAAGGTGGTGGAGCTGTCGCGCTTCCGCTCGCCGAAGGAAGTCGAGGAAGCCATCGCGGGCATCGCCGCCGGGACCGCCGACATCGTGATCGGCACACACAAGCTGCTGTCGAGCGACATCCGTTTCGCGCGCCTCGGGCTGGTCATCATCGACGAGGAACACCGGTTCGGCGTCCGGCAGAAGGAGCGCTTCAAGGCGCTGCGCGCCGAGGTGGACGTGCTCACGCTGACGGCCACGCCGATTCCGCGCACGCTCGCGCTGTCGCTCGAGGGAATCCGGGACTTCTCGGTGATCGCCACCGCGCCGCAGCGCCGGCTCGCGATCAAGACCTTCGTGCGGAAGGAATCGGCCAGCCTCGTGCGCGAAGCGGTGCTGCGCGAGCTGAAGCGCGGCGGACAGGTGTACTTCCTGCACAACGAGGTCGAGACGATCGAGAACCGGCGGGCGCGCCTGCGCGAGCTGCTCCCGGAGGCGCAGATCGAGGTCGCCCACGGTCAGATGGGAGAACGCGAGCTCGAGCGGGTGATGCGCGACTTCTACCACCAGCGCTTCAACGTCCTGCTGTGCTCGACCATCATCGAGACCGGCATCGATGTTCCGACCGCGAACACGATCGTCATCCACCGGGCGGACAAGTTCGGACTCGCGCAGCTGCACCAGTTGCGCGGCCGGGTCGGCCGCTCGCACCACCAGGCGTACGCGTACCTGATGGTGCCGGACGAAGGCGGCCTCACGAAGAACGCCGAGAAGCGGCTGGAGGCCATCCAGAACCTGGAGGAGCTGGGCAGCGGGTTCTACCTCGCGATGCACGATCTCGAGATCCGGGGTGCGGGCGAAGTGCTCGGGGAAAACCAGAGCGGGAACATGCAGGAGGTCGGTTTCGACCTCTACACGCAGATGCTGAACGCCGCCGTGCGCGCGTTGCGCTCCGGTCGCGAACCGGATCTTCTCGCGCCGTTCGCGGCCGTCACCGAGATCAACCTGCACGTGCCCGCACTGCTGCCGCCGGACTACGTCAACGACGTGCACCAGCGGCTGTCCATGTACAAGAAGCTCGCCAGCTGCAACGAGGAAGACGACCTCATCCGGCTGCAGGAGGAACTCGTCGACCGGTACGGCAGGTTGCCCGAGGCGGGCAAGGCGCTGATCGACACGCACCGCCTGCGGCTGCTGGCCGAGCCGCTCGGGGTGAAGAAGATCGACGCATCGGGCGACGCCATCGTCATCCACTTCGTCCCCGAACCGACGTTCGACACGGCCCGGCTGATCGCGCTGCTGCAGAAGTCGCGCACGATGCGGCTTGCCGGGCCGACCAAGCTGCGGATCGACGAGAAGACCGCGACGCTCGACGCGCGCCTCGCCCGTCTGCGCGAAGTCTTCCGCGCGCTCGCCTGACTGCAAGGATCGGGCAAGCGCCTTGCTCAGGCGCACCCGGGCGCGCGCGCCTCCCGTCCGGCTGGCTCTGGCGGCGGCTGCGCCTCGAGCCGCCGTCCGCCGGGGCCGCCCGCCGCGACGAGCACCTTCGTCTGCTCGATACGCACGACGGGTTCCCCAGCGTCGATCCCGAGCGCTGAGGCGACCGCGCGACCCTGCGCGGCGCCAAGGTTCTCTAAACTGGCGGCGCCATGAAAGATCTCGTCCTCCAGGGCCCGCAGATTTCCGTCGAGGCACTCGACACCTTCAAGGTGGTGTGCGCGCCCGAGCGCATCACCACCGGGGTGCGCTGGGCGCGTTGCACGGGCGTGCGCGACGACGCCGAAACGCGCAAGGCCGTTGCCGGGCTCGCCAGCTACTGGAAACTCGACACGGCCTTCGTCGATCCCGCCGCGAGCCTGTCCGATTTCCGCCTGCTGGCGATGGACATGGACTCCACCCTGATCAACATCGAAAGCCTCGACGAGATGGCCGCATATGCCGGCAAGGGCGAGGAAGTGGCGGCGATCACGGAGGCGGCGATGCGGGGAGAGATCGCCGACTACAAGGACAGCCTGCGACGCCGGGTGGCCATGCTCGAAGGCACCGACGCGGGACTGCTGCAGCGCGTCCTCGACGAGAAGCTGCAGCTCAATCCCGGCGCCACGGAACTGATCCGCGCCTGCCAGCGCGCAGGCCTGAAGACGCTGCTGGTCACCGGCGGCTTCACGTTCTTCACCGAACGGATCCGGGAGCGCCTCGGCCTCGATTTCACGCGGTCGAACGAACTCGAGGTGATCAATGGGCGCCTGACCGGCCGGGTGACGGGCCCGAACGGCGGCGAGATCGTCGATGCGGAAGGCAAGGCGCGCGCGCTGGGCGAAGTGTGCGACCAGCTCGGTTGCTCCACCGGACGGGCCATCGCCATTGGCGACGGCGCCAACGACCTCAGGATGATGCGCCTCGCGGGGATTTCAGTGGCGTATCGCGCGAAGCCCGTCGTCCAGCAGCAGGCGACCTACGCGCTCAACCACGCCCGTCTCGACGGCGTGCTGAACTGGTTCGCGGTGCCGCCGACGTCGCTCAGCCAGCCTTCGGCGGGCTGACCCACACCCGCTCGTCGCCGGTGTCGATGTGGACGAAGTTGCGCCCGGGGTAGAACCCGGTGCCGCCACGCCCGAGCACACTCGCCATGCCGGCGAGTTTCACGTTCTTCACGCCGGGCACGGTCACGTCGGCCGCCTTGCCGAGCAGGTGCCGTGAATTGAGGGCCGCGCCCTCGAGCTTCTGGTTCGTCGACCGCGTGCGGTACCCGGAGTGGATCTCCAGCGGAGCCCGCACGCCGCTCTGCGCCAGCCACGCCTGCAGGCCGGCCAGCACGTCGAGCAGTCCGTGGTCCATCGGAAACACGCGGTCGGCCTGGATGTCGCGCAGGGCCCAGCACAGTTGGAGGTACTGATCGCGGTCGTATCCGCGTTCCGCGCTCCAGTACGTGGCTTCCATCTGCTCGCCGCCTCGCACCAGCCAGATCGACCGTCGTTCCGCGAGCAGGCCCTTCAGCGCTTCGTCGGCCGCCGACTGCGGTGGCGGAACGGCGAGCGCAGGCGCGACCGCAGCACACCCACCCGCGATCAGCAGGCGGCGGCGCCACTGGAAGAAAGCGTCAGGACTCATGGGTGAACCGACAATGTGGGAAACGCCTTACGGAGCGGAGCCCCACCCCGCGAGTACTGCCCGTGCCCGCGGGATGGACGCAAAAGCTCACATCCGCTCGAAGATCGCCGCGATTCCCTGCCCGCCCCCGATGCACATCGTCACCAGGGCGTAGCGGCCGCCCGTGCGCTGCAGTTCATACAGCGCCTTGACCGTGATGATCGCGCCCGTCGCGCCGACGGGGTGCCCCAGCGAGATGCCGCTGCCGTTCGGATTGACCTTGTCGGCCGGGAAGCCGAGGTCCTTGGCGACGGCGCACGCCTGCGCCGCGAACGCCTCGTTGGCTTCGATCACGTCGAGCTGGCCGACGGACAGTCCGGCGCGCTCGAGCGCCTTGCGCGACGCGGGAACCGGGCCGATCCCCATGTACTTCGGGTCGACCCCGGCGTGCCCGTAGCTGACGAGCCGGGCCAGCGGCTTGAGGCCACGCTTCTCCGCGACGGCGCGTTCCATCAGCACCACCGCGCCGGCGCCGTCGTTGATGCCGCTCGCGTTGCCCGCCGTCACCGTCCCGTTTTCCTTCACGAACACCGGTTTGAGCTTGGCCATGTCGGCCATCGACGTGCCCTCGCGGAAGTGCTCGTCGGTGTCGAACACCGTCGTGCCCTTCTTGCCCTTGATTTCCACCGGAACGATCTGGCTGCGGAAGTAGCCCTCCTTGGTCGCGTTCGCGGCGCGCCGGTGACTCTCGACCGCCAGCTGGTCCTGCTCGTCCCGCGTGATGCCCCACTTGGAGGCGACGTTCTCCGCCGTCACGCCCATGTGGACGACGTCGAAGGGGTCGTGCAGCGCGCCGACCATCATGTCGATCGCCTTGAAGTCGCCCATGCGCTGGCCCCAGCGAGCGCTCGGCACGATGTACGAGCCGCGCGACATGTTTTCCGCCCCCGCCCCGATGGCGATGTCCGCGTCGCCGAGCATGATCGTCTGTGCCGCCGACACGATCGCCTGCAGCCCGCTGCCGCACAACCGGTTCAGCGTCAGGCACGGCGTCTCCTTCGCAACGCCCCCGTTCACGGCGGACACGCGGCCAAGGTACATGTCCTTCGGCTCGGTGTGAATCACGTGGCCGAACACGACGTGGCCGACTTCGGAGCCCTGCACGGCGGCACGCTTCATCGCTTCCGCGACGACGATCGCACCGAGCTGGGTGGGTGGGACGTCCTTCAGGCTTCCGCCGAAGGTCCCGATGGCAGTACGGACTCCGCTGACGACGACGACCTCGCGCATGGTGTTCTCCCGGATTCTTGGCTTGGTGACGAAAATTGAAAGACGACCGCCCGACCGGCGATGCGCCCGACCGGCCATTCTGGCACGCCGCCGGGCCCGCCGACCGACCGGCGTCGACCGGCCGGCCACCCCTGGCCGGAGACCCCTCAGAACCGGGCCATGAGCCCGATCTTCGCTTCGTACTGCGACACGGCGTCGCTCTTGAGCACGGCCACGCATCCGCCCGAGCACAGGAACCCGCCGGAACTGTTCACGAGCGTGAGGTAACCCCGCGCCTCGGCACGCAGGGCGATGCGGTCGCCGAGCGGCAGCATGTAACCGAACCCGAGGTTGATCGACGGCTTGATTTCGTCGCTGTAGCCGTTCGTTCCGGGACTGAATTGCGTGATGCCGACGCCCCCGACGGCGTAGAAGCCCTGGCCGATCGCGCGGTCGATGAACACCGTGCCGCCGACGTGCAGGTATCGCAGCGTCAGGTCGAACGGCGCCGCATTGCCGCCCGGCGACAGCGTCGTCGACTGCTGGTTGTAGTAGAGCTGCAGTTCGCGCGACGGGTCGAGAACCATGCCGAGCGCGAGCCCGTACGTCGCTGCGCTCTTCATGTCGGCGTTCGTGTTCGTCGACACGTTCTCGACGCCGCTGCTGCCGGCGTAACCGGCAAACAGCGTGATCGAGGTCTGCGCGAAGGCGGGCACGGCGGCGCACATCAGCGCCGCCGCCGATGCGGAAGCGAAAAGCGGAAAGGTTGTTTTCATGACCAATGCCGTTGCCAGACGGGAGCGACTTCCGGAAGCGCGTCCACTCGTTCCATTGCATCGCAGAACACGGGATGACGCGAGCTCAGATAGTCCCGCATCTTCCACCACTTGGACAGGTTGGCGAAGTACACGTCGCAGACGTACGGTCGATCGCCCAGGAAGAAATGGCCACCCGCATGTGCGCCGGCCAGGATGTCCCAGCCGAGCTTCAAGCGCGCGACAGCGCCGTCCTTCACCGCCTCGCGCGACGCCGGGTCGGCGGCGGTCGTCCACCGTTCGGGATAGTCCGCGATCCCGACCGCCGTGTAGATGCTCGACGCCGCGAACTGCATCCAGCGCAGGCAGCTCGCCCGGTCGCGCGTGGCGAGCGCCGGCACCCAGTCGCTCGGGTGACGTTCCATCAGCGTCCAGAGGATCGCCACGCTTTCCGTCAGGATCTCGCCCCCGGGCGTGACCAGTGTCGGCAACTGCGCGAGCGGATTGACCGACTTCAGTTCCTCGAAGAAGGCGCCCACCGGCTCGGTCCACGGCGCCGCCTCGCGCAGTTCGACCTCGAGCCCCAGCGCCCCCATCAGGACTTCGACGCTGGCCGCCCCGGATCGCCTGCCCGTGTACAGCGTGTACGCCATCGTCATGCGAGCCTTCCGTGCAGGTCATGTTCCTCGGCCGTCGCGACGGTCACGTCGACAAAATCGCCGATGTTCACCTTGCGCCTTCCGGTCTTCACGTACACCACGCCGTCGATCTCCGGCGCGTCGGCGGCCGTCCGGCCGATCGCCACGGTCGGCCCCACTTCGTCCAGCAGCACCCGCTGCGTGGTGCCGACCTTGCGCGCCAGGCGCTCAGCGGATATTCGCTGCTGGACCTCCATGAAGCGGGCGCGGCGCGCCTCGCGCACGTCGTCGGGAAGCATGCCGGGCAGCGCATTGGCCGCCGCACCCTCCACCGGCGAATAGGCGAAGCACCCGACGCGGTCCAGCTGCGCCTCGCGCAGGAAATCAAGCAGTTCCTCGAACTCCGCCTCGGTCTCGCCGGGAAAACCCGCGATGAACGTCGAACGAATGGTGATGTCCGGGCAGACCGCGCGCCAGGCGCGGATGCGCTCGATGTTCTTCTCGCCGGATGCCGGCCGCTTCATGAGCTTGAGGATGCGCGGGTTGGCATGCTGGAACGGCACGTCGAGGTAGGGCAGCACCCTGCCCTCGGCCATCAGCGGAACCACGTCGTCGACGTGCGGATACGGGTACACGTAGTGAAGGCGGACCCAGATGCCGAGTTGCCCGAGTTCACTGACGAGCTCGTGCATCCGCGTCCGGACCGCGCGACCGCCGACGAAGTCGAGCTTGTAGCGGACATCCACCCCATACGCGCTGGTGTCCTGCGAGATCACCAGCAGTTCCTTCACGCCCTGCCGGGCCAGGTTCTCCGCCTCGCGCAGCACCTGCCCGATCGGCCGGCTGACCAGGTCGCCGCGCATCGACGGGATGATGCAGAAGCTGCACCGGTGGTTGCACCCCTCGGAAATCTTCAGGTAGGCGTAGTGCTTCGGCGTGAGCTTGATGCCGGCCGGCGGCACGAGGTCGCTGAACGGGTCGTGGGGCTTGGGAAGGTGACGGTGCACGTGATCCAGCACCTCGCCTGCCGCGTGGGGCCCCGTGACGGCCAGCACTTTCGGATGCGCCCTGGCAACCAGGTTCTCGCCCCCGTCGCTCCGCGCCCCGAGGCAGCCGGTGACGATGACCTTGCCGTTCTCGGCGAGCGCTTCGCCGATCGCATCGAGCGACTCCTGCACGGCGGCGTCGATGAACCCGCAGGTGTTGACGATGACGAGGTCGGCGTCCTCGTAGGTCGCGCTGGTGGCGTATCCCTCGGCCCGCAGCTGCGTGATGATGAGTTCGGAGTCGACCAGCGCCTTGGGGCAGCCGAGCGACACGAAGCCGACGGACGGTGCGGCCGCGGAGTTCGTCTTGCGGGGCCGCCGCGCGGCCGACGGGGCGGTCATCGGTGCTGCGGGAGGACTACTTCTTGGTCTCGGGCGGGAAACCCGGGAAGCCGGTGAACATCGAGCGCGTCTGGTTCTGCATGTTCTCCTGCATCTGCACGAACATGTTCTTCGACTGCTCGAGGTAGGTCGACATCATCGACTGGATCATCGGCGCCTGCATGTTGACGAACTGCGTCCACATGTCGGGACCGATCTTGTTCGTGTCGTAGAACGCCTTGCTCTGTTCCTGCAGCTTGCTCTGGATGTCGATGAAGGCCTGGATGTTCTTCTCGAGGTACGAGCCCATCATGCCCTGCATTGCGTTGCCGTAGAAGCGGATCACATGCGCAAGCATCGGCGCGCTGAACATCGGCATGCCGCCCGACTCCTCCTCCAGGATGATCTGCAGCAGGATCTGGCGCGTGAGGTCCTCGCCGCTCTTGGCATCGACCACATGGAACTCTTCCTGATCGACCACGAGCTGCTTCACGTCGGCGAGCGTGATGTACGTGCTCGTCTGCGTGTCGTACAGCCGACGATTCGGATACTTCTTGATCAGTCGAAGGGCAGCCATGGTCTCCTCGTTTCTCGTTGGCGCGATTGCTCGTGCGGCCCTCGGCGCAGTCGCTGCTGCGGTGTCCCTGGAACGCTCTCGCGTACGGGCTTGGCCATTCTAACCAGATTGACGCACCGCAGCGTCGTTCTCGGCCGCATGCCGACCGGCGGGGCTTCTGCGAGAATTCGGCGCTGCGATCGCCCGCGCAGCGGGCCACTGACTTTGAAGGAGACGTTCCGATGCTTCGCCGTGGATTTGCCGTACGCCGACTCGCGCTCGCTGCCGCCCTCGCCTTCGCATCCAGCGCCGCCCTCGCGGGGACAGTCACGGTGATCACCTCGTTTCCGAAGGAGTTGACCGCGGCCTACAAGGCCGCGTTCGAGAAGGCGAATCCCGACATCAAGATCGAGATCCTCAACAAGAACACCGTCGCGGGCATCGCCTTCGTGCGCGAGACGGCCGCCGGACAGCGCCCCGAGGTCTTCTGGGCGTCGGCGCCCGACGCCTTCGAGGTCCTGAAGCGCGACAACCTTCTTCAGGTCGCGCCCGACGTCGACAACAAGGCGATCCCGCCGAAGATCGGCAACTACCCGATCAACGACCCCAAGGGCTACTACAAGGGCCAGGCGCTCGCGGGCTACGGCATCATGTACAACACGCGCTACCTGAAGGCCAACAAGCTCGCCGCGCCGAAAGAGTGGGACGACCTGCTGAAGCGCGAGTGGTTCGGCCACGTGGCGATGACCTCGCCGTCGCGTTCCGGCACGATGCACCTGACCGTCGAGACGATCCTGCAGGGCGAAGGCTGGGACGCGGGCTGGGGCAAGGTCCTGCAGATGGCGGGCAACAGCGCGCAGATCACCGAGCGCAGCTTCGGCGTTCCCGACGGCATCAACAACGGGCAGTTCGGCGCGGGCCCGGTGATCGATTTCTTCGGCCTCGCGGGCAAGTACTCCGGCTTCCCGGTCGACTTCGTCTATCCGTCGATGACGTCGATCGTGCCGGCCAACATCGCGCTGATCGCCGGCGGCAAGAACACCGCGGAAGCGAAGAAGTTCGTCCAGTTCACGCTGAGCCAGCAGGGCCAGGAACTGCTGCTCGACCCGAAGATCTCGCGGCTGCCCGTCCTTTCGTACGCGAGCTTCGGCAACAAGATCCCGGCCGGGTATCCCGACCCGCAGGCGATCGTCAAGCGCGCCAAGGTCAACTTCAACGCCGACCTGTCCGAAGACCGCTACGCGGTCGTGCACTCGCTGTTCGACCAGACCATCACTTTCCGGCTGAAGGAACTGCAGGCGGCCACCAAGGCGATCCATGACGCCGAGGCGAAGCTCGCGGGCAAGCCGAACCCCCAGGCGACCGAACTGCTGAAGCAGGCGCGCACCCTCGCCTTCTCGCCGATCGTCGGTGCCTCGCTCGCCGGGCAGGCCGACTTCCTCAAGGTGTTCGCCTCGAACAAGAAGGAAGTGTCGGTCTCGAAACAGATCACGGGGCTGGAGGAAAGCTGGAACCGCAAGGCGCGCGAGAACTACGCCAGGGCGGTCGAACTGGCGCAGCAGGCGTCGGCCCTGGCCAAGTAGGCCCGTGGCGGCGACCCTCGGCTCGCAAGCCGCGCCGCCCATCGGCACCGCCGAACGCCTGCGGCGCCGGCTCGGCGCCTCGTGGCGCTCGTTCCTCGTACTCGGGGCGATCTCCGCCTTCCTGCTCGCGCTGCTCCTGATCCCTGTCGGAACCGTCTTCGTCACCGCGTTCCTCGACGGCGACGGCTCCTTCACGCTGGGCCACTTCGGCACGTTCTTCTCGACCGGGCTGATGCGCGAGTCGTTCGGCAACTCGCTGTACGTGGCTTTGTCCAGCGTGCTGTTCGCGTCGCTGATAGCGGTGCCCCTCGCTTACATCACCGTGCGCTTCCAGTTCCGCGGAGCGCTGCTGATCCAGACCCTCGGCGTGCTGCCGCTGATCATGCCGCCCTTCGTCGGCGCGGTGGCGATGCAGCTTATCTTCGGCCGCTCGGGGTCTCTCAACCTCGTGCTCGATGACACCTTCGGCACGACGCTGCCGATCATGCAGGGACTCACCGGCGTGATCTTCGTCGAGACGCTGCACTACTTCCCGTTCATCCTGATGAACCTGGTCGTCGCGCTGCGGGCGATCGACGGGGCGATGGAGGAAGCGGCGCTCAACCTCGGTGCGCGCGGATGGCGGCTGTTCGCCCGCGTGGTGTTCCCGCTCGCCATGCCCGGCTACCTTGCGGGCGCGGCACTCGTGTTCGTCAAGGTCTTCGACGACCTCGGCACGCCGCTCGTGCTCGGCCAGACCAACCTGCTGGCTCCGCAGGCCTACCTGCGCATCACGCAGGTCGGCCTCGAGGATCCCCTCGGCTACGTGATCAGCGTGATCATGATCGCCTTCTCGATCCTCGCCCTGTGGCTGTCGGTGCGGGTGATGAAGGGCAAGGACTACTCGACCCTGCAGAAGGGCGGCGCGGGCATCGCCCGGCGGCGGCTCAAGCCGCTGGAATCCGTGCTCGCGTACGCCGTCATCCTGCTCGTGCTGCTGGTCGTGCTGAGCCCGCATCTCGGCCTGCTGGTGCTGTCGTTCGCCAGGATGTGGAGCTTCTCCGTGCTGCCCGACACGTGGACGCTCGCCAACTACGCCACGGTCTTCCAGGACTCGAGCGGCATGATCAGCAACACGCTGCTGTATTGCGGACTCGCCGCGCTGATCGACGTCGTGATCGGCACCGCCATCGCGTACCTGATCCTGCGCACGAAGATCCCCGGGCGACAGTGGCTGGACTTCGTCGCGAGCGCGGCCATCGCCGTGCCCGGCATCGTGCTGGCGATCGGCTACCTGCGCACCTTCCAGGCGTTCGAGCTCTGGGGCGTGCCGGTCACGCAGACCTGGGTCCTGATCATGCTGGCCTACTCCGTGCGGCGCCTGCCGTATGCGCTGCGCTCCTGCATGGCGGCGCTGCAGCAGATCAACATATCGCTGGAGGAAGCGGCGGAGATGCTGGGTGCGAGCAAATGGCGCAGCGTCCGGCGCATCGTCATCCCGCTGATGGCGGGCGGCATCCTCGCGGGCTTCGTGTCGAGCTTCATCACCGCCGCGGTCGAACTGTCGGCGACCATCCTGCTGGTCGTGAAGGAATCGCAGGCGCCGATGAGCTACGGCATCTACCTCTACATGCAGTCAGTGGCGGGCCGCGGGCCGGGCGCGGCGCTCGGCGTGCTGCTGGTGCTCACCGTCGCCGTGGGCACGTACCTGTCGCACACGCTCGTCGATCGGGCCAACAAGAACCTGGAGAACGCACGATGAAAGCCGTCGCCGTCGAATGCATCGGCATCGGTCTTGCCTACGGCACCAACCAGGTGCTGAAGGACATCACGCTCGCGATCGAGCCCGGCGAGTTCTTCGCGCTGCTCGGTCCGTCGGGCTCCGGCAAGTCGACCCTGCTGCGGTTGATCGCGGGCTTCAACCAGCACAATCGCGGCCGCCTGCTCGTCGACGGCCGCGACATCACCGGGGTTCCACCGCACGCACGCAACATCGGCATGGTGTTCCAGAGCTACGCGCTGTGGCCTCACATGACGGTGTACGACAACGTCGCGTTCGGCCTCGTCGAGCGCAAGGTAAAGCGCGACGAGATCCGGCGCCGCGTCGGGGAGGCGCTTGCGCTCGTCGGGCTCGACGAGTACGCGCAGCGCCGCCCGAACCAGCTGTCGGGCGGCCAGCAGCAACGCGTCGCGCTGGCCCGCACCATCGTCATCGAGCCACAGGTGCTGCTGCTCGACGAGCCGCTGTCGAACCTCGACAAGAAGCTGCGCGAACAGATGCGGCTCGAACTGAAGCGGCTGCAGCGCAAGCTCGGCATCACGACGATCTTCGTCACCCACGACCAGGAGGAGGCGATGACCACCGCCGACCGGATGGCGGTGCTCGACGCCGGCGTGCTGCAGCAGGTCGGGACGCCGCGCGAGCTCTTCGACACGCCCGCCAACCGCTTCGTGGCCGAGTTCGTGGGCAACACGAACGTGCTGACCGGGCACGGCGACCCCACCCTCGGCATCTTCATCGCCGAAGGCATCGGTGCGCTGCCGCTGCGCGCGAGCGGCGCAGGCCAGGCAGTTTCGATCCGGCCCCACGCGGTGACGATCGCGACGACCCGCGACGAGCGGCGCATCTGGTTCGAAGGCGAGGTACGCGAGAGCGAGTTTCTCGGCGAGTTCACGCGCTACGAAGTGCAGGTCGGAGCACGGCGCCTTACCGCCGACGCCACGCATCTTTCGAGCTCGCACATCTTCGAGCCCGGCAGCAAGGTGCAGGTGGGCATCGACCCGGCCGAGCTGCGCATCCTGCCCTAGAAGCGAGCCGACGCGACGAAGACAAGCGGCCCCGGGGGGCCGCTTGCGTCATTGCCGCGTTGCCGGGCTCGCTCAGCTGCCGAAGTGGATCTGGTAGGCGGCGCCATTGGACATCAGGCACGCCCCTGTGCCTCGGCCCCCGCGCTCGAGAACGTACTCGCAGTTCACCCAGGTGCCGCGCGAGCCCGTCGCGTTGGCCACACCCTTGGGCAGGCCCGCCTGCAACTGGATCGGCCTCTTCACGACCTTTTCGTACACCGTCCCGAAACCGGGGTGGCCGTCGGACACGCGGGTCGCCTCGCCAGAAAGGAACTCGTTGCCCATGTTCATCGTGAGCATGCCGCGGCCGGTTTGCAGGTCCGTGATCGTGGCCATCAGCTGGCCCGTCTGCGCCGCCTGCTCGTTCATCGGATAGAGCCGCGCCTGGTAGGTGGTTGGCATCGCCGGGCCGGGGGACACCACCGGCGCGGCCACGACCGGATACGAGGCGGGCGCCGGCGCGACGGCTCCGGGCGGCAGGTATTGCCAGGCAGGCGAGCCATCCGGGTTCATCGGGATCACATAGCACGCCGAAAGTCCGGCGCCGGTTCCTGCTGCCAGCAGGAGTGTGCGGGTGAAGCGCAACGCTGAAGTGCTCGTGAGCATCTTTGGTCTCCTTGTCTAGCCACGATCAATCCAACGATTGCATTTGGCACTAACCTGCCGGCGGCGTCTAATGCTGTGTGCCGCGTCTCTCATCGGCGCTACAGAAGTAACGGAAAACGTGACTTTAGGGAGGACGATGTGTCTACCACCGCGTTCCTGTTCGGGGCCATCAAGGCACATCTGCGCGCACGCTCCCTGACCTATGCGGACCTGGCCGGCGGGCTTGGCGTTTCCGAGGGCACCGTGAAGCGGATCTTCTCGCGCAAGCGCTGCTCGACCGCGCAACTGGACGCGATCTGCGAGCACCTGCAACTGGAACTGTCCGACCTGGTGCGGACGCTGCCACGGACCCACAAGCTGCTGGAGCGCTTGACGTGGAAGCAGGAGGAAGAGGTGACCCGCGATCCCAAGCTGTTCGTCGTCGCGGTCTGCGCCCTGCACCTGCTGCGGCTCGAGGAGATGCTGCAGTACTACGACATGGCCGAGGCCGAGTGCGTGAGCAAGCTGCTGACCCTCGAGCGCATCGGCTTCCTGGAGTTGCATCCCGGCAACCGCTACCGCCTGCTCGTGGCACGCACCTTTCGCTGGATCCCTGGCGGACCGATCGCGCAGCTTGCGAAGCGCGAGGCGGCCGACTTCTTCGACCACTCCTTCGATGCACCCGGGGAACTTCTGCAGGTGCTCAACGTGCGGGTCTCCGATGCCTCGCGCGTGTCGTTACTCAGCCGGCTGCAGCAGGCCGTCGAGGCCTACAACGAGCAGCACGTGGCCGATGCCGGGCTGCCGCTCGCCGAGCGGCATCCGGTGAGCGTCTGGCTCGCCGTGCGCAGCTGGGAGCCGCGGCTGTTCAAGGCGCTGCGCCGGCCCGTGCACGGGCCCCACGGCGAGGCCAAGCCAGAGTGATCGCGCTCGCGGACGGTCGATGACCGCGGAGCCGGAACGAATCGAAACTACCGTCGCCGCTCCAGACCTGCAACGATCTTCCCGCAACGCTCCCGGTCGCGCGGCTCCGCCACCCCCGGCAGCGAGCACCACTTCTGCAGCAGGTCCGCGGCGCTGGCCGCACCGCCGGAAGCCGTGCGCTTGAAACGGTCCCGCAGTTCCTTCACCTGCACCGCGAGGCGCTGCGCCTGCAGGTCGGCCGGGCTCGGGATGCCGAGCATCAGTTCGAGTTCGAGCAGCGCGTCGCGGCGCTCGGGCGCGCACTCGCCAATGCGTTCGACGAGGTCGTAGCGCGCATCCTCGTCGGCGAGCGCCCGCAGAGCGGCATCGCGCCGCGCTGCCAGCTTGCTCTCCCAGTCCGCGGACAGCGGCGTCAGTTCGGACCAGCGATGCTGGACACGCTCGGCGGCGGCAGGCTCAGCGGCGCCGTCCCCGAGGACGAGGGCATCCAGTTCGTCGCACAGTCGTTCCTTCGCCAGGCGGGCCTCCCACACCGCGGCCTCGAGGCGTCGGCTGCGGCCGCGCAGCAACTCCTCGACGCCGGTGCGCGCGACCTTGAAGCGCGCGTCGAGCGCCGTTGGCACGGGTCCGCTCTCGGCGATCGCCTTTCGCCACTGGTCCTGCACCTCGCGCTGAACGCGCCGAACCTCCGCTTCGTCCGGGTCGCTCGACTGTGCCAGCGTCTCGAGTTGCTGGCAAAGGTCCTCCAGCGCCTTGCGCTGTCCGTGCTTGCGCCGATCCTCCTCCTTGCGGGAGCCCGTGCGGGCGTCGAATGCCGCCTTGCACGCGGTGCGGAAACGCTCCCACAACGCCCGTTCGTCGCGCTGCTGAAGGACGACGGACTTCGCGTGCGCCTGCCATCGTGCCTGCAGGTCCTTGACCCGTGAAGGCAGGTCGCGCTCCGTCCCCTTCGCCGCCAACGCTTCGGCCTCGGCGATCAGCGCTTCCCGCTCCTGCCTCGCCTGCTTACGCGCGGCAGACAACGCCTCGTGCAGCGGGGTGAGCGCAGCCTTCAGGCGAGCATCGAGCTTCTTCCATGTGCCCGGCTCGACGCTTCCCAGCGTCGTGCCGCGCCACGCCGTTTCGGTCTCGCGCAGCCAGCGTTCGATGGCGCGGCAGTCCCGGGGCTCGGTGAGCAGCGTCGGCGCGTGCGCAGCGGCAGCCGCGATGAACTCTTCGCGCTGCTTGCGGGCCTGCTTGTGCAGTGCGGCCTGCTCGGCGAAGTGGCGCGCGGCCGGCGCATAGGCGCGCTCGCACGCGCTGTCGAAGCGCTCCCACAGCGGCTTCGGCACACCGGCATGCTGCTCGTCGAGCTTCTTCCAGTCCGCGCGCAGCTGCTGCACGTCCCGTGCGAGGGCTGCCGGGGCGAGCGTCGTCGCGAGCACGAGCGCCTCGGCGCGTTCGCACAACTGGACGCGCGCATTCTGCTGGCCGAACTTCTCCCACCGCTCGAGTTCGGTCAGTTGCTGCACGACCCGGCTCAGCCGCTGGACCGATGGTTTCGGCAGCAGCCCCGCGTGGACCTTGAGTGACCGCGCCCGGTCGGCCGCGATGCGCGCCTCGTGCAACTGCCCGGCGGCGAGCGCCTGCTCGGCTTCATGCAAGGCGGCGTGCAGCTGATGCCGGGCGCCGACCTGCTCCTGCTGGTTGGCGCGCACGTAAGCGTCGCGCCGGTGCTCGATCACGATCAGCGCGGCGTTGAAACGTTCGGCGAGTACCGGTGTCCGCCCCGCCGCATCGACCGCTTCCCAGCGCGTTCGCAGCTGCGCGTCGTCGATCGTCGTGTCGGCGGCGAGCTGCTCGGCCTCGGCCACGAGGGCCTCTGCGGCCGCCACGGCGGGCGCCGCCTGCTCCCACTGGGCGATCTGCCGCTCGGCGGGATCGAGCCGGGCTACGGCCGTGCCGTCACCCAGACGCTCGGCTTCGCTGCGCAGGGCCACCACTTCGTCGCGCAGCGCGGGCAGTCCGCTCGTCGACGCCGACGACTGGAGTGCGGCCAGCCAGTTGGTGAGCCGCTGCTCGAACTGCGTGCGCGCGCGCTGATCGTCGAGTTCGCGGTCGAAGCGCTCCTTCATGAGTCGACCGATCTCTTCCCAGCGGGCACGGCGATCGGCATCGTCGGCGAGCGACAGCGCGCTCCACCGGCGGTCGAGTTCCACCGCCGCCATCACGATGGTGCCCGGCTGCGCGAGCAGGTTCTCGGCCTCTTTCAGGATCGCGTCCGCCGCACTGGCGTGCTCGATGCGCCGCTGGATCGCGTCGAGCCGCTCGCGCGCGAGGCGAGCGACGCCGCGGTCCTTGTCGATCGCGCCCTTCAGCAGGCGCCGCAGAGGCTCCACGGCATGCACGCGTTCCGCGGCGGCGAGCCTCACGGAAGCGCGCTCGGCATCGAGCGCGATGTGGACCAGCAGATCCTCGTCGACGATGCCTGCGATCGCGGCGCTGCGACGCGCCTCGTCCTGCGTGTGCAGCGCGATCTCGGCACGCACGTCGTCGGGACATTCGGGCGCGCCGAGCACCGCCCCGGCGACGCCGGGATCGGTCGTCGTCGCCAGGACGCCGCCCAGCGACGCCGAGAGGGTGGCCCGTACCTGCGGATCGCTCTCCGCCTTCAATGCGCCAAAGAGGGTCGCGGCGTCGCGGCAGCGCTGCGCCGCGGCTGCCCGGACCTCGGGCGACGGATCGGCGGTGAGCAACGCCACGAGCGCCGGCGCATCGGGAGCCAGCGCGGAAATGCCAAGCACGCGCTGCGCCGGGTCGGCGTGCTCGTGCAGGCGGCTACCGAAGAACAGTTTGTCGAGCAAGGCTGGGGAAATCCTGGAGTGGTTCAGGCGGATGAGATGCGCGCCGAACGAGATGGTACCGGCATGTGCGGCGGCGGGTTTCGAAAGAAACAGGGCGCCCGTGCAGGCGCCCCATTTTCTTCCGGACGGCGTGGAGCCGTCAGCCCATGTGCAGGCCGCCGTTGCAGGAGAATTCGGCGCCCGTGGTGAAACCGGAGTCCTCCGTCGCCAGCCAGCCGCAGATCGAGCCGATCTCCTCGGCCTTGCCGAGCCGCTTGACCGGGATCGTCTGGATGATCTTGTCGCGCACGTCCTCACGCACGGCCATCACCATGTCGGTTGCGATGTAGCCTGGGGCCACGGTGTTGACGGTCACGCCTTTGCTCGCGACCTCGAGCGCCAGCGCCATCGAGAAGCCGTGCATGCCGGCCTTCGCCGCCGAGTAATTGGTCTGGCCGAACTGGCCCTTCTCACCGTTGACCGACGAGATGTTGATGATGCGGCCCCAGCCCTTGTCCATCATTCCATCGATCACCTGCTTGGTGACGTTGAACAGGCTGTTCAGGTTGGTGTCGATCACCGCGCGCCAGTCCTCGAGCGACATCTTGCGGAAGACGCCGTCGCGCGTGATGCCGGCATTGTTCACCAGGATGTCCGGGTTGCCGTGCTCGGCCTTGACCTTGTCGAAGGCATCCTTGGTCGACTGCCAGTCGGCAACGTTGCCCACCGACGTGTAGAACGTGTAGCCGGCCGCCTTCTGCTCGGCGATCCACTTCTCGTAATCGCGCGTCGGGCCGCAACCCGCGATCACCTTGAAGCCCATGGCGTGAAACCGTTGGCAGATGGCCGTGCCAATGCCGCCCATTCCACCTGTCACATATGCAACCTTCGTCATCTTGTCGCCTCCAGATCCTTGTCGTTGGTTTTTTTCGGGTGAAGTGTTCTCCGCACCCGTCCATCGGTCGGTGGAGCAGGCGACGAGGGGTCCGCCTGCCCCGCCCGTTCATCGTTCGACTGCGAGTGCAACTCCCATTCCGCCGCCGATGCACAGCGCAGCCAGGCCCTTCTTCGCTTCGCGCCGCTTCATCTCGTGCAACAGCGTCACCAGTATGCGACACCCGGACGCCCCGATCGGGTGACCGAGCGCTATCGCACCGCCGTTGACGTTGATCTTGCCGGTGTCCCAGCCCATGTCCTTGTTCACTGCACAGGCCTGCGCGGCGAAGGCCTCGTTGATCTCCATCAGGTCGACCTGTTCGGCGGTCCATCCGGCCTTCTTCAGCGCCTTGCGCGACGCCGGCGCCGGGCCCATGCCCATGACCTTCGGATCGACGCCGGCCGAGGCGAACGCCCTGATGCGCGCGAGCGGTGTCAGCCCGAGTTCCTTCGCCTTCGCTTCGGACATCACGAGCACGGCCGCCGCGCCGTCGTTGATGCCCGACGCGTTGCCCGCCGTGACCGTGCCCTGCTTGTCGAACGCCGCCTTCAGTCCGCCGAGGGCTTCCTCGTTGGTCTTGCGGTTCACGAACTCGTCCGTGTCGAACACGACCGGGTCGCCCTTGCGCTGCGGGATGACCACGGGGACGATTTCCTCCTTGAAGCGACCCGCGTCCTGGGCCGCCGCGGCCTTCTGCTGCGACGCGTAGGCGAACTTGTCCTGCTGCGCGCGATCGATGCCGTACTCCTTCGCGACGTTCTCTGCGGTCATGCCCATGTGGTACTGGTTGTAGACGTCCCACAGGCCGTCGACGATCATGCTGTCGATGACCTTGGCGTCACCCATGCGGAAGCCGTCGCGCGAGCCCTGCATCACGTGCGGGGAGGCGCTCATGTTCTCCTGACCGCCGGCCACCACGATGTCGGCGTCGCCGTTGGCGATCGCCTGCGCGGCCAGCATGACGGCCTTCAGGCCCGAGCCGCACACCTTGTTGATCGTCATCGCCGGGACGGTCACCGGGAGGCCGGCCTTGATCACCGCCTGTCGCGCCGGGTTCTGACCGACGCCGGCCGTGAGCACCTGGCCCATGATCACTTCGTCCACCTGGTCGGGCTTCACGCCGGCGCGCGCCAGCACCTCCTTGATGACGAGCGCGCCGAGCTCCGATGCGGGGATCTTGGCGAGCGAACCGCCGAACTTGCCGATGGCGGTACGCGCCGCGGCAACGATGACTGCATTGGACATCTTCCTCTCCTCAGGCCTTCTCTTTGACGTAGCGACCGGGCGCCGGCTCGATCACCTTGTATTTCGCGCTGCCGTACTGCTTCGGCGCGGGCTTCATCGGCCCGCCGAATTTCGCCAGCCACTTGCCCCAGTCGACCCACCAGCTGCCCGGATGCTCCGTTGCATCGTGCAGCCATGCTTCGGAGTTCGCCGGCAGCTGGCTTTCGTTGCCGGTCCAGAAGCTGCGCTTGTTCTTCGACGCGGGATTGATGCTGCCCGCGATGTGTCCGCTCGCGCCCAGCACATAGCGAACGCCGCCGGCCTTGCCGCCGCCGGGCATGAGCCGCGCCGAGGCGTAAGCGGCCTTCCAGGGAACGATATGGTCCTCGCGCGCCGCGAAGACGTAGGTCGGCACCTTGACCCGGTTCAGGTCCACCTGCTGTCCGCAGCACGTGAGCTTGTTGGGCACCCGCAGGTTGTTCTCCAGGTACATGTTGCGCAGGTACCAGGTGTACATCGGCCCCGGAAGGTTGGTGCTGTCCCCGTTCCAGTACAGCAGGTCGAACACCGGCGGCTGCTTGCCCTCGAGGTAGTTGTTGACGACGTAGTTCCAGATCAGGTCGTTCGGACGCAGGCTGTTGAACGTGATCGCCAGCTCGCGGCCCGGCATCAGGCCGCCTTTGGCCAGTTGCTGCTCGCGCCTGTGCACCTGCTGCTCGTCGATGAAGACGTCGAGCACGCCGGTGTCCTCGAAGTCGAGCAGCGCCGTCATCAGCGTCAGGCTCGAGACGGGCTCCTCTCCGCGCGCGTACATAACCGCAAGCGCGCTGGCGATGATCGTGCCACCCACGCAGAAACCGAGGGCGTTGATCTGTTTCTGGCCGCTGATTTCCTGCGCGACGTGGATCGCGCGGATCCCGCCTTCTTCGAGGTAGTCGTCCCAGGTGACGTCGGCCTCGGCCTCGTGCGGGTTCTTCCAGGACACGACGAACACGGTGTGCCCCTGCTCCGCCGCGTAGCGAATGAAGGAATTCTCCGGCTGCAGGTCGAGGATGTAGTACTTGTTGATGCAGGGCGGGATCAGCAGGAAGGGTCGCGTGTAGACCTTCGGCGTCAGCGCCTTGTACTGGATCAGCTGGAACAGCCGGTTCTCGTAGACGATCGCGCCCTCGCTGGTCGCGACGTTCCTGCCGACCTCGAAGGCGCCCTCGTCGGTCTGCGTGATCTTGCCGCGCTGCAGGTCGGTCAGCAGATTCTCCAGGCCGGCCTTCAGGCTCTCGCCGCCGGTATCCAGCAGCGTCTGCTGGGCCTTCGGGTTGGTCGCGAGGAAGTTGGACGGGGACGAGGCCTCGACCCACTGCTGCACCGCGAACTTGACGCGCTTCTTGGTCTTGCGGTCGACTTCGACCGAGTCGGCCATCCTGTTGAGAAACTCCGCATTGACCAGATACGCGCGGGCATAGAGCGAAGCCAGCGAGTTCTTCTGCCAGGCCGGATCGGAGAAACGTGGATCCTTGATCGGCTCGGACGCCGACTCCGGATGCTCGAAGAAGCCCTGCCACAACGAGCCCATCCGCTTCAGGTAGTCCTGCTGCAGGTCCAGCAGGCGCTGCGGCGACAGCGGCATCATCGGATTCGCTCCCGCACCCGCGGCACCGCTGCCCGCGAGCCAGGGCGACGGAAACGCGAACAGCTCCGAACCGTCCAGGGCCTTTGCAGCCGCCTTCGCGTGCGCGTGACCAACGGATCGATCGGATCCCTCGGCATGGGCGATGGCCGCCGCCTGCGCGATCGGCGCGTCAGTGGGCTGCGTCGCGGTTTTCCGCTTCGCACGCGCGGGCGCTGCTGCCTTGCGGGATCGAGGGGACGCGCCCGCCGACTTGCGTGTTGCCATCTCCGTACCTCCGTGGGTGTCGCGCTCGTCAGGACCGGCGCGACGGTCGCCCGATTCTCCACAGGCAACTGTCAAGGGTCAAACGCTGTTTCCGCCGCGTTGATGCGCATCATCGGAAGAATCATCGCGCGGGTCGATCCAGACCAGGGCCGCGTGCCGTCCGGTGACTCGATCCCGGCGGAAACTGTAAAAGCGCGCAGGCTCACTGTACGTGCAGTCGGCTCCGCCGAAAACCCGGCTCACCTCGACCTGCGCGAGGGCCTGGCGCCCGAGAGCGAACAGGTCCGCCATGTATTTCTCACCTCGGGGAAGAAAACACTCGTCCGCGCGCGGCAAGGCGCGGGCCATGACTTCCAGGACTTCCGGCCCCACCTCGAAGTGCGCGGGCCCGATCGCGGGCCCGAGGTAAGCGACCAATTCCGCAGCCGGATCGCCGGTCGCTGCACGCATTGCGCGCACGGTCGCCTGGATGACTCCCGCCGCGACCCCGCGCCACCCCGCGTGCGCGACACCGACGCAGCGACCGCGGACGTCGGCGAGCAGCACCGGCATGCAGTCGGCCACCATCACGACGGCGACGACGCCGGGCGTGCAGGTATAGGCCGCATCCGCCTCCTCCGGCGTTTCAACGCTGTCCGCAGGCACCACCGCGGCGCCATGCACCTGCTTGAGCCAGCGCGGCTCGGCGGGCAACGCGGCGCGCAGGCGGGCACGGTTCTCACGGACCGACTCCGGCGCGTCGCCAGACAGGAAACCGAGATTCAAGCCACCTTCGCCCCCCGACACCCCGCCCCACGGTCCTTTCGACACGCCGCCCGGGCGGGTGGTGATGAGCGCCCGCACGCGGGTGGGCGCGGGCCAGGCCGGGGCAATCCACGCGGGGTCCATTCCGGTCACTGAACCGCCTCGAACGCGCTTGCCGGCTGGTCGAGCGGGCCGAAGCCGAGGCCGCCCATCAGCCCCGCAAGATCCGGCGGCGGCGGCCGAAACCAGCTCAACGCCTGCCCGCTCGCCGGATGGACCAGTCCGAGACGACTCGCATGGAGCGCCTGTCGAGGGAAAGCGCGCCAGCTCGAAGCCTCGCCTTCGCGCCCGGGCAGACCGCGGCGGTAGACGGGGTCGCCGACCAGCGGATGGCCGATGTACTCCATATGAACCCGGATCTGGTGCGTGCGCCCGGTATCGAGTCGGCACGCCACCCAGGAAAGCCGGGCGTTGTCGTCACGCGCCGTGGCAATCACCGCGAAGTGCGTTCGCGCTGGCTTCGCACTGGCCGCATGACTGACCCGGAAACGCAGCGGGTTGCGGGGGTCTCGTCCGATGGGCCCCTCTACCGTGCCGCGCGGCCCGGGCGTGCCGAGCACGACGGCCCAGTACTCGCGCGTCACCGAACGTTCCTGCAACTGGCGAACGAGGTGCGTCTGCGCGGCGAGCGTTTTCGCGACCACCATCAGTCCCGAGGTGTCGGCGTCCAGCCGATGGACGATCCCGGCGCGCGGAACTCCGCCGAGCTGGGCCGCGTGGGCGAGCAACCCGTTGAGCAGCGTGCCGCTCCAGTGGCCCGCGGCGGGATGCACGACCAGCCCGGGCGGCTTGTCGAGCACGATGATGGCGTCGTCCTCGTGCACGATCGCGAGCGCCATCGGCTCGGGGGTGAAGGCCGCCGCATCGGGCGCGGGCTGCGGTTCGACCTCGATCAGGTCGCCGAGCACCAGCTCGTGCCGCTGGCGGACCGGCGCGCCGTTGACCCGCACCGCCGCGTCGGCCACCCACTGCTGCAGCCGGCTGCGCGACACATCGGGCATCAATTCGGCCAGCGCCTTGTCGAGCCGCACTCCGGCATGGCGCGCGTCGACGCTGAAGCGCAACGCGACGTCGGCCGCATCGGCGTCCGCGTCTTCGAGGTCCTCGAGGGTGGTGACCATGACCGGACGATATACTGCGTGGACTCAGGAGGATTCGGATCGGATGGTTGCCACACAGGACAGTCGCCTGGCGCGCTGGGGGGTTCGACTCGCGATGATCGTCGCGGTCGCGGCCCTCGCCGGCTGCAGCTGGTTCAACATCGACCTGGGCTCGAAAGACCAGACGGCCAACTGGGACGCGGACAAATTGTACGCAGAGGCCCGCATCGAGCTGAGCAACGGCAACTGGGCAAAGTCGCGCGAGTTGTTCCAGAAGCTGGAGTCGCGTTTTCCGTTCGGCCGCCATGCGCAGCAGGCACTGATGGAGATCGCCTACACCTACTACAAGGAAGGCGAGACGGCGCAGGCCGTGCAGGCGGCCGACCGCTTCATCCGCCAGTACCCGAATCACCCGAACGTCGACTACGTCTACTACCTCAAGGGGCTGGCGTCGTTCAACGAGGACCTCGGCTTCCTCGGGCGCGTGCTCAGCCAGGACATTTCCGAGCGCGACGCCAAGGCCGCACGCGAAGCGTTCGACGCGTTCAAGGACCTCGTGACGCGCTACCCGGACAGCCGTTACACCGAAGACGCGCGCGCGCGCATGCGCTACCTGGTCAACTCCCAGGCGCAGGCCGAATTGAACGTTGCCCGTTTCTATTACGCGCGCAAGGCGTATCTGGCGGCCATCCAGCGCTCGCAGACGGTCGTGCGCGACTTCCAGCGCACCCCGGCCGTCGAGGAAGCGCTGTTCCTGATGGCCCGTTCGTACGAGGAGCTGAACATGCCCGACCTCAGTGCGGACGCCGAGCGGGTCCTCGTCCTCAACTATCCCAACAGCCGCTACCTGCGGAAAAAGTAGTCAGGCAACTTCCTCGCCTTCCTCGCGCCGCGCGGAAAGGAAGGCGATGGCCTCCGCTTCGGTGCGCGTGCGCGCAAAGGACGGCAGGCTTGCAATGACGGTCCTGCCATAGGATTTCGTCACCAGCCGCTCGTCGAGGATCATCAGAACGCCCCGATCGTGCTCGTCGCGGATCAGGCGGCCGGCCCCCTGCTTCATCAGCATGACGGCCTCCGGCAACTGGAACTCGTTGAAGGCATTGCGGCCCGCGCGCTTCAGGTGCCGGATCTTGGCCTCGACCACCGGGTCGTCCGGCGGAGCGAAAGGCAGCTTGTCGATCACCACGAGCGACAGCGCCTCGCCACGGATGTCGATGCCCTCCCAGAAACTGACGCTGCCGACCAGCACTGCGTTGCCGGCTGTCCGGAAGGCGTCGATCAGCGCACGTCGTGTGCTCGCGCCCTGCACGAGCAGGGGCAGTTCGAGGCGTTCGCTTTCGATGAGTCGAGCCAGGCGCTGCGCGACGCGATCGACGGCCCGCAAGGTCGTGCACAGGATGAAGGCGCGGCCGCCGTTGGCGCGGATCAGGGGCCACGCGGTTTCGGCGACGTGCTCGGCAAAACCCGGGTCGGACGGCGCGGGCAGGTTCTTCGGCAGGTAGAACAGACCCTGCCGCTGGAAATCGAAGGGACTGTCCCAGCGCGCGGTCACGCAATCGGCGATGCCGAGTTCCGCGAGGAAGTGATCGAACCGGCCCGCCGTGGTGAGCGTCGCCGATGTCAGGATCCACGGCTGGTGCTGCGTCTCCCGAACGCGCGCGAGCGCCTGCCCCGGAGCCAGCGGGGTCTTGTTGAACTGCGCGCCGTGCTGCGATACGGCGACCCAGCGCACCGAGGGATCGTCGTCGGGCGCGGCGTCGTCCTCGCGCGGCGCTTCGCCGAGTGCGCGGCTCCAGTCCTGGACCTGGCGGCGAAGCTCGGCGAAGCGATTCGCAAGGAGGTCCAGTTCGCCGTCGCGAGCCCGGTTGATCTCGAGCGCGCGCGCCACTTCGGCGGCCGCCTCGTCCAGCGCCTGCATGCTTTCCTGCATGGCGTCCCGGCGACGGAGGCGATCGAGCGGCGTGCGCGAACCGGCCGACAATCCGCAGTCGGCCAGCGTGAGGCGCACGTCGCGCACCGCGCGCTCGTAGCGGCTCGTCAGCAACGTCCACGACGCACCGTCGGGCGCGCGCGACAGGCCGAGCGCACGCGCGTCGCGTCCGGCCTCCGCCAGTTGCCCGAGCGACAGCGTGATGCCGAAGAAATCGGCCGCGATCGAGGGCAGCTGGTGCGCTTCGTCGAGCACCACGGTGTCGACCGTCGGCAGGAAGTCCCGGATCGAGTCCTCGCGCATGGCCAGATCGGCGAGAAACAGGTGATGGTTGACGACGACGATGTCGGCGGCCTGGGCCTCCCGGCGCGCCTTGAACAGGAAGCAGTCGGTGAAGCGCGGACACTCGGCGCCGAGGCAGTTGTCACGCGTCGACGTGACCAGCGGCCACACGCCGGCGTTCTCCGGCACGGAAGGCAGTTCGGCGCGGTCCCCCGTGTCCGTCTCGGAGGCGAAACGCCGAATCGCGCGCAGGTGCATCGCATCCTCGCGCGTCGGCAGCAGTCCTTCGGCCTCGGCGCGCTCGAGACGATGCAGGCAAAGGTAGTTCGCCCGGCCTTTCAGGAGTGCGGTCGCGACGTTGAGCTTCAGCGATGCGAGCACCGCCGGAAGGTCCTTGCGGTACAACTGGTCCTGCAGGGGTTTGGTGCCGGTCGAGATCAGTACCTTGCCGCCTGCGAGCAGGACCGGCACGAGGTACGCGAAGGTCTTTCCGGTGCCGGTGCCGGCCTCGGCAACCAGTGTGGCACCGCTGCGGATCGCGTCGTACACGGTCGCCGCCATATCGGCCTGCGACGTGCGAGGAACGAATCCGGCGACGCTTTCGGCCAGGGCGCCGCCCTGGCCGAAGACTTCGATGACGCGCTCGCGCGTCGGGTCCGGACCCTCGGACCGGACGTCGCGGCGGTCAGTCACGCGGGAATGTCAGGCACCAGCCCCATCTCGAGCCGCGATACCGAGTCCCTGATCTGGAGCTTTCGTTTCTTCATTCGTCGCAGCGCGAGGTCGTCGACCGCGGTGTCGTTCAGTCTGTCGATCGCTTCGTCGAGATCGCGGTGCTCGATCTGCAGTTCGATGATGCGCCGCTTGATTTCTTCCTGTTCCATGTGCGCGCGAACCGTAAAAGTGAAGGTGAAAACGTGCTGTCCTTGCCGCGCCCACGGCGCGGGCAGGACCCGATGATAGACTCCTCGAAACCTCTTTTTCCATCGTGTCCAGCTTCCAAGTCAACGCCTGTGTCGCGACGCACATCGGCGACCGCCACGACCAGCAGGACCGGGTAGCGATCATCACCAGCCCCCGAAATCCCGGGGCGATGCTGGCGATCGTGGCCGATGGCATGGGAGGCCGCACAGGGGGGCGCCAGGCCGCCGACCAGGTCATCTCGACCGCGGAAAACCTGTTTCGGGACATGTCGGACCGGGACGCGACCTTTCGCGACCTGCTGCTGCATCTGGCAGCCGAAGCGCACACGGTCATCCGGCTGACTGCGATCTCCGCGGAAAAGGAACCGCACAGCACCCTGTGCGCGCTGATCATCAAGAAGCGTTACGCGATCTGGGCGCATGCCGGCGACAGCCGGCTTTATTTCTTCCGCGGCGGAAGGCTGGTGCACCGGACCGAGGACCACACCTACGCGCAGCAACTGCGCGAGGAAGGCCGCCTGGAGGACGCAGAAGTGGCGAGCCAGCGCTACAAGAACATCCTCGTCAGCGCGCTGGGCATCAACAAGAAGCCCAAGGTGGAAATCGGGGAAGACCACATCCTCACCGTCGGCGACGCCTTCCTGCTCGCCAGCGACGGGCTGTGGGCCTATTTCACGGACGAGGAACTGGCGGAAGTCCTGACGTCGATGGCTCCCCGGGAAGCGTCGGAACAGCTGATTTCCCTCGCCAGGGAGCGGGCCGGGGGCCGTGGCGACAACCTGTCGCTCGCCATCGTGAAGCTCGAACCGCCGGCGCCCGCCGCTCGCCCGTAGAACCCGCTCTACGGCTTGGCGGCGCCCTTCGCCGCTTCTTCCGCCTTGCGTCGCACTTCGGCCCGCTGTGCTTCCTGGGCCTCCAACTGCTTGCGTCGTTCGGCGCGCTGCTCCTCGTTCTTCTTCCGCTCCGCTTCCTTCTGCCGCGCGCGCTCGGCGGCCTCCGCCTGTTTCTCGCGGTACTGGCGCGCGTTGTCAGCGCGCTCCGGGGCCCGGGCGGCCTCCTCGGCGGCCGCCTTCCGCTTCTCCTCGACGCGGCGGTCGTAGGCGGCGCGGTTCCGTGCCGCTTCCTCGGGGGTGATGGACGGCGCCGGCGGCGCTTCACGCGTGCGCGCCTCCGGCGTGCGCGGAACGGGAGTCTCCCGCGGAGCGGTTGCATCGGGCACCTTCTCGGCGGGTGCGGCGGCCTCGGCGCGCCTCTTCGCCGCTTCCTGCGCCTCGATCTGCCGCTGCAGGTCGTGCGCCTCGACCCGCACGCGGCGCAACTCGCGCTCGGCCTCGATCCGGTCGCGTCGTACCTCCTCGCGGCACCGGTTCACCAGAAAGGCCTTCAAGCACTCCTGCTCCCGAGACCGCGTGTCCAACTCGATGCGCTTGGCCTCGGCATCGGCGTCACGCAACGCCTGTTCGGCGCGGGCGGAGTCCTTGATCGCACCCGCCGGATAGCGCGCGCCGAACTCGGAAGCCACGGCCGGCAGCGCGATCGCGACGAGTGCCCCGAGCAGAAGTGATCTCATCGTTCCACCAACGTTCCACCGACCAGACCGGCTGACCGGCCGCTCATACACGCTGGACCACATCGCGCCGCGGGGACTCCAGGTATTCGCGCGACTGCATTTCGACGAGCCGGGACGAGGTCCGGGCGAATTCGTTCGACAGGACGCCCGCCGTGTAGAGCTGCTCGGGGGGCGCCTCGGCCGAGGCGAGGAGCTTCACGCGATGGTCATACAGCACGTCGACCAGCCAGGTGAAGCGACGCGCCTCTGACGCCTGCCCGGCCGACATGCACGGAATGTTGGACAGGAGCACCGTATGAAACTGCGTGGCGATCTCCAGGTAGTCGGTGTGCGAACGCGGGCCACCGCACAGCACGACGAAGTCGAACCAGACAACGCCGCCCGCGCGGCGTCGGGCCCGGATCCGCCGCGACTCGATCTCGAGCAGCGGATCCTCGTCGTCGACCTCCGCAATGCGGTCGAAGGCCGCCGCGAGCTTCGCTTCCGCGTCGGCACCCCAGGGCGTCAGGTACGCGTCGATGTGCTCCATCGCACGCTGCCGGTAGTCGATGCCCCCATCCACATGCACGATGTCCAGGCGCTCCTTCAGCAGCGCGATCGCCGGCAACAGGCGGTCCCGGTGCAGGCCGTCCGGATAGAGATCGTCCGGGGCGTAATTCGACGTGACCACGAGACCGACGTTCAGGTCGAACAGCCTGACGAGGAGCCGGTGCAGGATCATGGCATCGGCGATGTCCGAGACGTGAAACTCGTCGAAGCAGATCAGGCGGTGGCGCCGGGCAATGCGCCGCGCCACCTCGTCGAGCGGCTCCGCGGTGCCCTTCACCTCGTCCAGCTCTCGGTGCACGCTGCGCATGAATTCGTGGAAGTGCAGGCGTGTCTTGCGCAGCACCGGCACGGCCGCGTAGAAGGCATCCATCAGGAAGCTCTTGCCTCGTCCGACGCCGCCCCAGAGGTACACGCCGCGCGGCACCGGCGGCCGCGCGAGCAGCTTCTTCAGCGAATTGGAGCGCTGCGCCTTGTAGGCGCGCCAGTTTTCGTCGAGGCGCTGCAGGCGGTCGAGCGCCGCGAACTGCGAAGCGTCGGCACGGTAGCCGCGGGCCGCCAGGTGGGTGTCGAAGACGTCGCGGACGTTCATCCGCGGCCGTCAGAAGTTCAGTGCGCGTTTGTCGACGGCGAGCGCCGCTTCCTTCGTCACCTCGGACAGGGACGGATGGGCGTGGCAGATGCGGGCGATGTCCTCGCTCGACGCGCGGAACTCCATCGCGACCACGGCTTCGGAGATCAGCTCCGACGCCAGCGGACCGACGATGTGCACCCCGAGGATCTCGTCGGTCTTCGCGTCCGCGAGGAACTTCACCATCCCGGTCGTGTCGCCGAGCGCGCGCGCGCGTCCGTTCGCCGCGAACGGAAACGTGCCGGCACGGTAGTCCCGGCCCGCGGCCTTCAACTGCTGCTCCGTCTGGCCGACCCACGCAATCTCGGGCGATGTGTAGATGACCCAGGGAATGGTGTTGAAGTTGACGTGCCCGTGCTGACCGGCGATGCGTTCGGCCACCGCGACGCCCTCCTCTTCGGCCTTGTGCGCAAGCATCGGGCCGCGCACGACGTCGCCGACCGCCCAGACATTGGGCAGGTTCGTGCGGCAGTCGTCATCGACCGCGACGAAGCCGCGTTCGTCGAGCTGCAGGCCGACGCCCTCGGCGTTCAGACCCGTCGTGTTCGGCGCCCGTCCGATCGACACGATCAGCTTGTCGACGGCGAGCGTCTGCGCCTCGCCCTTCGCATCGGCGTAACTCACCGTCACGCCTTTCTTGTCGGACTTCACGCTGTCGATCTTCACTCCGAGGTGAATCTTCAGGCCCTGCCGGTTGAACGCCTTGGCGGCTTCCTTGGCGATCTGCTCGTCCACCGCACCGAGAAAGGCCGGCAGCGCTTCGAGGACCGTGACCTCCGCGCCGAGGCGGCGCCACACCGAGCCCATCTCCAGACCGATGACGCCGGCGCCGATGACGCCCAGGCGCTTGGGCACCTGCGGCATGGCGAGCGCGCCGTCGTTCGACAGGATCTGCTTCTCGTCGAAGGCGGCCCCGGGCAGCGCGCGCGCAGTGGACCCGGTGGCCACGATCACGTGCCTGGCGACGAGCGTCTCGGCGTTCGCGCCGTCCACCATCACTTCGTAGCCCGCGTCACTCTTGCCGGCGAAACTGCCGCGGCCATGGAAGAACGCGATCTTGTTCTTCTTGAAGAGGTACAGGATGCCGTCGTTGTTCTGCTTCACGACGGTGTCCTTTCGCGCCAGCATCTTCGCGAGGTCCAGGCCCAGGCCCTGCACCTGGATGCCGTGGTCCTTGAAGTGATGCCCAGCATGTTCGAAATGCTCGGACGATTGCAGCAGCGCCTTTGACGGAATGCACCCGACGTTGGTGCAGGTCCCCCCGGGCGCCGGCCCGCCCTGCGCGTTCTTCCAGTCGTCGATGCAGGCGGTGGCGAAGCCGAGTTGGGCGGCCCGGATCGCCGCGATGTACCCGCCCGGTCCGCCGCCGATCACGACGACGTCGAAATTCTTGGCCATGAAGGTCTTTCGAGATGTCCTGTGGCGCGCGCTACCGCCCTTCGCGCGGCACGAGGATCCAGAGAATGATGTAGAGCACGGCGGTGAAGCCGCCCGCCAGCAGGCCGAGCACGAAGATCAGCCGCCAGATCCACGCCTCCACGCCGGTGAGCGCGGCCACGCCGCCGCAGACACCGGCGATCCACTTGTCGCCTTCGGACAGCCGAAGGCGATTGATGGCCAGCGACGGGTCGGCCCGGCCAGGCGCAGCGCTCAGCACCCGCGCCTTGGCTGCCTCGTACTCCGCGGGCGTCAGCGCGCCGCCTTGCGCGAGGCGATGCAGCTTCTCGAGTTCGTCGGCCATCGTCATAGCAAGTCCGTTCCGCTCAGACCTCGAGCAGCAGGCGCGCAGGATCCTCCAGCGCTTCCTTCATCGCGACCAGTGCCAGCACCGCCTCACGGCCGTCGATGATGCGGTGGTCATACGAGAGCGCGAGATAGTTCATCGGCCGGATCACGATCTGTCCGTTCTCCACGACGGGGCGTTCCTTCGTGGCATGGATACCCAGGATCGCGCTCTGGGGCGGATTGATGATCGGCGTGGACAGCATGGAGCCGAACACACCTCCGTTGGAAATGGAGAATGTGCCGCCAGTGAGTTCCTCGAGGCCGAGCTTGCCTTCGCCCGCCCGCTTGCCGAAGTCGGCGATCTTCTTCTCGATGTCGGCAAACGTCATCTGGTCCGCATCGCGCAGGATCGGCACGACGAGCCCCCGCGGAGAACCGACCGCGATGCCGATGTCGAAGTAGCCGTGATAGACGATGTCGTTGCCGTCGATCGACGCATTGACGACGGGATAGCGCTTCAGGGCCGCCACCGCCGCCTTCACGAAGAACGACATGAAGCCGAGCTTGGCGCCGTGCTCCTTCTCGAACTTGTCCTTGTACTTGCCGCGCAGTTCCATCAGCGGCTGCATGTTGACCTCGTTGAACGTGGTCAGGATGGCGGCGGTCGACTGTGACTGGACCAGCCGTTCGGCGACCCGCTGGCGCAGGCGCGACATGGGAACGCGCTGCTCCGGCCGATCGGCAAGGACGGAGAAGTCGATGGGCGCCTTCACCTCGGGCAGCGCGGGCCGCGCCGCCGGGGCCGGAGCAGGCGCGGGCGCGCGGCTCGTCGCCCCCTCCGCAGCCGCGATCACGTCCCCCTTGGTGATGCGACCGTCGCGCCCGGTGCCCGGCACTTGCGCAGCGGACATCCCCTTGTCGGCCAACATCTTGGCGGCCGCGGGCATCGCCACGCCGCTCATCGCCCCTCCCGCGGCAGGCGCAGGTGCGGGCACTGCCTTGGGAGCCGCGGCGGCGGGCTGCGGCGCGGGGGCCGGAGCCGAGGCGCCTTTGCCTTCGGTGTCGATGCGCGCGATCAGTTCGCCGGCGACGACCGTGCTGCCGTCACCGCGGACGATCTCGGCCAGGACACCGGCGGAGGGCGCCGGCACCTCGAGCACGACCTTGTCGGTCTCGACTTCGATCAGGATCTCGTCGATCGCCACGCCGTCGCCGGGCTTCTTCTTCCATTGCAGCAGGGTCGCCTCGGCGACCGACTCGGACAGCTGCGGGACCTTCACTTCCACGATTGACATCAAAGAACTCCGAACGAACGAAAGTCGCCGGACTGCGGAACGCAGGCCGGCGCCCCCGAGTTATCTATTGAGGACGAGGCCCTTGAGCTTGCCGAAGGCGGTGTCGAGCAGCGCTTTCTGCTGCTCGAGATGCTTGGCGTAATAGCCGGCCGCGGGCGATGCCGACGGGGCGCGCCCCGCATAGGCGAGCTTCTGGCCATCGGCCATGTTCTCGAGCAGATGGTGCTGCACGTAGAACCAGGGTCCCTGGTTCGCCGGCTCGTCCTGGCACCACACGACCTCGCTGGCGGCCGGGTACTTCTTCAGCTCGCTTTGCAGGGCCTTGTGCGGGAACGGATAGAGCTGCTCGACGCGGATGATGGCCGCGGCAGTGTCCTCGCGCTCCCGCCGGGTGTTGACCAGGTCGTAGTAGACCTTGCCGGAGCAGGCGATGACGCGTTTCACCTTCTTCGCGTCGATCGCCGGATCGCGCTCGCTGATGACGGTATGGAATTCGCCTTTCGCGAGCTCCGACAGGTCCGACGCGGCATCCTTCGCGCGCAGGAGCGACTTCGGCGTCATGATCACGAGCGGCTTGCGGAACAGCCGGATCATCTGACGTCGCAGCAGGTGGAAGATCTGCGCGGCCGTCGTCGGCTGCGCGATCTGCATGTTGTTGTCGGCCGCGAGCTGCAGGAACCGTTCCATGCGCGCGGACGAGTGCTCGGGCCCCTGCCCCTCATAGCCATGCGGCAACATCAGCGTCAGGCCGGACTGCCGCCCCCACTTCACCTCGCCGGACGACAGGAACTGGTCGATCACGACCTGGGCGCCGTTGACGAAGTCGCCGAACTGCGCCTCCCAGATCACGAGGGCGTTGGGCTCCGCGCTCGCGTAACCGTACTCGAAGCCGAGCACGGCCTCTTCCGAAAGCACCGAATCGATCACCGTGAACGGCGCCTGCTTGTCGGACAGGTGCTGCAGCGGAATGTAGATGCCCTCGTCCCACTTCTCGCGGTTCTGGTCGTGCAGCACGGCGTGGCGGTGCGTGAACGTGCCGCGCCCGGAATCCTGGCCGGTGATGCGGACCGGATAACCACTGGACACCAGCGAGGCGAACGCCAGGTGCTCGGCCATGCCCCAGTCGAGCGGAGCCTTGCCCTCGCCCATCCCCCGGCGGTCGGCCACGACTTTCTCGACCAGCGGATGCAGCTTGAAGGTCGACGGAATCGTCGTCAGCCGCTCGGCCAGGCGCTTCAGTTCCGCCACCGGCACGGCGGTATCGGCATGGTCCGTCCACTTGCGATTCAGGAAGGGCGACCAGTCGACGGCGAACTTGCTCTTGTAGTTCGTCAGCACCGGATCGGAGGTCGTGCGGCCCTCGTCCATGGCTGCGCGGAACTGCTTGACGAAAAGGTCCGGCTCGTCGGCGGCGATCGTCCCCTGCGTGACGAGCTTCTCGGCGTACAGCTTGCGGGTGCCGGCATGCTGTCCGATCTTCTTGTACATCAGCGGCTGCGTCACGGCCGGCGTGTCCTGCTCGTTATGCCCGAGACGACGGAAGCAGATGATGTCGATGACGACATCCCGGTTGAACTCCTGCCGATAGTCCAGCGCCAGTTGCGTGACGAAGACGACCGCTTCGGGATCGTCGCCGTTGACGTGCAGCACCGGCGCCTCGATCATCTTCACGACGTCGGTGGCGTACATAGTGGAGCGGGTGTCGCGCGGGTCCGAGGTCGTGAAGCCGATCTGGTTGTTGATGACGATGTGCACCGTGCCGCCGGTGCCGTAGCCGCGTGTCTCCGCGAGGTTCAGCGTCTCCATCACGACGCCCTGTCCGGCGAACGCCGCGTCGCCGTGCACGAGCACCGGCAGGACGGTGTCGCCATCCTTGTCGCCGCGCCGCTCCTGGCGTGCACGCACCGAGCCCTCGACGACCGGGTTGACGATCTCGAGGTGCGACGGGTTGAACGCGAGCGACAGGTGCACGGGCCCGCCCGCGGTCGTGATGTCGCTTGAGAATCCGTTGTGGTACTTGACGTCGCCTGCCGGCAGGTCCGACGCCGCCTTGCCCTCGAACTCCGCGAACAGTTCCTTGGGCATCTTGCCGAGCGTGTTCACCAGCACGTTCAGGCGACCGCGATGCGCCATTCCGATGACGATCTCCTGGACGCCTGTCGCGCCCGCGCGCTGCACGAGTTCGTCCATCGCCGCGATGAAGCTTTCGCCGCCTTCGAGCGAGAAACGCTTCTGGCCGACGTATTTCGTGTGCAGGTAGCGCTCGAGTCCCTCCGCCGCCGTCAGACGCTCGAGAATGTGCCGCTTCTGCTCCGCGGTGAAGGTGGGGGTCGAGCGGATCGACTCGAGGCGCTGCTGGATCCAGCGCTTCTGTGCCGGATCCGAGATGTACATGAACTCGACGCCGATGTTGCAGCAGTACGTGTCGCGCAGCGCCTTGATCAGGTCGCGCAGCGTCATGTTCTCCTGCCCGAAGTAGGTGTTCGCCGCGGCGAACACCGTATCCATGTCGGCTTCGGTCAGGTCGTAGAACGCCGGCTCGAGCTCCGGGATGGCCTGGCGCTCCTGGCGCTGCAGCGGATCGAGATTCGCCCAGCGGTTTCCAAGGAACCGGTATGCCGCGATGATCGACTGGACGTGAACCTGCTTGCGGGCCACCGTGAGGTCGCTCTGCGCGACCTTGGGAACGAACGCGTTCGCCTTGGCACGCTGGGCGAAGGATTCGACGATCGGGGCATGGGCGATGTCGCGCGAGTCCGGCGAGCCGTCGGCCCCGGGGACCAGTTGCATCTGGTCGAAGTACGCGCGCCACTTTTCGGGCACCGAGCCCGGATTGTCGAGGTAGCGCTCATAAAGCTCCTCGACGTAAGGCGCATTGCCGCCAAACAGGTACGAATTGACCTGGAACTGTCTCATCATCGGCTTCACCTGAAAAAACGAGTTTCTCGTTCGAGATGCCCGAAAAGCCCATAAACGAGACGTGGGCTTTTCGGCGGCAGCGCTTCCGGATTCCGGTCCTGCTGTCGAGTCATTTCGCGCGCAAAAACCCCTCGGGCCGCGGCGAAACGCGGATGCTACCACCGGCCTCCCGCTTGCCATCCGTTTGTCGCATCGATGCCGCGGGGCCATCCCCGACGAACCTCCCCGGGGTACCGCGGCATACACTGCGCCGACTCAAGAAAGCCGCGTCCGCCATGACGATCGCGGCAAGGAGACATGCGTGCAGCCGACGGATATCCGAGACCCGGACTATTTCCATCACGTCGTGGATTGCCAGTGGGCCTGCCCGGCGCACACGCCGGTCCCCGAGTACATACGTCTCATCGCGTCCGGCCGTTACAGCGACGCGTACATGGTCAACTGGAAGTCCAACGTCTTCCCCGGCATCCTCGGCCGGACCTGCGATCGCCCGTGCGAGCCGGCGTGCCGCCGCGGCCGCGTGGAGCAGCAGCAGGCCGAACGACCCGAGCCCGTCGCGATCTGCCGGCTGAAGCGCGTCGCCGCCGACCTAAAGGACGACATCCGCGCGCGCCTGCCGAAGCGCCTGCCGATGAACGGGCGTCGCGTCGCCTGCGTCGGCGCCGGACCCGCCTCGCTCACGGTCGCGCGCGACCTGGTGCCGCTCGGCTACCACGTGACGGTGTTCGACCAGGACCCGAAGGCCGGTGGAATGATCCGCACGCAGATCCCCCGCTTCCGCCTGCCCGAGGAAGTGATCGACGAGGAGACCGGCTACGTCATTGGCCTCGGCGTCGAGTTCCGCGGCGGCGTCCGCATCGACTCGATGAAGTCGCTGCTCAAGGAGAAGTTCGACGCGATCTTCGTCGGCTCCGGCGCGCCGCGCGGCCGGGAACTCGACGTGCCGGGTCGCAAGGAGGCCGCGAAGAAGATCCACGTCGGCATCGACTGGCTGGCCTCGGTATCGTTCGGTCACGTCACGTCGGTGGGCCGGCGGGTCATCGTGCTCGGCGGCGGCAACACGGCGATGGACTGCTGCCGCACCGCGAAGCGACTCGGCGGCACAGACGTGAAAGTCATCGTGCGTTCGGGATTCGAGGAGATGAAGGCCTCGCCCTGGGAGAAGGAGGACGCGGCGCACGAAGGCATCCCGATCCTGAACTTCCTCGTGCCCAAGGCGTTCCTGCACGAGAACGGCAAGCTGACGGGCATGCGCTTCGAGAAGGTCAAGGCGGTCTATGACGCCAAGGGGCGGCGCGCCCTGGTCGCAACGGGCGAGCCGGATCCGATCTTCGCGTGCGACGAAGTGCTCATCGCGGTGGGACAGGAAAACGCCTTTCCGTGGATCGAGCGCGACGCCGGCATCGAGTTCGACCAGTGGGGCATGCCGGTTCTCGACATGACGACGCTGCAGTCGACGAACCCGCGGGTGTTTTTTGGCGGCGATGCCGCGCTCGGACCGAAGAACATCATCTGGGCGGTCGCCCAGGGCCACGATGCCGCCATCTCCATCGACAAGTTCCTGCACGGCGAGGCGGTGAGCGAGCGCCCGGCGCCGGGAGTGACGCTCATGTCGCAGAAGATGGGCATCCACGAATGGAGCTACGACAACGAGATCGCGCCCGACGCGCGCTTCAAGGTGCCCTGGCGCGATGTCAACCAGGCGCTGGCGAACATCCGGGTGGAAGTCGAACTCGGCTTCGATCCAGCCACCGCCTGGAAGGAAGCGCAGCGCTGCCTGAACTGCGACGTGCAGACTGTGTTCACGGCACAGCAGTGCATCGAGTGCGACGCCTGCGTCGACATCTGCCCGACTGACTGCATCAACTTCACCGCCAACGGCGACGAGGCCGACCTTCGCCCGCGGCTGCGCGCGCCGGCGCTCAACCCCGGCCAGGCCTTGTACGTGTCCTCCGACCTGAAGACCGGACGGGTGATGGTCAAGGACGAGGACGTGTGCCTGCACTGCGGCCTGTGCGCGGAGCGCTGCCCGACCGGGGCGTGGGACATGCAGAAATTCCTCATCGAGATGACGCACGCCGGCCGCGCATGCCGTACTCAGCACAAGGAGGCGGCGTGAGTGTTCCCGACGCGGGCCGCCCCGGCCCCCGCACCAGCGGAGCGGTGGTCCGCCACCGGGGCATCACCGCGACCAACGACTTCGTCGTCAAGTTCGCCAACGTCAACGGTTCCGGCTCGGCGAGCGCCAACGAGCTTTTCGCACGCAGCATCCTTCGCATGGGCGTGCCCGTCTCGCCACGCAACATCTTCCCGTCGAACATCCAGGGGCTTCCGACCTGGTACGAAGTGCGGGTGACCGAGCAGGGCCACCTTGGCCGCCGGGGCGGCGTCGACCTGATGGTCGCCATGAATCCGCAGACGTGGGACCGGGATCTCAACGAGATCGAACCGGACGGCTATCTGCTGTACGACAGCACCAAGCCGCTGCCACCGTCGCGCTTCCGCCCGGACGTCCACGTGATCGGCGTGCCGCTGTCCGATATCGCCGCCGCCAGGTACGCAGATCCGAAGGAGCGCCAGCTCCTGAAGAACATCATGTATGTCGGCGTGCTCGCGGCGCTGCTCGGCATCGAATCGGAAGTCATCGCGCAGCTGCTCGGCGAGCAGTACAAGGGCAAGGACAAGCTGATCAAGCCCAACCTCGACGCTTTCGAAACCGGCCGGCTGTATGCCGAGGAGCACCTGAAAGGCGTTCTCGGATTGAAGGTCGAGCGCAGCAACTGCGTCGGCGACCGCATCTTCATGGAGGGCAACGCCGCTGCCGCGCTCGGCGCGGTCTACGGCGGGGCGACGGTGTGCGCGTGGTATCCGATCACGCCGTCGTCGTCCGTTGCCGAGGCGTTCCAGAAATACTGCAGCCGCTTCCGCGTCGACCAGGCGACCGGCCGGAACAAGTTCGCGATCGTGCAGGCCGAGGACGAACTGGCATCGATCGGCATGGTGATCGGCGCCGGCTGGAACGGCGCGCGGGCGTTCACGGCAACCTCGGGCCCCGGCGTGTCGCTGATGACGGAGTTCATCGGGCTGGCGTATTTCGCCGAGATCCCGGCCACCATCATCAACGTGCAACGCGGCGGACCGTCCACCGGCATGCCGACCCGCACTCAGCAGTCGGACCTGCTCGCCTGCGCCTATGCCTCGCACGGCGACACCAAGCACGTGCTGCTGTTCCCGGAGGACCCGCACGAGTGCTTCGAGTTCACCGCCGCCGCGCTCGATCTCGCCGAGCGGCTGCAGACGCCGATCTTCGTGATGACCGACCTCGACATCGGCATGAACCACCGGCTGTGCGCACCGCTCGCGTGGGACGACAGCCGACGCTACGACCGCGGCAAGGTGATGAGCGCGGCCGACCTCGATGCCGGCAAGGACTTCGGCCGCTATCTTGACGTCGATGGCGACGGCGTCCCGTTCCGGACGCTGCCCGGCGCGCACGCCAAGCGGGGTGCCTACTTCACCCGGGGCACCACGAAGGATGCCCACGCGCGCTACTCCGAGGCCGGGTCGGACTACGTGTACAACATGGAACGCCTGCTGAAGAAGTTCGACACCGCAAAGCACCTGGTGCCGCAGCCCATCGTCCGCAGGACGAGCCACAAGACCTCGCACGCGGTGATCTATTTCGGATCGACGACCCCGTCGATGAACGAGGCCCTCGGGGAACTCGAGCGGACCGGGGTGCATCTCGACCGCATGCGGGTGCGCGCCTTTCCGTTCCCGGATTCGGTCAAGGCCTTCATAGAGCAGCACGAGCACGTCTTCGTGGTCGAGCAGAACCGCGACGCGCAGCTGCGTTCGATGCTCGTCAACGAACTCGAGATCGACCCGGCCCGGCTGGTCCCGATCCTGCACTACGACGGCACGCCGATCACGGCGCGCTACATCGTCAAGGCGATCCGGGACTGCATGCCCGGCGCCGGCGTTCGTCCGCTGCAGGGCGGCAAGGCGGCCTGAGGAGACACGGCGTGACCTATCTCGCGAAACCGAAGCTGCACCACCCCACCCTGCCCGCCAATCGTCTCGGCTACACCCGCCGCGACTACGAGGGCAAGATCTCCACGCTGTGCGCAGGCTGCGGCCACGACTCGATCTCGGCCGGCATCATCCAGGCGTGCTGGGAACTGGCGATCGAGCCGCACCGCGTGGCGAAGCTCTCCGGAATCGGCTGCTCGTCGAAGACGCCCGACTATTTCCTCGGCAACTCCCACGGGTTCAACTCGGTGCACGGCCGCATGCCGTCGGTGCTCACCGGCGCCAACCTCGCCAACCGCGACCTGATCTACCTCGGCGTGTCGGGCGATGGCGACTCCGCGTCGATCGGGCTCGGACAGTTCGCGCACCTGATCCGGCGCGGCGTGAACATGACGTACATCTGCGAGAACAACGGGGTGTACGGACTGACCAAGGGGCAGTTCTCCGCGACCGCCGACCAGGGATCGAAATCCAAGCGCGGCGCGGTCAATCGCGATGCGCCGATCGACATGGTGTCGCTCGCCCTGCAACTCGGCGTCACCTATGTCGCCCGGAGCTTTTCCGGGGACAAGGAACAGCTGGTGCCGCTGATCAAGGGGGCGCTGAACCATCGCGGCTCGGCGCTGATCGACGTGATCAGCCCGTGCGTCGCGTTCAACAACCACACGGGCAGCACGAAGAGCTACGACTACATCCGTGCGCACAACGACGCCGTGAACCGGCTCGACTTCATGCCGAAGCACGACACCATCACGGCCGATTACGCGCCGGGCGAGGTGATCGAGATCACCCAGCACGACGGCAGCCGCCTGCGCCTGCGCAAGCTCGCCGACGGGTACGACCCGGGCGACCGCCTGGCCGCGATCAGCCACATCACCTCCCACCAGGCGCGCGGCGAAGTCGTGACGGGCCTGCTCTTCGTCGACCCCTCCGCGGACGACCTGCACGACCACCTGAACACGGTCAAGACCCCGCTGAACCGGCTCGCCGAGGCTGATCTGTGCCCCGGCGCCGGTGCGCTCGAAGCCCTCAACGCCGAGCTCATCTAGGCAGCGCCGTGTCGCTTTCGCCCAGTGGGGTTTTTTGCACGCTGGAACGCCTTCCCACGGAGTGGGACGCGATTGCGACAGATCAATGACACGGGGTCCGTTGCAATCGAAGCTCTTGCCTACGTGAGGTAGTTCGCCTCAAGTCCGCGATGCCCCGCGCCAGACGGGCTCACGGAAACCCACAGCGCACGGGGAGACACACCATGGCGCAGGCGAACGCGGGATCCGGTTTCCGGATCGTTGCGCGCGAGGATTATTCGGACGTCACCTACATGCTGGAGGTGGCCCATCCGCAGATGGCCCAGGCGGCCAAGCCGGGGCAATTCGTCATCGTGATGGAGCACGAGCATGGCGAGCGCATACCGCTCACCATCGCCGACTTCAGCCGCGAACGCGGCACGATCACGCTGGTCATCCAGGCGGTCGGCAAGACCACCAAGGAGATGCAGGCCGGCTGCAAGGTCGGGGATTCGCTCTTCGCGATGGTCGGACCGATGGGCATCCCGAGCCACATCGACAAGGCAAAAAAGGTCGTGTGCGTCGGCGGCGGCCTCGGCGTGGCGCCGGTGTACCCGCAGGCGCGTGCGTACAAGGAAAACGGCGCCTACGTGATCGGCGTGATCGGCTTCCGGAACAAGGACCTGATGTTCTGGCAGGACAAGTTCGCCGCGGTGTGCGACGAACTGATCGTCTGCACCGACGACGGCTCCGCCGGGATCAAGGGCCTGGTCACGGAGGGCATCAAGCAGGCCGCAGCCAAGCATTCGGACATCGACGAAGTGGTGGCCATCGGCCCGCCGATCATGATGAAGGGCTGCTCGGAAGCGACCCGTGCGCTGGGCATCAAGACGATCGTCAGCCTCAACCCGGTGATGGTCGACGGTACCGGGATGTGCGGCGGCTGCCGGGTCAAGATCGGCGACCAGGTGAAGTTCGCCTGCGTCGACGGACCGGATTTCGACGGCCACCAGGTCGACTTCGACGACCTGATGTCGCGCCTCGGCCGCTACAAGACGACGGAGCGCGAGGCGATGGAGCGATGGACCGAGTCCTGCCGCATCCGCGGCGACGACAAGATCGACCTCAAGGCCACGGTGCTGTCGCGCCCGGCCGCTGACGCCTAGGAGGATGCCACCCATGGCGACCGCGAAGAAGAAGACGATCCGCACCATTCCTCAGGAGCGGACGCCGATGCCCGAGCAGGACCCGAAGGTCCGGGCAAGGAATTTCGAGGAGGTCGCCTGCGGCTATCGCCTCGAGGACGCCCTGCGCGAAGCGGAGCGGTGCCTGCAGTGTCCGGACGAGCCCTGTGTGCGCGGCTGCCCGGTCAGCATCGACATCCCCGGGTTCATCCAGAAGATCACCGAGAAGCACTACCACGGCGCGTACGAGATCATCACGGACACCAACCTGCTGCCGTCGATCTGCGGCCGGGTGTGCCCGCAGGAGAACCAGTGCGAAGGCGTGTGCACGGTCGGCGACAACCTGGAGCCAGTGGCCATCGGCCGCCTCGAGCGCTTCGTCGGCGACATGGCGATCGCCGAGGGCTGGGAGAACGTGCCGTACATCGAGCCGTCCGGCTACAAGGTCGGCATCGTCGGCGCGGGCCCGGCGGGCCTCGCATGCGCGGCCGACATGGCGAAGGCGGGCTGCGAAGTCATCGTCTACGAAGCCTTCCACACGCCGGGCGGCGTGCTGAAGTACGGCATTCCCGATTTCCGCCTGCCGAACGAGACGATCGACGCCGAGATCCAGAAAGTCCGCAATCTCGGCGTGCGCTTCGAGTGCAACACCCTCGTCGGCCGCCTCTTCACCATCGAGCAGATGGTCGCCGAGATGGGCTTCCACGCCGTGTTCATCGGCACCGGCGCGGGCTACCCGAGCTTCATGGGCATTCCGGGCGAGTCGCTGAACGGAGTGCTGTCGGCCAACGAACTGCTGACCCGCTGCAACCTGATGCGGGCGCGCGACTTCCCCAACTTCGACACGCCGCTGCAGCCGGGCAAGCACGTCGCGGTCATCGGCGCCGGCAACACGGCCATGGACGCGCTGCGCGTGTCGCTGCGCCTCGGCGCCGAGTCGGTCCACTGCATCTATCGCCGTTCCAAGAAGGAAGCGCCGGCGCGCGTGGAGGAGATCCATCACGCGGAGGAGGAAGGCGTCGACTTCAACTGGCTGACGAGCCCGGTCGAAATCCTCGCTGGCGCCAACAACACCGTGCGCGCGCTGCGCTGCGTGAAGATGGAACTCGGCGAACCCGACGAATCGGGGCGCCGGCGCCCCGTCGTTGTGCCCGGCAGCGAATTCGAGTTCGAGGCCGACATGGTCGTGTTCGCGATCGGCACGAACGCCAATCCCATCCTCGGCCAGACCTCCAAGCTGAAACTGAACAAGTGGGGCTACATCGGCGCGGACGACAACCTCGCGACCTCGATCGCCGGCGTCTGGGCCGGCGGCGACATCGTGACGGGCGCCGCCACGGTGATCCAGGCGATGGGCGCGGGCCGCAAGGCCGCGCGCGCGATGAAGGCCTACCTCGGTCTGCGCGACAGCAGTTCGGTGTACGACGACGGCGCCGAGGGCTCGCTCTTCGGCATTCCGCGCGCCGAACACGGCTTCGCGCAAATCAGGATCGCCTGACGCATTCGACAAGAAGGAACGAGCATGAACGCTGCAGTCCTTGCTCCCAAGGGCACCACCGGAACCAAGCGGGCCGTGAAGCTGCCCGAGCACATCGTCGAGGTCATCAGTGACTCCGGCGAAGGCGCGCAGCGCTGCGGCCAGGCGTTCGCCTCGATCGCCGCGCGCAGCGGCAACGGCATCTGGACGGTCGAGATCATCCCGGCCGAAATCCAGCCGCCGGCGCGCAGCATCGCGGGCGCGAGCGGCATCCGCATCCGCGTCGGTTCGAAGTACATGAACAACGGCGGCGACGAGACCGACCTGGTGGTCGCGTTCAACGAGCAGGTGCTGCTCGGGCGGGTGCGCGCGGGCGAGCTGAAGCAAGGCGCCACGATCCTGCTCGAGAACATGTGGGGCGAGCACCGCGACCCGGCGACGGCCAAGGCGTACAAGGACACGCTGAAGTCCCTCAAGGAGGCGGGCTTCCGCGTCATCGACCTGCCGCTCGAGAAGGAGTGCCGGGCGCTGATGAGCGATGCGCGGCGCGGCAAGAACATGTTCGTTCTGGGCGTGCTGTGCAGCATCTACAGCCTCGACCTGCAACTGGCGCGCGACCAGATCGCGCTGACCTTCGGCAAGAAGGACCAGAAGGTCATCGACTCCAACGTGCGGCTGATGGAAGCCGGACTGGCCTGGGCCGACACCAACCTCGACTTCAAGTTCGAGATCCCGGCGGAGCGGGCCAAGGTGCCGCAGATCGTGGTCAACGGCAATACGGCCATCGCGCTCGGCGTCATCGCGTCCGGGATGGACATCTGCGCGATGTACCCCATCACCCCGGCGACGTCGGCGTCCCACTACCTGTCGGAGTGCTTCGAGAAGGTCGGCGGCATCGTGCACCAGGCGGAAGACGAGATCGCCGCGTGCGCCTTCGCGATCGGCGCCTCCTACGCGGGCCGCTGCGCGGTGACGATCACCTCGGGGCCGGGCTACTCGCTGAAGCAGGAAGGCATCGGTCTCGCGGTGATGGCAGAGATTCCGCTGGTCGTCGTCAACGTGCAGCGCGGCGGTCCTTCGACCGGGCAGCCGACCAAGGTCGAGCAGGCCGATCTGCTGACCTCGATCTACGGCAGCCACGGCGATGCACCGAAGGTCGTCCTCGCCGTGACGAGCATCGAGGACTGCTTCTACTCGATGATCACCGCGCGCAAGATCGCCGAGACGTTCAACATGGTGGTCGTCGTCCTGACCGACGCCAGCCTGGCCACCGCGCAGCAGCCGTTCACCCGGCCCGCGTTCAACGACGAATGGCTGGCGCCGCCGATCGACCAGTCGCCGCTGCCGGAAGGCGCCAAGCCGTACGACTGGGACAAGATCACGGGCATCGCCCGCCGCTTCTCGCCCGGCCAGCCGAACGGAATGCACACGGTGACCGGCCTCGCGCACGACCGCATGAGCAAGGTCGCCTACGACCCGATCATCAACGAGGAAGGGCTGCGCATGCGCAGCCTGAAGCTCGCGACTCTGCAGAAGACGCTGAAGACGCCGTCGGTCTACGGCGACCCCGAGGGCGACCTGCTCGTGGTCGGCTGGGGCAGCACGCAGGGCGTCATCGAGGAAGCCGTGCAGCGCCTGCGCGACGAGGGGCTGAAGGTCTCCGCGCTGCAGATGCGCTTCATCCAGCCGATGCCATCCGGCATCAAGGACATCTTCAAGCGCTTCAAGAAGGTGATGACGGTCGAGGGCACCTGGGCCGACCGCCCCGACGAAGACGAAGTGATCGACGAGGAAAACCGCCGCTACGCGCCACTCGCGATGATGCTGCGGGCACGGACCCTCGTCGACATCGACTGCTGGACCGAGGCCAAGGGCCAGCCAATCAAGCCGGGCCAGGTGACCCAGGCCCTCCGGGCCAAGCTGGCCGAATGAACTCGAGCAAAGGGAAGTAGACGATGGGCTCCGCACTCAGCCAATACATCATCAAGCTGCACGAGGAACACCATACCCTCGAGGACTACCAGGGCGGCGTGCCGCGCTGGTGCAGCGGGTGTGGCGACAACGCCATCCTCACGGCGGTCCAGCGCCTGTGCCGGGACGAGGACCTCGCTCCGGAGCGCACCGTGTTCGTGTCCGGGATCGGCTGCTCGAGCCGCTTCCCTCACTACATGAAGACCTACGGCTTCCACGGCATCCACGGCCGCGCGTTCCCGCTGGCCGAGGGCGTCAAGATGGCACGGCCGGACCTCAACGTGTTCGTCAACACGGGCGACGGCGACTGCTGCTCGATCGGCGCCGCGCACTGGATCCACGCGATCCGGTACAACATGAACCTGACCGTGATCCTGCACGACAACCAGATCTACGGGCTCACGAAGAAGCAGGCGTCCCCGACGTCCGCGATCGGCACCAAGAGCAACACGACACCCAAGGGAAGCGTGCTCGAGGCGCTGAATCCCCTGCTGGTCACCCTCGGCGTGCAGAACGCCTCGTTCGTGGCGCAGGGCGTCGACTGGATGCCCGAGATGCTCTACGACATCATTTCCAAGGCCTACAAGCACCGCGGCTTCTCGTTCGTGCGCATCATCCAGCGCTGCCCGGAGTGGCTGCCGACGGTCTTCGAGCCGTGGCTCCATGACCCGAGCAAGACGCTCCTGCTGACGCACAAGAACGGGCTGCAGCCGAGCGCGGAAACGAGCCGGATCTACAAGAACCAGCGCGAGCACGACCCGCTCAACATCCACCAGGCCCGCGAAATCGCATCGGCGATCGACCCGATCCCCGTCGGCATCCTGTACCACGATCCGAACGTGCCCTGCTACGAGGACCTGCGCGGAGCGGGCGCACCGCGCACCGCCGAAGCCATCCGCGCCGGGCTCGACAAGGAATTCGACAAGTTCACGATCTGGCCGGACGAGGAACGCGCACAGCGCGCCGCCTGATCGCCACCGACACTCGAGGGTCGCCGCAATGGACATGGCTGCAAAGTTCCAGGACCAGACGGTCTTTCACATGACCGGCAAGCGCTCGGGCGAAGGACTCGCCGCGCTGACCGCTGGATTCCGCCCCGCCCTGCTCGCGGCCTACCGCGACCTGACCCGGCTGCGGTACGACTACCCGGTCGTTCTGCTCGAAAGGGACGCGGGCGAGCAGTACGTGCAGTCCCTGTCGTCGGTGATCGGAGAACTGATCGCGGACCTGGCACCGCGCGGCATCGAGGGCGAACGCCTGCGCAAGCAATTGCTGCGACTCGAGCGCGAACTGCGCGTGCTGATCGCGGGCGGCGCGACCGGAACGCTGAGGGCCCTGTGGCCCGAGGCGGCGCGCCGGGCCGCGGGCCGTGACGACACCGCTCTCGACACACTGAAGCGCGCAGCGGCCGGTCTCCATGTCGACGGCGAGCTGATCGACTGCGATCGCGCGTTGACCGAGCGCTTCGTGACGCGCGCATGGCAGAACGTGAATGCCGACAAGGCGAAAGCCTTCCGCAAGCTCGCCGACCACCTCGTGAAGAATCTCTCGGACATCCTGCGCGCGGCGTTCGTGCATTCGCAGGCCGGCCAGCAGCCCCAGGCCCTGCAGTCCGGCTTCGGAACGCTGCATACGGACGTGTTCGATTTCTCGGCGATGTCGAAACTGGTCCTGCGCAACGTTCCCAAGGACGAGTTGCCGGCGGCACGTCGGAAGCGGATCGAATGGGCGCTGTCGGTGCTGCGAAGCCAGCCCTTCTATCCGGGTCCCGCGGGTGCCGCGGCCGGGGTGCAACCGTATGGCTTCACGTTCGACAACTGCGCCGCCGCGATCGAGGCCCACCGCGCACGGCTGCCGCGCGCGGTGGAAGTGGTCAAGGCGATCGCGATCGCCGAACTGGAGGCGCGCGGCGGTTATGCCGAGGCCGACCATGACCCGTTCTTCGAGCGCTTCGACGAGAATGCGCTGACCGCCGACGATCTCGCGCAGTTCCCCGATTACCTCGTCTGCATTCCGATGGATCGGAACAGCGCGCCGGAAAACGCCGCGCTGATGGAGATGCTGTCCGCGGGCATGCCGGTGAAGGTGCTGGTGCAGCACAACGACCTGCTCGAGGACAGCGCGATCGGCCAGGGCCACTTCGCGTTCGGCGTGCGCAGTGCCCGCCTGGCGACCACCGCGATGGGGCTGGGCGGCATGTTCGTGATGCAGTCGACCAGTTCCAACCTCTACGCCCTGCGCGACCGCGTCCGGCGCGGCATGGCCTGCCGCGGCCCATCGCTCTTCAGCATCTTCTCCGGTTCGCCGGATCAGGCGAGCCAGCTGCCGCCGTACCTGACGGCCGCCGCGGCGATGAAGTCGCGCGCCTATCCGGGGTTCACGTACGACGCCACCGCCGGCACCAATTGGGCAACCCGGTTCTCGCTGGAGAACAACCGCAATCCGGACGCCGACTGGCCGCTCGAGGAATTCGAGTACGCCGACGAGAACGTGCAGCGCGTTCGCGAGCAGGTCCGCTTCACCTATGCCGATTTCGCGCTGAGTGACCAGCGCCACGCGCACCATTTCGCCGTCGTGCCGCGTGAACGCTGGACGGCAGCGATGGTGCCGGTGGCCGACTGGCTGGCCCTGACCGAAACCGACGGTGCAGAGCGCGTCCCGTACGTGCTCGCCGTCGACGAGAACGACCGCATGCACCGGGTGATCGTTGACGCAAAGCTCATCCAGGCGACACGTCGCTGCCTGTTGCTGTGGCACCGCCTGCAGGAGCATGGGGGCATCAACAACTCGCATGCCGCAGAGGCCCTGGCCCGTGAAAAGGCCGCGTGGGAAACGCAGAAGCAGCAGGAAATCGATGCGCTGAAGCAGGCGGCCGGCGCTGCCGCGTCCGCCACCGCGCCGGCCCCTGCCGCCGAAGCCGCGCCGCCCGCGGTCCAGGCGCCCGCCCCCGCACCGGAAGCGGCGGCCGCTCCCGCACCGTCGCCGGATGAAGCCTGGATCGAGACGTCGCGGTGCTCCAGTTGCAACGAGTGCCAGAACATCAACGACCGCCTGTTCGGCTACAACGACAACAAGCAGGCGTACATCAAGGACATCAACGCCGGCACGTATCGCGAAATGATCGAGGCCGCCGAAGCCTGCCAGGTGGCCATCATCCATCCCGGCAAGCCGAAGAACCCGAAGGAGCCGGGACTCGAGGAACTGCTGGAGCGCGCGAAACCGTTCATGGTGTAGCCACACCGGGCGTCGCGATGCAGATCCGACGCTCTGACCTCGCGCACAGCCACGAGCTGGAGGGCGTGGTTGTCGTCGTCGACGTGCTGCGTGCGTTCTCCACCGCGGCCTATGCCTTCGCAGCCGGAGCGCGCGCGATGATCGCCGCGCACTCGCTCGAGGAGATCGAGCCCCTGAAGCAGCGCCATGCGCCCGCCATCACCGTCGGCGCACAGGCCGGCGGCTGGGCCGTTCCGGGTCTCGACTACGGCAATTCACCGGCCAGCATCGCGCCGCTCGACCTCTCCGGCATCACGTTGATCGAATACAGCGCCGGGGGCGTCCGGGGGCTGATCGATTGCGATCATGCCTCCGAGGTGCTGGCCGGCAGCCTCGTCTGTGCCCATGCCACCGCCGAGTACATCCATGCGCTCGAGCCCGCGGTCGTCACGTTCGTCATCACCGGCCTGTGGACCGACCGCGACGGCGACGAGGACCACGCGTGCGCCGACCTGATCGAGTCCTATCTGCTCGGGATGCGGCCGGCGCTTGCGACCTTCGAGGAACGGGTCCGGCAGTCGGACTTCGGCCGCCGCTTCGGCCACCCCGACTACGCCCACCTGCCCGCGGCCGACCTCGATCTGTGCGCGCAGGCCGACCGCTTCGCGTTCGCCATGCCGATGCGCCACGACGGCGACCGGCTGGTGATCGAGCCAGCCCACATGGGGCGGATGACCAACTGAAAAGAAAACGGCGCCCGGAGGCGCCGCCTTCTTCCCCGCCCGAGCGCTCAGCGTTCCGCGATGGGCTTGACGTCGCGGGGCTTGGCGCCGACGAAGAGCTGCCGCGGACGGCCGATCTTGTACTCCGGATCCGCGATCATCTCGTTCAACTGCGCGATCCAGCCGACCGTGCGCGCCAGCGCGAAGACGGCCGTGAACAGCGGCACCGGAATGCCGATCGCCTTCTGCACGATGCCCGAGTAGTAGTCGACGTTCGGGTACAGCTTGCGGCTGACGAAATAGTCGTCTTCCAGAGCGATCTTCTCGAGCGACATCGCCAGCTTGAACAGCGGGTCGTCGTGCAGGCCGAGTTCGGTCAGCACCTCGTGGCAGGTCTCGCGCATCAACTTCGCGCGCGGGTCGTAGTTCTTGTAGACCCGGTGGCCGAAGCCCATCAGCTTGACGTTGCTGTTCTTGTCCTTCACCTTGGCGATGAAGTCGCCGATCTTCTCGACGCCGCCCTGGCGCTGGATGTCGTACAGCATGTTGAGGCAGGCCTCGTTGGCGCCGCCGTGTGCCGGGCCCCACAGGCACGCCACGCCGGCGGCGATCGCCGCAAACGGATTGGTGCCGGACGACGCGCACAGGCGCACCGTCGACGTCGACGCGTTCTGCTCATGGTCGGCGTGCAGGATGAAGATCCGGTCCATGGCCCGGACCAGCACGTCGTTCGACTTGTAGTCCTCGCACGGCGTGGCGAACATCATCCGCATGAAGTTGCCCGCGTAGGACAGGTTGTTCTGCGGGTACATGTACGGCTGTCCGACCGTGTACTTGTACGCCATGGCGACCAGCGTCGGCATCTTGGCGATCAGGCGGATCGCCGACACCTCGCGTTGCCACGGGTCGTTCAGGTTCATCGAATCGGGGTAGAACGCCGACAGCGCCCCTACCAGGCCGGTCATGACCGCCATCGGATGCGCGTCGCGGCGGAAGCCCCGCATGAAGAACTGCATCTGCTCGTTGACCATCGTGTGATTGGTCACGCGCTTGACGAAGTCCGCTTTCTGCTTGGCGTTCGGCAGCTCACCGTACAGCAGCAGGTAGCAGGTCTCGAGGAAGTCGCACTTGGTGGCGAGCTGCTCGATCGGGTAGCCGCGGTACAGCAACTCGCCCTTGTCGCCATCGATGTAGGTGATGGTCGAATTGCACGACGCCGTCGACAGGAAGCCCGGGTCGTACGTGAACTTGCCGGTCTTGCCGTACAGGGCGCGGATGTCGATGACGTCCGGTCCGACGGAGCCCTTGTAGATCGGCAGGTCCATGGGAGCCGTGCCGTCTGAGAAAGTCAGTGTGGCCTTTTCGGTCGAAGGAGTAAGAGCCATTTCTTGTCGTCCCCGGTTGACGTTATCTCAAGTCGTCCGCATCCGCTTTAGCAGGCTGCGCACGGCATTGTTGTCCAGCGCACCTTGCGGGTCTTTGCGCGCCAGCAAAAGGTCGATCAATTCGTTGTCCGGAAGGTCCAGCAGCGCCTCGAGGGCGAGGACCTCGGTGACGTCCAGCCCGTCGCCTTCCCGGTCCAGGAACCGGGTGAGGATCAGGTCGTTTTCCAGCATGCCCCGCCGGGCCCGCCACCGCAGCCGCCGGCGTTCCAGCTCGCCGATGACCGGCGGTTCGGCCATGGGGCTAGACCGCCCGCCGCACCAGCATGTCCCGGATCTTGCTGATCGCCCGGGTGGGATTGAGGCCTTTCGGGCAGACGTCCACGCAGTTCATGATGGTGTGGCAGCGGAACAGCCGATACGGGTCGTTCAGGTTGTCCAGCCGCTCGTTCGTCGCCTGGTCACGGCTGTCGGCGATGAAGCGGTAGGCCTGCAGCAGGCCGGCCGGGCCCACGAACTTGTCCGGGTTCCACCAGAAGCTGGGGCAGCTGGTCGAACAGCACGCGCACAGGATGCACTCGTACAGCCCGTTCAGCTCCTCGCGCTCCTCGGGCGACTGCAGCCGCTCGGTCTCCGGGGGCGGCGTGTCGTTGATGAGGAAGGGCTTGATCGAGTGGTACTGCTTGAAGAACTGGGACATGTCCACGATGAGGTCGCGGATCACGGGCAGCCCGGGCAGCGGCTTCAGGACGATCGGCTCCTTCAGGTCGCGCAGGTTCGTGATGCACGCCAGCCCGTTCTTGCCGTTGATGTTCATCGCATCGGACCCGCAGACGCCCTCCCGGCAGCTGCGGCGGAACGACACGCTGTCGTCGAAGTCGCTCTTGATGCGCATCAGCGCGTCGAGCAGCATCTTGTCGTTCGGGTCCAGCTTCACCTCGAGCGTCTGCATGTACGGCCGCGCGTCCTTGTCCGGGTCGTACCGATAGATCTCGAACCGGACCGTCCGCGCCCCGGCAGCCGTCCCGGCCACCGCGCTCGTCTCGACATTGCTGTTGGCAGTCATCAACTTCCTCTTTTCAGACCAGGCGCCGCGAGGGAGACACGGCGCGCGTCGCAATTGCTCTCAAAAAGATCGACTGGCTCCGCCAGCGATCTTTTTCAAACTAGATCCGCGCAAAAGTAGGTTTTCACTTTTGCGCGCCGGCTAGAACGTCCGTTTCTTCGGTTCGAACGTCGGAACCGTCAGCGGTTTCATGTTCACGGGCTTGTAGTCCAGCCGGCTGCCCTCGGAATAGAACAGCGAGTGCCGCAGCCACTTGGCGTCGTCCCGCTCGGGGAAGTCGTCGCGGGCGTGCGCGCCCCGACTCTCGGTGCGCGCAGCCGCCGAAACCACCGTCGCGCGGGCCGTCTCGACCAGGTTTTCCAGTTCGAGCGCCTCGATGCGCGCGGTGTTGAACACCTTCGACTTGTCGGCGATGGCCACGTGCTGCGCGCGTTCGGAGAGTTCGTTGATCCGGCGGACGCCCTCGTCGAGCAGCGACGCGGTCCGGAACACGCCGCAGTGCGCCTGCATCGCCTTGCGGATCCCGTTGGCCACGTCCTGCACGCGCTCGCCCTTGTCGCGCGCGTCGAGCGTTGCGAGGCGAGCGAGCGTCCGGTCGCCGCCGTCCGCCGGGAACGTCCGGTGGCCCTGCTTCTGGAAACCCTGCTCGACGATGTGGTTGCCCGCGGCGCGCCCGAACACGAGCAGGTCCAGCAGCGAGTTGGTGCCGAGGCGGTTGGCGCCGTGCACCGAAACGCAGGCGCACTCGCCGATCGCATACAGCCCGTTCACAACCGTGTTCGGATTGCCGTCCTTCGGCGCGACCACCTGGCCGTGATAGTTCGACGGGATGCCGCCCATCTGGTAGTGGATCGTCGGCACGACCGGAATCGGTTCGCGGATCGGATCCACGTTCGAGAACGTGATCGCGATCTCGCGGATCGACGGCAGGCGCTTCATGATCGTCTCGGCGCCGAGGTGATCGAGCTTCAACAGGACATGGTCCTTGTTCGGCCCGCAGCCCCGCCCTTCCTTGATCTCCTGGTCCATCGAGCGCGACACGAAATCGCGCGGAGCCAGGTCCTTCAGCGTCGGCGCGTAGCGCTCCATGAAGCGCTCCCCCTTCGAGTTCAGCAGGATGCCGCCCTCGCCGCGCACGCCTTCGGTGATCAGCACGCCCGCACCGGCCACACCCGTCGGGTGGAACTGCCAGAACTCCATGTCCTCGAGGGGAATTCCCGACCGGGCCACGAGCCCCAGCCCGTCGCCCGTGTTGATGTACGCGTTGGTCGAGGCGTCGAAGATGCGCCCCGCCCCGCCCGTGGCGAGCACCGTGACCTTCGACTCGAAGATCATCGGCTCGCCGGTTTCCATCTCGATGGCGATGACGCCCACGACGTCGCCGTCCGAATTGCGGATCAGGTCCAGCGCCATCCACTCGACGAAGAACTGGGTGCGCGAAGCCACGTTGCGCTGGTACAGCGTATGCAGCAATGCGTGCCCGGTCCGGTCGGCCGCCGCGCACGCGCGCGGGACCGGCTTCTCGCCGAAGTTGGCGGAATGGCCGCCGAAGGGGCGCTGATAGATCGTGCCGTCGGGATTGCGGTCGAACGGCATGCCGAAGTGCTCGAGCTCGTACACCACCTTCGGCGCCTCGCGGCACATGAATTCGATGGCGTCCTGGTCCCCGAGATAGTCGGAACCCTTGACGGTGTCGAACATGTGCCAGAGCCAGTTGTCCTCGGTCATGTTTCCGAGCGACGCGCCGATGCCGCCCTGCGCGGCAACGGTGTGCGACCGGGTCGGGAACACCTTGGACAGCACGGCCACGTTGAGCCCGGCGTTCGCCAGCTGCAGCGAGCAGCGCATGCCCGAACCGCCGGCCCCCACGATGACGGCGTCGAAGCGACGGCGCGCGACTTTCGAAGCAGCCATGCTCACACTCTCCACAGAATCTGCACCGACCATACAGCGCAGGCCAGCAGCCACAGGGCGGTGAGCGTCTGCAGGGTCAGGCGCAGCCACACCGGCTTCACGTAGTCCATCCAGATGTCCTTCACGCCGATCCACGCGTGATACAGCAGCGCAAGAATCGCGACCAGCGTGAGGACCTTCATCCACATCGGCACGAAGAGGGACGCCCACGCGACGTAATCAAGCGTTCCGGTCGCGACGAGGCGCACCGCGAGGATCGCAACGAAGACGACCAGGATCAGTGCGGTCAGGCGCTGCAGCAGGAAGCTGCCCGCGCCGAAGTGCGCGCCGACGACGAGGCGCTTGGTGCCGATGCCGGCATTGGGGTTCGCGAAGCCCATCAGAACGCTCCGAACAGTTTCAGCGCCGCGACCAGCGTCAGCGGAAGGCTGATCGCAAAGACCGCGAGCGCGTTCTTGCGCGCCTGCAGCCGCTCCAGCCCGACGTGCAGGTCGAGTACCAGATAGCGGATGCCTGCGACGAAGTGATGAAGGAAGGCCCAGATCAGGAACAGCAGCGCGAGCTTCACCACCCAGCCCGAGGCCACCGTCGCCATGCGTTCGAAACTGGTCTCCGAGATCAGGCTGAGATCGAACATCCAGAGCAGGAACGGCAGCGCAAGAAACAGCGCGGCGCCGCTGATCCTGTGCATGATCGACACCATCGCCGGTGGCGGCATGCGGTATCGAAGGATCTGCGAAACGTGGATGTTGCGGAACTCGGGGCGGTTTGTTCTTGGCGCGGCAGCAGGAGTGCTCATCCGGTTGTGCTCTTCATGTGGCCCGTAGAGTGACTTTGTATTTTGAACGATTTGCGGACGCCGACCAAATCAGGTCAGGGTGTTGCGGTAATGGTGGCGGGTCGTGACCGTGAGGCCGCGTCGCACCTCGACCGCACGCTCGCCATAGGTATACGAAACACGCTCCACCAGCAACAGCGGGTCGCCCGGCGCTATCTGCAGGAGTTTCGACGCTTCCGGTTCGGCGGCCACCGCACGGAGGCGCTCCTCCGCGCGGATCATCCGCGTGCCGAACTCCGTTTCGAAGAGACCATAGAGTGGACCTTTGTATTCCGCCAGCCGCTCCGCCGTGAGCCCCTTGAAGATGGCGCCAGGCAGCCAGATGTCGTCGAGCACGACCGGGGTGCCGTCGAACGTCAGCAGCCGCCGCATGTACACGAGCGGTTCCCCCGCCCGCACGTCGAGCAGCCGCGCGACGTCCGCAGGCGCGCGCACGCGCCGGCATTCGATCACCCGGCTCACGGCCGGAACCGGGTCGCCCTCGTCCGGCACCACGCGCAGGAAGCGGTATTGCGCCCTCGCCTCGTGGTGAGTCGCGACGAACGTTCCCTTGCCCTGCCGGCGGATCACCAGGTGCTCGGCCGCCAGTTCGTCGACCGCCTTGCGCACCGTGCCCTGACTCACCTGGAAGCGCGCGGCGAGTTCGATTTCACTCGGTATGAGCTCGCCCGGCTTCCACTCGCCCCGCTCCAGGCTCTGCACCAGCAAGTCCTTGATCTGCTGATACAGCGGCGAAAAGACCGCGGGACGCCCGGCCCGCGGCGTGTCGACCGCGCGTTCATCAATCATGGTTGCGATTTCATCACAAGCTCGTATGCATGAGCTGGATTAAATCATATGTCTTATATAAGATTTAGGGTATCGATCAAGCAGTGCTTCATGCGGTAACGCAAACAGACCGAATCCCGACACGGGAAGGTGGTCTGGCTCAAAGAATTCGCGAATTCACGGAAGTAAACTCGTCCGGCTTGCGCTGCACAAGAATCGTGCCCTCTGTTCCCCGCTCTTGCCGCTCGACTCGCGGACACGCAGACGCACCTTGCCGTCCTTCCTTCGGAGACCATCATCATGAGTAAAGCGCCCGTCCGCGTCGCCGTCACCGGTGCCGCCGGCCAGATCGGCTATTCCATCCTGTTCCGTATCGCGTCGGGAGAGATGCTGGGCAAGGACCAGCCGGTCTTCCTGCAACTGCTCGAGATTCCTGACGAGAAGGCGCAGAAGGCCCTCAAGGGCGTGATGATGGAACTCGACGACTGCGCCTTCCCGTTGCTCGCGGGCATGGAAGCGCACAGCGACCCGGCGAGCGCGTTCAAGGACACGGAGATCGCCCTGCTCGTCGGCGCGCGTCCGCGTGGCCCGGGCATGGAGCGCAAGGACCTGCTCGCCGCCAACGCGCAGATCTTCACCGCGCAGGGCAAGGCGCTCGACAAGGCTGCCAGCCGCAACGTCAAGGTGCTGGTCGTCGGCAACCCCGCGAACACCAACGCGTACATCGCGATGAAATCGGCGCCGTCGCTGCCGAAGGGCAACTTCACCGCGATGATGCGGCTCGACCACAACCGCGCGCTGTCGCAACTGGCCGCCAAGACCGGCAAGCCGGTCGCCTCGATCGAGAAGCTGGTCGTGTGGGGCAACCACTCGCCGACCATGTACCCGGACATCCGCTTCGCGACGATCGGCGGCCAGCCCGCCGCCCCGATGGTCGACCAGGCCTGGTACCGCGACACCTACATGCCGACGGTCGGCAAGCGCGGCGCCGCGATCATCGAGGCGCGTGGCCTGTCGTCCGCGGCGTCGGCGGCGAACGCGGCGATCGACCACATGCGTGACTGGGTGGCCGGCACCAACGGCCGCTGGGTCACGATGGGCGTGCCTTCCGACGGCGGCTACGGCGTGCCCGAGGAAATCATCTACGGCGTGCCGTGCACCTGCGCCGGCGGCCGGTACGAAGTGGTCAAGGGCCTCGCCATCGACGATTTCTCGCGCGGCAAGATGGACAACACGCTGAAGGAACTGCTCGAAGAGCGCGACGGCGTGAAGCACCTGCTTGGCTGAACGTCGATCGTTCGTCGATCGAGATGTGAGCAAGGCGCTGGTCGACACGCGTCGCGTGAACGACGCGTGCGACCAACGCCCGCCCGTGGACACGCCGTCGGAGAGGGAAGGACGGGTGGAGACATGGGCAGCAGGCGTCCGCGGACGCACACGCGGCGCGTCGGCAGCGCCGCGACCGATGCAACGCCGGCCGACGCGCCCGGCGACACGATGGTGAACTGAGAACCGACCAAAAGATTCCGGAGAAATCGATGGCACACAACCTGTTCAACTCCCTGCAGGACTTCACGATCGGCGCCAAGAAAGGCAAGTACTACAGCCTGGCGGCGCTCGAGAAGGCCGGCGTCGGCAAGGTCTCGCGCCTGCCGGTTTCCATCCGCATCGTCCTCGAGTCCGTGCTGCGCAACTGCGACGGCATCAAGGTGACCGAGGAGCACGTGCGCCAGCTCGCCAACTGGAAGCCGACCGGCGATCGCGTGGACGAGATTCCCTTCGTCGTCGCGCGTGTCGTGCTGCAGGACTTCACGGGCGTGCCGCTGCTGGCCGACCTCGCGGCGATGCGCAACGTCGCCGAGGCGATGGGCAAGAACCCGAAGACGATCGAACCGCTGGTGCCGGTCGACCTGGTGGTCGACCACTCGGTGATGATCGACCACTACGGCGACAAGAGCGCGCTCGACCTCAACATGAAGCTCGAGTTTCAGCGCAACCGCGAGCGCTACGAATTCATGAAGTGGGGCATGCAGGCCTTCGACACGTTCGGCGTGGTCCCTCCGGGCTTCGGCATCGTGCACCAGGTGAACCTGGAGTACCTGGCGCGCGGCGTCCACAGGAAGAACGGCGTGTACTACCCGGACACGCTGGTGGGCACCGACAGCCACACGACCATGATCAACGGCATCGGCGTGGTGGGCTGGGGCGTGGGCGGCATCGAAGCCGAGGCCGGCATGCTCGGCCAGCCGGTGTACTTCCTGACTCCGGATGTCGTCGGCGTGCAGCTGAAGGGCAAGCTGCGCGAAGGCGTCACTGCGACCGACCTCGTGCTGACCATCACCGAGATGCTGCGCAAGGCCAAGGTGGTCGGCAAGTTCGTCGAGTTCTTCGGCGAAGGCACGACGACCCTCGCCCTGCCCGACCGCGCGACCATCGCGAACATGGCCCCCGAGTACGGCGCCACGATGGGCTTCTTCCCCGTCGACGAGAAGACGATCGCCTACTTCGAGGGCACCGGCCGCACCGCGGACGAGATCGCCGCGTTCGAGGCCTACTTCCGCGCGCAGGGCCTGTTTGGCGTGCCGAAGGCAGGTTCGATCGACTACTCGACCGTGCTGAACCTCGACCTGTCGTCAGTCGCGCCGTCGCTCGCCGGGCCGAAGCGTCCGCAGGACCGCATCGAGATCGGTAACGTCAAGAAGCAGTTCGCCTCGCTCTTTTCCAAGCCCACCGCGGAGAATGGCTTCAACCAGCCGGCCGCGCGCCTCAAGCAGCGGTTCCCGGTCGGTGACCACGGACGCGCCGAGCGCAAGGCGGCGGACGGCCCCGCCGGCGCGGCACGCGACCTTGCCGAAATGACGATCAAATCGTCCGCTCGTGAAGCCGGAACGGGAAGCCGATGTCCATGGCGTGTCGATCGCCGACGGCGACGTCCTGATTGCCGCGATCACCTCGTGCACCAACACCTCCAACCCGGGCGTGCTGCTCGCGGCAGGCCTGCTCGCCAAGAAGGCGGTGGAGGCGGGACTGAAGGTCAAGCCCCACATCAAGACGTCGCTGGCGCCCGGTTCGCGCATCGTCACCGAGTACCTCGAGAAGACCGGCCTGCTGCCGTACCTCGAGAAACTGGGCTTCGCGGTGGCGGCCTACGGCTGCACGACCTGCATCGGCAACGCCGGCGACCTGTCGCCGGAGATCAACGAAACCATCACGAAGAACGAACTCGTGTGCGCCGCGGTCCTGTCCGGCAACCGCAACTTCGAGGCCCGGATCCATCCGAACCTGAAGGCCAACTTCCTTGCCTCGCCGCCGCTGGTCGTCGCCTACGCGATCGCCGGCTCGATGCTGGTCGACGTCATGACCGAGCCGCTCGGCAAGGGCAAGAACGGCAAGGATGTCTGGATCGGCGACATCTGGCCGACGTCCGAGGAGGTGCATGCGCTGATGCGCTTCGCGATGGACCCGAAGGCCTTCGAGGCCAACTACGGCAAGGTCAAGGCCGACCCGGGCGAACTGTGGAAGAAGGTCGGCAGCGTTTCGGGCCAGGTCTATACGTGGCCGACGTCCACTTACATCGCCAGGCCGCCGTTCTTCGACGGCTTCACGATGAAGCCGAAGCCGACCGACAACGGCGTGCGTGCCGCGCGCGCGCTCGGCATCTTCGGCGACTCGATCACGACCGACCACATCTCGCCCGCCGGGTCGATCAAGGACACCTCGCCGGCCGGCCGCTGGCTGATCGAGCACAAGGTCCCGAAGGGCGACTTCAACTCCTACGGTTCGCGCCGCGGCAACCATGAAGTGATGATGCGCGGCACGTTCGCGAACGTGCGCATCAAGAACCTGATGGTCCCGCCGAAAGCGGACGGCTCCCGCGTCGAGGGCGGCATCACGGTGCACCAGCCCTCCGGCGAGCAGATGCCGATCTACGACGCCGCGATGCGCTACATGAAGGACGGCGTTCCGACGGTTGTCTTCGGCGGGGAGGAATACGGCACCGGCTCGTCGCGCGACTGGGCGGCCAAGGGCACGCAACTCCTCGGCGTCAAGGCGGTGATCGCCAGGAGCTTCGAGCGCATCCACCGCAGCAACCTGGTCGGCATGGGCGTGCTGCCGCTGCAGTTCATGCCCGGCGAAGGCGTGGAGACGTTCGGCTTGCGTGGCGACGAAATGTTCGATGTCGAGATCGAAGGCGAACTGCGCCCGCAGATGAACCTGATGCTGCTGGTGTTCGGCAAGGACGGCGAGAAGCAGATCCCGGTCAAGCTGCGCATCGACACGCCGATCGAAGTCGAGTACTACAAGCACGGCGGCATCCTGCCGTACGTCCTGAGGCAACTGCTCGCCGCCTGAAGGGGCGGGAGACGACGGAAGGCGACGCGGCTGGGCCGCGCGTCGCCGCCGTCCGGGAGGGCCGGCTGCCTGATCGGAAGCAGGCCAACGCAACCGCCGCCGCAGCGCGGCGGTTGTTCGTTTTCTGGAGCTGTTCATGGAGCACAAGCACGAGCATGCCGACGACGCCGAACCGCCTGCGATACAGGGGCGCCGGGACACCGGAGGACCTTGGGCGACGGCATGGCCGCTTCTGGCGCTCGCGCTGATTGGGGTGATGGTCGTGAGCACCTGCGTGCCTTCGCAGCACTCGTCGCCGACGACGCCGGCGTCACCCGCACCGACCTCCCGCTGACGACCATGCCGCTCGGCGCGCTCGCGGTGCCCGGGACGCGGTCGCGTGCTACCCTCGATCGACGTTCTACCGTGCGCCTCCATGAACGACGCCCCGCGTGATATCCGTCCGCGCGCGCACCTAGAGCGCGCCCCCGAGGCTTCGGGGGCCACGGTATTGCGCCTTGCGGGCGCCTGGCGGCTGGCCGCGATCGCCGCCATCGACGCCGAACTCCGCGCCTTGCAGCTGCCCCCCCGGCTCGTCGTCGACGGCGCCCAGCTCGTGGAACTCGACAGTGCCGCCGCGCTCGCGCTGCTTTCCCACCTGCCGCCCGGAGTCGAGTGGACGGGCCTCGCCCCCAATGACGCGCGCATCATCGACCAGGTGCGGCACCGCATGGAAGCGGCGCCCGAGCTGCCGCCGCATCGGCGGGAACGCCTGCTCGAATCGACCGGCCGACGCGCCAACGACGTCGCCCGCATGGCCCACGGTCACCTGGCGTTTCTCGGCGCGTCCGTCCTCGGTCTTCTCGCCATTCCGTTTCGTCCGAAGCGGCTCCGCGTGCGCGAGCTGTCCGCGCAGTTCGAGCAGGTGTGCCTGAACGCGATCCCGGTCGTGGCGCTCGTCACCCTGCTGATCGGGGTCGTCGTTACCTACCTGCTTGGCCTGCAGGCCAAGCAGTACGGGGCGAACATCTTCGTCGTCGACGGCGTTGGGATCGGCGCGACGCGCGAGTTCGCACCGATCATCGTCGCCATCATCGTCGCGGGCCGCTCGGGAGCGGCCTTCACGGCGCAGCTCGGCTCGATGCGCCTGACCGAAGAGACCGACGCCATCCGCACGCTCGGCCTGTCACCGCTCGATGTGCTCGTCCTGCCGCGCGTGCTCGCGCTGATGGTCGCCATGCCGCTGCTGGTCTTCATCGGCGACGTGATGAGCCTCTTCGGCGGCATGCTGATCGCCGAGCCGATGCTCGACATCACCCCGCAGACCTTTCTCGAGCGGCTGCGCGAGGCGCTCGACATTTCCCATGTGTATGTCGGCCTGTCGAAGGCGCCGGTGTTCGCGCTGGCGATCGCCGTCATCGGCTGCCACATGGGCATGACGGTCGAGCGCGACACGCGCGCGGTCGGCATGGCGACCACGTCCACGGTCGTGCAGAGCATCGTCTCGGTGATCCTCCTCGACGCCGCCTTCGCCGTGTTCTATCAGGAGCTGGGCATCTGATGGGGCACGACGACAACGTCATCGAGGTCAACGGCATCGTCACCCGCTTCGGCAACCAGACCGTCCACGACGGCGTCAGCTTCAACGTGAAGCGCGGAACGCTTGTCGCCCTGATCGGCGGCAGCGGCACCGGAAAGTCGGTCCTGCTGCGCGAGATCATCGGCCTGCAGCGACCCACGAGCGGAAACATCAGTCTGCTCGGGGCCGATGTCTGGTCGAGCACGCCCGAGCAGATGGACGCGGTGCGCAGGCGCTTCGGCATGATGTTCCAGGACGGCGCCCTGTTCTCCTCGCTGACGGTCGCGCAGAACGTCGCGGTTCCGCTCATCGAGCATGCCGCCGTGCCGCCGTCCCTCCTGCAGCCGCTGATCGCCCTGAGGCTCGCGCAGGCGGGCCTCGGCCCGGACGCCGCCGAGAAGATGCCGAGCGAACTTTCCGGCGGCATGCGCAAACGCGCAGCCATCGCCCGCGCGCTGGCGCTCGAGCCCGAGGTGCTGTTTCTCGACGAGCCCACGTCGGGTCTCGATCCGACCACAGCCCGCGGATTCGATGCCCTGGTCCGCTCGCTCGTCGACGACCTCGGCATCACCGTGTTCCTCGTCACGCACGACCTCGACACGCTGCTGACGGTGGTCGACCGCATCATCGTGCTGGCGCGCGGCACCGTCCTTGCCGACGGCACCGTGCGCGAGATCCTCGCGGTCGACGACCCGTGGATCCAGTCCTACTTCTCGGTCCGCACCACGGTGGCATCGTGAGCGCTGCCATCCTCCGCGGTTCGGGCGCTGGCAGGCCCTAGAATCCCCTCCATGGAAGCGGAATCCAAGTACACCTATGTCGGCCTGGCCCTGGTGATTCTCGTCGCCGCGCTGGTCACGGGCGTCATCTGGCTCAACCGCACCGGGACGCGAGCCGACTTCAACTACTACACGATCTACTTCGAGCGGCAGCCGCTGGACGGGCTGCAACTCGGGGCCGACGTCGACATGCGCGGCATCAAGATCGGACGCGTCGAGGACTACCAGCTGCAGCCCGAGAACATCAACCGGGTGAAAGTCAACGTCCGGACCGACCGCCGCGCCCCCGTGCGCACCAACACGGTTGCCATCGTCACCCGCAACTTCGTCACGGGCATCGCGAAGGTCAGCCTGATCACGCCCGAGCCGCTCGGCCCGCCGCTGACCGAGATCCGCGCCGACCAGAGGTTTCCCGTGATCCCGGAGGGCGAGTCGAACCTCGATGCGATCGCCGGCAAGGTGAACCAGCTCGGCGACATGGCCGCCGAGACGCTGGAGAGCCTGAACGACGTCCTGAAGCCGCGCAACCGGGTCGCCTTCACGGAGACGCTCGACAACCTGCGCAAGCTCACTGCCGGCCTGAACGCGCGGCTGACCGAGCTCGACAAGACCATGTCGGCCATGAGCGGCGCGATGGCCGACATCGGCGCGGCGAGCACCCGCATCTCGCGCTCCGTCGAAACGGCAGGCAACGACCTCTCGCCGACGATCCGCCAGACCGAACAGACGCTGAAGGACATCTCGGCGGCGGCAATCTCGATCGAGAAGCAGGTCGCCACGCTGTCGCGCGACTTCGGCAGCGCCGCCAACACCACCGAGGACCAGCTGACCTCCGCGGTAATCGAACTGCGGCGCACGGTGGACTCGATGAACCGCGTGCTCGACCGCCTGCAGGATCCCCGCGCGGCCCTGCTCGGCGCGAGCCAGAAGCAGCGAGGGCCCGGAGAATGAACGTCATCACGCGACGCGCCGCACTCGCTCTGGCCACCTCATCGGCCCTGCTCGCCGGCTGCATCAGCGTCGGCATCGGCAACAGCGAAAGCAACCTGCAGGTGCAGTACCGCCTCGAGGATCTCGCACCCCCGCCGCCGCCCGCGAAGCGGACCGTGCCACGGTCGCTGATCGTCGCGGCGATGCCGTCCATCGGCATCGGCGACTCGTTCTCGATGGCTTACTCCAGGTCGGCGCAGGAACGGGCGCTGTATCAGTACGCGTCGTGGGCGGAACGTCCGTCGAATCGCATCGTCCAGTTGCTGACGCGCCGGATCGAGGCGCGCGGCGCGTTTGCCTCCGTGGCGGAACTCGGCCGCGGTGTCGGCGGCGACCTCGCGCTGAGCGTCACGGTGGATGAACTCGTGCACGACACGGCAGGCGCGCGCGGCAGGCTGCAGCTCACGGCCGAACTCGTCGACCGCTCGACCCGCACGCTGGTCGCGCGGCGCAGTTTCCAGGCCAGCGCGCCGGTCGCGCAGGAAGACGCGCGGGGCGCAGTGGATGCCCTGAGCCGCGCGCTGACCACCGCGCTCGACGAACTCGTTCCCTGGCTGGAAACGGTGGCCGACAAGCTGCCCGCGTCCGCATCGCGCTGAGGGTTCGGGCCCGAAGTCATGCGTGACGCTCGCAAGGGAGGATCGTCGGCCCGCAACGTTCTGGGCGGCGAACTGCTCTGCTGCTGCGATTCGCCGGCCACCGGTTTCTATCGCGACGGGTACTGCCACACGGGACCCCAGGACCTCGCTTCGCACACGGTGTGCGCCCGCATGAGCCAGGCGTTCCTCGACTTCTCGCGGGCGCGCGGCAACGACCTCGTCACACCACGACCCGAGTTCATGTTTCCGGGGCTGAAGGCGGGCGACCGCTGGTGCGTGTGCGTGTTGCGGTGGAAGGAGGCGTTCGATGCGGGTGTCGCGCCGCCGGTGTGGCTGCTCGCCACGCACGAACGCGCGCTCGACGTGGTGACCCTCGAGCAACTGACGAACCACGCGCTCGACCTGCAATGAAACCGGTCCATCCGCGCGCGGTGATCGACACCAACGTGCTGCTCGACTTCTGGGTGTTCGACGATCCCGTGGCCAGGCCGCTGCGGGCCGCGCTGGAGGACGGGCGGGTGAACGCCCTGCGCAGCGGCGACAGCGTCGACGAATTGACGCAGGTGATCCTGCGCGAGGCGTTCGACCTCCCAGCCGAAGCGCGCTTCGGCGCGCTGCGGGAGTGGGACCGGCTGGCCACACCCGTCGACCGCGTGTTCCCGGCACCCATCGCCTGCACCGATCCCCACGACCAGAAGTTTCTCGACCTCGCCTACACGGCACGCGCGGACTGGCTGGTCACCAAGGACAAGGCGTTGCTGAAACTGGCGCGCCGCGCACGGCGCGACGGGCTGCTGATCTTCATTCCAGCCGCCGCGTGCGCGGAACTTGCCGGGGCCGCTCCATGACCGTCCGCTCGCGCTCGATGGTGCTGACCGCGCCCCACACGCCGCTGACGATGGTCGAGCGCGAGATCCCGGTCCCCGGCGAACACGAAGTACTGGTTCGCGTCGACGCCTGCGGAGTGTGCCGCACGGACCTTCACATCGTCGACGGCGAACTCGCGCACCCGCACCTGCCGCTCGTGCCTGGTCACGAGATCGTCGGTCGCGTCGAAGCGCTCGGGTCCGGCGTCGTGGCTTTCGCCATCGGCGACCGGGTCGGGATCCCGTGGCTCGGTGCGACCTGCGGCGTCTGCCCGTACTGCCTGACGCACCGGGAGAACCTCTGCGACGCGCCGCAGTTCACCGGCTACTCGCGCGATGGCGGCTACGCCGACCATGCCGTGGCGAACGCCGACTACTGCTTTCGTCTGCCGGCGGACTTCGATGCCGCACACGCCGCACCGCTGCTGTGCGCCGGCCTCATCGGCTACCGCGCGCTCGCGATGGCGGGCGATGCGCAGCAGCTCGCCATCTACGGCTTCGGCGCCGCCGCCCACCTGATCGCACAGGTCGCCGTCTGGCAGAAGCGGACCGTGTATGCCTTCACGAAGCCCGAGGATCGCGACGGACAGGCGTTCGCGCGCCTGCTGGGCTGCGCATGGGCCGGCGGCTCTGACGACGCTCCGCCGACCGATGTCGACGCGGCCCTGATCTTCGCGCCGGTCGGAGCACTCGTGCCCGCGGCGCTGCGCCACACGCGCAAGGGCGGCGTCGTAGTCTGCGCGGGCATCCACATGAGCGACATCCCGGCGTTTCCCTACGAGATCCTGTGGGGCGAGCGAGTCATCCGCTCGGTCGCGAACCTCACCCGCAAGGATGGCGAAGACTTCCTTGCCCTGGCCGCCCAGGTCCCCGTTCGCACCGTCGTCGAAGTCTTTCCGCTGCACGAGGCCAACGCCGCTCTGGATGCCTTGCGCAGCGGACGGGTCCGTGGGGCCGCCGTGCTCGACTGCCGCCGGCCCTGACCGACCGTCACCAGTCTCGGCCAGCCGCTTGCTTCACCGGCGGATCGTCACTGGAAGGACGCGCGGTGGAACTGCTCGATCTCATTCAATGGCCCGCCATGGTCGTCACCGGCCTTGCGGCCTGGCTGGTCGCTTCGATGTCCAAGCGGAGCCGGGCCGTGGGCCTCTGGTGCTTCCTTGTGGGCAACGTGCTGCGGATCGCCTGGGGCTGGCACACGTCCGCCCGGGCGCTGGTCGCACTGCAGTTCGCGCTCGCCGCGCTCAACATCCGCGGCGCCTGGAAGAACGAGCCGAAAGCGGCATGAACCCTGGGGATCAGCCCGAACGCCAGCGCAATCGCCGCGAGGTTTCGCTCGGCGGCATCATTCGAAGGCGCGCGAGGATCGCCATCAGCAGGCAGCCGACGCCAATGAGCGTCCCGATCGCACCCGTCGCCGCTTCCCTGACACTCTGCACCATGGTCTGGATGGCGCTGGCGCCCTGATCGCCCATCCGGCCCCGCAGCTGGGCGAAGATTTCTCCCCGTGCCGCCTCCTCACCGAAGACCAGCCCCGCCAGCAGGATGACGAGGAACAGCAGCGGCGCGATCGAGGACATCGTGTAGTCGGCGAGCGCCGCGCCCATGCTCGGCGCGTAGTCTTCCATGAATGCGGTGGCGGCCCCCTTGAGCGGGGTCCGGATTCCGGTCCGGAGCTGCTTCATTCCTGCGGGTGACATGGAGGGCGATGCCATTGCCTGCGCAAGAAGCGCTCCCGCGGCAATCCATCTCACGCGGAAAGATCCGTTGGCAGTCGCACGGGCGCCCCGTACGATGGCCCACTCCCCCGGGTGCGCTTCGCTTACCCGGATGACCAAAGGAAGGACGTCTCATGCCCAAGTTCGTCATCGAGCGGGAAATTCCCGGCGCCGGAAACCTGTCCGCCGCCGATCTGCACGGTATCTCGCAGAAGTCGTGCGGAGTGCTCAACGCGATGGGACCGCAGATCCAGTGGGTCGAGAGCTTCGTCACGGACGACAAGATCTACTGCGTGTACGTCGCCCCCAGCGAAGAGGCCGTTCGCGAGCATGCGCGCCTGGGCGGTTTTCCCGCCAATCGCGTCTCGCGCGTTCGGTCGATGATCGACCCGACGACGGCCGAGTGAGCGACCCCTAGCCGGGACCCTGGTCGGCGCCGCTCTCACCGCCCGGATTCAGCAGCAGGTGCCGCAAGGCGCGGGCGTCGTCGAGCGCGTGATGCCGGCGCAGCCCCAGGTTGCCGACGGCGTTGTCCAGTTCCTCATAGGCGACCGCAACGCGCTTCCACTCGACGCCCGCGGGCAGGTCCTCGTGGCCGAGCAGCTCGGCCAGCGCCCAGCGGTCGAAGCCGGAGTCGCTGACGATGGTCGTCGGCGCCCGCCCCGTGCGCTCGTCGAGCCAGGCGATGAAGGCGTCCGCGGCCACATCGTGCGCGACGGCGTCGCCATCGAGCAGCGGCATCACGACCTGGCGCACGAAGTCGCTGCAGCGTTCCGCGCTCCAGCCGCGGACCTCGGCGTAGAAGGCCGTGGCGTCGGTGGCCACCGCCCCGATGCTGATCAGTTCCGGCCGCACCAGGCTCGTGAATTCGCTGTCGAGGAACACATAGATGCGCCGATCGTCCGGACGCAGGGTCGTGGGCGGCACCGGAAGGATGCGGAACAGCAGCACCTCGTCCGCGTACTGCCCCTTCGGCAGGTGCAGTTTGGCGACGACCTCCTGGGCGGGCAGGTCGGTCTCGCGAAAGCCGGCGCGGCGCATCGCGCGCAGCGCGCGCACGTTGCGCCGTGAGGGACGCACCAGGAAGCGGTTGACCCCGTAGTTCGCCTGCAGCCAGTCGGCGAGCAGCACGAGGGCCTCCGAGCCGACCCCGTGACCCGCGAGTTTCTTCTCCGCGAGCCAGATGTCGAGTTCGACGACGTCGTTCAGCAGGTCGATCGGCCCGTGCGATACGCACCCGATCTCCTCGTTGCCGGCGACGATGACGAAGAGGCGGCCCGAATAAGGCCGCGTGCCGTCGAAGTACGAGTTCACGTAACGCGTGGCGAACTGATCGAGCGTGGGCACCTCGCGCTCCGGAAACAGCGGACCGAACACGCTGGGCGTCAGGTCCGACCGCACGAGCCATTCGTACACGCGGGGGCGGTCCTGCAGCCGCGCGCGACGCAGCGAAACGCGGACACCGCTCGAGATCGTCATCGCCGCTGCAGGTGCCGGAAGACGGGATCGAGCATCGCCGCGCCGAGCCGCTGGCTGCGCGCTGCGCTCCAGCCCACGCGCACATCCGGCGCATTCGCGTTGTCCTTGAACGGCATCTCGAGCGTCAGCGACAGGCAGCCGAACGTGTGCCCGACGTACTTCGATGCAAGCTTCAGCACGTCCTCCTTGTACTTGCTGGCCGAGTAGCCGTGCTGGCTCTGGAAGTCGGGGCTCGCCGCCCGGAAGTCCGCGCTGAAGAGATCCTGCTCGGCGCGCTCGCGTTCGCCGAAATCCGGCAGCATCTCGCAGCCTGCCACGAAGACATACGGCAGGCTCTCGTCGCCATGGATGTCGAAGAACGCCGCGCAGCCGGTCGCGTGCATCGCGTCGCGCACCAGCTTCACTTCGGGACTGCGCTCGACCGTCGGCGCGAGCCACTCCCGGTTCAGGTTGGCACCGGCCGCGTTCGTCCGCAGGTTGCCGAGGACCGAGCCGTCGGGATTCATGTTCGGGACGACGTGAAAGGTCGCCGCGTGGCGAAGCGCGCGCGCAAGCGGATCGGCGTCGTCGACCAGTCTCGCCAGCAACCCCTCGATGAACCACTCGGCCATCGTCTCGCCGGGGTGCTGCCGGCCGATGATCCACACGGGATGGGGTCCTGTGCCGACGACAAGGGCGTCCATGTCGCGGCCCTGCACGGTGGCCCCGAGTCGCTGAAGACGGGCACCGCGCGCGCAACTGTCGGCGAGCAGCGCGAGATGCCGCTCCCAGGAGTACGGCTCGAAATACGCGATGTACGACGGACCGGGCGCCGGCGGCAGTTCGATCGTCATCACCTGGCCGTCGAAGACCGTGGGAAGTCGCTCCCACCGGCGTCGGTCCCAGCTCCCCACCGCGCGGTAGTCGCGCCATCCGTCGGCGTACGTCGTCGCGCCGGCGTTGACGATACGAAGCCGGGCGCCGCTCTGCTCGGCGCCGCTCACGCGAAAATGGAACCACTGCAGAAACTCGCTGCGTGTGCCGTCCGCGGATAGGTCGTGCCGAATGGCCAGATCGGCCGCGGCACCATCGATCGTTATCGTTTCGATCGCACCGCTGTCGAAGTTGCTGCTGATTTCCATCGTCATGGGGTGCGGCGCTTCCGATGCCGGCTGCTGCGCCGCTGGCTGACGACCGGGCCGGCGTGCGCCGCGTTGCACTGAAGATCGATCGGCACCTTCCCCTTCGGGAAGAACGCGGCTTTGATGCTGTCCGCGTGGAGAGCGGCTTCGTCGTGGCGCTTCATTGTTCTCATGGGACTGCAAGCCGCGAAAGTATAATTCGCCGCATTCACAAGTCCCTGTTTTTTCTCGAAAACCGATCGTGAACGAGCGTCTCGCCCCGGTTTCAGTGACCCCTCGCCTGGCGGCCAGCAAGCTGCCCCGCGTCGGCACGACGATCTTCACGGTGATGTCCCAGCTCGCGTTGAAGCACAGCGCGGTGAACCTGGGCCAGGGATTCCCCGACTTCAACTGCGACGAGCGCCTGCAGACCCGGCTCGCCGAGGCCGTGCGGGCGGGCCACAACCAGTACGCGCCGATGACCGGCGTGCCGGCTTTGCGCGAGGCCATCGCCGCGAAGAACGCCGCGCTGTACGGGCACCGCTACGACGCCGATGCGGAGGTCACGGTCACCGCGGGCGCCACGCAGGCCATCATGACGGCGGTGCTCGCGCTCGTGCAGCCCGGCGACGAGGTCGTCGTGCTCGAACCCGTGTACGACAGCTACGTGCCGTCGATCGAACTGGCCGGCGGGCGTCCGGTGTTCGTCCCGCTGGACGCCGCGCGCGCGCTATGCGCCCGACTGGGACCGCATCCGCGCCGCCATCACGCCGAAGACGCGGCTGCTGATGATCAACTTCCCGCACAACCCGACCGGGCGCGTGCTGGGCGACGACGATCTCGCTGCACTGGAGCGCATCGTCGCCGAGACCGGCGTCCTGCTGCTGTCGGACGAGGTGTACGAGCACATCGTGTTCGACGGCGTGGCGCACCGTTCGGTGATGCGTTCGCCGCTGCTCGCCGCGCGCAGCGTCGTCGTTTCGAGCTTCGGCAAGACTTTCCACACCACGGGCTGGAAGGTGGGATACGCCTGCGCACCGAAGGAACTGACCGCCGAGTTCCGCAAGGTGCATCAGTTCATGGTGTTCGCGGTGAACACGCCCGCGCAGCACGCCTTTGCCGCTTACCTGGCCGACCCGGCGCCGTACACGAACCTGCCGGCGTTCTACCAGGCCAAGCGCGACCTCTTCAGCAACGGCCTGCGAGACACACCCTTCAAGGTGTTGCCCTGTCCCGGCACGTACTTCCTGCTCGCCGACTACAGTGCGGTCTCGACGCTTCCCGAAGCGGAGTTCGCGCAGAGAATGATCGTCGATTACGGCGTCGCGGTGATTCCGGTTTCGGTGTTCTACGACCAGCCGTGCGAGAACCGCGTCGTACGTTTCTGTTTCGCGAAGAAGGACGAGACGCTGCGAACGGCGCTCGAGCGCCTGCAACGGGCCAAGGCCATGACATGAACGCACCGAACCTGCCCACCCGGCGTGCTGACGCCCTGGAAAACGTCAACGTCGTCGGCTTCGACACGATGCCGACGCCCGCGGCCGTGCACGCGGCGGCGCCGCTCACCGAGGCCGCGGCCCGCACCGTGGAGGCCGGCCGCGCCGCGTTGCGCGCGATCCTCGAGCGTCGGGATCACCGTCCGTTCGTCGTCGTCGGCCCGTGCTCGATCCACGATCCGGCGGCGGCGATGGACTACGCGCAACGGCTCAAGGAGCTCGCGTCGGAAGTGGCCGATCAGATCTTCATCGTGATGCGCGTGTATTTCGAGAAACCGCGCACCTCGACCGGCTGGAAGGGTTACGTCAACGATCCGCGCATGGACGACTCCTTCCACATCGAAGAAGGCATCAACGCCGCGCGCCGCCTGCTGGTCGATCTCGCGGAGCTCGGCCTGCCGACCGGCTCCGAGGCGCTCGACCCGCTGTCCCCGCAGTACCTCGCGGATCTCATCAGCTGGTACGCCATCGGCGCGCGCACGACCGAATCGCAGACGCACCGCGAGATGGCCAGCGGGCTGTCGACGCCGGTCGGATTCAAGAACGGGACCGATGGCGGCCTCGACGTCGCGGTGAACGCGATCCAGTCGGCGGCGCACCCGCACAGTTTTCTCGGCATCAACGCCGAGGGCCGCACCGCCATCGTCCGCACGCGCGGCAATCCGCACGGCCACCTCGTGCTGCGGGGCGGCGGCGGACGCCCGAATTACGACACGGTCAGCGTCAAGCTCGCCGAGCGTGCGCTGCAGAAGGCGCGGCTGCCGGCCAACATCGTCGTCGATTGTTCGCACGCCAACTCGCTGAAGGATCCCTCGCTGCAGCCGCTGGTGCTGATGGACTGCGTGCACCAGATGAAGGAAGGGTCGCAGGCGATCGTCGGCATGATGCTCGAGAGCCACCTGCACGCGGGCAACCAGGCGATTCCGTCGGACCTGGCTCAACTGAAGTACGGCGTCTCGGTCACCGATGCCTGCATCGACTGGGAGACGACCCGCAGCGTGCTGCTGCGCGCGCGCGACGAACTCGCGTCGGTCGTAGCCACACGCGGCAGCGCCGCGTGCAGCGCCTGAACGTCGCGCGCTGCGGACCGCAGGTCAACGCGGTCAGGGCGAAGGCTGATCGTCCGCCACGGGCGGCAACAGCTGGATGGCCTGCTCGGCCGGCAAGCCTTCCACCGACTTGAGCGCGCGGTCCATCTGGCGCGTGCGCGTCTCGGCCTTTTCGATCGTGTTGGAGGCCGCCTGCAACTGGTCCTTCACACGGGCCAGCACGTCGCCGAACTTCCCGAACTCCGTTTTTACGGCACCGAGGACTTGCCAGACTTCGGCGGAGCGTTGCTCGAGGGCGATCGTGCGGAACCCCATCTGCAGGCTGTTGAGGATGGCCGCGAGCGTCGTCGGTCCGGTCACGATGACACGCTGCTCGCGCTGCAGGTTGTCGACCAGACCGGGGCGGCGCAGCACTTCCGCGTAGAGCCCCTCGGTCGGCAGGAAGAGCAGCGCGAAGTCGGTCGTGTGAGGCACCTCCACGTACTTTTCGCGGATCCGACGCGCCTCGAGCTTGATGCGGTTTTCCAGCGCGCGGCCCGCCTCTTCCACGGCGGGAAGGTCCACCCGCTCCTGCGCGTGGTGCAACCGCTCGTAGTCCTCGATGGGGAACTTGGCGTCGATCGGCAGCCAGCACGGCTGCTCGCGGCCTGGAAGCTTGATCGCGTACTCGACCCGATCCTTCGAGCCGGGACGAGTGGCCACGTTGGTGTCGTACTGGTCGCGGGTCAGCACCTGCTCCAGCAGCGCGCCCAACTGCACCTCGCCGAATCCGCCGCGCGTCTTCACGTTGGTCAGCACCCGTTTCAGGTCGCCCACGCCCGTTGCGAGCGTCTGCATCTCGCCCAGACCCTTGTGCACCTGCTCCAGCCGCTCCGACACGAGGCGGAACGATTCGCCCAGGCGCGCCTCCAGCGTGGTCTGGAGCTTCTCTTCGACCGTGGCGCGCATCTGGTCGAGCTTCAGTTCGTTGCCCTGCTGCAGCGTCAGCAACTGCGTCTGCAGCGTGTTGCGCACTTCGGCGAGATCGTTCTGGATGCGGCGGCTCATGTCTGCCAGTTGCTGCTGCATCAGGGTTCCGAAGTCCTTCAGTTGCTTGGCGCTCTCCTCCCGGTTGGCGCGCGCGGCCCCGTCGGCCGCCTCGTTGACCTTCGCGACCTGCTGGCCGAAGCCCAGCAGTTGCTGGCCCTGCATGGTCGCGACGCCGTTCATCTGCTGGGTCAGCCCGGTCTGCACTTCGGCCAGCCGTGCGCTGGTTTCCACCCGGACCTGCGCCGAGGTGCTTTCCACGGCGGTGCGCAGTTCGCGCTCCAGGCGCTCGCCATCCTGCGCGATCGCCTGGCGCAGCTCGGCGAGGCGGAAATCGAGTTCGGCGGTGCGGTCGCGACGCACCGCGACGACGAGGGCGATCAGGGCCAGCAGCAGCGCGACCCCGAGAATGACGATGAGGATGAGGAGGTTCGTTTCGGTCATCCTGTCGATGATACGGGCGACCAAGGCTCATGCCGCGAGCCAGGCGGGGGAGCGGCGATGAAGCCGCCCCCGTGAAAATTGACAGCGAGCGATCAGCCGGTCGTCTCGCCGCCCATCACCTCGAGCACGATCCCGGTGATGTACGGGGAGTCGGCATTCGAGGCGAGGAAGACGTTGGCCGGGTCGCGCAGGTCGCCGGGCATCAGCAGGCAGCGCGGCCCCGCACGCTTCAACGGCCTGACCCTGCCCGCCCGGGGGTCTATCCGCCGGTCCACGACGGTGCTGACTGGCCCTCAGCCCGCCTGATTGCGCATCCAGTCCGCCGTCTGGAAGAAAGCCTGCAGCAGTCGCACCCGCAGGTCCTCGTCGACGCCGCATTCGACCATCGCCTGGTTCATGCAGGCGAGCCACTGGTCGCGCTCTCGAACGCCGATCGCGAACGGCAGGTGGCGCGCGCGGAGACGCGGATGGCCGAACCGCTCGATGTAGTGATCCGGCCCGCCGAGCCAGCCGCTGACGAACCAGTAGAGCTTGTCGCGTGCGTGGCCGAGTTCGTTTCCATGCGTGCTGCGCAATTCCCTGTACTGCGGCTCCAGGTCCATCAGGTCGTAGAAGCGGTCGACGAGGGCCCGCACCGCGGCGTCGCCGCCCAGGCGCTCGTACGCCGTCGGACCTGTCGGTGCGTTCATCGTGCCGCGTGTCCCTTCGCGCGGGCGGCGCCTGCCAGGACCCCCGCGAGTTCCCGATAGAAGCGCGGACACTCGGTTGCCCGTTGCGCGAAGTCGCGTTCCCCGGTCCCGCCTTTGGCCCGGAGCAGCGCGCCGAGCGAACTGCGTTCGGCCTTCGGCCAGGAAGGCAAGGCGGAGAGCAATCCCGCCAGCGGCGCGAGTCGCTGGAACGCATCGCGCGCCCCGCCGGTCCATCGCGCTGGGCGCGCGTCGCACGCCGTTTCGACGCTTCGCGAAAGAACGCGGGCTGCCTCGGTGCGCGACCACACCGGCACCTCGGCGAGTCGCCGCGCGAGCGCCGTGCCGACGTGATCCAGCGCGGATTCGTCGAACGCATCGGCCGGATCCCAGTCGGACAGGTCAAGGTGCAGGTCGCCGGTGGCCAGGCGCCGCAAGGTCGCGGGCGAACTGCGCCCGCCATCGCGTCGCAGCCGCGCCGCTTCGGTTTCGGCCAGCGACCGGTACTCCGCGGACGACGGCCGAAAGCCGAGCCGGTAGTAGAACCAGTACGCGCCGCTCGCGATCGCCTCGGCGTTGCCCGCTCCGAACTGATAGCCGTTGACGATGAATCGCCGCACACCGAAGAGCGTGCGGAAGGCGCGCAGTGTCTGCGCCCACAGGAACGTCGCTTCGCTGCCGCGGAACGGATCGAAGACGTTGATGCCCGTGTTCGCCTGCCTGAAGAGCGGCGACACGCCCCCGTAGCCCACCGGCACGCCGTTGGCGAGGAGCAGGTAGCCATAGTTGGCCTCGAGCAGCAGCCGATGCGAGGGCCGCACGCCGATCACCGCCAGTTGCACGCCTTCTCCAAGGTCCGCGAGGTGCACCTCGTCCGGGTTGGCGTAGTTCATCGCGTGCACTTCCCGGCACCGCGCGGCGAGAGCCGAGCGCGCCACCTCGATGACCTGCGACGCCGGTTCGCGGCCAAGGCGTTCGATCCGCTCGAGCGGCCGCTCGACGTGCCGAACGAGAGGCTCGCCCAGCTTGCGAAAGCCGGTCCGCAGCGAGGGTCGCGGCCGTTCGATGCGGTTGTGGGTGGCCGAGCGCATCGATTCGCCGAGCTTCCAGCGCACCGGCACTTCAGCCTGGTCCCAGGCGGCGGCGAAGGCCTTCCGGTGGGCGGGTGCCGCCGCTGCGCCGGTGCGAAGGAGCCACTGCAGCGTCGACACGGCATCCGCGCGACGCGCGGCGTCGACCCAGTGGCGCGACGACATGTCCACGCCGAATGATTCGCGCTCGACCTCGGTGAGCACCTGTCCGATCAGTTCGTCCAGCCGGACGCTGTCGGTGACGTTCGACCAGTCGAGTTCGATCGCGCGGGGGTCATCCTCGACCAGTCGCTCGGCGATCGGGTGCGCGATGGCATAGCGCGACACCGTGCCGGCCAGTCCGCTGCCGGACAGCGCGGCGCGCTGCGCCGCGCCGAGCGAACGCACGCGCCGGCCGAAGGCGCGCAGTCCGGACAGGGCCAGGCCGCGGACATCCATCGAGCCGGGAAAGGCGACGATGAACAGGAGATCTTCGTGGTACGCGACAAGCGTTGCGGTCCGCGGCAGGCGACGTGCCGCCAGTTCCGTCAGCAGCCGACGCTTGTCGGCCTCCGCGGCGGCGCCGAAACTCGCGCGAACGCTGCGCAACTCCCGCTGCAGGGCGGCGGCGGTCGGCATAGGGGACCTCGTAGGGTGATCGGGCCAGTATTGGCAGCCGGGCCGGCGCCGTCAACCGGTCACGCTTCCCGCAGCGTCGCCAGCGGCGGGGTCTTCAGCACGCCGCGCAGCCCGAACCAGCCGCCGACGAGCGCTGCGAGCGCGCCGCCGCCGACGCCGGACACGAACACCCACGGCGACACCATGTAATCGAACTCGAATGCGTAACGCGCGAGCGCCCAGCCGATGGCACTGGCTCCGATCGCCGCAAGCAGGCCGGCCAGCCCGCCGACACAGATCATCTCGGCCACCTGCGCGCGCGACAACTGCTGGCGCGACGCGCCCAGCGCGCGCAGCAGCGCCGCCTCGCGCACACGCTCGTCGCGGCTCGAAGCCAGCGCCGCATAAAGCACGAGCACACCGGCGGCCAGCGTGAACACGAACAGGAACTCCACGGCGGCGACGACCTGGTCGATCACCGCCTGAACCTGCCGGAATACCGCGGTGGTGTCGATCACCGTCAGGTTGGGGAACTCGCGCAGCAGCTCGCCCGCAACGCTGGCGCGGGCGGCCGGAAGGTGGAAGGCGGTGATGAAGCTCGCGGGTTTATCGGCAAGCAGAGACGGCGGCATGATCACGAAGAAGTTGGCCCGCATCGAGTCCCAGTTCACCTTGCGCAGGCTGGTGATGCGACCGGTCACCCGCTGGCCGGCGATGTCGAAGGTCATCGCGTCGCCGAGTTTCAGGCCCAGCGTGTTCGCGATGCCTTCCTCGACCGAGATCTCGTCGCTACCGTCGCGGAACCAGCGGCCCGCGGTGATGCGGTTGTGCGTCGGCGCGTCGCTGGCATAGGAAAGGTTGAACTCGCGGTCGACAAGCCGCTGCGCACGGTCACCGGTGTAGTTCTCCGGTCCGACCTGGCGGCCGTTCACCTCGACGAGCCGCCCCCGCACCATGGGATTGATCGGCGCGTCCAGCCCCGCCGCGCGGAGTCGCTCGCCGAGCGCCTCGACTTGGTCCGGCTGGATGTTGACGATGAAGCGGTTCGGCGCGTCCGCTGGCGCGGAACTGCGCCAAGCGTTGACGAGGTCGGTGCGCGTGACCGTGAGCAGCAGCAACGCCATGAGGCCGACGGCCAGCGACACCAGCTGCACGATGGTCGCCGCCGGGCGCCGTTGAACGGCGGCCAGGGCAAAGCGCCACGAAATGCCCAGCTTGCCGGTCATCGCCCGCAGCGGCCTCAGAAGCTGCAAGGCGAGCCAGGCGACGAGCGCGAAGACCACGAGCCCGACCGCGAAACCGCCCGCGGTCAACGAGCCGATCTTCAGGTCGTCCGAGGACCACAGCAGCAGCGCGAAGAACCCGGCAAGGCCGACGAGATAGCCGAGCGCGGCCCGCCCGGTCGGCAGGCCGATGTCCTTGCGCAGCACGCGCAGCGGCGGCACCTGGCGGAGTTGCGCGAGTGGCGGCAGCGCGAATCCGAGCAGCAGCACCAGCCCGCACGCGAACCCCTGGACCGCGGGCAGCAGCGACGGCTGCGGCAGCGTCGTGTTGATCAGCGAGCCGAGCATGGCCAGCAGCCCGAAATGGAAGCCGTAGCCGGCCGCCACGCCGACCACGCAGGCCCCGAGGCCCACGATCAAAAACTCGAGCGCGAAGAGCCGGAAGATGTCGGCCTGAGCCAGCCCGAGACAGCGCATCATGGCGCACGAGTCCAGGTGGCGCAGCGAGAAGCGCCGCGCGCCCGCCGCTACGGCGACGGCGGCGATCATCGCCGCGAGCAGCGCCACCAGTGCCAGGAAGCGCTGGGCCCGCTCCAGCGTGCGCTGCATCTCCGGACGGCCGCCTTCGAGGCTCTCCACCCGTTGCCCGCGCGCCAGTTGCTTCTCGAGCCGCGTGGCGTGGGCCCGCACCGCCTCCCGCTCCCCCGCCATCAGCAATCGATAGGTCACGCGGCTGCCGGTGGCGATCAGCTGTGTCGCCGGGACGTCCGCCATGTTCAGCATCACGCGCGGCGCGAAGCTGATGAACTGCGCGCCGCGGTCGGGCTCGATGGCGATGACGCGCGCGATGCGAAAAGTCGACTCGCCGAGCTTGATGCGATCGCCGACGGCCGCGCCGAGCGACTGCAAGAGTTGCGGGTCCACCCAGACCTCTCCGGGCGCGGGTATGTCTTGTGTGGGCTGGTCGGCGTTGCCGGGCGCATCGCTGATGCGCAGTCGTCCCCGCAGCGGATAACCGGGCGAGACCGCTTTCAGCGCGGCCAGTGCGTTGCGGTCGGCATCCCGTTCGCTCAGCGCCATGCTCGGGAACACGACCGTACTGGCCGTCGCGAGGCCGGCTGCCTTCGCTTGTTCGGCCAGCTGCGGGGCGATGGGCGTATCGGAGCTCAGGACGAGGTCGCCCCCCAGCAGTTGCGACGCGTCTCGCTCCAGCCCCAGCCGTATGCGATCGACCAGGAAGCCGACGCTGGTGACCGCGGCTACTGCCGTCACCAGCGCGGCGGCGAGCAGGCGCAGTTCGCCGGCGCGCCAGTCGCGCAACGTCATGCGCAGCGCCTGTCGGAACAGGTGGGACCAGGTCATCGGGGAAAGGAGATCGAGGCGGGAGAGCGCGCGAAGTATGACATCCGAACGCGGGCCCGGTTTCCCGCACCGTTCGGGGTTAACCCCTTTCCGGCCGGCCGGCCGTTCAAAGGCTCGGGGACCACAACAAGGAGAATCGCATGTCACCGACACTCAAGCCGGCGGCCGTTGCCGCGCTCGCCCTGCTCTCGGGCACCGGGGCCGATGTCGCCGGCCAGCCGGGTACGCCGGGCACCGCCCTGACGATCTACAGCAGCGCGTCACCGGGAGCGATCTCGCCGGAGACCTTGCGATCGACCGGGCGCGGCGCGCTGCCCGGCTATGGCGTCGTCCGGCAGGAGCGCGATCTCGACTTCGGCAAGGGCCGCAATGCGATCCGGTTCGCCGACGTGGCGGCCATGATCGACCCGACCACCGTGGTGTTCGAATCGCTGACCGACCCGAAAGGGACGACGGTCCTCGAGCAGAACTTCCAGTTCGATCTGGTCAGCACCGACAAGCTGCTGCAACGCTACGTCGACCGCTCCATCGTCGTCGATCAGGTGCGCGGCCAGACGACGGAGTCGTTCGGCGGAACGCTGCTTTCCACCCAGGGCGGGCTGGTGCTGAAGCGCGACGACGGCAGCGTCCAGATCCTGCCGCACAACGCCGGCGTGAAGCTGCCGTCGCTGCCCGGCGGGCTCATCACGCGGCCGACGCTCGTTTGGGACGTCAGCGCGCAACGCGCCGGCGCCCACCGCACCCGGGTGTCGTACCAGACACAGGGCATGACCTGGTGGGCCGACTACAACCTGACCTATGCGGAGGGCGCCCACGCCAACGCGTGTTCCCTCGACGTCGGTGCGTGGGTCAGCATCGTCAACCAGTCCGGCGCGAGTTACACCGATGCGAAGCTCAAGCTGGTGGCGGGCGAGGTTCATCGCGTCGCGCGGGGCAACGTGTACCCGCAATCCATGGTGGCGAAGCGCGCGATGGCGAACGAAGCGGCCGCCGCCCCGGGATTCAGCGAGAAGTCGTTCTTCGAGTACCACCTGTACACGCTCGGTCGCCCCTCGACGCTGCCCGACAACTCGACCAAGCAGATCGAACTGTTTCCGACGGCCCGTCGCGTGCCGTGCGAGAAGGTGCTCGTCTACTACGGTCAGGCCGGGGCCGATTACGGCTTCCTGCCCTCGCCCGCGACCGACCGGAACTTCGGAATCCAGGGCAACCGCAAGGTCGACGTCTACCTGCAGTTCCGCAACAGCGAAGCGAACAACATGGGGATGCCGCTGCCGGCCGGTCGCATGCGCGTCTCCAAACTCGATCCTGCGGACCAGACGCTCGAGTTCGTCGGCGAGGACGCGATCTCCCACACGCCGCGCAACGAGAAGGTGCAGTTGACGCTCGGCAGCGCGTTCGACGTGGTCGGAGAGCGGCGCCAGGTCGACTTCCGCGTGGACACGGCGCGCAAGACGATGACCGAGGAGATCGAGGTCAAGGTGCGCAACCAGAAGAAGGAGCGCGTGACGGTGCAGGTCAAGGAGAACCTCTACCGCTGGGTGAACTGGAACATCACCGCGAGGAACCAGGAGTTCCGCAAGGAAGATGCGCGAACGGTGGTGTTTCCCGTCACCATTGCACCCGAGGGCGAAGCCGTCGTGCGCTACACCGTGCAGTACACGTGGTGAACGACAGGAGCTTCGCAAGGCGAGGGGTACGGCGATTGCCGCTGCGTGCTGTTCACCCTCCCGGAGACCACCATGTTTCGCCTTCTGCTCGGAATGCCGCGATCGCCCAGTTTGCTGAACGACGCGCCTGCTAGAGCAGACCGGCGCGGCCGGGTGCCAGCGTCGATGCGTCGATCCCGAGTTCGACAAGGTCGGCCGGGATTGGCGAGCCATTGAACAGCGCGGCGGCCAGCCGCGAGACCGCGGGTGCCGTCTGGATTCCGTGGCCACCCTGCCCGGCCAGCCAGAAGAAGCCCGACACGAGCGGGTCGAAGCCCGCCACGATCAGCTTGTCGGCAACGAACGACCGCAGGCCGGCCCAGCGCGACACGATGCGCGGCACCTGCAGCGTCGTGGCACGGCTGAGCCGGTCCACGAGGACGGCGATGTCGTACTCCTCGGGCTGCGCATCGCAGGGCGGCGACGGCGTCTCGTCGGCCGGCGACGCCATCAGACGGCCCGCGTCGGGCTTGAAGTACCACTGCTCGTCGATGTCGATCACCGCGGGCCAACCGGCGACCGGCACACCGGCGGGCGGATCGAACGTGATCGCGGTGCGGCGTTTCGGCACGAGCCCGATCGGCGCCGCTCCGACCAGCCGGCCGATGTCATCGGCCCACGCCCCGGCGGCGTTCACCACGCGCTCGGCGCGGAATTCGCCGGCCGACGTCGACACGTGCCACGTCCCGGCCTTGAATTCCAGCGAGCGCACATCCGCATCGTTCACCACCCGGCCCCCGCGCGCGACCAGCCGACGCAGGTAGCCGTGATGGAGCGCGTGCACGTCGATATCCATCGCATCGGGCTCGAGAAGTCCGGCGGCGATCTGGTCATTGGCAAAGGCCGGGACGCGCGCGCGCACCTCGTCGGCGTTCAGCCAGCGGAGGTTGCCGACGAGCGCCGCACAGTCGTCGGCGGTCTGCCGCAGCCTGGGCAGCTGCGCCTCGGTCGCGGCCAGCAGGGTCCCGCGCGGCGTCACCAGCGGCACCGACGCGAAACCTTCAGGCGGCTGCTGCAGGAAGGGCTTGCTGGCACGCGACAGCGCGCGCTTGACGGCGCCGCCGTAGGTTTCGGTGAACAGCGCCGCCGAGCGGCCGGTCGTGTGATACCCGGGCTGACTCTCGCGTTCGAGCAGCAGCACGCGCAACGAGGCGGCGAGTTCCGCGGCCACCGAGGCGCCGGCGATGCCGGCGCCGATCACGACGACATCGGCGCGCTCAGTGGACGCCACGCTGGCCCCCATCGCCGCGTGCCGCGTGGGTCCTTTCGGCGTTCATGGCCGGTCTACTTGCCGCCGACCGGAACCTTGCCGAGGACGCCCTCGACGTAATAGTCCATCTTCGAGAGCTGTTCGTCGATCATCGGTCCGCTCTCGAGGACCACCTTGCCGTCGTTCGTGCGAACCGGACCGGTGAACGGATGGAAGCTGCCCTTGCGCAGTTCTTCCTCGCGTCCCTTGACCGCATCGACGACGTCCTTCGGCAGCTTGTCCGACAGGCCTTCGAGCTTGATCATGCCTTCGCGAACGCCGCCCCACACCGGCTCGACCTTCCACGTGCCGTCGAGCACCGCCTGCGTGCGCTTCGTGTAGTACTCGCCCCAGTGATGCGTGACCGCGGCCAGTTGCGCATTCGGCCCGTACTTGGCCATGTTCGAGTGATACGCGACCGCCATCCGGCCCTTCTCCTCCGCCGCGGCAACGGTGGCCGTGGAATCGGTGTGGTGGGTGACGACATCGGCTCCCTGGCCCATCAGCGCGTTCGCCGCATCGCGCTCCTTGCCCGGGTCGTACCAGGTGTTCACCCACACCACGCGCACCTGCACCTTCGGGTTGACGCTACGCGCGCCGAGCGTGAACGCGTTGATGCCCTGCAGGACTTCGGGGATGGGGAACGCAGCGACGTAGCCGAGCGTGTTCGTCTTCGTCATGCGGCCGGCGACGATGCCGCCGAGATACCGTCCCTCGTAGAAGCGCGCGTTGTACGTGTTGACGTTGGGCGCCGTCTTGTAGCCGGTCGCATGCTCGAACTTCACGTCCTTGAACTCCTCGGCCACCTTGAGGGTCGGGTTCATGAAGCCGAACGAGGTCGTGAAGATCAGCTTGTGGCCCTGCTGGGCGAGGTCGCGGATCACGCGCTCGGCGTCGGCGCCTTCCGGCACCTTCTCGACGAAGGTCGACGTGACCTTGTCGCCGAGGGCGGCCAGCATTGCCGCGCGGCCCTGGTGGTGCTGCGAGGTCCAGCCGGCATCACCCGCCGGGCTGACGTAGACGAAGCCGACCTTCAGCGGCTCCTTCGGTGCGGCCGGTTGGGCCGCTGCCTTCGGGGCCTCCGCCTTCGGAGCGGGCGGCGCTTCCTGCTTGCCGCACGCGGCCACCAGCAGTGAAACCAGCGCCAGGGAGATGAGTCGTGCGGATGTGTGCATGCGTTCCCCGTTGGACCACGTTCTTGTGAAGCGCGAAATTCTACGGGAGCGGACCTGCCGGAAGCCCCGCGACGTCAATCGCTTACATTTCCCCTCGCCGGCCACATCAGACTTGGGGAACAACATTCGATGGCGACGTCCGCACTCCGGGAGCTCGAGCGACGCAAGGATCGGTTCGATGCCGCCTCGGCACGCATCAAGGCGCAGCGACTGCACGAACTCGCCCGCACCCGCCTCGCGCGTCCGGACCAGGTCCGGCGACTTCACGAGGTTCTCTGCTTCCTGCGCGCATATCCGGACAACGCCGACGTGCTGCACACCGTCGAGTCGATGCTCGACAGCTTCGATCGTCGCGCCGACCTGCGCGCTCACCGCGACGCCCTCGCCTACTCGGGCATCGCGGGCACCGCGCTCTGGTTTCCGTTCTTCTACCCGACGGCGCTGTGGATGACGCAGCACTGGCCCACGCAACTCGTCCTCGAGCGCGCCGACACGGCGGCGGGTGAATCGATCGCCAGCCTGCTGCCCGCCCTCCTCGCGCCCGTCGAAGCGCACGGACTGCGGGAGTCGAAACTGCCCGGGTTCGACGCCCTCGATGCCGTTCGCGGCCGGGAGACCGATGCGACCTTCCTCGTGCGCCGCGTCGCCGCGATGCGGACGGACGACCGTACGCGCGAGGCGTACTACGACGCCATCAACCCAAGCTGCCTGCTGCAGGCGGGACCCGGCACGCCGAGCCGCACACGCGCGAAATTCGCCTCCATTCGGCCGGTCTGGCAGACGCAGCCGCTGCGGCGAGCGCGGCCGGACCTCGCCGCGGAGATCCAGCGAGCACCGCGCACCATCCAGCGTGCGAGCCCGGCGAGGTCTGAAGCCCTGATCGCCCTCGCGCGGGGAGCGATGGCAACGCGCACGCGCGACCTCGACGCTTTCGCCTACGCCAATCCGCGGGACGTGTGGTGGGTCGAGGATGACGGCGGCCTGGCCTTTGCGCTGATCGGCATGCGAGTCGAGCGCCGTGCCGTCGTGCACGCCATCTACGGCGGGCTCACGCTGCAGAACGGCGTGCCGATCGGCTACCACCAGAGCGACGTGGCCGGCCGCAGCGCGGCGGTTTCGTTCAACACCTTCGAGACGTTTCGCGGAGGGGAAGCGGCCCACACGTTTGCGCGCCTGCTGGCCACCCTGGCGCACGCCTTCGGCACGCGCTCCTTCAGCATCGAGCCCTATCAGCTCGGCAAGCACAACGACGAAGGGCTCGCCTCCGGCGCCTGGTGGTTCTACGCGAAGCTCGGGTTCCGGCCGCGTTCGACGACCGGACGCGACCTCGCGCAGCGCGAGTTCGATCTGGCCGAGCGGACGCCCGGCCGGCGAACGCCACCCGCGGCCTTGCAGGCACTGGCCGAACATCATCTCTTCTTCGACATCGATCGCCGACAGCCCGCACCGCTGATCACGCCGGCGACTGTGGGCCTGGCGGCCGCCCGGCACCTCACCCGGCTCGCGGGGAGCGACCGGGAAGCAGGAATCGCGCAGGCGAGCGCCGCCGCAAAGGCAATGTGCGGGCTGCGTTCTCTCCGGGGCTTCACGTCGGCGGAGCGGTCTGCATGGGAGGCGTGGGCACCGCTGCTTTCGATGCTGCCGCTCGGCGACTGGTCGCGCGAGGAGCGCGCTGCGCTGGTTCGTGTCGTGCGCAGCAAGGCGGCGGAGTCGGAACGCGATTACGTGCGGGCCTTTGCGGAACTGCCACGGCTGGAAGCGGCGCTCGCCCGGCTTGGCCGCCGGAGCACCGCTGCTGCGCGTCTGGGCTGAGTCCGTCGAAAGCAGCACCTCCGCTTCCAGCCGAATCCCACATGGGTTGCCGCAGATGGAGCACGGCAACGCGGGTCACCCGAGGGCAGCGTCGAGCTCTTAGGAGGGATTCCCCTCGGCTCGGCATTGCAGGCATTCCGCTTTGATTTGCCTCACTTCTGGGTGCGCCGCGCGGACCTAGTGTGATAGGCATGGGCAGGTACTGCGACAGAACGGCTCCCGCCCAGGTCCTCAGATACTTCGCGCTGGCCTGGGTGGCCGCCGTGGCACTCGCGGGTTGCGCCACTGGATTGCCAGGCGCCGGGGACCCGGCGGTGGATGCCTCGCTGAAGCAGTTCTCGGTGGCCCCTGACAAGGCCGGCCTTTACGTCTACCGCATCGCCGACTCACCCTTCACCACGCCGCCAAGCGTGATCCAGGTGGATGGCACGACGGTCGGCCTGACGTCCTTGATGCGCTATGTCTACGTCGAACTGCCGCCCGGGAGGCACAGCGTGCAGACCTCGGGCAACGCGATGGTGCCGCTCGAGTTCGAATCCGCGCCCGGATCGTTGACCTACGTGCTGGAGGAAGTGCCGACCGTGCGGGCACAGAATCTGGGAACCCAGCTCCGCCGCGTCGACGAAGCGGCCGGCCAGGCCGCTGTACTGCGGACGGCGCTGTCGGGCGAGCCGTACGTCATCAAGGCTTTCGCCGCCGGGCCAATCCTGCAAACGCTTCAGGTACTCGTCGAGGCGAACGGCAAACCCGTCGCGGAGCCGGTCGACTGCGAAGCCGTCAACGATGTCGGACGCTGGCCATTCAAGGCGCCCGGCACTCTGACGGTCCAGGTCTCGACGCTTCCGCTGCAGATCGACTGCCGGCCGCGGGACGGGCTCTTCGCAGACCGGTTGGCGATCGCGCCGCATCCCGCCACAAGTCGGAACGAGAATGTGGTCAAGAGCGCGAAGGCCGGTGCGGTGGTCGGCGGGGCCATCGGCGTCGGGCTGGCAGCCGCGACGTTCCCGGTGTCCGGCGGAGCGCTGGGCGCGCTCATCGTCGCAGGCAGCGCGCTGCGCGGCGCGGAAATCGGCGGCCTTGCCGGTGTGGCGCTCCCCCAGCAATCGCTCGCCTATCCGGATCCGATCGTGCTGAAGTTCACCTCGGCGGCACCGCCGAGTCAGTAGCCCGAAGCCTCCGCGGCGGCGATTCGCACGCATCCGCGCGGCAGCGCCCACCGGACGACCGTCCGTCCAGGCAGTACGGCACCGTTCCCCAGACGACGTCGGACATCGCTACGTCAGGCGTTCGGATTGAAGGGCTTCCCGAGCGACGCCGGCATGTTCAGGCGGATCCAGCGCGAATTCCGCGACATGAGCGCGAGCACGACGATGGTCGCCAGGTACGGCGTCATGGCCAGTAGCTGCGTCGCGACCTCGATGCCCAGGCCCTGCAGGTGGAACTGCAGCATCGTCACGCCGCCGAACAGGTAGGCGCCGAACAGCACGCGTCCGGGTCGCCACGTCGCAAACGTGACGAGCGCGAGCGCAATCCAGCCGCGTCCGGCCACCATGCCTTCGGACCACAGCGGTGTGTAGACGGTGGACAGATAGGCGCCCGCGAGCCCCGCGCAGGCGCCGCCGAACGCCAGCGCCGCGAAGCGGATGCGGCGAACGGGGTAGCCGAGTGCATGCGCGGATTCGGGCGATTCGCCCACCGCACGCAGCACGAGTCCGCCACGGCTGTGGAACAGGAACCAGGCGACGGCCGCGGCCAGCGCGAGCGCACCGTAGACCAGCCAGTGGTGTGCGAAGAGCGCCGGGCCGAGGAACGGAATGTCGGCGAGCAGCGGAATGCCGTCATGGCCGCGCGTCGGGAGGCTGGTCCCCTGCAGAGGCTGCCCGATGAACGCCGAGAGCCCGGCGCCGAACAGCGCGAGCGCCAGGCCGGTCGCGAACTGGTTGGTGAGAAGGCCGAGCGTCAGCGCGCCGAAGAGAACCGCGAGCAGCGCACCGGCCGTCGCCCCAGCGATGAAGCCCAGCCCGTAGGATCCCGTCCAGTGCACCACCGAGAAGCCGAGAACCGCCGCCACGAGCATCATGCCCTCGATGCCGAGGTTGACCACGCCGCTGCGTTCGCTGATCACGATGCCGAGCGCGGCCAGCAGCAGCGGCGTGCCGGCATTCATCGTCGTCGCCAGCAGTCCGACAAGGCTTTCCATCACGTCGCCACCGGCGCCGGGCGCCGCCACTGCAGCCGATAGGCGATGAAGGTGTCGCACATCAGCAGGAAGAACAGCAGCAGCCCCTGGTAGACGCCCGTCAGCGCTGACGGCAACCCCAGGCGCGACTGCGCGAGTTCACCGCCGATGTAGAACAGCGCCATCAGGAGCGAGCCGGCGATCACGCCGAGCGGGTGCAGCCGACCGACGAACGCGACGATGATGGCCGCGAACCCATAGCCCGGCGAGATCGTGGGCGTCAGCTGCCCGACCGGACCGACGGCTTCGAGTGCGCCGGCGACACCCGCGAGCGCGCCGGAAGCCAGCAGCACGAACCACAGCACCCGGCGACTGGAAAACCCGGCGTAGCGCGCGGCGAGCGGCGCCAACCCGGCCACCTTGAGCTGGAAGCCGATCAGCGAGCGCGCGAGCAGCCACCAGGCGATCACGGCAACGCCGAGCGCAAGCGGGAAACCGACGTTGAGCCGGGTTCCTTCGAGCACGATCGGCATGCGCGCCGCGCTCTCGAACAGCTTGCTCTGGGGAAAACCGAAGCCCTGCGGGTCGCGCAGCGCGCCGTGCACCAGCCAGGCCAGCAGCAACTGCGCGACATACACGAGCATCAGGCTCACGAGGATCTCGTTGGCGTTGAAGCGGTCCCGCAACCAGGCCGTGATGGCCGCCCAGGCCGCGCCACCAAACGCCGCGGCGACCAGGATGACCGGAACGATCGCGCGCGACGTCGTGCTCGTCGCCAGCAACGCCACACTGCCACCGACGATCGCGCCGGCGATCAGCTGGCCCTCCGCACCGATGTTCCAGACGTTCGCGCGGAAACACAGCGTCAACCCGACCGCGCAGAGGATCAGCGGCGTGGCCTTGAGGGCGAGTTCGGACCACCCGCGCCGGGTGGCGAGGGGTTCGACGAGAAACACGCGCAGACCCTGCACCGGGTCCTTGCCCATCAGCGTGAAGAGCAGCGCCCCCGCGAGCAGCGTCAACACCGCGGCAGCCACCGGCGACAGCCACGTGAGCCCGCGCGATGGCTGTGACCTCGGCACGAGCGCGAAGGGCAGGCTCATACGGCCTCTTGGACTTCGCGCCTGGGACGGAATGGCCCGCTCATGCGTGCAGCGCCTCGCCCGCGGGCCACAGGCCGGCCATCCAGCGACCGAGTTCGTCGACCGAAATGTCGCGCGCGCCGACCGTCGGCGAGAGGCGCCCCTTGGCGATCACCATCAGCCGGTCACACAGTTGATAGAGCTCGTCGATCTCCTCGGAGATCACGACGATCGCGCAGCCGCCGGCACGCAGCGCGATCAGCGCATTGCGGATCGCGATGGCAGCGCCGACGTCGACGCCCCACGTGGGCTGGTCGACGACCAGCACGCGCGGGGCCGACAGCGTTTCGCGGCCGACGATGAAGCGCTGCAGGTTGCCGCCCGACAGCGACCCGGCGGGCGCCTCGAGTCCTTCGGCGTGGACATCGAATGCGCGGATCACGCGGTCCGTATACCGGCGCGCGTCGTCCCGCTGCACCACGCCGCGCCGGTGCAGCGAGTCGCCGGTGAGCACGACGTTGTCCAGCAGCGAGAGTTCGGGAACCGCGCCATGGCCAAGCCGCTGCTCGGGGATATAGCGCAGGCCGCGGGCGCGACGCTCGGTTGGACCGAGCTGCCCCACCGGTTCGCCGAACAGGCGCACGACGTCCGGCCGCGTCGGCCACTCGCCGGCCAGGGAGGCCATCAGCGCCGACTGGCCGTTGCCCGAGACGCCCGCGATGCCGAGGATTTCCCCGGATCGCACGGAGAACGAAAGATCGTGCAGCCAGTGACGGCGCTCGGCGCCGTGGACGGTGAGCCCGAGCACTTCGAGCGCGACCGCGCCCGGCGGTGAATCGTGCGCGGCGATGGCCGGCGGATCGGCGCCGAGCATCAGCCGGGCGAGGCTCGTTTCCGTCTCCGTGCGCGGATCGACCGTCGCCACCAGGCGACCGCCGCGCATCACCGCGCAGCGCGTGGCGAGACGACGGATCTCGTCCAGCTTGTGACTGATGAAGACGATGCTCACGCCGTCGCCCGCGAGTTGCCGCAGCGTGTCGAACAGGCGCTCGACGGCCTGCGGCGTCAGCACCGAGGTCGGCTCGTCGAGGATCAGGATGCGCGGATTCGACATCAGCGCGCGCAGGATTTCCACGCGCTGGCGCTCGCCGACCGACAAGTCGTGGACGCGGCGATCCGGATGCAGCTCCAGTCCGTAGCGCCGGGACAGCTCCTGGACCCGTACCCCGATCCCCGAGAGCGGATGCTCGGGCGCGCCGAGTGCGATGTTTTCCGCCACTGTCAGCGTGTCGAACAGCGCGAAGTGCTGGAAGACCATCGCGATGCCGAGTCCGCGCGCCTGCGCCGGACTGGCGATTTCGACGTCGGCGCCGTCGATGGCGATCGTCCCCGCATCCGGCCGCGCTACGCCGTAGACCACCTTCATCAGCGTGCTCTTGCCCGCGCCGTTCTCGCCGAGCACCGCGAGAATCTCGCCCGGCATCACGGCCAGCGTCACGTCATCGTTGGCCGCGACTTCGCCGTAATGCTTCGTGATTCCGGTGAGCGCGAGGCGAGGCGTCATGGTGTCGGCGCCCGAGTCTACAGGCCGACCCCATGCGAGCCGGACTCGCCGCGGGCGCCGCATCGGGAACGGGCGCTCCGAGGCCGAAGTCAGCAGATAAAACTTATCGACGGAGCACGAAGGACCGACGACCGTCGGACGCGCCGGCCGCCGTGCACCACGAAAGACCGTGCGTCGCAGTCGTGCTCTTTCGTCGCATTCCGCGCCGGCGGTCTCGAATGGAGAATCCCGTGCAGCCATGCCCGGTTCTCTTCCTTCCCGGCATGGTCAGGGTGATGGTCGCCCCCCGGTGGCCGTCCACCCGCCTCGATTGTCGTCGCCAGTTGCGGACCACTCCGGGACACTGGCGTCGCGCGTGACGGATCATGGCTCGGCCGGTCGTCCTTCTCGGCCCCTTATCCGCGAACGGCTTCAGGAAATCGGCTGGCGGAGGCGGTGAGATTCGAACTCACGAAGGGCGTGAACCCTTGCCGGTTTTCAAGACCGGTGCCTTAAACCGCTCGGCCACACCTCCGGGAAACCGGATTCTGCCGGGTTTTCCCCCTGCGGGCGATTGAGCTACGTAGTCGTCCGATTCTCGGAGGGCCGTGGCTCTGCTAGACATCGCACTCACTTCTGACGCAGACGAAACTTCGCTCACTTCCCCGGCGGGCGCGTTCCTCGCCGACTAGGATCGTTTCAGGACCTGCTTCCACGATCCGTCCATGTCCTCCACAGCGCCGTCCCAAGGCGACCGCGCGCGCTTCGGTTCGCGGGCGGTCCTTCTCGCCCTTGCGGCTCTTGCACTCCTCGTGCTTTGGTTCGGCAACCTGGAGTACCGCGACCTTGTCGACCCGGACGAGGGGCGCTACGCAGAGATCCCGCGCGAAATGATGGTCAGCGGCGATTGGACCACGCCGCGCTTGAACGACCTCAAGTACTTCGAGAAGCCGCCCCTGCAATACTGGGCCACCGCGGTCCTCTACCGGGTGTTCGGCGTCGATGAGTGGGTCGCGCGGCTGTGGCCCGCGCTGGCGGGCCTTGCGGGCCTGGCGATGACCTTTCTTGTCGGGCGGCGGCTGTACGGCGCTCGCGTCGGCGCGCTCGCCGCACTGATTCTCGGCGGGATGCTGCACTACGTCGTGTTCGCGCACATCCTGACGCTGGACATGACGGTCACACTCTTCCTCGCAGCCGCCGTGTTTGCGCTCGTCATCGCCCAGGCGGATGCAACTCAAGAGGATTCGCGTCAATGGTGGATGCTCGCCGCGTGGGCGACGATGGCCGGCGCGGTACTGAGCAAGGGGCTGATCGGTATCGTGCTGCCGGCCGCGACGCTCGCCGCGTACATGGTCGTCCAGCGCGATTTCGCCTTGCTGCGGCGGCTGCATGTGCTGCCGGGCGTCGTTCTGCTTCTCGTGCTCGCCGCCCCCTGGTTCGTCGCAGTCTCCCTTCGCAACCCGGAATTCGCGCGCTTCTTCTTCTGGCACGAACACGTCGAGCGCTTCCTGCTGCCCGATCATCACCGCCCCGGCGCGTGGTGGTACTTCCTGGCCATCGCCGCCGCGGGCGCGCTGCCGTGGACCGTCCTCGCCCTTTCCGGCCCGCATGCATGGTGGCGCGCCGATCGCGACGCGCGCTTCCAGCCCGCCCGCTTCCTCGTCCTGTGGGTCGTGGTCGTGACGGCGTTCTTCAGCGCGTCGAGTTCCAAACTCCCCGGATACATCCTGCCGATCTTTCCCGCACTCGCGCTGCTGATGGCGCTGCAGGTCGCGAGAGGGTCGCCGCGCACCCTCGCCGTCTCGCTCGGTTGCCTGGCGCCGGTGGTGGTCGCGGCGAGCTGGTTCCTGCCGAAAGCCGCACACCTGAGGAAGCAGCCGGACTTCGAGCTTTACTTCGGCGCCTTCCTGCCCTGGCTGTTCAGCGCCGCGGCAGTGCTGGCCGCCGGACTTCTGCTCGCCGCCGCGCTCGCGTGGAACCGGCGAACGATGGGCGCCGTGGCCACCGCCGGAGCCGCGAGCCTCGTTGCCCTGACTCTGGCGATCACCGGTGACGAAGAGCTTTCGCCCATCGCCTCCACGGCGCGCTCCGGCGCCGTCCTGGTCGAGAGGCTGCCTAAGGAGGCCCGGACGGCACCCTTCTTCAGCGTCAGCAGCTTCGGCCACTCGTTGCCGTTCATCCTCGAACGGCCGGTCACGCTGGTCGACTACCGCGGCGAGCTTGCTCTCGGCCTCGACGCCGAGCCATACAAGGGTGTTCCGACGCTGGACGACTTCAGGAAGATCTGGATCGCTTCCGACGACGCGCTTGCGGTGATGCCGCGCGCCACCTTCGAGCGCTTCCGGGACGAGGCGCTGCCGATGACGGTCGTGCTGGAGGACCCGGTGCGCGTGTTCGTGCGACGCGCTCCGCCTGCGCCTGCGGCTACTTCGCCGTAATCTCGACCCGCTTCTGCAGTTCGTCGAGCCGCGCCTCCTGTTTCTTCTGGCGCACGTCGAACTCGCGGACCTTCTCGGGCTGCCTGGCCTGCAGGGAAGTGAGGGACGCCTCCCAGGCGGTCATGTATTCGCGCAGCGCCGTCTTGCCGGTCGGCGAAGGCGCCTGCTTCGCCGCCGAATCGTGCAGGCTCTTGCCCTTGTACATGGTCTCGTGCACGCAGGCGGTCGCCTCCTCGTTCGATGGCGGCGCCATTCGCGGATTGGCCTGGCCATCGTTGACGAGGTCGTACAGGTCGCGCTTCTCGAGGTACGAGCGGTACTTGCCGCTGCAGGTGATGTAGCCGAGGCGCGTGCCCATCAGGAATCGCGCAACGGCCTCCGGCGGGGCGGGCTCGTCCGCCTTGGCCAGCGTGTCCTTCGCGTCAACCGACGGTCCGACCAGCGCCATCGATGCCAGTAACAGTGCGACAAGCAAGCGCGTCATGATGTCCTCCGCAGCGTCGCAGCTACGTTACCGCGACTGAGGGGCCGCAAGCAACGCGCGCCCCCCGGACGGTCGGATCGGGCTGCCGTCTGTCGGCTCGGTCAGGTGCCCAAGCGTCGCCTCGCCTCGTCGATCGCGCGCGCGAGATACGCCTCGTAGAAGCCGGAGCGGTCGATGCCGACCAGCGGCTCGCCGAGCAGTTGCGCCCGTCCATCGAGCAGCGCGACGACCGGCACGACGCGTACGCCGTACCGGGCTGCGAAGTCCGCTTGCGTGGTCCTGCCCCCTTGCCCATCGACCAGTGCGGCGCGGCTCGTGATGTCGACCTCGCGGATCAGCAGCGCGGGTGCCTGAAGCGTCCCCTGCTCGGCCACACGCGGCGCCAGGTAGTTGCGGCGGACTTCCAGGCAGTACGGGCAGCCGGGAGTGCTGAAGAGCACGAGCAGCGGCACGCGCCGCGTCTTCACCTGCGCGAGCAGCGGACGCAGATCGTCGATCGCCTGCAGGTGCGCCTCGCCGCCCGCGGGTTGCGCGACGGCCCGCCCCGCGAGAACCCAGGCCGCGCCGGAAAGGAGCAGCTGCCGGCGCGCATGGATCATCGGCTCAGACGGAGATGCCCGGGTTGCCCTGGACACCCTTGATGGTGGGCAGGTTCAACGCCGGCGCCTTGATCGTCTTCTGGTCGCGCAGGTACTTCGCGACCACGTCCCAGATCGGTTCGCCCTTCGCACCCTCGGCCACCGGCGCCCAGCCCGCCACCTTGTAGGTCTTCGCGGCCTCGATCGGCCGGCCCTTCAGGCGCATGTCGCTGATGCGGCCACCCATCTTTCCCGCCGGGTCGATTGCGTACTGCAGCCCGCCCACGCGCACCATGTCGCCGCCCTGCTGCAGGTACGGATCCGGGTTGAACAGGTTGTCGGCGACATCCTCCAGCACCGTCTTGATCATCTCCCCGCTCATCTCCGTGACGGTCGTGTACGGATACGTCACCGCGGTCTGGTCCATGACGTGTTCCATCAGGATCGTCTGGCCGGGCAACAGCGACGTGCCCCAGCGAAAGCCCGGCGAGAACGCGAGGTCCGCGCCCTTCACCTGCATCAGGGCGTCGCAGATCACCTGGTCGAAGGTGCCGTTGAAGTTGCCGCGGCGGTACAGCAGGCCTTCGGTCACCGCGAGTTTCTCGTTGAGCTTGCCTTCGTACGGCGCGCGCACCTTCGTGATGAACGCGTCCATCTCCTTGTCGGCGGGCAGCAGGTTCGAGAAGATCGGCAGCAGCTTGTAGCGGAAGTCGCTGATCTTGCCGTTCTTCACGTCGAAGTCGAGGACGCCGAGGAACTTGCCGTTGCTGCCGGCGTTGGTCACCAGCGTGGTGCCGCCGGCGTTCTTCACGACGCTCGGCTGCGGAACGCCGTCGTGCGTGTGGCCGCCGAGGATGGCGTCGATTCCGCGCACGCGCGAGGCCATCTTGAGGTCGACGTCCATGCCGTTGTGCGACAGGACCACGACGACCTGCGCACCCTTGCCGCGCGCTTCGTCGACCACCTTCTGCATGTTGTCGTCCTGGATGCCGAAGCTCCAGTCGGGAACCATGTAGCGCGGATTCGCGATGGGCGTGTACGGGAACGCCTGGCCGATGACGGCGACCTTGACCCCGTTCATTTCCTTCATCGTGTACGGCGCGAACACCGGGTCGCCGAAGTCGGTGGTCTTGATGTTCTGCGCCACGAAGTCGATCCGGCCCTTGAAGTCCTTCTCGACGATCTCCTGAACCCGTTTCTGGCCGTACGTCATCTCCCAGTGCGCCGTCATCACGTCGACGCCAAGGAGCTTGCACGCGTCGACCATGTCCTGCGCGTTGGTCCACAGCGCCGTGGCCGAACCCTGCCAGGTGTCGCCGCCGTCGAGCAGCAGCGCGCCGGGGCGGCTCGCCTTCATGCGCTTCACGAGGGTGGACAGGTGCGCAAAGCCGCCGACCTTGCCGTAGGTCTTCGCCGCCTCGACGAAGTCGAGGTAGGTGAACGCATGCGCCTCGGGCGTGTTCCGCGCGATCCCGAACCGCTTCAGCAGGTGCTCGCCGACGAGATGCGGCGGCTGGCCGGCGGAGTCGCCGATGCCGAGATTGACGCTCGGCTCGCGGAAGTAGATCGGCAGCAACTGCGCGTGGCAGTCGGTGAAGTGCAGCAGGTGGACGTTGCCGAAGCGCGGCAGTTCGTACATCTTGGCGGAGGCGGGCGCAGCGGCCAGCGCATCGCGCGACGCGATCGGCAGGCCCGCGGCGGCAGCCACCGCCAGCACCTGAAGGAATTCGCGACGGTCCATCGACATCTGTTCTCTCCCTCGTCCTGAAATCTACTTGGCGGCGAAACGCGCCAGCGCGGCGATGTCCTCTTCGAACATCTCGCCGGTCTCCCGGAACACGATGCGACCGTTCGGGTCGACGACGTAGACCTCGGGCAGCGTTCGGCGTCCGCCGAACCAGCCTTCGATCTGCTTGCTGGAACGCGCCGCGGCGAATGTGTAGCCATGGCTCTTCAGGTAGCCGAGCGCCGCCTCGTCGGTCTTGTCGAGTGTGAAAGTCAGCACGACCAGGCCCTTGTCCTTGCCGCCGTGCGCGCGGTGCAGCTTTTCGATGTGCGGGATTCTGTTTCGCGCAGAACGGACACCAGCTCGCCCAGAACTCGACCACGACGGTCTTTCCGGCGAGGTCGCTTCGCCTTCAGCACGGTCCCGTCGACCAGCTGGATATCGCTCCAGCGCACGACCTCGGTCGCAGGATTCGCCGCGACGAGGAGCGGCATCAGCGCCACCAGGCAGGCGAACAGCGTTTTGTGCAGGGCGGCAAGTCGCATTTGGGCGAAAAAAAGGCGGCCGCTCCCGGCCGCCGTGTCCTCTTCGATTACTTGTTGACGGGCGAGTTCGGATCCAGCAGCAGCGCCATCACGTCCCTGATCTGCGCTTCCGTCAGGATCCCGGCGTCGCCGAAGCGCGGCATCGACGAGCAGGCGTTGTACGCATGGGTGTTCCAGATCTTGCCCCACGTGTACTTCACCACCGCTTCGCTGTTGCCGCGCAGCTTGCCGTACTGCTTCAGCGACGGCCCGATGTTGCCGAACGAGATCTCCTGCGGCGACAGCTGGTGGCAGGCGTAGCAGTTGCCGCCGTTGACCGTCTTCTCGCCGTCCGACCACTGCAGTCCGACCCCAGTCTGCGCGACGCGCTCGCCGGCCTTCCAGTCGCCGAGGAACTTGCCGTCGGCCGGGAACCTGATCGTCGCCATCTGCTGCTTCTCGAGGCGCTCGCGGACGTCCTTCGGCAGGTCCTTGTTGGTGAGCGACGCCTCGGAACACACCTGCTGCAGGTCGGTCTGGTTCAGGCGATCGACCTTGGCGATGCCACGGTCCTTGAACGAACTCTTGACCACCTGCATCGTTTCATCGCGAGTGGGCGCCGGGCTGGCGCAGGAGGCGAGCACCGCGATCGCGGCGAGGGACAGCATAGTCTTCGTCTTCATCGTCATCTCCTCAGCGCTTGATCGCAGGCGAGTCCATCTTCGCTCCGTTGGCGTTGACGCCCAGGAACGTGATCAGGTCGATCGTGCCTTGCGAGACGAAGATCGGCTCGGGGAATCGCTGCTGCCGGAAGCAGTCGTTCAGGCGCCACTGCATCGTGCGCAACGCACCCTGCGACACGCGGTACGCCGGCCACGTCGTGAAGGCTCGCGCGGCGTCCTGCTTGTTGTGCGAGATGTTGGGAAGATCCTGCAGCCGGATCCGCTGGCCGTCGACGCCGTGGCAGGTCGCGCACGAGAAGTCGTACGGTCCGCCGCGCATGTAGAAGAGTTGCCGGCCGCGCTCGAAGGCCGCGCGCTCCATCGGGTGAGTCTGGGAGATCTTCACCGGCACGCCGCGCGACTGGTCGACGACGAACGTGGTGATCGCCTCGATGTCGGTCTGGCGCTGGCCGGCGCCCGAGAACGGGTTCTTGGTCGCTTCCGCACGGTCGAATCCCTGCAACGTCACCATGCAATGGACCAGGCGTGCCTCGAAGTCCATCACCTGGTTGGCGTCGGCGAAGTGGCGCGGAAGCTGGGCGTAAGCACCCTTCACGACCCCGGCACCGAGTCCCAGGTCGCATTTCTCCAGCGACTCCTTTTTCGGGCCGCGCTTCTGCTTCCACAGTTCCTCGCCGCGGACGATCAGCAGTTCGGCCGGATTGCCGTCCTGGAGCATCTGGCGGTACTTCGCGATCTCGTCGGCGGCGCTGCCCTGGGCCTGCGCGCCGGTGGCCAGCAGCGCCGCGGCGCAGCCGGCCAGGAAGGCGGCCAGTCTGGGTCGATTCATCGGTCTGTCTCCTGAATTGCTGGGTTTTGTAGTCATGCCCCGTCCCTCTGCGGAGACTCGGGGGTCTGCACTGTCGGGAACTACGGCCGCAGGTACACGTAGCCTTCGCGTGCCTGCAGCTTTGCGGCTTCCGCCACGCCGGACGGAACGATCGAAGCTTCCTGGATCACCTTCGACTCGTCGATCTTGCGCGTGACCAGCGTGTTATTGCACACGCGGAAGTCGACGCCCTTCGACTTGAGGTCCTGCACGATGACCTCGTACGGGTTGCCGTTCTTGTCCTTGGCGCCGTCGAGCAGGAACTCGATGCCGTTGCCATTCGTGACCACCGTGATCTTCGCGCCTGGATCGGCCGCCAGATGGTTGCGGATGTTGCCGAGACCCCGCGAGGCTTCCTCGAGACCGTTGGTCAAGTGATACACGGTCTTGATCTGCGGCGTGCTGCTCGGTGCTACGACGGCTGCAACCTGCCCCTGCTGGCCGGACGCGATGCCGGTGTAGCCGGCAAGCGCCGCGCCGATTGCAACGCTCGAGGCTGCGAGGACTGTGCGAAGGTTCACGGGAACTCCCTTTCGTTGTGATTGATGAACATTGGCCCGCTGGCGCACGGGCCAGGGACTGTCGTCAGCCGATGGTGATTTCGTCAGTGCGGGTCTCGCCTTTGTTGTCGACCCAGGTGACGCTGAGTTTGTCACCCTTCTTGCCGCCCTTGAACTTGAACTGCAGATACGGGTTCTTCGCCACGGCGGGACCCCACTCGGCGGTCAGGACCGGCTTGCCGTTGTGGTTCACGGTGACATTCGAAATGAAATGGGCCGGAACCAGCTTGCCGGCGGAGTCCCGGCGCTGGCCGCCTTCCATTTCGTGACTCATCAGTACGCGGACATCGACGCCGTCGGGCTGTTCGGTCGCGCGAATACGCATCGGATCGGGCATGTTCGCTCCTTGAATTCAGTGTGGGTTCGTTATCGATCAGCCGCCGCAGCCGCCGAGGGTGACCTTGACTTCCTTGCTCGCGACGTAGAACTTGTTGTCGGCCTTCACCACGGCGTGCACGTTCGAGGTCTGCCCCATCTTGATGCGGGTCGATACCGTAGGCTCGGTGCCGGCCGGGATCGTGAAGGCCGCCGCCAGCGTATTGGGGTTCTTCTCGACCAGGACGTAGATGCCCTGGGTATTGGGGATCTTGCTCGCGACCGCGACAGGTACCACTGCGCCGTTCTCGGCGATATCCGGTGCGGTGATCGTGATGTCGCCGCTCGGGGCCGTGGCGCTTCCGCCGAGAGCCTTGACGGTGTCTTCCACCGACTTCGTGTCGAAGGCGGCCTTGTTCCAGGCCTGTTGCTGTGCCCGGGCTTCTTTCATCGTGATCAAGCCTGCCGCGGCCATCAGGCCCAGCACGCCGCTGACTTTCACGAACTCCCTGCGGTTCTGGATCATCGTTGTCTCCTGCATTGAATCGAAATGGAAAGTGAAATCAAACGAAAAACTCTATCAGCTACCCGATCGGCGCAACCGCCTCTCGGGGAATACCCATATGTCGCCTAGTTCGCACCGGCTGCGATCCAGCGGGCGATCACCTGCGCCTCGTCGTCCTTCAGCGCCGCCTGCGGGGGCATCGGCACCGCGCCCCAGACGCCTTCGCCGCCCGACTTGATCTTCTTCACGAGGTAGGCCTCGGCGTCGGCCTTGCCCTGGTACTTCGCCGCGACCTCGGTGAAGCCCGGCCCGACGACCTTGTTCGTCATGCCGTGACACGCCGTGCAGGCGTTCTTCGTCACGAGCGCTTTCGGATCCGCGGCGGCGGGCGCCGCCGCCACCGCCACCGGCGCCGCCTTTGCCGCGGTCGCGCTCGGGTCGTAGCGCGTCGTGTCGATGCCGCGTGTCGGTCCCAGCGGCCGCTTCTGCTCGGCGAGGTTACCGTGCTGGTTGCGCGCGAACTCCGGAAGCTCGGACGTGACCTTCACCTCCTTGACGCAGTCCTTCATGCAGGAACTCCCCTGAACGTCGGGCTTGCCCTTGACCGACAGCATGCCGTGATCGGTGGTCATGCCGTTGCGGTTGGGCATCTGCACCTTCGTGATGTTCTGGTCGCTCAGCACGAAGTCCGCTGGAACGATCTCGTTCAGGTGCAGCACGTAGGCCGTGATGGCGTAGACCTGATCCGGCGTGAGCGACTGCGGATTGGTCCACGGCATCGCGCGGTTGATGTAGTCCCAGAGGGTCGTCGCATAGTTGAGCTTCGTTCCCACGGTCCGCATGCCGTCGGGCCGGGCCAGCGCCGAGGCGCGTCCGGTCTTCAAGTCCTCCGGTTTCACGCCGCCAGCGATGGGCATGTAGCGGTTGCTCTCGCCGAACGTCCCGTGGCAGCTGGCGCACTGCGCGTCGTACAGGTCCTGGCCATCGGTGACGCTGCCCTTGCCTTTCTTCACCCCGTGGCCGTCCGGGCGCACGTCGATGTCCCAGCCTGCGATCTCCTGCGGCGTCGCCGCGCGTCCGAGCCCGTACCGGCCTCCTTCCGCAGCGGCGGGCTTGCCTTGAGCAAGGGCCGCTCCGGCTGCCGCGAGCACCACGGCGGATCCGACGACACGCATCCAGGTGTCAAGCGATCTGGACATTCCACACCTCTCCGCTGGGCTGCACGCTCCAGGTCTTGATTCCGTTGTTGTGATAGATCGAGCGCGTGCCGCGCACGGCGCGCAGCTGCGGAATCGTCGGCTGGATGTGGCCGGTCTCGTCGACCGCCCGGCTTTGGAGCAGCGCCGGACCGCCGTCCCAGTTCCAGTCGAGGCGGAAGCGCGTCAACGCCTTCGACAGCACCGGGTCCTGCAGTCGCGCCTGCTGCCAGTTGCGGCCGCCGTCGCTCGACACATCGACACGCTTGATCCGCCCACGGCCCGACCAGGCGAGCCCCGTGATCTCGTAATAGCCCTTGCCTTGCAGCATCTGGCCACCGGACGGCGTGGTGATCACCGATTTCACTTCCTGTACGCCGCTGTACTGGCGATGCGTGCCATCGGGCATCAGGTCGATGTAGTGCAAAGACTCCTCCCGAGCGTTCCAGGGCTGGTCGCCGACCTCGAGGCGGCGCAGCCATTTCACGCTCGACACGCCCTGCACCCCGGGCACCAGCAACCGCAGCGGATAGCCGTTCTCGGGCCGAAGCATCTCGCCGTTCTGACCGTAGACGACCATCACGTCGTTCAGGGCGAACTCGATCGGAATCGTGCGTGTCAGCGCGGAACCATCGGCCCCTTCGGCGAGGATGAACTTCGCTTTCTGCCTGTCGAATCCGACCTCGTCGAGCAGCGTCGACAGGAGCACGCCGGTGAACTCGCTGCACGCCAGCATGCCGTGCGAGTACTGCACGGTCGGTACCGCGACGTTGCCCCATTCCATGCCGCTGTTCGCGCCGCATTCGATGAAGTGCACGCGCGACACGGACGGAAACCGCATGACGTCGTCCATCGTCAGCACGAGAGGCCGCTTCACCAGCCCGTGGATCATCAGGCGATGCTGGGCAGGGTCGACCTCCGGCATGCCGGAGTGATGGCGCTCGAAGTGCACGCCGCTCGGCGTGATGATTCCGAACAGGTTCTGCAAGGGGGTGAAGCTGACCGACGACTGCGGCTGCGGCGTCAGGCCCGGACTCTGCCGGCGCTGCACCGCGGACTCGTGTTTCGACGGCATGCCGTAGCCCGAAGCACCCACCGGAGCGCCGAGCGTGCGCGTCCACGGGGCGATCGCAGGCGGGGCCACCTTGGTCTGCGCAGCCACCGGTGCCGCTGCCGCAGCCAGCCCGCCGACGGCGGCCGCGGCGCCTCCGAGGAACTTGCGGCGGTTCTTCAACGACAGCAGGACATCGTCGCTCAAGTGATTCTCCGGCGCCGGCACGACCCGGCCGGGTTGCCGGCTCTTCTGCCCACCGCTTCTCATTGCATCTCCTCCGACATCTTCGCTTCGACCTTCCTGGATCAGTTGTTTGTCGTGCTCGGCATGAACCGCTTCACGGTGCGACGGGACACGGACTGATCGTCGACCTGGCTCGCCATGTGGACGCACACGGTGCGGCACAGCGTCACCACGTTCGCGTCGGCGATCGAGTAGAAGGTCATCTGGCCGTCGCGGCGACGCTTCAGGACGCCTTTGCCGTACATGAGGTTGAGGTGCCGCGAGACGTTGGTCTGGGTCGCGTCGACGCGCTCGACAATGTCAGAGACGCTGCGCTCGCCGTCACAGATGGCGCTGAGGATCTTGAGTCGGGTCGGCTCGGCGAGCAGGCCGAAATAGTCCGACACCACTTCGAACAGCCGCTCGAGTTCGGGCTCCATCGGATCGCCTCGATATGCGCATATGAGCAAGGGCGCACATATTCGGAGAGGCGGCTGCCGCGGGTCAAGCGGAATCGACCGAGCACCATGGCAATGTGACCGCGGTCACCCGACCGCGGCCCGGGAGTTATCGGTTCGCGGTGGAATCCCTCAGCTGAGGCTCTTGACCGTCCCGATCGTGTCGGCGGTGCGCGCGCGTATGACGCCCACGCGTCCTTCGGGTGCAATCGACTTCTCCGGGAGGATCAGCCACTGCATCAGGTCGCGGATGGATACGAGGCCGTAGCCCGATGCGTCGTTCACGAGGATGTGACGATGCCCGTGGACGACCATGAGCCGCAACACCTCTTCGACCGTCGCATCGGCGTTCACCTGGCGCACGTTCGGGCTCATCACTTCGGAAACGCGCGTACGCGCCGGATCGCGCCCGTCCGCAACGACGCGGCACATCACGTCGCGCTCCGTGAAGATGCCGCCGATTTCGCTGCTGGCGCCGCGCACGATGACCGCGCCGACGCCGCGCTGGGTCATCTGGGTCGCGACTTCCTGCACCGTCGCATCGGGGGCCGCCGTCACCAGGTTCTGGATGTTCTTGGCCTGCAGGACGGCGCGGATCGGCTGATTCGTCATTGGAGTCTCCTCGGCGGCGCACCGGCGCTCAAGACGGCCGGCGAGGCGATCATGCTACGCCCGCCGGCCGTTCAATGCACCGGGCCGCGGCCCGCCCGAAGCAGAATCCACGAAGGAGAAATCAGCCGCCCTTCGGCTTGAGCGACGCGCAGGGATCGGGGCGCTCCTGCTCCGGCGTCAGGAAAGCGACGTCGTAATGGGACGCCCGCTCGGCCGCCGTTCCCTCTTCGAGCAGGCCGATCGACCAGATGCGGGACTGCTCGGCCGCGGTGAAATGCTGCGGCACGCCGATGTCGCGTCGCGCGTGGCCGTTCCCGGTCAGCAGGATCACGCCCCGCGTCAGGTAGGGCCGCAACGACCGGGCGAGCACGGCGTCGCGGGCGATCTGTGCGCGGGCCAGGCCCGGCAAGGCACTCGTCGGCAGGAGATTGCAGTGCCCCACCTGCACGATGTGCTCGTGCGTGGGCACGATGGCCGCGAAGCGCTCGAGCGCCAGTTCGCGACGTTCCGTCTCGTTGAAGACCGAGTCCGCGCCCTGCCGGACGATCCGCGTGGCGTCGCTCCTGGACAGGTTGGCCGCCACGATGGGAAGGTCGAACTGAAGGGCCAGTTCGACGAAGGGCCGGTACAACGCCCAGTCCCAGTTGTCCTTCGGAGTACGCGCCTGCGCAATCACGTGGTCGGCCAGGGATTGGCCTTCGGGCGGCCGCTCGCGGCGTGCGCGGTCGATGTCCGCCTGGCGCTCCCGATCGAACTGTTCGAACGCGATGGCCGGTCGGGCGCCCGCTTCCAGGTGTCGGCGCACCGCCTCGGCGCGCGCACGGTGTTGCGCGACGTTGTCGTGCACTTCGCCGAGCAGCACCACCGGCCGGCGCGCGAGTTCCTTGCTCAGGCGCTCCGCGTCGAGCGAAGGCGGAGTCGCACAGCCGGCGAGCGCGAGCAGGCCCAGCACGGCGAACACAGGACGGTACGAACGTCTCATCGGATCCGTTTCCGCAAGAAAAAGGGGGTCACGCAATGCGTGACGCCTTCGAGAATAATCGCGCGCCCGGCGGGAGCCGAACCGACGACATCTCGGTGCGCAGCTTTCCGGTCGGTTCGAACCCATGGATTCTCGCTTCAGGCGATGGCGCGACCGCGAGGCTCTTTCCGGCGGGCTCCAGTCTATGTACTCTTTGGATCCGGCCTGCCACGACGCCAGTCCGCGGCCAAGTGCGTGTGAATCGATGTCCGGCGAGGGACCGCGGCGACGGCAACAGAGTCGGGCGCGGCGCGCATGACGCCGGACGCCACACCAAGGTCACCTCCTGCAGCGTTGCCGGGGGTTACAAGGGGGAAAGCGAATGAATCCGGTACGCAAGCTCGAAATGCAGTGCACGCACGCGGAGTTCTTCAGGGAATTGCCCGAGGCGTGCGGGAACCTTCCATTCGAAGTGATCGGTGAGCGCGTCATCGTCCACGACCACGGACGCGAAGTGCACATCAAGCTGCGCGACGAGCCGATCCGGCATCTCGGCTCGCTTGCGCTGCCGATGGAGCAGATCACGCTCAAGTTCATCGATTACAGCGAGGCCGAGGCGAACACGTTCCTCGAGACCTTTGTTGGTCATGTCATGCGGACGGGCGGCTGAGGGCAGTCGCTGTTCTCGCGGGGCGCCGCTCCCATAGGCGGTCCCCGTCTTGCGCCGCCGCAAAAGGCAAGGGGCCGCATTTCTGCAGCCCCCTGAATGTGATGGCGCGCCCGGCAGGATTCGAACCCACGACCCCTTGGTTCGTAGGCGCCTGAGGGCCCGAGAGCGCTCTCTGCTAATCAACCACTTGCGGCGCTTGCCACCGGTGACGGCGGCCACACCAAGGCACACCCACGTCACACCCATCCAAACTGTGGCATACGCTGGTTCGAGCGCATGCGACCCGTCGGAACGCCCTGGCCGGCCCGCAAAATGGAAGTGCGTGAGCGGCGTCCGGCGGCCCGGCGGCTCCTACCCAAGGCGGAGGTGCACGCGCCAGCGTCGACGCTCCCGAATTCGCGTCTTGGCACGCCCTCTTACTCCTTGCCGCACGTGGTCTTACTGATGACTAGTAGTCGACAGGAGAGCACATTGGCGGCCGCTCGGATCGGATTCATCAGTCAACGTGGAGAAAGACAATGGCCTATGCAGTCGTGCATCACTTCCGAGGCGGCACAAAGGAGCAGTACGAAGCATCGATCGCGGCGGTTCATCCCGGCAGAACCACTTTGCCGAAGGGCCAGAACTTTCACGCGGCGGGCCCCTCCGCCGGAGGTTGGTCGATCATCGCGGTCCACGAAACCAAGGAGAGCTGGGAGCAATTCCGCGACAGCATCCTGATGCCCCGAATGAAACAAGGCATCAAAGGGGGTTTCACCACTACGCCAGAGGAAACGGTCTTTGAAGTTCACAACCTGCAGCGATAGTCACCCGGCTTGAAAACTCGATTCGCTATGGAGAAGCAACCGATGAAGACTGCACCGTTTGTCGTGACGCCTGGCGAATACGCCCGTGCACTGAATGTGGTCGGCGAGAAGATCACCGTGCTGGCCTCGAAGGGCGCTACACACGGCTACGAGATCTTCCTGCAACAGGGCGATGAAGGCACCGGCCCGCCACCGCATTCGCATGACTGGGACGAGTCCTTCTATGTCGTCAGGGGCAACATCGAAATCCGTTACGAGGACCAGACCGTGATCGCCAGGCCTGGGACGCTCGTGCATCTTCCCGCAGGTACGGTGCACTGCTTTCAATTCGGCGCCGGCGGCGGCGAGATGATTTCGGTCACCGGCTCAAGCGGACTCGCCTCGCAGCTCTTCACGAACATTGACAAGGAAATTCCGCCCGGCCCTCCGGACATCCCCAAGCTGATCGCCATTGCGAATCAAAACGGCGTGAAGATCGCTGCCTGAAAGGGCGATGCCGTTGCATTGGAACCGAACAGAGCTATTGATTGGCCCGGCTGGATCCATTGCGACCTCCGGTGGTCTGCCTTGTGGCAGTTCCAGCGCGACCGTCGCTGTTACAAGATAAAAAGGGGCTGCATTTCTGCAGCCCCTTTGAATGTGTGGCGCGCCCGGCAGGATTCGAACCCACGACCCCTTGGTTCGTAGCCCTTCTGGCGCCTGCAAAAGGTTGATCTCTTAAGTATAAGAGAGCGGTCCGCCCGTCCCCCATCTGCTCTGTACGGTACTGTCTTGCACCATCCCACTCCTCCCAAAGTCCCCCCGCTTTTCTAAGCGGTCCTTGGTTGGCCGTGAGCATCCGAATCGAGAGACCGCGAGATCTGAAGTCCGGACTGGTCACAGCAACTTCGTTTCCCAGTGGAGCCGAGACTAGGTGATAGTGGCCGTATGGAGGTAACCGCAGCGAGGCTGCGGCTCATCGGCGTAAATCGCCGGTTTGCGACGCTGTCCGCCGAGGGCGAATAAGCGCGCTCGCGCTACGCCAGGCAGTTCACAGATTCACGTCAGAATTCAGCGAGGTGGCCTCGCCATGCGAGGCCACCTCACCCCTAATCAGGGTCGGAAGCTGATGCCGCCGGTCAGCGCGAGCGTGGTCGGGTAGACGCCGGCGGCGGCGACGCTCAGGTTGGCACCGGTGGTCTTGCCGCCGACGGTGGGTAGTGCGGCACCGCCGCCAGCCGCCTGAAAGGCGACCTCCGACACCGGCGAGCTGGCCAGCGCCGCCGCCACCGTGGTGATGCCGCTGTTGCACGACTGGATGATCGCGAAGCTGCTGAGCGGGATCGCATAGGGCGTGGCCGCGCCGTTGTTCAGCGGCGTGACCACCGCCAGCAGCTTGATGTTGCACGGCTGACGCCGGCCCCCGGATCCACGTCGTAGAACTTGCCCAGCGTCAGGAGCACGCCGAAGTTGTTGGTGCCGCTCGCCTGCCACTCCGGATTGTTGTTGAACGTGAAGTTTACGGTGGTCTGACCGTTGATCTGCACCCCCGGAGTGTCGGCGGTGGCGCTGACCGCGGTCACGCCCGGCGCCAGCACACTGATGCCGTTGTACAGCGCAGTGGCCGGCGACGGCGTCTGGTAGTAGGAGAAGAAGAAGCTCGTCGCGCCGCTGCCACCGTTGCCGCTGCCGCACCACGCCGGACCCCCCGAGCAGCTGAAACTGTCCAGATTGCTGCCGCTGTACGAGAAGTACGCCCCACCCTCGACCGTGAGATTGCCCGCCGCAAAGCCGGTGGAGAAGTCGACCGGCCGCGGTTGCGGCGTACTGGCCACACCGAAGGTGATGCCGCCGGTCAGCGCGAGCGTGGTCGGGTAGACGCCGGCGGCGGCGACGCTCAGGTTGGCACCGGTGGTCTTGCCGCCGACGGTGGGTAGTGCGGCACCGCCGCCAGCCGCCTGAAAGGCGACCTCCGACACCGGCGAGCTGGCCAGCGCCGCCGCCACCGTGGTGATGCCGCTGTTGCACGACTGGATGATCGCGAAGCTGCTGAGCGGGATCGCATAGGGCGTGGCCGCGCCGTTGTTCAGCGGCGTGACCACCGCCAGCAGCTTGATGTTGCACGGCTGCACGCCGGCCCCCGGATCCACGTCGTAGAACTTGCCCAGCGTCAGGAGCACGCCGAAGTTGTTGGTGCCGCTCGCCTGCCACTCCGGATTGTTGTTGAACGTGAAGTTCACGGTGGTCTGACCGTTGATCTGCACCCCCGGAGTGTCGGCGGTGGCGCTGACCGCGGTCACGCCCGGCGCCAGCACACTGATGCCGTTGTACAGCGCAGTGGCCGGCGACGGCGTCTGGTAGTAGGAGAAGAAGAAACTGGTCGCGCCGCTGCCACCGTTGCCGCTGCCGCACCACGCCGGACCCCCCGAGCAGCTGAAACTGTCCAGATTGCTGCCGCTGTACGAGAAGTACGCCCCACCCTCGACCGTGAGATTGCCCGCCGCAAAGCCCGAGGAGAAGGTGAGCGGAGTGGGCGCGGCGCCCGCCACAGAGAAGACGCGGGTGACCGGCGCAGCGGGGGCGAAGTTGGCGTCGCCGGGCTGGCTGGCTGTCAGGCTGCAGGAGCCGCCAGCCACGAGTGTGAGCGTGGTGCCACTGACCGTGCATACCGCCGGCGTCGTCGAGTTGATCGTCACCGGCAGCCCGGAGCTGGAGGTGGCGACCAGCGCGGGCGCCGCGACGCCAAGCGTCTGGTCGCCCGGTGAGGCAAACGTGATCGTCTGCGAGGCGATGTACGGTTTGGAGGCCGTCGCGCCGACCGCATTCGCGTTGCCGGCGATATCGGTGAAGCTGCCGGGCGCTACCGTGACCGTGATGGTGCCGCCGACACCCGGCGTGGGTGTGACGACGACGGTGCTCTGCGCGCCGCTGATCCGGTTGAATCCGCTCGCCGTGCCGCCCGTGACGAAATGTCGCCCGCGTCGAAGCTGATGCCCACGTCTTCGCTGAACACGAAGGTGAAGGTCACCGGGCCGGTGGCCGTGGCCGCCGAAACGTTATTCGCAATGGTCACCGTCGGCGGCGTGGTGTCCGGCCCCGGCGGCGGAGGCGGCGCCACCACGTCGGCAGCAGCCGGCGGCGGGGCTTCGGCGTCACCGCCGCCGCACGCGACCGAGCAGGGCGCAAGACAGCATGAGGCGGCGGTCAGCGTGGCGAGATGGGCGTGGTGCGTCATGGCGAAGTGTCTCTGCGGAGTTGGCGTTCGATGCAGGCCGAGTGCTGTTGCGCAGGTTCGTGAAAGCGCTTTCAAAAGTCATCGGAGCAGGGCGAAGCATCGGCAAGGGCACATATGCGCAGACCTATCGCTTTCCCGCACTCAGTTCGCTGCGCGCCCAGCGTGCCGGGCGCAACGACCAGCGTCTTGCCGTCGCTGAAGCGCACACTGAGCGGCGCCTTGCCGGCGTTGTACGCCAGATAGGTCCTGGCGCCCGTCGGCGCGCTTGAAGACCGAGTACAGCGGCGTGTCGGCGCTGATGCCGAAGTCGGGCACGCCCATCTCGTCCAGGCTCAACAGCCAGTGCAAGGTGTAGGACCGCGTTTCACCGAGTTCGACCGCACCCCAGCGGTTCCATGCTGCCAAACCGGCCGCCGGGTCGGCCAAGGCCAGGTACTTGGCGAACACGTCCTGCCAGATGTCGGGCGGATCGACCTCTTGCCGCGCGCCGCCCAGATCTCCTGCTCGTCCTTCAGGCCGGCCAGGTTGCGTTTGATGTAGTCGGGGTAGGCGCCGAAGTAGGTCGACGCGGTGGTGATGGGCAGGAGGTTGATGCCGGTGATCTGGCGCGGGTCGTCGGTCCACCAGGTGTTGTGGATGTACTTGCCGCCGAACAGCTGCGCCACGTCGACGTTCTTGTACTCGGGCGCCAGCACCTGGCCGTGCACGTCGAACCAGTAGTGGTTGATGGCCTGAGACTCGGTCGCGTACAGGTACATGCCCAGGTCGCGCAGCTCCCGCTTGCCCGTGACCTCCCCCCACAGGATCAGGCCGGCCCAGGCGTTGATCGATTCGGACGACGATTCCTGGTTGTTGCCGAGCACCCCGTATTCGCCGACGCCGCCCAGGCCATTCGCCCATGAGTGGCCTTCGTACGGGTCGAAGTTGCGCAGGAACGGGAAGTCGGCGCGGCCCCGTTCGGCGGTGGCGATGTCGGCGATGAGCAGACTCGACCATCGCACCCCACCTGTCCTTGCGCGGCCCAGGCCGGATCGCGCAGCGCGATCTCGGCGGCGGCGCGGATCCAGTAGCCGTACCAGAAATGGTGGTCGTTGATCTCGGCGATGGCGAAGAACTCGTCCGGGTAACTCGCCACCGCACCCAGCGACTTGTCGTAGAAGAAGTAGTTTTTCGCATCGTTGCCCGAGAACCACTCTTCCATGCGCTTTTGCAGCATCGCCAGCAGCCGGTCGCGGCCCTCGGTGTCGCCCTGCTGCTCGAACACATCGAGCAGTTTGAGGATGCGCTGCAAACCCTTGCCCTGCCAATACGCGCTCTTGCCTTCGGGCAGCATCATGCGTCGTGCATTGCGCAAGTCGGCCTTCATCAGGTCGGCCAACTCGGCCTTGCGCGGTGACTCGGCGATGCCCGGCCAGAAGGGCACGAAGCCGGCATACGGCTGGCGTGGTCTTGAACTGCGCTGCGGCCAGCAGGCGGATCTTGCCGCGCACCGTGTCGTAGCCCGGTCCGAGCTTGCCGTCGACCGAGGCGTTCCTGAACCAGTGGTGCGGATACAGGCCGTACAGCGGGCCGTTGTCGGGCCCTTCCATCAGTGCGCGTCGCTCGCCTTGAAGGTGGTTTCGATCTGGCTCGCCGCTGCCTCGTAGCGCCAATCGACGCGCGTGTCCTCGACGAAGGCGTAGGCATGGCGGGTGAACAGGGCCAGCGTCTCGGCCTGTCGTCGGGCAGCACCGCAGCAGACATGTAGCGCTTGTCGGCAGGCAGGCGCACGACCCACTCGCGTTGGCGAGGCCGACTCCCAGCGCGCCCCGGTCGGCGCGAACAGCGCATAGGCCTTGCCCTTCACGCGCAGCGCGAGCACGCGCGCATCGGCGCCGGTGTCGATGCGCTCGCCGGCCGCCGGCAGCCGCAGCCGCAGGTCGCCGCGTGACACCTGCAGGAAGGCATACGGGTTGCCGTGTGCAACGGTCACCCGCATGTCGTCGGCGCCGCGCGCGAACGAGATGTCTATCGACCAGTCGCCGGTCTTCGCCAGCTTGCGCCGGGCCGGGCTCGAACGCCGACCGGCGAGATCACCAACGGGTCGCGGTGCGGATAGCCGATCTCGGTGTCGCGCCGCTCGGTGGCCATGACCTCCTTGCCCGGCAACACCATTTCGAAGCCGGCCGCCGTGGCACGGACCGTCATGGGCTGCACGAAGATCGGCGCCGGGCTTCGGGTCGAAGATCAGCGTCGAATACCACTGGCTGGTCGGCGCCGCCTTCTTGAGCATGGCCTCGGTGCGGAGCGGCGCGGCGGGCAGGCCCTTGTCGCTGCCCTTGGGGCCGGAGAAGTAGCTGCCGGCACCGGCCTTGACCGGCTGCGCGCGGCGCCGGGTCAGCGCGACGATCGCGAGTCCGGAGCACAGCGGCAATGCCGATTCCAACGATTCTGTTCATGTCAGCCATGAAGGCACTCCATGCGGCGCGCGGTGCAGCATCCATCGGTTGAAAGCGCTTTCACCGGCGTCCGCAGTTTTCCCGACACCCGATTGCAGTCTGTGCACCGGTCGCGCATGCCAGGATCGGCAAACACGTTTTCAGCGCCGGATTGACGCGATCCAAGGGCGATCCACTAAGCTCGTGAAAGCGCTTTCAGTTCCGCTCGCACTTTGCACACTCAGCCAGGGGCGACGCCGCATGCACCACCCACCCTCGACGCATCGAGCGGACCCTCCGATCGACCGGCTTCGCGGCGCGCGCGGCACGCGCCTTGTGCCCTGCCGTGCGTCGGCCTGTCCGCTGCAGCGGTCCCGGCTCGGCCGTCGACTTCGGCCCCTTCAGTCTCGACGGGCTTTGCCAAGGCCGAGGTCACGCGGGTCACAGCCGCCCTGCAGGACAACAACTGCCAGGTCGATCCGCTCAAGCCGCAAGGAATTCATCTGGGCCGATGAGCTGGTGCAGGGCAAGGCCTACGGCGCGGGCACCACGCACGCTCACGCTGGTCCAGCCCTACCTCGGCTTCAAGTACGACCTGCCCGCGCGGCTTCAAGGTTCAGGCCATGCTGAGCCAGCGCTGGCGCGACGGCAACGTCGACTTCAACGGCTTCTGGTACGACAACAACATGGCGCTCAGCCACGAGGACTATGGCAGCGCTGCGCATTGGCGCCATGCAGACGCGCGCCTGGAGCATGGCCGACTATCCGTTCGGCAGCGACATCGGCCTGTCCGACCCCTGGGCTTCGTCGCGGCGCGGGCTACGGCCTGCTGACGCGCGCGGTGCGCTACACCTCGCGCGTGTTCGACGTGGCCGAAGGCGACCTGGTGCGTCGAAGGCCACCTACGACATCGGCGAGAGCGGCTGGAAGAGCAACAAGCCGCGCTTCTGGGAGCTGTGGCTTCACTACGGCAAGCGGCGACCTGCACTCGACATGATGCTGCAGGACACGAAGAACGGCACGCCGAGCGCCTTCGGTCACGGCCCTTCACCGGCCTGTTCTACGACCCGTCGTTCGACACGCAGCTCGGCGGGTCCAGCCAGGGCATCGCGATGGTGATGGCGCGCTACCAGGTCGACTCCAAGCTCGAACTCTCGGGCGGCTTGCGCGCCAACCGCTGGAGCGGCGCCTACGCCAAGTTCCTGCAGTCGGCCAGCCCGACAACCCGGGCGGCTTCGACATCTGGAACAACCCCTTCAACGTCGACTGGAGCAAGGACCTGGGCGGCGGTGTCTACAAGGGCTACTCGGCCACGCTCGGTCGACATGGTGCTCGGCGCACGCTACAAGGTTCGGCAAGTGGGCCACCTCGGCCGGCCTGGTCCACCTGGGCGCCGCATCCACCGACAACCCCAGCGATCGCGGGGCCAGTCCAACTCCGCCACCATCGGCACGCTTGGCCTGAACTACGACGTGGCTGAGGGCCTGCAGTTCTACGGCAGTGGCCGGCCTGGTGAACTATGGCCGACAGGGCCTGTCGCCCATGAGCATGCCCAGCCAACTTGGCCTTCACCGGCATCGACTCGCGGCTGACGAAGCGCGGCAACTGGTTCACCGCCGGCGCGATCTACACGTTCTGACATGCACGCTAAGGCCGAATTCCCATGAAGCACTCGCATCTTCGCGCCATGTCGATTCGCGCCGCGTTCGATCGGCCTGTCCTGGCCTTGTCTGCTGGCCGCCTGTGGCGGCGGCGGCGACGTGCCCTTCACCGGCGTGCAGATGCGCCCGCTCAGCCCCGATTCAGCACCCGCAAGGCGGTCGCCTACTCGCCCTTCCGCACCGCGGCCAACGCCGACGGGCTGGCCGCCGAAGTGATTCACCAAGGCCCAGATCCGGCAGGACCTGGACCTGCTGCTGGCCGCCGGCTTCCGCCTGATCCGCGCTCTTCGACAGCTCCGACAAGGTGGCGCGGCAGACCCTGGAGGTGATCCGCGACAACAACCTGAACATCAAGGTGCAGCTCGGCGCCTTCGTGCAGAGCGGCAACGATGCGCGAGCCGCGCAGCGAACTCGCGCGCTGCGTGGCGCTGGCCAACGAGTTCCAGCGACATCGTGCTGGCGGTCAGCGTCGGCAACGAGACCATGGTCGAGCTGGTCGTTCAACCAGATCGCGCCGACGCTGATGGCCGACTACCTGCGCACGGTGCGCAGCCAGATCACCAGCCGGTGACCACCGACGACAACTACGCGTTCTGGGCCAGCGCGCCGACCGTGATCACCGACGAGATCGACTTCGCCGCGCTGCACACCTACGCCGAGCTCGACACCGTACTTCGACCCGACGCGCTGGGACTGGAAGCTCAGAACGACGTGCCCGAAGCCGAACGCGCGCGGCGATGATGGACGCCGCCATCAACGGAGACGAAGCGGCAGTACCAGGAGGCGCCGCACTACCTCGACAGCAAGGGGCTGTCGTACATCCCATCATCGTCGGCGAGACCGGCTGGAATGCGGTCGACCTGGGCCGCCTGAAGTTCCGCGCCCACCCGGTCAACCAGAAGATGTACCTGGACCGCCTGGACGGCCTGGGCGGACGAGGGCCGAGCCGGCGCCGGACCGAAGGCAGGTCTTCTACTTCGAGGCCTTCGACGAGCCCTGGAAGCAAGGCGACGACAAGTGGGGCCTGTTCAACGAGGACCGCCAGGCGCGCTACGCCATCCAGGCGATCAACGCCAACAACACGCCACGCCGGCACCGCCACCTGGGTGCTGCGGATCCGCCCAGGACACCAACGGCGACGGCATCTATTCTGGAAGCCGACGCTGTCTTCTTCGAGCCGGCCGGTGGTCAACGCCGCGCACCGAGAACAAGTACACGCTGTTCACCGACGCGCCGCCGAGGCCTCCGAGTTGCGAGCCGCCGGGCTGTTCTGGGATGCCTTCGACGGCAACACGGCGGTCGTTCCCCGGAGGTCACCGACCGCCTTCGCGCCGGGCGACGCCGACGCGCAGCATCGAGATCACGCCGGTACCGGCCGTTACGGATGGGGCTTCCTGAGCCAGTCGCGCGACGAGTCGACCGACAACCTGTCCGGCTTCGCAGCCACCGGCCGACTGAACTTCTGGATCAGCACCACCTACCCGGGCAAGATCGAGATCGGCATCTCCACCGACACGCAGGACCGTGAGCCGCAGGAGGCCTACCTGCAGATCCAGCCGGCAACTACGGCTACTGCAACACGGGGGCGTGGTGCCAGGTGTCGATCCCGCTGAGCGCCTTCGTGGCCGAGAACCCGAAGCTCGACCTGTCCCTGGTGCTTGCGCGCTTCATCATCGCGGATCGTCTACTCACGCACCGGCAACGACACGCGGGCAGCACGGCCAAGCCTGTACATCGACGGCATCCACTGGGTCAAGTAAGCGCGGACGCGGCGCTTGCGCGGTCGTCTCGGCGCGCGACAGCGGACGCGGCCTGGTCAGAGCAGGCGCCGCTGCCGCCCTGATCGAAGACGAGGCCGAGCGGCGGCACGGCGCCCGGCTCTTGTGGTCGACACCACGCGTCGCTTCCAGACGATCGAGGGCTTCGGCGGTGCCTTCACCGAGGCGGCGGCGGTGACCTGGGGCGCTGCCGCCGCGAGGCGCGCGAGCCGTGCTCATCGACTGCTTCGACCCGCCTGCGGGCATGGCTACACGCTGTGCCGCGTGCACATCAACTCGTGCGACTTCGCGCTCGGCAACTACGCGCATGTCGAGACGCCCGAGGACTTCGCGCTCGCGAGCTTCAGCATCGAGCGCGACCGCCAGGCGCTGCTGCCGTTCATCCAGGCCGCGACGGCCGCCGCCGGCCGGCCGATCAAGCTGCTGGCCTCGCCCTGGAGCCCGCCGGCCTGGATGAAGACCAACGGCCAGATGAACCACGGCGGCAAGCTGAGGCCCGAATGCCGCGACGCCTGGGCGCAGTGCTATGTGCGCTTCATCCAGGCCTACGCGAGGAAGGCGTGCCGATCTGGGGCGTCTCGGTGCAGAACGAGCCCATGGCCGCCCAGCGCTGGGACTCGTGCCTGTACAGCGCCGAGGAGGAGCGCGACTTCGTGCGCGACCACCTCGGCCCGGCGCTGCACGAGGCGGGCCTGGGCCACGTCAAGATCGTGATCTGGGACCACAACCGCGACCTGCATGGTCGAGCGCGCCGAGCGTGTCTACACCGACCCCGAGGCGGCCAGGTACATCTGGGGCACGGGCTTCCACTGGTACGGCGCGACCACTTCGACCACCTGCAGCTGGTGCACGACGCCTGGCCCGACAAGCACCTGCTGTTCACCGAAGGCTGCCAGGAAGGCGGGCCGCATCTCGGCTCGTGGGAAGTCGGCGAGCGCTATGCGCGCTCGATCATCAACGACCTGAACCGCTGGACCGTCGGCTGGATCGACT
>CAVSCF010000002.1:0-108315 GCA_963726405.1 uncultured beta proteobacterium | reverse complement strand
GGCGGAGATCGAGCGGCACGGCGGCAAGTCGAGAAGTACATCGGCGACGCGATCATGGCGGTGTTCGGCCTGCCGCGCGCGCACGAGGACGACGCGCTGCGAGCCGTACGCGCGGCGCGTCGGCATGCAGCAGATCCTCGTGAAGCTGAACGAGGCCTCAGACCCGATTCGGCTGGAGCTCGACGAACCGCACCGGCGTGAACACCGGCGAGGTGGTGACGACCGACGATCCCGGCGCGCGGACCAGAAGATGGCGACGGGCGACGCGGTCAACGTCACCGCCCGACTCGAAGCGGCCGCCCCGGTCAACGAGATCCTCATCGGCGAAGTGACGTACCGGCTGGTGCGCGACGCGGTCAGGCCGAGCCCGTCGAACCGTTGACGTTGAAGGGTAAGTCCGACCGGTCCCGGCCTACAAGCTGATCTCCGTCTACGGTGACGACGGCAATGTGCGGCGGCACGACGCGCCGCTTGTGGGTCGCGAGACGGAACTGGCCGCTCTCGAAGCGGCGTGGCAGGAGGTGAACACGGAGCGCCGCGCTCGGCTCGTGACGGTCGTCGGCGACGCGGGTGTCGGAAAGACCCGCCTGGTCCGCGAGATCATGGACCGGCTGTCTGCACAAGGCGCGCGCGGTCATCAGCGGCCGCTGCCTGCCATACGGGGATGGCATCACCTTCTGGCCGCTGCGCGGGATGGTTCTGCGGCGGCGCCGGTATCCATGAGGACGACACGCCCGAGCAGCGCGCAGGAGAAGATCCTGGAGTGCGTGCGCGACCAGGACGTCGCCGACCGGCTCGCGTCGGCCGCCGGGACTGAACACGACGGCCTTCCCGCTGCACGAGATCAACTGGGGAGCCAGGAAGTTCTTGCAGGCCCTCGCGGTCGAAGCCCCGGTTGTCGCGCTGTTCGACGATATCCATTGGGCGGAGCCGGCGTTTCTCGACTTGATGGAGAACCTGCTCGACTCGATCGAGGGCGCGCCCGTGCTGATGCTCGCGACGGCGCGCCATGACTTGCTGGAATCCCAGCCCGATGGAGCGAGCGCGAGCGCGCGCGTCGACTCGTGCTCGCGCCCCTGGGCGACGCTGCCGTTGCACAGGTCATCGAGAACCTGCTTGGATCGGCCGGCTTGCCCGAGGCGCTTCATCGCGCAGGTCGTCGGCTGCCGCCGAAGGCAACCCGCTGTACGTCGAGCAGATGCTCTCGATGCTCGTCGACTCCGGCGTCGTCCGGCAGGAGGAAGGCAAGTGGGTCGCGCGCGAAGACCGACGGCGAGATCGCCATCCCGCCGACTATTCAGGCGCTGCTCGAGGCGCGGCTGGACAAGCTCGAGCGCGGCGAGCGGGCCGCCGCCGAGCCGGCCTCGGTGATCGGCCTCGAGTTCGCGCGGCCGGCCGTGCAATCGTTGCCGCCCGAGCCGTTCGCGACGGCATCGACGAAAAGCTCCAGGCGCTATCGCGCAAGCATTTCATCCGCCCTTCGGTGGGCACCGAAGGCGATCCGCGCTACCGCTTCGATCATCACCTCGTACGGGACACGGTCTACAACGGGCTGCTCAAGCGCGCGCGGGCCACGATGCACGCGCGAGTTCGTCAAGTGGGCGGACCAGGCCAACGCGGGCAGCGATCGCGGAGCGGAGTTCGAGGAGATCCTGGGCTACCACCTGGAACAGGCGTACAAGTACCTGGCCGAGCTCGGGCCGATCGACGACGCGGGGCGGCCTTGGGCGCGACGGGGCGGTCGCCTGGCCTCGGCGGGGCGCCGCGCCTTCGGGCGTGGAGACATGCACGCATCCGCAAGTCTCTTCGGCGGGCGGTCGCGCTTTTCGCAGTTGAGCGATCCGTTACGCATTCGGCTTTTGTCGGAACTGGGCGAAGTCCTGATCGAACTGGGCAATTTCGCTGATGCGCGCACCGTGTTGGAGGAGGCGGAAGCTGCGGCCGAGAAGACTCGGCGATCGGCGGACCGCCGCATCCGCCCGATTGTTCCGGATGCGGGCGAGGCTTTTCGGCGGGGAGCCTGGCGAATGGAGTGAGGCGACGCTACGGATGGCGGAGTCGACTATCCCGCTGTTTGAAAGCGAGAACGCGCACCACGAGCTTGCCCGTGCATGGCGCTTGATCGGTCTGGTGCACGGCATCGCCGCGCGCTACGGGCAGTCGACCGATGCGGTTAGCCGCTCGACGAAGCATGCACGACTCGCCGGCGACGACCGTCTGGTTGCGCGGAACGCCAGTGGACTGTCGAGCAGTACCGTTGCTCGGCCCGACCCCAGTTGCCGAGGCCATCACGACTGTGCAAAGAATTGCTGGCCGGCGGCCTGACGGACCGGCAGGCTGAAAGCAAGATCTTCTGCTCGCTTGCGCAACTGCACGCCATGAACGGCGACTTCGACGTCGCCAGGGCGCTGTACCGGCAAGCGCGTGGGCTGCTGCGCGATCTCGGGCAGGGCTTGCTTGCCGCGGGAACGGGAATCGACGTCATGATCGTCGAGCTTGCTCGCGGGCGACCTCGCCGGGGCCGAACGTGAAGTGATGCCGGACTACGACTTCCTGAGAAGGTAGGGAAACGTATCGGCTTTCCACGTTGGCGGCGCTGTTGTCCCGCGCGTTCGTGACCAAGGTCGCGACGAGGACGCGCTTGGTCTTTTCGCGGTCGCGGAGACGTGTCCGCCGAAGACGATATCGACTCGCAGGCCCTGTGGCGTTCGATACGCGCACCGATCCTGGCGCGTGAAGGCAGACGTGACGAGGCCGAGGCCATGGCCCGGTCGGCGGTCGAAGCTCCTTGGGAAAGACGATGCGCCGCAACTCCGTGCCGACAGTCTGTGCGAACTCGCTTCGGTCCTTGAACTTGCGGCCGGAAAGAGGAAGCGGCGTCGACACTGACAGAAGCGATCGCAGCTATCGGTCGAAGGGCGACCTGGTCTCGCACCGAGCGCGACCGTGGCGTTGGCCAGCTCGCTCGCCTTTCGTGGTCTTAACTCCGCAGAAAAAAAGGGCCCGCGAACTGCGGGCCCTTTTTCAAGACGACTTCCGCTACTGCTCGTACCGCCCGTTGTCAGTCGCGTAGATGTCGAACTCCAGTCGCCCTCGTAAGCCGGGCGTCACGGGAGAGCTCTTGCCGTGCCCTTCCTCGGGTATGCTTTCCGCTTGGGCCAGGTCTTCGCACGGAACTCCTGGCTTGGAAGGCCACTGAGTCGACGTGCAATGCAGGGAAAACTTGGACTGTAGTTGAAGCGCGCGTCCTTGGTGTAGATAGATCTTGGCGGAACTGATCTTCGCTCCCCTGGCGATCGTGGAGGCGTCGCGCAGCAAAGTGATCTTGAGGAACTGGCCGGGGTCGGATCTCCGGGGCGCCGAATGTCGCACCTGGAATCGACAGCGTTTGTAACGCTGCATGTTAGGAGGTCGGCTGCAAGTCCGTTGCGCAGAGGGGCACGGCGCTTCCTGGTTTTCCTCCAAATCGTCGCCTGCGTCGGTGCCGCGCTCGAAGGAATCGATACCCGTGTCGACCCAAGTGTCGGTCGAGGTTGCCGAATCCCGTTGCCGGTGAAGAACTCAAGCGAGGTCAGTGTCAGGAACATCTGTCTTCACTAGATCTGGATTGATCGGGCTGAGAGCGATCGGGGTGGCAGCTCCGTCTCCGTTCGAAAAACCGGCGCCCCCGTCGAATCTGGCTTCCCAGGTCATGTTGATCTGAGTGCCCGACGTCGGCGAGGAGAAGCACCGTGATGCTGCGAGCTCTGGCCAACGTCAAGAACTCCAATCTCGCAATCAATCGCCGTTCGTTCGATATTCGTCGGCACATGTAGCAGTCGACGTCTTACGCGCGAAGGTCGTTTGACCGCCGGTGACACTGCCTGGGCGGGAAAACGTGCCGCCGAATCGTGTTCGGGCGTTCCGGCAGTGTTCGTCTCGGCGACGAGTCTGGCTACGAAGCGACCGGTTCCGACGGCGGAAGGCTTCATCGGAACCACCTTGTACGTCACGACCGGCTTGGGCTTACCGTACGCGAGCCGTAATTTCCACCAGCAAAAGCCGGCAGGCCGAGGAACGACGCGTCCGAGCGCCGCCGCCTATGAACACCGCCCCTCTAGCCAAACCCATCTTCATTCCGCGCATTTTCTGAACCCCTGTTCTTGGTATTCTCATTCGTAGGAAGCGAAGCTTGGGGCTTTGGTTGACCTTAGTCAACACGCTTCCGGACCGTCCGTCGTCCACATTCCGGGCCAGCGGCTTGCCCGCGGCCGCGAAACGCGGTTTTCGCTTGGTATCCTCGCCACCTTCCAGCTTTCGCCGTCGAAAAACTGCGCGCTTGAATCAGAATGCAGAAGGATTAGTGCCGAGGGCTTAATGCGCCCGGCACTCGCAAACGTGAGGGAAGTGCAGGTGAGTGCGGTCGGCGCGCAGTCGAACTGGTTCGGATCCCTGTGGCACTCCGGTGGCGTCGCCCGCGGTGACATCGCCGGAGGGATCACGGCCGCCGTGGTGCTGCTGGCGGTCGAAGGTGCCTACGGCCTCGTGGCCTTTTCCAGGCTCGGACCCGAGCAAGCCCAGATCGGGTTCATGCTCGGCGTCTTCGCGGCGGCGGTCTCGAGCATCGTGACCGTGCTCGCCGGTGCCCGCGGGCCCATGTTGAGCGGGTCCAGTTCGGCCCTGTCGCTGCTGTTTGCCACCCTGATCGGGGCCCTGGCCCTCGATCCGCGCTCCATCGGTGCGAACGGCTTTCCACACGCACCGTTGGTACTGGCGTTCGCCGCACTTGCGGTCGTTCTCGCCGGATTCCTGCAACTGATGCTCGGCGTGACGCGGATGGCCGGCCTCATCCGCTACGTGCCGTACCCGGTCCACGCGGGCTACATGAACGGCACCGCGATCCTGATGATCGGCGCCATGATGCCCAACATCCTGGGGCTTCAACCGGGCATGAGCCTGGTCGCGTGGCACGAGATGAAGCTGCTCGCGCCCATCGTGGCGATGGTGGCCTTCCTCATCGCCATCAAGCCGCCGGCATGGTCGCGCCGGATTCCGGCCTACATGATGGCGCTCGCCACGGCGACCGTACTGCACCACCTGCTTTCGCTGACGCCGCTCGCGAGCGCGCTGGGGCCGCTGTTCGCGCCGCCGGAGTTCGCCTGGCCGCGTCTCGACGTTCTTCAGCCCACGTCGAAGTACCTGCCGGAGGGCTACTTTGCCGACAACATCTGGACGGTGCTGCAGTTCGCCGTGGTGATGGCCTTCATCGCCGGGTTGCAGACCGCGCTCGGCGCTTCGCACGTCGACGAGATGACGCACCGGCGCCGCAGCCTGTCGCGCGAGATGGTGGCGCAGGGCGCGGCGAACATGGCCGTCGGCGTCGTCGGCGGGATTCCGTCCGCCGGCGCCATCATGCGCAGCAAGGTCAACATCGACGCGGGCGGCAAGACGGAGATCAGCCGGCTGTTCTTCGGAATCGGCCTGGCGCTCGCCCTGCTGATCGGGCTGGCGTGGATGCGCATCGTGCCGATGGCGGCGATTGCCGGGGTCTTCTGCGCGGTGGCGTATTCGCTGGTCGACAAGTGGACGCGCCGCGCTTCCGGCGTGCTGCTTCGCCAGTCGCTGAAGTGGCGCGTGCCGCGGGCGATGGCGCAGAGCTACGCGATCATGGTGCTCGTCGCCGGCATCGCGATCTTCGTCTCGCTGCCGGCGGCGATCGGCACCGGCATGCTGGTCGCCATCCTGATGTTCATCCGCAGCAACAGCAAGGAGCCGGTGCGGCAGGTGATGCATGCGGACGTGCGCCGATCGAACAAGGTGCGGCCGGCAGTGGAGACCAACCTCCTGACCCAGCACGGCAAGCGGATCGTCGTCGTCGAGCTCGATGGCGCGCTCTTTTTCGGCACGGCGGAGGAAGCCGACGAAGCCATCGAGAAACTGATCCACGGCGCTGACTACATCATCATCGACTTCGAACGCGTCAGCGAGGTCGATGCCAGTGGCGCCCGGGTGATGCTGGTGGCCGCCGATCACGTCAAGCGGGCCGGCAAGGGCTTCCTGCTCGCCGGCCTCACGCCGAAGGATGGCCGCACTCGCACCATCCGGGACATGGACGTCCACGGCCTGCTCGACGACGGCGTGTTCTTCCAGGACACCGACCTCGCGCTCGAATACGCCGAGGACCGGCTCCTGCAGAGCCTGCTGCCGGCCGGCTCCAGCGCGGGCGCGCTGTCGCTCGAGGAAACGCTGGTCGGTGCCGGCCTCACTCCGGAGGAGCGCGCTGTTCTCGTCGACATGCTGATCGAGCGCCGCATCCGCAAGGGCCAGTACGTCTTTCACAGCGGCGATCCGGGCGATTCGATGTATCTGCTGATGCACGGACAGATCGGCATCTGGCTGCCGCCGAAGGACGGTGGCGACACGCTGACGGAAGGCCGTCGCCTGGTGTCGTACGCGCCGGGCGTGATGTTCGGGGAAATGGCGCTGCTCGCGGGCATGGCTCGCTCCGCTGACGCCATCGCGGAAGCGGACGCCTTCGTGCTCGAACTGCAGCGCGAGCAGTACAACCGGCTGATGACCGACCATCCGGCCCTGCTCGGCAAGCTGCTGCTCAGCATCAGTCTCCTGCTCGCGTCGCGCGTGCGCGCGTTGTCCGCGGAATTGCAGGCTTCCAAGGCCGCGCACTGACACACCCACGCCTGCGGGCCGCTACCATGGCGGCCCTCACGACGGGACCCGAACTGCACGAAGGACGATGACGACCGCCGCGCCGCACCGCGAAGCGTTGCTTGCCGATCAGTTGAAGCGCCTGCTGGGCGACACGGCGATGCTGGCGATGGACTACCTGCGCGAACACCTGCAGTGGGTGGAACTCGCCGGCGGCGATGTACTGATGGAGCAGGGCCAGGCGGGCGACTCCGGGTACCTGATGCTGAGCGGCCGCCTGCGCATCTACGTGCGCGACGAGGACGGCGCACAGCGGATGGTGCGCGAGATCGCGCGCGGCGAGGTGATCGGGGAGATGAGCCTGTTCACCGGCGAACCACGCTCGGCGACGGTCGTTGCCGTGCGCGATTCGGTGCTGGTCAAGCTCGACAAGCCGCGGTTCGACGGCCTCCTCGCGCTGAGTCCGCGGGTGTCGCAGACGCTGACGCGCCAGATCATTCATCGCCTGCAGACGCAGAATCAGCGCCGTCCGCTCCCGCCGCCCGTCACCATCGGCGTGCTGCCGGTGTCGGACGGCGTGTCGGCGAGCGAGTTCGTGGATGCGCTGGTGCCGCACCTGAGGCGCTTCGGACGTGTCAGCGTCGTCGATGCGGCCACAATGCAGCGGGCGATTGCCGGGACGGGCGAAGGCTCCGCGGACGGCGAACCCGGCGACGAGGCGGTGGCGTCGGCGCTCGATGCCATCGAAGCGGCGAACGACTTCGTGCTGCTCGTCGCGGACGGCGCACCGGGTGCGTGGACGCGTCAATGCGTCCGCCACAGCGACGAGTTGCTGCTGCTCGCGGATGCCACGCAGCCGGCGGTCGTCCATCCGGCCGAGCAGGCGTGCGTGCAGGCACGGGGCGCGCGCCCGGAGGCGGCGGAGATCCTCGTGCTGCTGCATCCGGCCGACGCGAGGATGCCGCGCGGCACGGGCGCGTGGCTGGCGCGGCGCCCGGTGACCGGCCACGTGCACCTGCGTCGCGGCCTGGAGCGCGACTGGGCCCGGCTCGCGCGCCTGCTCAGCCGCAATGCGATCGGCCTCGTGTTCGCCGGCGGTGGCGCGCGCGGATTCGCGCATCTCGGCATCTGGCGCGCGCTGCTGGAACAGGGCATCGAAATCGACTGCGTGGGCGGCACGAGCATCGGCTCGGTGATGGCTGCGCTGGTGGCCGCCGACCAGCCGATGGAGCGCGCGATCGAGGTCGCGCGCAAGGGATTCAGCAAGAATCCGACGGGCGACTACAACTGGCTGCCGCTGATCTCGATCATCAAGGGACAGCGGCAGCGCAAGGCGATCACCGGCTCGCTGCGCGAACTGGTCGGCGACGAAGTGGCGATCGAGGACCTGTGGAAGACGTACTTCTGCATCGCCACCAACTATTCCCAGGCGCGCGAGCATCGCATCGACAGCGGCGACCTGGCGCGCGCCCTGCTGGCGAGCACCGCCATTCCGGGCGCGATGCCGCCCGTGGTGCGCGACGGCGACCTGCTGTGCGACGGCGGCACGTTCAACAACTTCCCGGTCGACCGGATGCGGGAAATGCGCGGCATCGGCAAGGTGCTCGGTGTCGACCTCGGTGCGCGGCACGTGCGCAAGCTCGACTTCGACGAAGTGCCGGGCAGCTGGGCTCTCCTGCGTGACCGCTTCCGGCCGCACGGCAAGCGCCGCTATCGGCTGCCGTCGCTGATGTCCTACCTCCTCAACGTGACGATCCTGTACAGCATGTCGCGGCAGGACGAGGCGCGGCGACAGACCGATGTGTACTTCTGCCCGCCGCTCTACAAGGTCGGCCTGCTGCAGTGGTCCCGCTTCGACCAGATCGTGCGCCAGGGCTACGAGCACGGGCTCGAAGTGCTCGGCAAGCTCGACGACCGCGCGCGAGCGGACCTCGCCGCCAAGGCGAGTGCGGCAGCGGAGTAGCCTTCGCGTCGGCATGGACACCGATCACTCCAAGGGCGCCAAGGGCGCGTCGCTCCTCGTCGTCGCCGCGCTCGGCGTGGTGTACGGCGACATCGGCACCAGTCCGCTGTATGCGCTCCGCGAGAGTCTCGGCGGGGCTCACGGCGTGGGCACTGCGCCCGAAGCCGTCCTCGGTGTGCTGTCGATGATCTTCTGGGCGGTCACCATCGTGATCTCCCTGAAGTACGTGCTGCTCGTGCTGATGGCCGACAACGACGGCGAAGGCGGGGACCTCGCACTGCTCGCTCTCGTGCTGCGGCAACTGCCGTCACGCGGGCGACTCCGCCGCGTCGCGGTCGTCCTTGGCCTGATCAGCGCGTCGATGTTCTATGGCGACAGCGTGATCACGCCGGCGATCTCGGTGCTGTCGGCGGTCGAGGGCCTGAAGGTGGTGTCGACGGCCTTCGAGCACGTCGTCATCCCGCTGACGCTGTTGATCCTCTTCGGCCTGTTCTTCGCGCAACGATTCGGCACCGGCCGGGTGGGGCGCGTGTTTGGTCCCGTGATGCTGCTGTGGTTCTGCGTGCTCGCGCTGCTCGGCATTGCCGGCATCGTCCGCCAGCCCGCGGTGCTGCACGCGCTCGATCCCCTGGTGGCCGTCCGCTTTGCCGTCGCGCACCCGGCGCTGACGATGGCGGTGATGGCGGCGGTGTTCCTGTCGTTGACCGGCGGCGAGGCCCTCTATGCCGACATGGGTCACTTCGGACGCCGGCCGATCCGGATTGCGTGGTTCTGGATCGTGATGCCGTGCCTGATGCTGAACTACTTCGGCCAGGGCGCGCTCGTGCTGGCGGATCCGAAGGCGGCGGAAAACCCCTTCTTCCTGCTCGCACCCGACTGGCTGCAGTTGCCCCTCGTGGTGCTGGCCACCTGCGCGACCGTGATCGCCTCGCAGGCGGTCATCTCGGGCGCGTTTTCGATGACGTCGCAGGCGGTAAAACTCGGCTTCCTGCCCCGCATGCAGATCAACTACACGTCGGAAACGCAGGCGGGCCAGATCTACGTGCCCTTCGTGAACTGGCTGCTGCTGCTGATGGTGGTGGTGCTGGTGATCGGGTTCGGCTCGTCGTCTAACCTGGCGGCGGCCTACGGCATCGCGGTTGCCACCTCGATGGCCATCACGACGCTCGGCGTGCTGCTGGTCGCCCGCCTGCGCTGGGACTGGCCGCTGTGGCGGGTCGCGCTGGTGTTCGTGCCGCTGATCGCGGTCGACTGGGTCTTCCTCTTTTCGAACGCGGCGAAGATCCCGCACGGTGGCGGCTTCCCGCTCGCATTCGGCTTCTGCCTGTTCCTGTTGTTCACGACGTGGAAGCGAGGCCGCTCGATCGTCAACCGCGAACTCGAAAAGACCGGGATCGAACTGCAGCCCTTCCTGAAGAGCCTGTCCATCTACCCACCCGTGCGCGTGGAGGGCACGGCGGTGTTCATGACGCAGGAAGCCGGCCTCGTGCCACACGCGCTGCTGCACAACCTGAAGCACAACCGCGTCCTGCACGAGCGCGTGATCTTCCTGACCGCCGTCGCCCGCAACGTGCCGCACGTTGACCCGGAGGACATGGCCGACGTGACCGCCCTCGACGAAGGCTGCTACCGGGTGGTCGTGCGGCTCGGTTTCCAGGACGAGTACGACGTGAAGGTCATCTTCGAGGCGCTCGCCCGCCTGTACAACCTGGACCTCGTGGTCGAAGAGTGCTCCTTCTTCCTGTCGAGGCAGAACATCCTGGCCAGGACAGGTCAGGGAATGTGGCGGTGGCGCCAGCGCCTGTTCGGCTGGATGCTGCGCAACGCGCAGCCGGCCTCGGACTTCTTCCGCATTCCGCCCAACCGCGTGATCGAGATCGGCACCCAGGTGGTCATCTAGTGTTTTCTGACGCCGGTCAACCGCGACGATGGCGTCGCTAGGCCGGCCGGCGCGATGATGCAACCGCGGCTCGATGGCTGCGAGAATCGAAGTCATGCACGTCGATCCCTTCCTGATCGAACCCCAGCGGTCGCACGACCGCCCGCGCGTGCGCCAGCTGCTGCAGCAGTGCGGCCTGCCGGTCGACGACCTCGACACCTCGCCGGTGGACTTCCTCGTGATGCGCGAGGGAGGGCAGGTCGTGGGCGCAATCGGACTGGAAAGCGCCGACGGCGTGGCCCTGCTGCGTTCGCTCGCCGTGCTGCCGTCGCTTCATGGGCAGGGCCGCGGCGGCGCGCTGGTTGCGGCCGCCGAGCGGCTCGCGGAGCAGCGCGGCATCGACGATCTTTATCTGCTGACGACGACCGCGCCGGGCTTCTTCGCGCTGCACGATTACCTGCGCGTCCACCGTGCGTCCGTGCCGCTCGCCATGCAGGGCGCGGCGCAGTTCGCGGCCCTGTGCCCCGACACGGCCGTCTGCATGCACAAGCGGCTGCGCAGGCCGCGGCTCTGAAGGGAAGCCGTATCGGACCGCAATGCCGCGGGTAGCGTCTTTCGGCCCGCCGTTGGCGCGCGGCCTTGACCCGGTGAACCGGCTGCGATCCTTCGCCGGGCGGGGTCGAATCGGGCCAAGGGACAGGGGTCATCGTCATGCCTGAAGCAAACGCGCGCTCGTCGGCCGGGCCGTTGTGGATTGGCGCCCTCATCGGCGTGCTCGCGGGGTTCGTCACGGGACCGCTCATGCTGCTGGTCACCGTGCCTGTCGGCGTCGCGATCGGCTATTCCGTGAAGTCGCGGCGCGACGCCGCGCTCGACCGCGCGGCGCAGCAGCGACGTATCGACGAACTGTTCGAACGCGTCGCGCTGCTCGAGTATTCGATGCGCCGTGGCCAGTCCGCGCCGTCCGCCGCGGCCGTGGCCAAGGACAGTGCAGTCGCCGTCGCGCCGCAAGCTCCGCTCGCCCCGCACGTGGCATCCCTCGACGTACCGACGGAGCCGCCGAGGGCCACCACTCGGCCTGAGGAGCGGGCGATGCCCGACGCCGGCGCCCTGCCACCGCCGGCAGAGCCGGGGCTCGTCTACCGGGGGGTCGAGGCCGCGAAGGGCTGGCTGCTGGGCGGAAACACCGTGGCACGCGTCGGGCTGCTCGTGCTCTTCATCGGCGTGGCCTTCCTGCTGCGCTATCTCGCGGAGCACACGCGCATTCCGATCGAACTGCGGCTCCTCGCGGTCGCGGTTGGCGCACTGGTGTTGCTGGGATTCGGCTGGCACCTGCGCGAGCGGCGCTTCGGCTACGCCGTCACGCTGCAGGGCGGCGCGGTGGGCATCCTCTACCTCACGGTGTTCGCGGCAATGCGCCTGTACGACGTGCTGGCGCCGGTGCCGGCGTTCGCGCTGCTGGCCGCGCTCGCGGTGCTGTCCGGGATCCTCGCGGTCGTGCAGAACGCGCGCGCGCTCGCCGCGCTCGGGGCCGCGGGCGGTTTCCTCGCGCCGATCCTCGTGTCGACCGGCAGCGGACGCATCGAACTGCTGCTCTCGTATTACCTTCTGCTGAACCTCGGCGTGCTCGGGATCGCCTGGTTCCGCGCGTGGCGCGAACTGAACTGGATCGCGTTCGCGTTCACCTTTGGAGTGATGGGGTTGTGGGCGTTCCAGAGCTATACGCCGTCCTACGTGCTGGTCGGGCAGGGCTTCCTCGCCGCGTTCTGGCTGCTGTTCCTCGGCGTGTCGCTGCTCTACGCGCTGCGCCAGCCGGAAGCGACGCGCGGGATCTTCGACACGACGCTGATGTTCGCGCTGCCGCTCGCCGCGTTCGGCATCGAATCGCGCTTTGCCGACGGCGTGGAACTCGCGCTGGCCGCCGTCGTCGCGGCGGCCGCCTATCTCGCCAGTTCGGCCCTGCTGCTCAAGCGGCGCGATGCCGCGCTGGCCGTGCTCACCGAAGCGAGCTTCGGCGTCGGGGTCGCGTTCCTGACGCTGGCGGTACCGCTGGCGGCGAGTGCGCAGTGGACAGCCGCGGCGTGGGCGCTTGAAGGGGTCGCGCTGCTGTGGGTGGGCTTGCGTCAGCACCGATGGCTGCCGCTGCTCGCGGGGGTCGTCCTGCATGTCGCCGGGGCCGTGGCGCTGCTTCACGCGATCGACGCCGGCCACGTGACGGTCACCCCTGAACTGTCCGGACTCACGCTGAACCTGGTGGTTTTTGCGGGCGCGGCGTTCGCCAGTGCGCTGCTGCTCGCTCGCGCGGTGGCGACGCGTTCGGACTATGGCCCGGGCGCGCGCTGGTTGACCGATGCCGTGCCCTGGAGCGCGCGGCTCGTCGGCTGGGCCTGGGTGGCTGTGCTGGTGTGGCAGCCGCTCGCGTACCCCTGGTATGGGCCCGCGTGGTGCGTGTTGTCGGTGGCGCTGCTCGCGGCGGACCGGCGCAGCGGTCGCGAGCCGCTGACCCCCGAGTGGGTGGCGGGCCTGGCCGTGCTCGCGTTCGCCTGGCTAACGACCGAAGCGCGTGCGGGACTGGACGAACGCCTGCTCGCCGTCGCCAACACGACCACGCTGCTGCGACTGGCAGTGGTCGCCACTGCCGTCACCGGCGCCCTGCTGTCGCTGACTCGTTCGTCGGTACGTCGCCACGCAGCGGCCGCGCTCCTCACCGTCGGCGTACTGACGTGGCTCGTGGCCTTCTATACCGAGACCCTGTCGCGCATCGACGACCGGATGGCGGTCGCGCAGGTCACCTTGCTCATCGTCGTGGCCACCGGATTCGCGCTCGCGTGGCTGGGCCAGCGCCTGCGCTGGAGATGGCCGCTCTTCATGTCCTGGGGCCAGTTCGCGGTGCACCTCGTCGTCGCCGCGACGGCGATCCTCGTCGCCGCGGACAGCGCGACGTTGCCCAGCCGGCACTACGGCTGGTGGGTGTGGCCGCTCGCGTGGGCGGCGTACGCGATGCGCCTGCGCTGGGAAGATCGTCTTGCGGTGAAGGTGGCCTCCCCGGGCTTCGTTCACATCGGTGGTCTGTGGCTGCTCACCGCGATGATCACCGCCGAGGCTGCGCTGCGCATCGACGCCATCGCCGGCGACGGCTGGTTCTACGCGGCATGGGGCGCATTGCCCGCGGTGGCGCTGTGGCTCGTCGTGCAATACGCGTTCGCCTGGCCCATGCGTGCGGCGCCGTTCGCCTACGCGACCGTGGGCGCACCGGGGCTGGCGCTCTTCGTGCTCGGCTGGATGATGGTGGCGAGCGTGATGACGGCGGGAGACGCCGCGCCCCTGCCATACGTTCCTCTGCTCAATCCGCTCGACCTGTCCGCGCTGTTGACGCTCGCCGCCGTGCTGCGCTGGCACCTCGCCGACCACCGCGCGGCGTGGCGGCCGACGGTGCGTGCCGTGCTCGGCATCGCCGCATTCTTCGCGCTGAACGCGGCGGCCCTCCGCGCGGTCCACGCGTACGCCGGTGTGCCCTGGTCCATCGACGCGCTCGCGCGCTCGCTGGTGGTGCAGTCGGTGCTGTCGCTGCTGTGGACCGCCACCGCGATGGGCTTGATGGTGCTGGCGCATCGCCGCGCCTGGCGGCCGATGTGGCTGGTGGGCGCGACGCTGCTCGGCGCGGTCGTCCTCAAGCTCTTCTTCGTCGACCTGGCGGGCAAGGGCACCATCGAGCAGATCGTCTCGTTCGTCGGTGTCGGCCTTTTGATCCTGCTGATCGGTTACCTGGCACCGGTGCCGCCCACCGCGGCGCCGGCGAGGAGTTAGTCGCATGAGATTCGTTGCAACGCGCGCACTGGCCGGCCTCACTCTCGTCGCGGCAGTCATGGCCTCGGCACGCGCGGCCGAGCCGCTGCGGCCTGAGGATTTCAAGGCGCAGTTCCCGCTGGCAAGCGTGGTCGAAGGGCTCAACACCCTCGAACTCGATGAGCGCGTGTATCGGGTGGCGAGCCATCGTTCGCTCGACGACCTGCGCGTGTTCAACGCGAAGGGCGAAGTGCTGCCGTTCGCGGTGTTGCCGCCATCTCCGCAGCCGCCTCCCGATGTGCGGGTGCACGAACTCGCACTCGCCGCGCTGCCGGCGCAGGCCGCAGCGCGCGATGCAGCGTTGCAGGCCTATGCGCTGCGCTTCGAGCGCGATCGCGACCGCGCGGTGCTGGAATTCCGGGGCGAGCCTGGGACAGCGACCACAAGCGCCGATGTCGGCGGCTACCTCCTCGATGCGCGCTCGCTGAAGGACAGGAAGGGGCGGCTGCTGCTCGTGTTCGCGCCCGACGCGCCGGACTACGCCGGGCGCATCGAGGTGTTCGGCAGCGAAGACCTGGTGAACTGGCGCGCGCTGGCGAGCGGACCGCTGGCGCGCGAGCGGCGGCTGGGCGGCGAGGCCATCGAGAAGAACCGCGTCGACCTGAACGCGCCACCGTCGTTCCTGCGTGTTGGCTGGACCGGCACCACCGCCCCGAAGATCGGCGTTGCGCGTTACGAGGAACTGACGCCCGTGGTCGTTGCCTTGCCGCGGGCGACGCTGGCGGTCACCCTCGGCAACGACGGCCGCAGCCTGTACGCCGACCTTCCGCCGGCGCTGCCGACCGAGCGCCTGTTCATCCGCATGCCCGAGGTGAACATGTCGGAGCGCGTGAGCGTGTATCGGCACGTCGCCGATCCGGCGCCAAGGTCACGTCACCTGGGGCTGCTGCCGCGCCGTGCGCCGGAGCACTGGGTGAACGCCGGAACGCTCGACGTCTTTCGCGTGATGCGGGGCGGCGTGGAAGTGGAAGGCGAGCCGCTCGCGTTCCGCGTGCCGACCGACGGCGTGCGCATCGACGCCGCGACCGTGTTCGGTGCTGCACTTCCGGCGGTGGAGGCGGAGTGGCGGCCGGCCCGCATCGCCTTTGCGGCGCGTGCGCCCGGCCCGTATCGCCTGGCGGTCGGCCACGAGGGGGCGCCGGCATCGCCGTCGCTCGATCTGCGCGCGCTGCTCCCGCCGGACGATGCGTCGGGCACGAAGCTGCCGACGGCACGCATCGAAACGCCGAGCGCCGACGCGATCGGTGCCATCGCCACGCGCACCGACCGCATCGCGGCGCAGGCGCACTGGTCGCGCGGGCTGCTGTGGGGCGTGCTGGGGATTGCCGTGCTGGGACTGGCCTGGATGGCGTGGCGCCTCGCCGCCCAGCTTCGGGCGGCGACGGCGCCGCCGGGCGCGGACGCCCGGCGCTAGAGCGTCAGCGCTGCGGCGCGGGCGCAGCGGCTGCCTGCGCGGCTTCGGCGACGAAGATCTCGACGCGGCGATTGCGCGCGCGACCCGCTTCTGTCGCGTTGTCGGCAAGCGGTTGCTGCGAGCCGCGACCGTCGATGGCGATCCGCTGGGCGCTGACGCCGCGTGACGTCAGGTAGTCGCGCGTGCTGGCGGCGCGGTTGACGGACAGGGGATTGTTCACGGCATCGCTGCCCGTGCTGTCCGTGTGCCCGACGATGCGCACCGTCGACGCCGGGTTCTGGTTCAGCGACTGCGCGAACCGGTCGAGGATCGGCGCGAAGTTCGGTTTGATGTCTGCACGGCCCACGTCGAACGAGATGTCGCTCGGCACTTCCAGCTTCAGCTGGTTGTCGGCCGTCTGCGTGACCTGCACGCCGGTGCCGCGGGTGGCCTGCTCCATGTCCTTCTTCTGCTTTTCCATCTGGCTCGACCAGACGTAGCCGCCAAGAGCGCCGATCGCCGCGCCCGCCAGCGCGCCATGCGTGCGGTTGCTCGAGTGCGCCAGTGCGCCGATCGCGGCGCCGGCCGCGGCACCGATGCCGGTATCGCGCGCGGTGTTGGGCTCGTACCCGGACGAGGCGCAGGCGGTGAGCAGGGCGGCGGCCATGAGGGCCGTGAAGGCCATGAGGGAGGATTGCAGGCGTCAGGGTCATGGAGGCTCCGTGGTCAGGGTCTTGGTGAGGCTATTGCGAAACCGTTGCTTCTGCCTTGAACGGCGTGCGAGAGCCCCGGTTGACCCGGCCCGGCGCGGATGACCCGCTGTACGGGATGGAGACAGCGGACAAAAAAGGAGCGGCCGGCGGGGGGACGCCGGCCGCGCAGGCGGGAGCGGCTCTCAGTGAACCGTGGCCACCTGCTGAGGGGGAACGTTGTGCGACGCGATCACCGAGCTTTTCATCCACGTCGGCAATGCGGCTTCCACCGTCGCATAGTCGGCGGTGAGTGCCTCCTGCACGGCCGGCACGGCCGGTAGCGCGAGAGCGGCCACGGTGGCAAGCATGAAGAAGATGGTTTCGGCGTTCTTCAGCATTTCGAAAGTCCTGTCGGTGCGGACGACGCCCGTCGTCGATGCAGGCAATCTAGGCCGTGCACCGGCGGCGAGCCATGCGCATGCGATGAACTGCACGAACCCGGTCGCGAAATGCTGTCCGGCGCGGCGGAGGGCGCGAAGCGGCCGCGGGCGCGACGAGGCGGCGCCACGGACGGACGGCGTCTGCCGCGGACTTGTGATCTTCCGCGCGCGGCCTCATCTACGCCGCGATCCCGTCCCAGGCGCACACAGGAAGAGAACGACAAGATGAAATCTCGACCGGGTTGGCTCAAGCGCGTCGCCGCGGTGGCCGGCGCCGCCGCCGTGGCGGCGACCGCCGCGCTGACGGCCATCGCACAAAGTCCTCCGCGCGCCGAGCCGCGCCCGATCACTCCGCGCGGTACGCTGCCCGAGAACGAACGGGCCGTCGTCGACCTCTTCCATAACGCGGCGCCGTCGGTGGCGTACATCACGACCGAAGTGCTGCAGCGGTCGGGCTGGTACGTCACCGCGACGCAGGGCGCGGGCAGCGGCTTCGTGTGGGACAGCGCGGGGCACGTCGTCACCAACAATCACGTGGTCGAAGGCGCGCGCAAGGTGTTCGTTCAGCTCGATGCGGGCGATCCGATTCCCGCGACCCTGGTCGGACGCGCGCCGGAGTACGACCTCGCCGTCGTGAAGCTGTCGCGCCCGCCGAAGGACCTGCGGCCCATTCCCATGGGTTCGTCGAGCGACCTCAAGGTCGGACAGTCGGTCTTCGCGATCGGCAACCCATTCGGCTTGCAGCGCACGCTCACGCGCGGCATCGTCAGCGCGCTCGATCGGGAACTGCCGACCTCGGGCTATCGCGAGGTCGCCGGCGTGATCCAGACCGACGCCGCGATCAACCCGGGCAACAGCGGCGGGCCGCTCCTCGACAGCGCGGGTCGTCTCGTCGGTGTCAACACGGCGATCCGCTCGGCTTCGGGCAGTTCGGCGGGGGTGGGCTTCTCGATTCCGGTCGATCTCGTCAATCGCATCGTGCCGTCGCTGATCTCGCGCGGTCGCGCGCCGATTCCGGGCATCGGCATCGTTCCGTATCCGCCCGAGGTGGTGGCGCGCGCCGGCATCCGGGGCGTCGTGATCGAGAACGTTCGGCCGGGATCGTCGGCCGCCCAGGTGGGGCTGCGGCCCGCGAACCCGCGCTCCAACGACGTTGGCGACGTGATCGTCGCCGTCAACGGCCGCCTGACCGAGACGCCATCGCAGTTCGCCAATGAACTCGACCGCGCGGGCATCGGGCGCGATGCTGAACTGACCCTCGTGCGTGGCGGCAAGGAACACAAGGTGCGGGTGCGCGTCGTCGACCTCGCGCCGTGAAGCGAGGGCGGGCGCGTTGGTAACATCGGCGCATCGAAACTGATGACGGATTCGCAATGACCACAGTGACAACGGCCAGCGGACTGATGATCGAGGAACTGGCCGTCGGCGACGGCGACACCGCGAAGAGCGGCGACCAGGTCACCGTCCATTACACCGGATGGCTGACGAACGGACGCAAGTTCGACTCCAGCCACGATCGCCGCGATCCGTTCAGCTTCTCGCTGGGCCGCGGCAACGTCATCGCCGGATGGGACGAGGGCGTCGCCGGAATGAAAGTCGGCGGCAAGCGCAAGCTGACCATCCCGCCGAATCTCGGCTACGGCGCCTACGGCGCGGGCGGCGTGATTCCGCCCAACGCCACGCTTGTGTTCGAGGTCGAGCTTCTCGGCGTCGACTGACGCCGGAACGCGGGGCGCCGCCTAGTGCTGCTTGACGAAGCCGCGCGCGGCGTCCAGCTCGGTGTCGAGCAGGCGCTTGGCGGTGTCGAACGCCTCCCGCGTGGCGACGAATGCGTCTTCGTCGCCCTTCTGAGTGATCGCGTACGACTTGCCTTTCACGTGCAGGTCCAGTTTCACGTTGAACAGGCGTCCCTTGCTGCTGTGACGCCCTTCCTGCGTGACGGCGACGTGCATGCTGGTGATCCCGGGATGGAACTTGCCGAGTTTCTCGGTGCGTTCGCGGATGGCCTGTTCGAGCGCTTCGGAACGGTCCATGTGATGAAAGGCGAGCTGGATCGGGAATGTCATGGCGGCTTCTTTGCTGTGCAACTGATTTCATCCTCGTCCGCCATGGCGCCGTTGCGTTGATGGCGGTCAAGCGGGGTGTCAGACCAGGCCCAGGCCTCCCGCGATGGCGCCGGCGGTGATCAGCCACAGCACGTGAATCCGCGTACGCCATGCGAGCAGCGCGGCGGCGACGGTGAGGATGATCACGGGCGCCGTGGGGTTCTGTGCGGTGAGGATCCAGCCAGTGGCGGCCAGCAGTGAAATCGTGATGGGAGCCACCCCCGCCTTGAAGGCGCGAATGGCCAGCCGGTCCTGACGCGCGTGGACCCACCGCGTTGCGCTGATGGCGACGAGCGTCGACGGCAGCATGATGCCGGCCAGCGTCAGCGCCGCCCCCATCAACCCGGCGGCCTGGTAACCGAGCACGGCCACGAAAAGAACGTTCGGGCCGGGCGCTGCCTGCGCGAGTGCGATCGAGGCATTGAATTGCGCGTCGGTGAGGATGCGCATCTGGTCGACCATCAACCGGTGCATCTCCGGCGCCACGACGATGGCGCCGCCGATCGCCAGCAGCGACAGCACGAGGAAGTGGCCGAACAGCGGAAGCGCTTCGGCGAACGTCATCGCTCTATGCGATCCGCGGCCCGGATGCGCCACCACGCCCAGGCCATGCCGAGCGATCCGAGCACCAGCAGCACCCACACGAGCGGCCAGCGCAGCCAGGCGACCGCGACGAACGACGCGGCGGCCAGCGCAAGCGCGGCCGCACCTCCGATCGGAGTCCCACGCAGCGAGGTGGCGAGCCGAAGCGCCGTGCCGATGATCAGCCCGCCCGCCACCGCGCCCATCCCGCGCAGCGCGCCCGCCACGGCGGGCTGCCCTGCGTACTGCACGTAGGTCGCGGCCAGCATGAGCACGATCGCGAGCGGGGCGCTCATCATCCCGGCCAGCGCCGCGAAGGCGCCGCGCCAGCCGAAGTAGCGGTCGCCGATGATCAGCGCGACGTTGACCACGTTCGGCCCCGGCAGCACCTGCCCGATGGACAGGATCTCGACGAACTGCGCGTGCGTCAGCCAGCGCCGCCGGTCGCACAGTTCGCGCTGGGTGACCGCCAGCACTCCGCCGAAGCCCTGCAGCGCCAGCAGCGTGAAGGCGATGAACAGTTCGAGCGGGGAAGACGGACGCGCGGTGGTCTCGGGCGGCATGCGGCGATGATATCCGCGCCGATTTCGTCTTCCCGGTCTTCCCCTGCGGCACACCGCCCGCTGTCAGCCTCGCTTCATCTTCATCCGCACGGCGGCCGCCCGATGGCGCGCTTTCCACATCGCCAGCACTTCGCGCTTCTGCAACGGCGTCCTTGACTCGCGCCGGATGTCGCGCAGCATCTTCTGGTAGTTCGCGAGCCGGTCCGGCGCCACACCCGCGCGCACGGCGCAGCCGGGCTCGTCGGCGTGCGTGCAGTCGCGAAAACGGCATTGCTCCGACAACGTGGCGATGTCTTCGAAGCTTGCGATCAGCGCCGCTTCGTCGATCTCCGGCGCGAGCCCGCGCAGGCCGGGCGTGTCGATCACGCACGCGCCTCCCGGCAGACGGTGCAGCGAGCGCACCGTCGTCGTGTGCCGGCCGCGGCTGTCGTCGGCCCGAACGGCGCTGGTGGCCTGCACGTCGACGCCGAGCAGGGCGTTCGTCAACGTCGACTTGCCGGCACCGGAGGAGCCGAGCAGCACGAGCGTCTGTCCGGCACCGAGGTACGGCGCCAGCGCATCCGCGGATGCGCGGTCCAGGGCGTTCACCGCAAGCACGTCGACCCGCGGCCCGATGCGCGCGTTGACTTCGGCGCGTCGCGCTTCGACGTCACCGCACAGGTCGGCCTTGGTGAGCACGACCACGGGCCAGAGTCCCGCCGGATGCACCATGGCGAGGTACCGCTCGAGGCGGCGCAGGTTGAAGTCGCCGTCCAGGCCCATCACGAGCAGCGCCGTGTCGACGTTGCTCACCAGCGGCTGCGGCGCGCCCTCGCTGTTGCGACGGACGAGTTCAGTCAACGGCGACATGCGCGCGTGGATCCAGCGGTCGCCGTAGGTGTCGACGTCCGCGGCGACCCAGTCGCCGACGGCGAGCGACGCTTCCCGCCGCAGTGCCGGGACCACCTTTGCCGGGAACTCGCCATCGCCATTGGCGACGATGACCGTTTCCCGATGGACTTCGACGACGCGCATCGGAGTTCCCGGCGCGTCGAGTGCCGCCAGTGCCTGCATCACCGGCGGAGTCAGGCCGATCGGCCGCAGCCGATCCCATTGCTCGAATTGCATCTCTGTTCGTTCCCTGTTTGCACGCGTGCGCGTGCGCAAGCGATCGCGCGCATGGCGCGCGGCCCGAAGTGGTCGAGTGGATGTCGCCGGCCGCGGAACGCGGCGGAATCGGAACGAACCGAGTCAGCGCTGGTGCGGCCGACTAGCTGACAAGATCAATCTTGGACATGGGGCGCCTCCTGGATCAGATGGCGCTCGAACGAGCGGTGCGCGAGCTTCGCGCACCGCGCTGGCGGAGTCAATACGTGCAGGCCCCGCGGCACGCCACTTGCCGCGTCGAGTCGCTCCCGGGAGACACCATGCAGGTCATTCTCAATACCGACCACAACCTCGCTGCCAGCGAGGAACTCACCGGGCCCTAAACTCGGCCCCCATGTTCCATCCGGCAAACGAGGTCTCGCAGCACACCGCGTTCGAAGACGCGCAGGCACTCGTGACCGCAACGCTTTTCGTTGCGCTCGGCGTGGCGATGTATGCGCGCGCCGGATTGCTCACGGGCGGGACCGCCGGCATCGCCTTTCTCGTGCACTACGCCACCGGTTGGCGCTTCGGCGTCGTGTTCTTCCTGATCAACCTGCCCTTCGTGTGGTTCGCCGTCCGCAGCATGGGCTGGCGCTTCACGCTCAAGACGTTCGTCGCCGTCGCGCTGCTTTCGGTGTTCACCGAAACGCTCATGCCCTACGTGGTCCGGTTCGACCAGCTGCAGCCCGCCTATGCGGCCGTGATGGGCGGATTCCTGATCGGCGCAGGCCTGCTGATGCTGTTCCGCCACCGTGCAAGCCTCGGCGGGCTCAATATCCTGGTTCTCTGGTTGCAGGAGCGTCGTGGCTGGCGTGCCGGCAAGATCCAGATGGTGATCGACTGCCTGATCGTCGCCGCCGCATTCACGATCGTCGAACCCGGTCGAGTGGTCCTGTCGGTGCTGGGTGCGGTGGCGCTGAACCTCGTTGTCGCCGTCAACCACAAGCCCGGCCGTTACCTCGGCGTCTGAGGCCGGTGGCGGGCGGCTAAGCTTCCGCGATGCCGTCCATTCCGTACACCCTCGTCGACGAAGAGATCGAGTTGCAGGCGATCCGTGCCCAGGGCGCGGGTGGCCAGAACGTCAACAAGGTCTCGAACGCCGTGCACCTGCGCTTCGACGTGCGGGCGTCGTCCCTGCCCGATGAACTGAAGGACAAGCTGCTGGCAAAGCGCGATCAACGCATCACCGACGACGGCATCGTGGTGATCAAGGCCCAGACCTCCCGCAGCCTCGAAAAGAATCGCGCCGAAGCGATCCTCCGCCTCCGTACCCTGATCGACGAGGCCGCCCACATCCCGATCAAGCGCCGCCCCACGAAGCCGACAAAGAGCTCGCAGCGCAAGCGCGTCGAGACCAAGGTGCAACGCGGCCAGGTCAAGGCGCTCCGCCGAAAAGTGGTCGACTGAAGCGAATGCCGAGGCACACCCCATTGCCTCCGAAGGCGCCGAGCAGCGCAGGCTTGCGGTCGGCGCGCGCAGCGCGCACCGTGGACTAACTCGCCGCGGCTGTCTGAGCGCAGTTCGCGTAAGCGAACGTAGCGAGTTCCGCGGCGCGACCGCAAGGCGAGCAGCACAGGGCACCCGAAGGGCGCCTTCGCAGGCGCGACTTTCTTTGCCTACTTTCTTTGGCAAGACAAAGAAAGTAGGCCCCCGCCGGGCAGGCGTCCTGAAGAACAAACCGGGAAAGCCCAACAAGGAAGGCGCGCAGGCCCAACGTGCACCGCGGCTTAAACGAAGTACATCACCGCCACAAAATGACTCCCACTCCCCCCCAGCACGAACAGATGCCAGATCCCGTGCGCATGCCGCCACTTCCGGTCGTTGAGGTAGAAGACCACCCCGATGGTGTAGAGGATGCCGCCGGCGGCGAGCCACGCCATCCCTTGCGGTCCGAGTGCCGCGCTCAGGGGCACCAGCGCGAGCGCTCCCAGCCATCCCATCACGAGGTGCAGCACCGGCGATGGATCAAGGTCCTCGCTGCGTCGTATCGCCTGCCAGATGCCGACACCCGCCATCAGCCAGATCGACCGCGAACAGCGTCAGGCCGACGGCGCCGCGCAAGGGACCCAGCGCGAACGGCGCGTAGGTGCCGGCAATCAGCAGGAAGACGGCGGCGTGGTCGGCGCGTCGCAGGACGCTCTTCAACGGCCCGCGCACCGCGTGATACAGGGTCGAGGCGGAATACAGCGAAACCAGGCACAGGCCGAAGAGCACCACGCCGGCGATCTTCCAGGGATCGTCCTGGCCGGCGACGCGCGTGATGAGCACCGCAGCGCCGACGACCGCGAGCGCGGTCCCGACGAGGTGCGTGATGCTGTTCAGTCGTTCGCCGTGATACATGGGGTCAGCTCCTGCAATGCGGGAATGCAAGAGCCGTGCGTGCCCCACGGCGCGCGGGCGGCAATGCCGCCCGGGACGGGAACGACGGGCTGGGGGTCAGGCGCCGCTCACGGCGCGCCGCTGTTGCCGGTCTCGCTCGTGGCGTCTGCGGGGGCGGGAGCGGACTCGCCGGGTGACTTGGCGAGTTTCTGCAGGCGCTTCTGTTCCTGCTTCTGCTCGTTCTTCTTCTTCTTGGCCAGCTCGCGCTGGCGTTTCTCGAATGAGTAGTTTGGCTTGGCCAGGGGGACCTCCTTCGTGGGCCCCGCGGGGATTTGCGGGGCAACGCCCGAAGCTTACGCGGGTTCGCCGGGGGGTGCGTCGAGCTACTTCCCGGCCGCCGCCTGCTCAGCGAGCTTCTTCCAGTCGACTGGCCCCTGCTCGAATCGGGCTTTCAGCTGCTCCAGCGTCCACGCATTGCCCCCTGCGAAATGCCGGTACACCGTGTCCCAGGGCTCACCGGCCCGATAACCGGGCTGGATCACGCTGACTCGCGTCCGCTCCGGCGTCAATGTTTCGAGAAGGACGACGGTGTGAAGCGACTGGAACGTCGGGACGTCGAACGCAGTCCTCGCCGGTGCCTGCACGTTGCGGATCGCGAACATCCGCTCGGGCACGAACGCGAGGATCTCGTTCCTGATGTTGCCCGGGGTACCGAGCACGGCCGCCGGGTCGTAGCTCGTCTCGATGACGCCCCGAAGGCGGAAATCGACGTGCGCGACCGGGGCCGCCCAGCTTCGCCAGCCCTCGGTGGTAGTCAACGCCGCCCACACGTCGGAGGTCCGCGCGGGAACGTCGATGCTCAGTTCCATCGTTCGGGTGCCATCGCCCTCGGTGCGTGAACGATCCACGACCGATGTCGAGGCCGAGGCCTGCGCGGCGATGGAGAGTCCCGCGGCCACGAGGCACGCGTACGGCAGGGAGGGACGCATGGTTCGCTCCGGCGGGTGTCGAGCGACAAGTCTGTCACGCACGCCAGGGTTTACAAGCCCCCGCGCGGCGCGCATTGCGGTTCTGCGCCGGCCGCATTGGGAGTCCGCCTTGCCGACTTCCTGCGATTACGACGTCCGCGGGCCGAACTGCAGATCTGACGCGCTTCGTGGCCCGATCACCCGGCGGCAGCGCGCCGCCGGGTCGCCCGCGGACCGGCTGCTATAAATCGTCGCGGGCGGACGCCGCGGCGCCGCGCCTGTCCGCGGCGCCATGGCCTCCATCTTCTCCGTCACTGTCCCGTTCTTCGCGCTGGTGCTGTGCGGCTACCTCGCGGCTCGCCTGAAGCTTCTGCCCGCGAGCGCGATCCCCGGGCTGAACATCTACGTCCTGTACTTCGCGTTGCCGTGCATGCTGTACCGCTTCGGCGCGTCGCTGCCGGTGGCCCAGCTGGTCGACGCCTCCGTGATCGCGGTCTGGCTGGGCGCGGCGCTGGTCATGGTGCTCGGCACCGTTGCCGTGTCACGGTATGCCGGCATCGGACTGAAGGACTCGGCCTTCGGCGCGCTGACGGCGACGTTTCCGAATACGGGGTTCATGGGCGTGCCGCTGCTGGCGACGCTGCTTGGCGCCGCGGCCGCCGGGCCCGTGATCACGACCGTGCTGATCGACCTGCTGATCACCAGTTCACTGGCGATCGCGGTCGCGCAGATGGGGGACCGCGGCGAACTGGGCCCGGCAGCCTCGGCGCTGCGGTCGGTGCGCGGCGCGCTCAGCAACCCGCTGCCATGGTCGATCGGCGCGGGCATGGTGTCGTCGGCCACGGGACTGCATACCATCGGTCCCGCGGACACCATCGTGAAGATGCTGGGCGACTCGGCGACGCCGGTGGCGCTCTTCGCGATCGGTACCGTGCTGTGGCGCGCGGGCCAGCAGGTGCATGGCCGAACGCCGCTCAGGTCCTATCTCTCGCTCGCGCTCGCCAAGCTGCTGGTGCATCCGCTGCTGGTGCTGGGCCTGGGGTGGATCGCGATGCAGCTGCTCGGTGCACCGCTGTCCGGGTTCAGCCTGACCGTGCTCGTGCTCGCCGCCGCGCTGCCGTCGGCCAGCACGGTCTCGCTGCTCGCCGAGCGCTACGGCGCCGACAATGGCCGCGTGACCCGCGCGGTCGTGCTCTCGACCGCGCTCGCCTTCTTCACCTTTTCGCTGGCGGCGTGGCTCGCCGAAATGCAACGGCAGTAGCCGACCGGGGGTGCGGGCAGGAAGCTGTCTTGCTCACCTGCACGGGTCGTCCCCACGCGCGGGCGATCCCATAGCACCGAAAGTGGAGGTTGCACGAACAGCGATCGCTTTGCCCGATCTACATGATCTGAGGGTCGCGTCCGCCGCGCACTGATTCGGGAAAGTTCCGGGTCCGGAAGGGCCCGCCCGGCGCCACGGCGGCAGCGCCGTCTCGTAGGATGCGGACCTTCCCCTGATCGCACCAAGGACCTCACATGCTTCGAATCGGCATCATCCTCGGCAGTACCCGTCCCGGCCGGAACACCGAGGCGGTTGCGCGCTGGGTTTTCGACCAGGCGCAGCAGCGCGGCGACGCCGAGTACGAACTGGTCGACATCGCGGAGTACGGCCTGCCGTTGCTCGACGAGCCGATCCCGCCTTCGCAGCACAAGTACAGCAAGGACCACACGAAGCGCTGGGCGGACAAGATCGCATCGTTCGACGGCTTCGTCTTCGTCACCCCGGAATACAACCACAGCACATCGGCGTCGCTGAAGAACGCGATCGACTACCTGTACGTGGAGTGGAACAACAAGGCGGCCGGCTTCGTCAGCTTCGGCAGCGCAGGTGGCCAGCGCGCCGTCGAGCACCTGCGGGGAATCATGGCCGAACTGCAGATTGCCGATGTCCGCTCGCAGGTCGCCCTGTCGCTCTTCACGGACTTCGAGAACTTCAAGACCTTCAACCCGCAGGCGCTGCACCTGAGGTCGCTGAAGTCGATGTTCGACCAGCTGCTCGCCTGGAGCGGCGCGATGAAGACACTGCGGGTGAAGTGAAAATCGGGGTCAGACCCCGATTTTCGGCAGACACGCATCGGGGCCTCGGGCCCCGGTTTTCATTGGGCCTCGAAGCGAGCGAACAGGACGTTGTTCTCCAGATGAACGTGCTCGTGCACGTCGTCGATCAGCTTGCGCACGCCCGCATAGAGGGCGTGCCAGGTCGAGCAGGCCTCCTCGGGCAGCGCGAAATCGTGCGCGAGCGCCTGCAGGTTCGCCAGGCGTTTCCCGTGCTCGTCGTGCTCGTCGCGCATGCGGCCGATCGGGTGAGTGATCATCGGATGCCCGCCCGCGCGCATCAGCGGAAAGAGGATCTGTTCTTCCTTCTGCATGTGCTCGTCGAGCGCCTCGGCGGTCTCCACGAGTGCCGCGTGGATGCCGCTCGGCACGGCAGCGTTTCCGGCGTGACGTGCTTCGACACGGGCGGCCAGGCGGATCAGCTCGGGCAGCTCGGCCCGGTGCGTAGCGTGATAGCGATCGAGGATGTGCTCGATGAGGTCGTCCGTGCTCTGGGGCGCGACGACGGTGCCCGTTTCCAGGGCGGCCAGTTCGGCCTCGACCGCGGCGAGCGGTTCGCCCCGCGCGGCGACGGCTTCGGACAGCGGTATCTGTCCGCCGCAGCAGAAGTCGATCTTGTGCCTGCGGAAGACCTGCGTGGCTCCGGGGAGGTTGGCAGCGATGTCCGCCACCTGGCGTTCGGCGTAGTTCATGGTTTTCCTTCGCGTGAGTGCCTCGATGCAGGCAGTGTCCCCACCGAAGCTGCCGTCGGATTGCGTCCGATCAAGCCGCGCCTGAGGGGGTAGAGGGGTATCGCCGGTGGGGGTACGGGGCCTTTCGTCTCCCGAGGTGGATTTCCGGCAAATCACCATGACAGCAGTGGAAATCGTGGCTGAAGTGCATGCAGGCGCGACGAAACGGCGGCTGGCGGGAATGAACGGTGCAGTGGGCTGTTGGGCGGTGTGAAAGGGCGTTGCAGTTCACTCCCCGATCCTTGCAGTCCGTCGCAAACGGCTCGCGGCGCGGCGGTGCGCTGCCTACAGTTCGTTTCATGGCAGCACGGCATGAACGAACCGAACCGAACGAACCGAACGAACGCGAGGACACCACGATGAAAACGATCTCCACCCAAGCCCGCCTGATGTCCCTGGTCCTGGCCGTCGCCACCACGGTGGTGGTGCTGGGCAGCACGGTGGCCGGCATGCAGTCGAGCGCCGAGTCGCAGCCGATGGTGGTGGTGCTGGACAAAGTGACGATCAAGCCCACCGCGGTGCAGTGAACGAAGCGCGGCGGGCCGGTCGGACTGGCCGGGCGACGGCGCCGCCCCGCGGGACCGCCTCCCGCGTCATCGCAGCCCGCCGCACTACCAACAGCCCGGCCCGCGCCGGGCTGTTTGCATTGGATGCGAAGAACAACCGAGCCCGCGGCAGCAGGACCCCGAGAGAACGAAAACCCTCCTGTCACAGGTCAACGACAGGGCAGTGGGGTCGCCTTTAATGAACCCATCGCCAAACGGATCGTCGGCGCGGCGGGTGCCTGAACCACGCCGCGGTTTCAAATGGGTCACCTAGTCGGCAAGGACGTCTACCGGGAACTGGGCCGCAAAATCGACGGGCTCACGACGCGCGCGCCCTGGAGCGACAAGCTGCGCGCGCTGCTGGGCGAGCTGTACTCCGAGGAGGACGCGCGCCTTGTCGCCGCCATGCCCTGGGGCTTCTCGCGCATCGGTCGCCTGGAGAAGGTGACCGGTATCCCGCGCGCCGCGCTGGAAGCCCAGCTGGGGAGCCTTTGCCCTCGCGGCCTGGTGATGGATGTGTTCGTGGATGGCGACTACTACTACGCGCCGTCGCCGATGGTGATTGGAATCTTCGAATTCACCATGATGCGCACCGGCAGCGGACTGCCGACCGACCGCTGGGCCCGGCTCTTTCGCGACTACCTCGAGGAAGGCGGCCTGTACCGCGAGAACTTCGGCGACGGCCAGCAGGTCTCGCTGATGCGCGCGGTGCCGCACGACGGCTCCATCGCGCCGGACGATTACGTCGAGGTGCTGGATTACGAGAAGGCCGCGGCGATCGTCGACCGCACCGACCGCTTCGCGATCGGCCTGTGTTCCTGCCGCCACGAGCACGAGCACGCGGGCGGGCGCACGTGCAAGGTGCCGCTTGATACCTGCTCGTCGTTCGGTGAAGCCACCGTCGGCTTCATGGTGCGCAACGGCCTGGCGCGCGAGGTCTCCAAGGCGGAGATGCTGGACAACATCGCCCGCTCGCGCGACCTCGGCCTGGTGCTGAACGCCGACAACGTGCAGCGCAACGTCACCTTCATGTGCCACTGCTGCGGCTGCTGCTGCAACGTCCTGCGCGGCATCAGTCGGCACGGGTATCCCAATGCCGTCGTCACTTCGAGCTACATCGCCGAAAGCGACCGCGAGCGCTGCAGCGGCTGCGGCATCTGCAGCCGGCAGTGCCCCATCCAGGCGATCAGCCGGGTGCCGGATCCCGAGCCGCGGTTCCGCAAGTTCGGGCGGCCGGTCGTGGACAAGGAACTGTGCATCGGCTGCGGGGTATGCACGCTGCGCTGCAAGCCGGCCGCGATGAAACTGCACAAGCGCAAGCAGCGGGTACTGCATCCGGAAACCACGTTCGAGCGGATCATCCTGCAGTGCCTGGAACGCGGCACGCTCCAGAACCAGCTCTTCGACAATCCCGCCAGCCTGACGCAGGCGTTCGCACGCGCCTGCGTCGGTGGCTTTCTTCGGCTCACCCCCGTGAAGCGTGCGCTGATGAGCGACACGCTCCGGTCACGGTTCCTTGGTGCACTGAAGCAGGCGGCCGTGAGTCAGGGCAAGGGACGGTTTGCGGAGGTGTGAGGTTCCGCGCCTGGAAGCCGCAGCGCAAAGCGCTCGCTTGCTTCCTCAACGCCCCACCTCCTTGAACGCCGCCACGGCCGTCCGCCGATAGCCGAGCGGCCCGGCCTGCACCGGCTGTTTCCTCCGAATCGAACGCGCGCACGCTGGCCAAGTTGGAATCCACGGGCGGCGATGGAATATTCCCGGCCCGCAGGCGTTAGCGCGATGCCTGCACGCCGACTTCCGCGCGTGCGGCCAGCTTTCCCGTCTTCATCCCGTACCCCAAAGGAGTGCTTCCATGCGAGCAGTACGACTGTCGTTGATGGTGCTCGGTCTCGTCGCGGCCACGGCGAGCGTATCGGCCCCCAAAGCCCCGGTCCTGCTGAAGTTTCACGGGGCCATCGGTGTGGACCCGCTGACGGCCGCGGGCGGAGTCGACACGCTGAACGTCGTTCGCGGCGTCAACCCCGGTGGACGGGCGTGGGTGATGCGCGACCTGAAGGCTTCCGTGAGGACGGACGGCAACATCACGGTCCAGGGCTTCGGGTTGCTGTTCGCCAGTGGCGACGCCATCGCGACGCGCGGCCCGGTGACGCACGTCTCGGCTACGCTGGCTTGCGGGCCGGCCGATGCTTCCGCAATCAAGTTCGCGTCTCCGGGCGCTCCCCTGGACACGAACGGGAATTTCCGGATCGACGGAGTCCTCACGCTCGGCGCCAACGCCGCGGTGCTTCCTCCGGTCTGCGAGAATCCGGCGCTCCTGATCCGCGCCTTCAATCCAACCACGTTCACACAGGGTGGCTGGTTTGCCGTCGGGATCCCCGACGACAGCGAATAGACCAGGCGATGCAGACGAGCCAGGCTGGCGGCCCCGGCCGGCTCCTTCAGCGCAACCGCTGCACGTCGTTGCCTGACACGGCAGCGGCGCTATTGCCCCACTGATTGCGGATGAACGTGACGACGGCCGCGACGTCGGCGTCGTCGAGCACATGGCCGAAGGGCGGCATGCCCCACGGCCGCGGATTGCCCGCCGTCGCAGGCTGGAAGCCTCCGCTCAACACCGCGCGTACGACGTTGACGGGCGGATCCATCACGACGGACCGATTGCCGGCGAGCGCGGGATACGCCCCGCGCGCGCCTTCGCCTTGCGGGCCATGGCAGCCCTCGCATCGCTCGCGATAGACGGTGCGGCCGCGCTCGAGCGTTGCGCCGCCGGGCGCTGCGGCGTTCGGGCGGCGCGCGGGCGCGGCGGACTGCGGCAGGCTCTTCAGGAAAACCGCCATCGCGCGCAGGTCGGCCTCGTCAAGATGCTGCGTGCTGCGGAACACCACCTCCGCCATCGGTCCGAGCGCCGAGCCGCGCGCCGAGACGCCGGTCTTCAGCAGGTCGACGATGTGCTGCGTCTCCCACTCCGCGACGCCCGCTTCCGCTGAGGTCGCGAGCGACGGTGCGTACCACTTGTCGACCGGACTGACGCCGCCGCTCATCGCCAGCGCGCCTCGGGCCGCGCCGAAGGCCCTGCGGCCACCGTGGCAGGCGTTGCAATGGCCAAGGCCAAGCACGAGGTACCGGCCCCGATTCCATTCGGCGGACTTCGTTGCGTCCGGCGTGTGCGTGCCGGGTTGGAAGAACACGGCACGCCACATGGCCAACGCCGCCTGCGTGCTGTACGGGAAGCGCAACGTGTGTTCGCGATTCGGCTGCTCGACCGGCTGCACGGTGCGCAGATACGCGTACAGCGCATCCGAGTCTTCACGGGTGATCCGCGTGAAACTGGGGTACGGAAACGCCGGCACCAGCAAGCGGCCGCTCTTCGAACGCCCGTTGTGCATGGCCCGCCAGAAGTGCGACGCGGACCAGCGGCCGATGCCGGTCTTCTCGTCCGGCGTGATGTTCGAGGCGAACACCACGCCGTACGGCGTATCGATCCCGCGTCCTCCGGCATAGGGCGCCCCCCCACGCATGGTGTGGCAGGCGGCGCAGTTGCCGGCGTGGGCGAGGTAAGCCCCGCGCAGCACCTGCTCGGGTGTGGCCGTGAACGGCGCTTCGTCGATCGCGGCCTCGTCCCTGAAATTCAGCGCGGCGACCAACGCCGCCGCTGCGAGCAAGGCAACGGCCAGCCACACGGCGAGAGGCGACCAGCGCTTCATGTCAGCGCAAGCCGCTGCCGCATTCGAGCGGCAAGGGCAGGTCAGGGTGCGCCGCGGGTCGGGCGCCCGGCGGCACGGCGCGCGAGGCCAGCCATACGGCGACGGCCCGCACGTCCTCGGCGGACAGTCGCTTCGCCACCTCCGCCATGCAATCGGGCGCGGTCGCGTGACGGTTGCCCGTCTTCCAGGCGCCGAGTTGGCCGATCACGTAGTCGGCAGGCAGGCCGAGCAGCCCGGGAATGGCAGGCAACGCACCGGTGAGCGCGTAGCCATGGCACTGGGTGCAGGCCGGGACGCGATGGTTGATGTCACCGCGCGTGGCGATCGATTCGCCTCGCCGCAGCACGCCCTCGCGCTCGGTTGGCGGCGGTGGCGGCGCGTGGGGCAGGTCGAGCCCCCCGAAATACGCGGCGATCTCGTGCAGGTAGTCGTCCGACAGTTGCTCGACGAGATAGGTCATCGCCGCGTTGTAGCGGCGGCCATCGCGGAAGTTGATCAGCTGGTTGGCGAGATACCCGACCGGCTTGCCGGCGATGCGGGGCAGGTAGCCCACCGGACTCGCGCGGCCTTCCTTGCCGTGACACGGCGTGCACGCCTGCATCCTCTGCTCGATGGTGTCCGGCACGGTGCGCGGCGATGGCGCCTGCGCGCCGGCAGGACCGCTCGCCGCGGCGAACACGGTGACGATCAACGCGGCAGCACGCGATCGGCGGGCGGAATGCGGAGTTTTCACGCCCGGGATGCTACCGAAGGCCGTGTAGAGCGCTCGCGCGCGTCGCGATGGCGAAATCGTGGCTGAAGTGCATGCAGGCGCGACGAAACGGCGGCTGGCGGGATGAACGGTGGAGTGGGCTGTTGGGCGGTGTGAAAGGGCATTGCAGTTCACTCCCCGATCCTTGCAGTCCGTCGCAAACGGCTCGCGGCGCGGCGGTGCGCTGCCTACAGTTCGTTTCATGGCAGCACGGCATGAACGAACCGAACCGAACGAACCGAACGAACGCGAGGACACCACGATGAAAACGATCTCCACCCAAGCCCGCCTGATGTCCCTGGTCCTGGCCGTCGCCACCACGGTGGTGGTGCTGGGCAGCACGGTGGCCGGCATGCAGTCGAGCGCCGAGTCGCAGCCGATGGTGGTGGTACTGGACAAAGTGACGATCAAGCCCACCGCGGTGCAGTGAACGAAGCGCGGCGGGCCGGTCGAACTGGCCGGGCCGCCGCCCGAACGGCGCCGCCCCGCGGGACCGCCTCCCGCGTCATCGCAGCCCGCCGCACTACCGACAGCCCGGCCCGCGCCGGGCTGTTTGCATTCCGGGTTCAGCGCGCGCTTCTTGTCGAATTTCCGGCGTTGCGCGTGCCGTCTGTGCCGCAGCGGTGGAAAGGCCCGCTGCCTAGAGTGTGAACCGTGGAATGCAGGACACGCGGAGCACCAGGAAGCGAGATGTCCAGCGGAGCCACGAAGAATGAAAGGACCGAACGATGAAACCCCTGTCTATTCGAGTGCGAGTGTCTTCATTCCTGCTGGCGGTGCTCAGCAGTGCGGTCGTGCTGGGCGGCACCGTGATCGGGATGCAGCCGGACGGCAGCTTCGAGCTGGCGCCGCCGACCATGGCAATGAACGTCGTCACGTTCCGGCCCGGCGCGGTGGGCTGAGCGCCGCCAACCGATCCGGTTGGCGCACGCCCGGTCCTGCCTGCGCCGCCGAGCGCGGACGGAACTGCAGCACGAACAGCCCGCAACCGCGGGCTGTTTTACTTCGCGAGTCTTCCTGGCCGCCGGCTTTCCGGCCACGCAAACACGTTGCACGCGCGAGCGGCGGGTATGCTGCCCGCTCGCCCGCCTGATGAATCCGTGCTGACCTCGTTGCATTCCCCGTCCGCGCCTTCCAGCGTCATCGATAGCCGAACCGCCTGGTGGCGACTGGCAGTCACGCTGGCCATGGCGACGCTCGGCGGCATCGGCATGTGGTCGGTCGTGGTCGCGCTGCCGACCGTGCAGGCCGACTTCGGTGTCGATCGCGGTGCCGCGTCGTTGCCGTACACACTGACGATGGTGGGCTTCGGCTTCGGCGGAATCCTCATGGGCCGCCTGAGCGATCGCTACGGCATCACGCGGCCGCTGTTCGGCGCGACGATCGCGCTGGCGGCGGGCTACATCCTCGCGGGACTGGCGCCCAGCCTCTTCATGTACGCGCTGGCGCAGGGCCTGTTCATCGGTTTCCTCGGCAGCTCGGCCACCTTCGGACCGCTGCTGGCCGACATCTCGCACTGGTTCGAGCGCCGCCGCGGGCTGGCGGTGTCGATCGTCGCCTGCGGCAACTACCTCGCCGGCACCGTGTGGCCGCCGGTCGTGCAGGGCCTGATCGAAGCGATCGGGTGGCGGCAGACGCACATTGCGATCGGCGTCTTCTGCCTGGTGACGATGCTGCCGCTCACGCTGGTCCTGCGCCGCCGTTCCCCGACCGGACACACGACCGCGGCCGCGCGCACGGTGCGCGACCCCCACGTTTCGCTCGGCATTTCGCCGCGCGTGCTCCAGACGCTGCTCGTGATCGCGGGGCTGGCCTGCTGCGTGGCCATGTCGATGCCCCAGGTGCACATCGTCGCGTACTGCGGCGACCTCGGCTACGGAGCGGCAGCCGGCGCGCGGATGCTGTCGCTGATGCTCGGCTTCGGCATCGTCAGCCGGCTGGCGTCCGGATGGATTGCCGACCGCATCGGTGGCGTTCGCACACTGCTGGTCGGTTCGACGTTGCAGGCCGTTGCACTGATGCTGTATCTGCCCTTCGACGGACTGTGGTCGCTCTACGTGGTGTCGGCGCTCTTCGGTCTCTTCCAGGGAGGCATCGTGCCGAGCTACGCGATCATCGTGCGCGAGTTCTTCGCGCCCCAGGAAGCGGGCGCGCGCGTCGGCCTTGTAGTGATGGCCACGCTCTTCGGCATGGCGCTCGGCGGCTGGATGTCGGGCGAAGTGTTCGACCTCACCGGTTCCTACAGCGCCGCATTCATCAACGGCATCGGGTGGAACCTGCTGAACCTGTCGATCGTCGTCTGGCTGCTGCGACGGCCGACGCGGCGCCTCGTCCAGGCGTGACGGCGGGCGTCGGACGGGTCGGATCGAACGGGCGGGGCGCGTCGGCGAAGATCGTGCGTGGTCCGGCGCTGGTCAGATCAGCGAGGCAGACTCAAGCACCCTCTCGCCGGGACCGCTTTCCCCGCACGCGGACATCGTTCCCGCCGGGCAGGCCTGGCGCATGGCGCTGGCGGCTCATCCCGGCTTGCCGTTGCGTACGCCGCGGGGCCGGGTGACGACCCTCGGTGCCTATCTCCTTGCCTGCACGATTGCTCACTTCGTTTCCGGAAGAACCCTTCCGTGGCTCGATCTGCCGGGTGTTCCGGACAGTCACGCCGCGCTGGCGCACCGCGCCGCGATGGAGGCGGTGACGCAGGACCGCGCGTCGATGGCGTACTAGACGTGCGCCGGCGCCGCGGGCAGCTCGATCAGCTTTTCGTCGAACGCATGGCAGTCGAGGACCGCGCCGGCGGCGTCGAACAACGTGTGCGTGTCCGCTTCGGTCACGATTCCGGAGGCGATGAAGTACTCCGGGAAGCGTGACGTCCGGAAGAAGTACTCGCGCGGCAATCCGGCGAGGCGCAGGTAATGCACTTCATAGGCATAGCGCGCCAGTTCGCTGACCACGCCCAGCCGCTCGCCGAAATGGTGCCGCACGTTGGTTCGCACGTACGCCTGCAATTCCTCGGCGGGAAGCAGGCGTCTGCATAGCAGGTTGGCAAGGTAGTCACCCACGCGCGCGAGCGTCTTGCGCGCCAGTGCCTGCTCAAGGCTGCCGGCGCGCGCTGCCAGCCCCGCGAGGTCGCGGTCGATGTCATCGCGCAGTCGTGGCGGCATGTGTCGCACGATGGCGGCGAACGTCTCGCCGAGTTCGGCTCGGGCGAGCGCGTAGTCCGTGCGGCGCGACTCCGGTACCGCGATCATCTTCGCCGTGTGCGCCACGTGGCCCCACTCGTGCACGACGCGCGCGCCGAGCAGCAGGCGGTGACAGGGCGGAGCGGTGCTGTACCGCGCGTCGAACCCCGGCTGCACCAGTTCGTAGACGACGGCGCGCCGCGCGGCGTCGATGTAGACGCCGCCGCCGGTCTCGAGCACCGGGCAGTGCGTGGGCAGCGAGCCGAGGTCGCGCACGCATTCGAGGAACTGCCGCGATCGCTGATGGATCACGCGCAGGTCCGCGTGGATGCTGGCCACCGCGGCATCGTCCGCGTCGTTCAACGCGCGCCGCATGCCGGCGGCATCCCCGGCCTCGGGATCCCACGCCGTCGAACCGTCCGGTGCGAGCACGATCGCATGCGCCTGCGCGCGCTCCAGCCAGTCGCACAGTTCGTCCGCCGCCTTCGTCGATCGCTGCACAGGGGCCGGCCGCGGCCGTTGCATCGCCTGGCGCACCGCACTCTCGGCCGCCGCGGCAAGGTTCATCAGTGCGCCCTGCAGCCGCCTCGGAACGTAGAGCCCCGTGTCGTTGACGCCGACGTACGGCTCGTCCGTCGCGTGCTCCGGCGCGCGCAGCGGGTCGTGCAGGAGGTCGTCGACCCATGCGAGTGCATCGGCGAGCGCGGCGAATCCTGCTGCATCGGGACGACGCGCACGTGCGGCGGCGGCAGCGAAGGCGTGGCGACTGTCCGCATCGCGATCGAACCAGTAGCTGAGGTTGCAGATCGCGGCGGCGCGTGCGGACCGCATCAGCGCCAGCCGCTCCATGTGGAGCAGCAGCACCGCGACGTACTCGGGATGCGTGTCGAGGTCCGACAGATACAGCAGCGACGACGTGCCGGCGAAAGGCTCCAGATACGGAAGCACTTCGGTCGCGTCACCGACGATGAGAAGGTTGGTCTGCCGCGGCGGGAACCATGCGCCCGGGGCGCGCGCGAAAAGATCCGCTGCGCGATCCCAGTACAAGGCGAAGCCTTCCTCGAGGCAGTGCAACTGGTCCTGCGAAACCCGCCGTTCATCGAGCAGCAGGCGCGCGAAGTCGGCGTCCATTCCGCTGCGATCGAGGCACTCCGCGGGCACGACGATCGACCCGGCCTGGTACAGGCAGAAGGGCTTGAGCGCAGTGTCGAACGGCATGCGTTGACTCTAGCGGGCACCGCATTTTCGCTCCTCATCCGGAAGGATGAGTAAAACCTCGAAGCGCGTTTCCGAATGGGAAATATTCCCGCAATGCACTGCGACATGGGGTGCGAGCGGTAGCTGCCAATCATCCGTCCTCCCGAGTTTTTTTTCTGCGCACTCTAGGCAAAGTTCGCTGCCGGCACGAACCCGGACGGACTTGAGGGAGCAACAACGATGAACATGACTTCAAGATTTGCAGTGCAGACGGCGCGCAACGCCTGCCTGTCGCTGCTCGCAGTGGCAACACTCGTCGCTTGCGGTGGTGGAGGCGGCGGCTCGGGTTCAACGCCCGTTCCTCCGGGGTCGGCACCCGCTTCGACGCAGAGCACATCGATCTCGGCAACGCCGTCGACCGGCGACGCGACCGTCGGCCCCGCGCCGATGCAGATGTCCTTCACCGCGGCCAGCCCGCGTGGAAACATCGCGAGCTTCGAGTGGGACTTCAAGGACAACAGCCCGGTTTCGATGGGCCAGACCGTGCAGCACACGTTCATGGCGCCGGGTGCCTACAACGTCACGCTGACGGTGCGCGACGCGAACGGCAACTTCAATCGCGCCGGGATCATGGTGACGGTGCAGGCGGGCGGCACGCAGTGCTCGGCCGCGCCCACCGAGTTCACCACCAAGGTGTGGCCGAGCATGAGCGGCGTGTGCACGCTGTGCCACGTCTCGGGCGGTGTGGCGAGCGGCACCGGCCTCGTGCTGTCCACCGGCACCGTTCTGCAGAACTACAACATCGTGCGTGACTACGCACTGAAGAACGACTCGCTGCTGCTGTCGAAGACCGTCGGCCTGCCGACGCACAGCGGCGGAACTCCCTTCGTGAGCACCAGCGACCAGCGTTACATGGATCTCGCGGCCCTCGTTCCGATCATGAAGCAGTCGTGCGCGTCGACGCCGATCGACGGCCCGGCCATGGGCCAGTTCTGGAACGGCGTCACGTTCGCTCCGGACCAGAAGGTCCTCGCCCGCGCCGCAACCCTGTTTGCCGGCCGCAACCCGACCGCCGCGGAAGAGTCGGCGGTCGCCGCCGGCGGCACGCCGGTCCTGCGCCAGACCATTCGCGACTACATGCAGGGACCGGCGTTCCAGGCGTTCCTCGACGAGGTCGGCGAGACGTGGTTCCTCACGCGCGGCGCGACGATCCGCGGTAACAACATGGGCTACAACGCGACCGACTGGCCGAGCGCGATCAACGTCATCAACAACACGAATCTGGCCGCCAACGAACTCAACCGCTTCGTGACCGGGTCCCGCGTCGAGCCTATCGAGCTGATGAAGTACATCGTCAACAACGACCGCGGGTGGACCGAGATGGTTTCGGGCAACTACACCGTCGTGAACGCGATCGTCGCCCAGTACATGCAGGCGCAGGTGAACGGGACGTTCGCGAACCCGCTCGACGACACGGTGTTCCTGCCGGCGGTGCTGCCCAGCCAGCGGCTCGGCGGCAACCGCGAGCATGCCGGCGTTCTGTCCACGCAGGCGTGGCTGTCCCGTTTCCCGACGACGCCGACCAACCGCAATCGCCATCGCACCTACATCATGGCCAAGCAGTTCCTCGCCACGGACATCAGCGCGCTGGCGGTGCGTCCCATCGACGACGGCGGCACGTTCAAGATCCCGACCATGGAGAACCCGGCGTGCGCCGCATGCCACGACACCATGGATCCGATGGCGGCCGGCTTCATGAACTGGCAGGAGAACAACCGCTACCTGCCGTTCAAGGATTCGACCGGCAAGGATCACGCGCTGCCCGGGTCGTATCGCTCGACGAGTTATCCGAAGGACGCGAGCAACCAGCCGTACTACAAGCTCGGCGATGCGTGGTTCCGCGACGAGAAGGCCCCTGGCTATTACGGCACCCCGATGCCCGGTGGCGTCACCGGCAACCCGATGGCGCTGCAGTGGCTGGGCGCGCAGGTCGCCGCCGACCAGCGTTACGCGATGGGCGCGGTGCACTTCTGGTACAAGGCCGTGTTCGGGCGCGAGCCGCTGAAGGCGCCGCTCGACTCTTCGACACCGGAGAACGCCAACCGCCTGTCCGCGTACAACGCGCAGAACGAGGTGTTCCAGGCGATTGCCGGACGCTTCCAGACCAACCGCGGAAGCGGCGCGTTCAACGTCAAGGACCTGCTGACCGACCTCGTGATGAGTTCGTGGGGCCGCGCCGAAGCCGCGTCCGGCCTCACCGCCGGCCGCATGATCGAGCTCGGCGACCTCGGTGCGTTCAACATGCTCAACCCGGTGCACCTGAACCGGAAGCTGACGACGCTGGTCGGGCAGAACTTCACCGACTTCAACAACCCGTACGCCGGGTTCGGCCTGAACTACGGCGACTTCGACGGCATCAACCGGACGCAGCGCGCCCAGGAGCACACGATGATGCAGAGCATCGCCATCGACCGCCTGGTCGCGACCCGCAGCTGCTCGTTCACGCAGAACGACTTCGCCAAGACGCAGGCGTCGCGGCTGCTGTTCCCGAAGGTGGCGCTTGCGGACACGCCCGCAACCGCGGCCGGGGCGACGGCGATCCAGGAGAACATCAAGTACCTGCACAAGTGGCTGTGGAAGGAAGACGTCGCCGTCTCGGACGCCGAGGTGCAGCGCACGTACAAGCTGTTCAACGACGTGTGGGCCGACCGCGCCACCGCGCCCGCCCGTCCGGTGAACTGCGCCTACAACAACACGAACGATCCGAACTACACGGGTCGCACGTGGGCCGCCGTGGTCGCGTACATGCTCGGCGATCCGAAGTTCCTCTACGAATAACGCCTGACCATGCGTGCCAAGAACAAAGGAGTAACGAAAATGGACCGTCGAGACTTTCTGAAAATGGTCGGCACCGTCGTCCCGGCATGGGGCTACGTCCCGCTCGCCAACGCGCAGTCGCCGCTGTACACGGGGCGCATCCTGATCAACATCCACGCTTCGGGCGGCCTGGACGCCAGTTCGTGGACCGACCCGCGCGAGAAGGACCCGGCGATGAACAACTACGCCGCGGCCCTGACGCCGGCGGGCGTGGCGGGCAACATCCGCTTCGCGCCGATGGGCAGCAACGCGGCGTTCTTCACCAAGTACTTCTCGAACATGCTGGTGATCAACGGCGTGAACAGCGAGACCAACAGCCACGAGGACGGCACGCGGACCCATGCGACGGGCCGCCTCGACATGGGCTATCCGACGATGGCTGAACTGTTCGCCTTCACGTACGGCCGGGGGCTGCCGATGCCCTGGCTGAACTCCGGCGCGTACAGCGTCAGCGCGGGCCTGCTGCCGGCCACGGGGGTTCCGGACCAGAACACGTTCCGGGCCCTGGTCGCGCCGAACACCGCAAGCGCGACCAACGACTTCATGAAGCAGGCCGACCTGAACAAGGCGTGGGCGGCGCGCGCGCAGCGCATGCAGGCGATCCAGACGAGCGGAACCGCGCTGCCGAAGCAGAGCGTGCTGGCCGACCAGTTCGGCTCAACCACGAGTTCGCGCGCGCTGATGCAGCAGGTGTCGACGTTCATCCCCGCGACGTTCGACACGCCGTTCACCCAGGCGCACGTCGCCCTGATCGCCGCGCAGGCGGGCATCACGTCGACGATCCAGCTTTCGTCCGGCGGGTTCGACGGCCACAGCCAGCTCGCCACGGCGTATGCCACCGCGCTGCCGCGCCTGACCGATCTCGTCGATTACATCTGGCAGAAATCCGCCGCGCTCAACCTCAGCAACCGCATCTTCCTTCGCATCTACTCGGAGTTCGGTCGCACGCCGCTGAATACCGGCAACGGCAAGGACCACTGGTCGGTCGGCAGCCAGGTGCTGATGGAAGCCAGTCCCGCATGGGGCAACCGCGTGATCGGCGCCAGCGGACCGAAGCACGAGCAGTTGAAGATCAACACGGCTACCGGTGCCGTGGATCCGGTCAACGGCGTGGTCATCAAGCCGCGGCACATCCACGACGCGGTGCGCAAGTACCTCGGGTTCACGACGACCGACACGAAGTTCAACCTGAAGGTGCCGGCGACCGAGAACTTCGACTTCTTCAACCCGGCGGTCAGCACGGGGTACCCGAACCTGTAGGAAGAGTTCCGGCTGCGGATGCAGCCTGGTCGACGGCGGGCGCAATGCGCCCGCTTTTTTTCATGAGGATGCGCAGATGAACGCAGTGAGTTGCCGCCCGATACACCGTGCGCTTCGCCTGGCCGCCATCGGCCTCCTGGGCGCCTGCGTGACGACGGCGGCGGCCGCCGCCGATTTCCGCGGCTTCGTCAGCGACGGCCCGGCGGGCCTGCTGGTGTTCCAGCCGTGCCAGGGGGCGTCGCTCGGGAGGCAGGTGTTCAAGGTGTCGGACAAGAGTCGGAACACAGCCCTGACGGCGGGTGCTTCGGCCGTGCGGCAGGTCATGGAAGACGCAAGCCGGCCGCTCTACGTGGAATTCGCAGGCGAAGCGGGCGGCGATTCGCTCACCGTGCGCCGCTTTCATCGCGCCATCGGGCACATCCTGGCGTGCGCCAGCGCGCCGAAGGACATCGCGCCTGCAACCGTGTTGCAGGCGAGTGGCGCGGACCCCAGCTGGCGTTTCGTCGCCACGGCGAATGGCGCGCAACTCGAACTTGCGTCCGGCAAGACGGTGCGGTTTCCAGCGGATCCGTTCAAGCCGACCAAGGCCGCCAGCACTCAGGTCTTCGACGCCTGGTCGTCGCGCGACGGCGGCACGGTGCGTGTGGAAATCACGGAAGAAATGTGCCTGGAGGAACGCACCGAGACCGCGTCCGGTGCGCGTGTGGCGCTGCGCTACGCCAGCACCAGTGTCGAAGGCTGCGCCGCGCGGTTCTGATCCGTTGCGTGGCGGCGCCGAATGAAGACAGGGGCGGCCATGCCGCCCCTGTGCCCAACCGTATTTCGAATCAGCGGAAACGCCGCCGGCGCACGCCTGCCGCCAGGCCGGCAAGACCCAGTCCAGGCAGCGTCAACGAGCCGGGCTCGGGGACCTTGGCGAAGCCGGACTGTGACAGCGAGAACGTGGTGCGCACTGCGCCATCGGCGTCCTGCGTGGTGAACAGGAAGCTGAACAGGTTGCAGTCCGTCCCGGTGCGTGCACTGCGCCGTCGTCGGCGTCATGTAGCTCCACAGGCGGGCGTCGTCCGCCGGTTGCTTCAGGAAGGAATGCTCGAGGTACATCGGCAGCGAAACGGCGATGGACAGGCGCGATGGGATTCACGAAACGTGCCCGCGAGCGGCTCGTCGCTCCGCTTTACACCCTCGCGTCAAGCGGATATGTTGGAATGCATTCGCATACGGGACTGAGGGACTGATCCATGTACCAGCGCATTCTTCTCGCGTACGACGGTTCCGAATCCGGCCAGAAGGCGTTGCTCGGCTGCCAGGAGATCGCGCAGTGGAGTCACGCGGAGATGTACCTCATCGCGGTCATGCCGTCGCCCGCGGTCTACATCGCGGTGGACGGCGGCTTCTACGACAGCGGGCGGGACGAGGAAGACAAGCAGCGGTTCAAGGCGATCCTCGACGACGGCCTGCGGCGCCTGAAGGAGGCCGGTCACACCGCCGGGGGCGAGGTGCTCGTGGGCGACGCCGTCCAGGAGATCACGGAGTACGCCAAGAAGATCGACGCCGATCTCATCGTCGTCGGCCACAAGCACCTGAAGGGCTGGGCCGCGCGCTGGTGGCGGGGCTCGACGTCGGCGTCCCTGATCGAAGCCTCGAACTGCAACGTGCTGGTGGTGATCACTCAGTAACTTGATCGGCGCGTCCCGCGACGTCGCGCCGTGCCGTGCCGCTCCGCTCAGTACCCGTCGTGCGTCCACCCGAAGGTCGCGTGGACCGGCGCGGCGCTCGCGCGTCCCACGTTCACCCGCAGCTTGTACGCGCCCGACCAGCCGAAGCGGAACAGCCCGCTGTAATCCGGCCGGTCGCCGGCGTCGCCGCGGATCAGCGTCTGGCTTTGTGCGGCACCGTGCGGGTCTACGAGTTCCATCGAAACCCGGGCGTCGCCGATCGGTTCGCCCGTTCGGGGGTCGGTCACACCCACCACCACGTGGTGAGTCGCGTTCGTCGCCGACTCACGGTGCGACACGCGTTCGTAAGGGTCGGTGCGTAACCAAGGCGCGGCCGGCCCGCCGCCGACGATGATCGTGTCCCAGGATGTCGACGCCACGGGGTTGCGGAAAGCAAACCCCGCGCCGTCGGTTACGGACCTACTTCTTCGGGATGCAGAAGACGTTCAGCTTGTTGCCGTCCAGGTCGCGGAAGTAACCGCCATAGAAGCCCTCGCCGCGGGGCCCCGCAGCCCCCTCGTCCTTGCCGCCCAGTTCGATGGCCTTCCGGTAGACGCGATCCACTTTCTCGGTCGAGTCCACCATGAGGGCGACCATATCGCCGTTGCCCACGGTTGCAGGCTTGCCGTCGAACGGCGTCAGCACGCCCAGGCTAGGCCGGTCCCACGACACGCCCCACATCAGTCCACGCGGCAGTTCCAGCAACCGCTTGGCGCCCATTTCTGCGAGGAGCGCATCGTAGAAGGCCGCGGCGCGCGGCAGGTCGTTGGTGCCCAGAGTGACGTATCCGATCATGGTTTTCGCTTTCCATCGTGTTCTGTTTCTCGAGGGCGGGAAGTGTAGGCGACTGCGAAAATCGCGAGTCACGCATCGCTCGAAGGAGCACCCACGATGAATATTTCCGCACACGTCCACAACGCCGCCGGCGATCATCGAGTCACCGTCGCCACCGGCCTCGCCACACAGTCGCTGGCCATCGCCGCGAAGGTGGAAGGATCCGGCTCGTCGGTCAACGGCGGCGAGTTGCTGATGCTGGCGCTCGCCACCTGCTACTGCAACGATGTCTATCGCGAGGCAGCGCGGATGAACATCGAGGTCGCGTCGGTCGAAGTCGAGGCGCTGGGCGACTTCGATGGCGTCGGGCTCGCTGCTGCCAATGTCCGCTACCGCGCCCGAATCGAGTCGCCTGCAAGCGAGGCCGAGGTGCAGGCGCTGCTCGACCGGACCGACGCGGTGGCCGAGGTCCACAACACCGTGCGGGCGGGCGTGCAGGTCGTCCGTGAACCGTGGCCCGGTCGCTGGACTTGAGGTTCCGCTTGCAACGGCTTGATCTGTCGGAAATGGCTATGTGCTACCGCGTATGAGTGATGCAAGCCCGATCTCGCTATTCGGACCGTTCTCGCCTCCCGCGACCACGTGTCGCGGGTCTTGCTTATGTACATCGGGCACGGGCGCAAGTAAGGTCGCCTGAATGCTTTCGTCTTGCATGGCGAGTGGGTCTTTCGGGACCTGAAGCGCTGCCTGCCGACCAGAACAACAGGAGGTTCCAATGGAACCCATCGCGCTGCGGCCGGCCGTGCCGCGCGACGTGCCGGGGATCACTGAGTGCGTGTGCGAGGCGTACATGCCCCTGATCGAGCGTGTTGGTCGCCAGCCGGGACCTATGGTCGACGACTACATGGATGTGCTGAGGCACTGCCAGGTGCACATCGCGGTCGCGAAGGACCAGACCATCGGTGTCGTCGTGCTCGCCAAGACCCATGAGGGCCTGCGAATCGACAACATCGCCGTGCGTCCCGCCTTCAAGAGACGGGGCATCGGACGGATGCTGCTCGAGTTCGCCGAGACGGAAGCGCGGCGTCAGGGCTACGACTCGATCTACCTGTACACAAACGAATCGCTGGTCGAGAACATCGAGCTTTACTGCCGAATCGGCTACGTCGAATACGACCGGCGGCCAGACTGCGGTTTTCCGCGCGTGTTCATGCGCAAACCGTTGACCGGCACTGTCGCACGGCCTTCCTGACCGCAGGCAGGCCGGGTCACGCCGGCTGCGAGAATTGCTGACGCACGGCGACAGCCCGCCATGAACCTCCAGCAACTCCTCGGCATCGAAACCCCGATCGTGCAGGCCCCGATGGCCGGCGTGCAGCTGAGCGCGCTCGCCATCGCCGTCTCCAATGCCGGCGGCCTCGGTTCGCTTCCATGCGCCATGCTGGCACCGGAGGCGATTCGCAAGGAACTGCAGGCGATCCGTTCGCAGACGACGAAGCCGTACAACGTCAACTTCTTCTGCCACCGCGAACCGATCGCGGATCCCGCGCGGGAGGACGCCTGGCGCAAGGCGCTCGCCCCGTACTACGCCGAGTTCGGTATCGATCCCGCGGCCGTCCCTGCCGGGCCCGGGCGCCTGCCGTTCAGTGCCGAGGCGGCCGATGTGCTGGAGGAGTTCCGGCCGCCCGTGGTCAGCTTCCATTTCGGTCTGCCGTCGCCGGCGCTGCTGGCGCGCGTGAAGGGCTGGGGCGCAAAGGTGCTGTCGTCCGCCACGACGGTCGACGAGGCGCGGTGGCTCGAGGCCCTCGGCGTCGATGCGGTGATCGCCCAGGGCCTCGAAGCGGGCGGACATCGCGGGATGTTCCTGTCGGAGGACATCGCCACGCAGGTGGGAACGTTTGCGCTGGTCCCGCAGGTCGCCCGGGCGGTGAAGGTCCCGGTGATCGCGGCCGGTGGCATCGCCGATGCGGCGGGCATCGTTGCCGCCATGCAGCTGGGAGCGGCCGGTGCGCAGCTCGGCACGGCCTTTCTGCTGTGCGACGAGTGCTCGACGAGTCCGATGCACCGCGCGGCGCTCAAAAGCGATGCGGCTCGGACGACGGCGCTCACGAATCTGTTCACCGGTCGGCCCGCGCGCGGAATCGTGAACCGGCTGCTTCGTGAACGCGGCCCGATCAGCGCCGCCGCTCCGCAGTTTCCGCTGGCAGCGGCCGCGGTTGCGCCATTACGCGCGAAGGCGGAAGCAGCGGGCAGCGGCGACTTCTCGCCGCTCTGGTCAGGACAGAACGCGAGCGGGTGCCGCGAGATGCCGGCCGGGCAGTTGGTGCGAGACCTCGGCCGGGCATTGAGCGAGCTGCAGCGTTAGACCGGAGGCCCTGCGCGCAGCTGTCCGGCCCGTCCGGAGCTGCCGCGACCGTCGGCCCCGGTCGCATATTCCCCGGTGCCGACCGACCGCGGTTCCGCTGGCCGATGCGCCCCGGCCTAAGGGCAAATCCCGATTCGATCGCCGCCGTTGCGCGGCGCTTATTTGCTAGAAACGGCACCTTGTCTTCTGCACGAGGTCGTCGATGTTCCGGGCTGTCGTCTTCTTCATGGCCTTCTGCCTGGCCAGTCTCTCCGCCGTCGCGGCCGAGACCCTGCGCATCACGAAGGGACCGAAGACGCCGTGGGCCGTCGGCGACAGGTCGCACGTCGTCGTCACCAGCGATGGCCGGCTCGGCGTGCAGTTGACCGTGAAGAAGTCGCCGAACGGCGGACAGTCGTATTACGTGCTGTCGTTCGAGACGCGGTCGGGCGATCCGGTGAACTTCAGCGCCCGCGTCTCCGACCGCCCGCCGCAGCGCACCCACTTCGCGGCACGGGCGGAACCCGGCCGGCCGTACCAGTGGGGCGAGCACCTGCCCTCGGACCTCGACACGGTCTACGTCATGTACCGGCCGTCGAAGTAGCGGCGCGGTCTACGGGGTCGCCCGCTTCGGCTGGTCCTTGCGCACCGTCACGCGCTGGCCGCGCAGCGAGGTTCCGCGCAGCGCACGGATCGCGTCGTCGGCGACATGGTCCGAGATCTCCACCAGCGAAAAGCGTTCCTCGATCTCGATCGCGCCGATCTCACGCGCGCTGACACCCGCTTCGTTGGCGATCGCGCCAACGAGGTCCGCGGGACGGAGGCCGACGTTGCGCCCGGCGCTGACGTACACGCGCACCATCGTCATCGGCCCGTGCGGCTTGCGCTTGCTGCCGGCGGCGGCGTGCATCCCGGACGGCGCCGGACGGCTCTCGTCGACGCGCGCCGCGGTGCGGCCCTTCGTGCCGCGCTCGGCGGGAGCGTCGCGGTACTCCTTGCGCGGCCCTTTCGACCAAGGCTCCTTGCGCGACAGGTCGATCGAGGGGATGTGCTCATCGTCGTGCTCGCCATCCGCCTGCAACGTCCGGTGCGCGAGTTTCACGGCGGCGGCCGCCACGTCCATCGGATCGAACTCGCTTGCCAGCGCATCGGTGACGACGCGGTAGCTGTCGAGATCGCCTTCCTCGAGCGCTTCGCGCAACGCCCCGCGCGTCATGTCGAGGCGGCGTGCCCGCACGTCCATGGGCGTGGGCACCGTCGCCACGTCGATCTTCTGCTTCGTCAGCTGTTCGATGTTGCGCAGCAGCCGGTGCTCGCGCGGCTCGGCGAGCGTGATCGCCACGCCTTCACGGCCCGCGCGGCCCGTGCGCCCGATGCGATGCACGTACGACTCGGGCGAGGCGGGCACGTTGAAGTTGACGACGTGCGAGAGGTGCTCGACGTCGAGGCCGCGCGCAGCGACGTCGGTGGCCACGAGCAGATCGACCGCGCCGGCGCGCACGCGCTTCATCACGCGGTCGCGCTGGTCCTGGGACAGGCCGCCGTGCAACTGTTCGACCTGGTAGCCGCGTCCGCGCAGTTTCTCCGCGAGTTCGTCCACCTCGGTGCGCGTGCGGGCGAACACGAGCGCGAGCGCTGGCGACTCCAGGTCGAGTACGCGGCCGAGCGCCGCGACCTTGTGGGCGCGCTGCACGATGTACGCGGTCTGGCGCACCTTCGGCATCGTGCCCTTGGCGGTCTTCTCGCGCGCGATGAGGACGCGCTCCGGGTCGCGCAGGTGCTTGTCGGCGATGGCGGCGATCCGCGGCGGCAGCGTGGCCGAGAAGAGCGCGGTCTGCCGTTCGGCCGGGGCGGCGTCGAGGATCAGTTCGATGTCTTCCGCGAAACCCATGTCGAGCATCTCGTCGGCCTCGTCGAGCACGACCGCCGTGAGCCCGTCCATCTTCAGCGTGCCGCGGCGGATGTGATCGAGCGCGCGGCCCGGCGTGGCGACCACCGCGTGCACGCCGCGCTTGAGCGCCTGCGCCTGGCGGCCGAACTCCGCCCCGCCATAGATCGGCAGCACGACGACGCCCAGCCGGGCGCCGTAGCTGTGGAAGGCTTCGGCGACCTGGATCGCAAGTTCCCGCGTGGGCACCAGCACGAGCACCGCCGGCGGGCCTGGCTTGCGGTGGGCCGATAGAACGCGTTGCAGCAGCGGGAGCGCGAAGGCGGCCGTCTTGCCGGTGCCGGTGGCGGCCTGGCCGAGCAGGTCCTTGCCCGCGAGCAGCGGCGGAATCGACTGGCTCTGGATCGGCGTCGGTTCTTCATAACCGAGACCGGTGAGGACCTGCACGAGTTCTTTCGACAGGCCGAGTTCGACGAAGGGAGAGTTCATTGGGCGAGCGTAGCAGCGGCGCGCTCGTCGCCCCTCGAGGCTTGCCTCTGGAATGGACGGGTCCAGGGCCGTTGGCACCGCGCCGGGTCCGGAGTCAAGATGCGCGAATGTGAGGCTGCGTTAGGGCAAACACCGGCGCTGTGCGAGGGAGATCGGTCCCGGTGACTGACCTTGGTCAGGGAAGGGAGCCGCGCCGTTGCTAGCCTGTGGACGTCTCCTCCAGACACACCGCCTCCATGCCCGGCACCCTGCTGCTGTATTCCAGCGTCTACGGCTTGTCCAGACAGATCTGCGAACGCGTCCAGTCGATCCTCGCGAAACGCGGCCACCGCGCCGACGTGGCGCCGCTGGTGGGGCACGACGTCGACCCGACGACCTACGACGCGATCGTCATCGGCGCGAGCATCAAGCACGGCAAGCACCATCCGTCGGTGCTGGAGTTCATCCGTGCCAACCGGGCGCTGCTCGAGAACAGACCGAGCGCCCTCTTCTCGGTGAACCTCGTCGCCCGCAAACCCGCGAAGAACACGCCGCAGACCAACCCGTACCTGAAGCGGCTCGTCGCGCAGTCGCCGTGGAAGCCGAAGCTGCAGGGCGTGTTCGCCGGCGAACTCGACTACTCGCGCTACAGCGGCATCGACAAGCACATGATGCGGCTCGTCATGTGGATCAACAAAGGACCGACCGACTTCTCCACCAAGGTGCAGTTCACCGACTGGAACGAGGTCGAGCGCTTCGCCGACAAGGTCGCGCAACTGACCGCGGGTGCCGACGTCCCGCTGCGGCCGGCCCATGCGCTCGCTGCTTGACCGGCTCGGCAATCCGCTGCATTTGCTGATCGCGCTGGCCTGCACCTGGCTGGTCGCGAGCAGTCCGTGGATCGGCCTGTATGAGACGTTGCCTGACGCGCCGGGCGCGCTCAACCTCGGCCACGTCGTCCTCGGGCTGGCGGTGCTGCCGCTCGCCATCGTCTACTTCGCCGCGTGCACGCTCGGTGGCCGGTGGCGCCTGTACTTTCCATGGGCGGCCGGGCAGTTCTCCGGCATCGGTCGGGACCTTGCGGGAATCGGCAGGGGAGAGCGGCCGGGCAGTGAGGGCGGAGGGCTCTTTGCGACCGTCGAGGGGCTGCTTCTGCTCGCGTTGCTCGTTACCGCCGTCACCGGTGCGCTGTGGTTCCTCGGACGCGATACCGATGCCGCCGTCACCTGGCGCGGCCACCATATCCTCGCGGCGCGCGCATTGACTGGACTGATGGTTGCGCACGTGATCGCGGTGTCGCTGCACTTCGTCGATCTGGTGCGCGACTGACGGTCGGCGTGCCGAACGTCGGGCCCGGATGCCTCGCCGCGCAGCCGTCGCCTGCTTCACGGCGTCTTCGAGTGCGCTGCTTCATGGCCCGAACCGCCGTCTCGCGGCGATTGCCAGGCCGCTCACGACGCTGGAGTAGCGGTCCCCGAGCACCGGCCGTGCGGCTGGAAACGCGGCGGCCAGCTGGGCGACCAACGGCCTGAGCCCTGTGGACCCGCCGGTGAAGTAAAGCGCGTCGATGCTGGCCGCGTCGACCCGTGCGAGGCGAACCGTCTCGAGCGCGGCCCGGACGATCCGCTGGATCCCCTCGGCGAGCGCCGCCGCCTGCAAATGCTCGTCGAGCGGCTGCTTCAGCCCGCGTTCCACGAACGCGAGCTCGATTTCCGCACGGCCGCCATTCGACACGTCGATCTTCGCCGCCTCCGCACGTGCGGCGAGGTCGTGACCCTGGTGCTGCACGAGCACGCGCATCAGGCGCTCGTGCGCGCGCTGGTCGTCGTACATGCTCCGCATCATCTGCAGTTCGGCCAGCCGGTTGCGGGTGTAGGTCGTGTTGATCAGGTGCCAGGTGGCCAGGTCGAAGTAGATTTTCGACGGAACCGGCCTGCCTCCCGGGCCGTCGCCACCGTATCCCAGCAGCGGCATGATCGCCGCGAGATTGATCGCGCGGTCGAAGTCGGTACCGGCGAGATGCACGCCGTGATTTGCCAGCACGTCGGCGCGCCGGTCGACCGCGGCATGCGCTGCCGCGCTCGCCCGAACCACCGAGAAGTCGGAGGTCCCGCCACCGATGTCGGCCACGAGCACCCGATGCTCGCCGTCACCGGCCGAAAGCCGGGACTCGTAGTCGAGCGCCGCCGCGATGGGCTCGAACTGGAACTGCACCTCGGCAAAGCCGGCCGCGCGGGCGGCCTGCGTCAGCGTCGCCTGGGCTGTTTCGTCGCGCTTCTGATCGTCGTCCACGAAGAACACCGGCCGGCCGATCACGACCCGCTCGATCGGGGACGCCCAGTGCGCTTCGGCGCGTTGCTTCAGGTGCCGCAGGTAGGCGACCAGGACGTCGACGTAACGCACCTGCTGCCCGTTGGGCAACTCGGTCGCTTCGTCCATCAGGTCGGAACCCAGGATGCTCTTGATGGACCGCATCAGGCGGCCTTCGTGGCCGTCGACATACGCGGCGATCGCCGCGCGTCCGAAGGCTCGCGTTCCGTCCTCCGCGTTGTAGAACACGGCCGTCGGCATGCTGGTCGCATCGGCTTCGAGCGGCGCGAGTTCGACGCGTTGCCGTTGGCGGGCGGGCGCGAGCGCGCGCGCCACCGCGGAGTTCGATGTCCCGAAGTCGATGGCGCAGCTGAGCGACGGCAAACGGGCTTCCCTGGTCTTTCCTGTCTGCCGATTCTCGCCTACCCGCGTCCTGCGCCGGCTCCCGAGTCTGCGGCGCAGCAAGCCGCTGCTCGGCGGCATCCCGCGTCCGCGTCGCACAAGGGCATGAGCGACGCTGCACTTTCGAGATCGCCCGGGCGGCCGTCTGTAAGCGCGAGAGGTTTTGGTGGAACTTGCCGACCTGCCTGGTTAGTGCGCGGCCGCGGCCTCGCTCGTCGCCTTCTCCGCGAAGACGATGATTCCGCTCCGCGTGGTGGCGATCGTCAGCAACGTGCTGTTCATCTCCTACGGCATCGTCGGCGGGCACGGCCCTCGATTCGTTCTCCAGGTGACGCTGCTGCCGCTGGACATCCATCGGCTGCTGGCCATGCGCCGGCTGATCCGGCGGGCGGAAGAGGCCGTCAGGACGCAAAGCTTCAATGCCAACTGGCTGCAGCCATACATGAAGCCGGAGTTGTTCCGCGCCGGCGACATCATCTTCTGCACAGGAGACATCGCCGACGGCGGTTGCTGTTCGGCGAAATCGCGATGTTCACCCCGAGCGGACCATGCACGCTCAGTGGCGTCTGCGAAAGCGATGCGGAAACGCTCTTCATCACCGACGACGAGCTGCGCCAGCTCCATTTCCAGAACCCGCAGTTCGGCTTCCAGCTTGTCCGGCTGATTGTCGGGCGGCTCGTGGGTCGGATCGATGCGCTGGCACGGGAACGTCGACGACGAACCGCACTGGAAACCGCGACGCCCCACCGATATTGCAGGGCACGATGACACTCCCTATCCCGCAGCGTACCGTCCGCCGACCGGAAAACGCCGGGCTACAGGAGAGGTAATCGTGAACTTGAGGCATGCTTTGCTGGCCGCCGCAACCTTGCTCGCGGGATGTGCGCAGATGCCGGGCGGTGACGCCGGCTGGGTCACGCTGATCGACGGAGCCAGGGGCCTGGAGAACTGGAATCGCGTCGGTGACGCGAACTGGCGCGCCGAAGACGGCGCCGTGGTCGCGGATAACGGCAAGGGCGGATTTCTGGTGTCGAAGAGTTCCTACAAGGACTTCCAGATCCGGGCGGAGTTCTGGGCGGCACCGTCGGCGAACAGCGGCATCTACATGCGCTGCTCGGATCCGAAGACGCTGACCGACAAGAACTGTTACGAGGCCAACATCTTCGACCAGCGCCCGGACCCGACGTTCGGCACCGGAGCGATCGTTCACCATGCGCCGGTGCCGCACCACGCGTACAAGGCCGGCGGCAAGTGGAACACCTACGAGATCACGGTCAAGGGTTCGGAACTGACGGTCGTACTGAACGGCGTGCAGACGGTCAAGGTGAGCCATGAGCAGTTGAAAGAGGGACCGTTCGCGCTGCAGTACGGGACACTGCCGCCGAAAGGCGAGCCCGGGGGCGCAATCAAGTGGCGCAAGGTGCAGATCCGAACGCTCTGAAGTCGCTTGCCGTCGTCTGCGGGTCGGGCCACGAGGGAGAGCCGCACGGAGAAGTCGGGGTGTGCGCCGAGCGCAGTCCCGCCTTCCGCATCGCCACCCACGCCGCCGGGCAGCGGCAAACAGTGCTCCAATCGACCGACCGGAGATCGCCATGAACGCACCGGACCCGTTGAAACCGCCGCCGAGGGCGACACCCCGGATGACCAGCCAGGCGTACCGCGAGTCGCTGCGGCGCCTGCACCCGGTCGTCTACGTCGACGGTCGGCGGGTGGAGTCGGTCGCCGACGAGCTGGCCTTCCTGCCCGGCATCCAGGCCCTCGGCGTCAGCTATGACTACGCGAACGATCCCGCGCTCGCGCCCTTGATGCTCGTCACGCAGAACGGCAGAACGGTGCCGCGCATGCTCGCGGTCGACGAGTCGGCGGGCGACTTGCTGAACAAGCTCGAGGCCGTGCGCGTGCTCTGCCAGGAGACCGGCTGCGCACAGCGGTATCTCGCGCACGACGCGCTCAGCGCGCTGGCGCAGGTGACGGCGCGCATCGACGACGCGCGCGGCAGCACCGAGCACCGCGCGCGTTTCGCCGCGTACCTGGAGCACGTGCAGGAAAACGACCTGTCCATCGGCATCGCGATGACCGATGCCAAGGGCGACCGGTCGCGCAAGCCGCACCAGCAGGCGAACCCGGACACGTACGTCCACATCGTGGAGCGCCACGCGAAGGGCGTCATCATCTCCGGCACGAAGGCGATCGTGACCGGCGCGCCGTACATGCACGAGTTCCTGGTCATGCCCTGCCGCCACATGGGCGAGGCCGATGCCGAGTTCGCGATCTGCTGCGCGGTTCCGGTGGACGCCGCCGGCATCACCATCGTGGCGCGCCCGGCGGGTCGGCCCGGCGAGAAGCTGGAGCACGGCGAGGCGCTGTTCTCGCGCCGTTACGGACAGTCGACCGGCGTGGTGATCTTCGATCGCGTGCTCGTCCCGTGGGAGCGCGTGTTCTACGCCGGCGAATGGGAGCATTCGGCCGCGCTGACGTACGACTACGCCACGCACCACCGCCACACGTGCATCGCGGCGCGCGCGGGCTTCGGCGACCTGCTGATCGGGGCGGGCGCGCTGATGTGCGAGGCCAACGGCTTCGACCCTGGCGCGAAGTCGGCGCTGCGCGAGCCGATGGTCGAGCTGATCAAGATCGTCGAGGGCTTCTATGCCTGTGGCGTCGCGGCGAGCGTGTACGGCACCGAGGACCCGGCGAGCAAGACCTTCATGCCCGAGCCGGTGTTCGCGAACATCGGCAAGCTGCTGCTCGCCACCCAGATCTACGACATGCACCGGCTGGCGCACGAGGTCTCGGGCGGACTGATCGTCACGCTTCCCGGGCCGGACGAGGACCACAACCCTGCGACGGCAGCAACCCTTGCCGAGGTGCTGCGTGCCAACCCCTCGGTGCCGTACGACAAGCGCATCGAGGTCGCGCGCTTCATCGAAGACCTCACCGCGTCGTACCAGGGCGGGTGGTACTCGGTGATCAGCCTGCACGGCGGCGGCTCCCCGGCCGCGATGAAGCAGGAGATCTGGCGCAACTATCCGCTCGGCAACAAGGTCGAGCTGGTGGAGCGGTTGCTCGAGCGCGGCGCGCTGACCGCGAACGGCGAGCGCGCCATCACGCGCAACACGCAACCCGGCCGATGCTGCGATCAGGGCTGCAGCGCGCCGGGTCAGCCGGTGATGGTGCCGTTGCCGCAGCCGGGCCGGCGGACCTGACGCGGCGCGATCGCCGATCTTCGGTGCTCGCGCGCGTGCGATCGGCGACACCGCACATCGGGACCCCGACCCTCGTGCTTGCGCCGGCCGTGGCAGGCGATGGCGGACGTTCGATGTGAACGTCCTTTCCTTGGGCTGCGCGGAGTACGCAGTTTTCCGAAGTCGGATTCAGCGGGCGGTGGTTCGGCCGTTCCGCACACGCGGTCCCTACATATCCACCTGTTAGCATCGCAACATGCATCGTTCACTCGCATTCCGGCTCGGCGCGATCGTCGCACTCCTCCTCGCCGCCGCCGGATGCGAGGGCCCCAAGGCTCCGCCGGCGGCGCCACCCGCACCCCAGGTCACCGTGCTCACGGTCAAGCCACGGAGCGTGACGATCAAGACGGTGCTCCCGGGCCGCACGTCACCGACCGTGATCGCCGAGGTGCGCCCGCAGGTCACCGGGATCGTGCAGTCGCGCACGTTCAACGAAGGCGCCGAGGTGAAGGCCGGCAGCACCCTGTACAAGCTCGACCCCGCGACCTACCAGACCGCGGTCGAGAGCGCCCGCGCGGCGGTCGCCAAGGCCGAAGCGGGCGTCCAGACGGCGCGTCGCAACGTCGAGCGCAGCAAGGAACTGGTGGCGATCAAGTTCGTCAGCCAGCAGGCTTACGAGGATGCCGTGAACACGCTGCGCCAGAGCGAAGCCGATCTGGCCTCCGCCAAGGCCGCCGCCGAGGCAGCACGCATCAACCTCGGCTACACGAGCGTGGTCGCGCCGATCTCCGGGCGCGTCGGCAAGTCGGCGGTCACGGCCGGCGCGCTGGTCACCGCCAACCAGGCGACCCCGCTCGTCACGATCCAGCAGACGAACCCGATGTACGTCGACCTCACGCAATCGAGCGCCGAGGTCCTGCGGCTGCGACGCGCGATGGCGAGTGGCGAACTGAAGCGTGCGCGCACCGACGCGGCCCGCGTCTCGCTCCTGTTGGAAGACGGCACGCCGTATCAGCACGAAGGCACGCTGCAGTTCTCCGACGTCACCGTCGATGCCTCGACCGGCGCAATCACGCTGCGCGCCTTGTTCCCGAATCCCGACGGCATGCTGCTGCCCAACTTGTACGTGCGCGCCGTGATCGAGGAAGGCGTGCGCGACAACGCGCTGCTGGTGCCGCAGCAGGCGGTGACCCGCGACGCCAAGGGGCAGGCGATCGCGATGGTGGTGGGCGCCAACAACGTCGTCGAGGCGCGACCGCTGAAGACGGCCCGCACGATCGGCGCCGACTGGCTCGTGGACGGCGGCCTGCAGGCGGGAGACCGCGTGGTTCTCGAAGGCCTGCAGCGCGCGCGGCCCGGCACGACCGTCCAGGCGCAGGAAGCCGCCCAGGCCGGCGCCATCGCTCCCGCGGCCGTGAGTTCATCGTCCGGCCCGATGGCACCCGCCGCGGCGAACGGCAAGTCGGGACGCTGAGCCAGCACCCACCGGACCGGCCGACGTGTCGCACTTCTTCATCGAACGCCCCATCTTCGCGTGGGTGATCGCGCTGGTGATCATGCTGGCGGGGATCCTGTCGATCTTCCGCCTGCCGGTTGCCCAGTACCCGAACATCGCGCCGCCCACGATCACCATCAGCGCGACGTACCCGGGAGCCTCGGCCAAGACGGTCGAGGACACGGTCACCCAGATCATCGAGCAGCGGATGACCGGCCTGGACGGCCTGCGCTACATCACCTCGACGAGCGACAGCGCGGGCGGGGCCTCGATCGTCCTGACCTTCAACTCGGGTGTCGATCCGGACATCGCGCAGGTGCAGGTGCAGAACAAGCTGAAGCTCGCCGAATCGCAGTTGCCGCAGGAGGTCCAGCAGCAGGGCGTCACGGTGACGAAGTCGGTGCGCAACTTCATCATGGTCATCGGCTTCTACTCGGAAGACGGTTCGATGAACCGCACCGACATCGCCGATTACGTCGCCGCCAACGTCCAGGACGTGCTGAGCCGCGTGCCGGGTGTCGGCGAACTCACGCTGTTCGGCTCGCAGTACGCGATGCGTATCTGGCTCGATCCCAACAAGCTCGCGAACTACAAGCTCACTCCCGCCGACGTGGCGACGGCGATCCGGGCGCAGAACGTGCAGATTGCCGCCGGCCAGTTGGGCGGCCTGCCCGCGGTCCAGGGCCAGCAGCTCAACGCGACGATCTCGGCGCAGGGACGGCTGCAGACCCCGGAGCAGTTCGAGTCGATCGTCCTGCGCACCGGTGCCTCCGGAGCGACGGTGCGGCTGCGCGACGTGGCGCGCGTCGAGCTCGGCGGCGAGAACTACGGCACGCTCTCCTTCTACAACGGCAAGCCGTCCTCCGGCCTCGCGGTGCGGCTCGCCACGGGGGCCAACGCGCTCGCGACCGCCGATGCGGTCAAGGCGAAGGTCGCCGACCTGGAGCGCTTCTTTCCGGCCGGCCTGAAGGCCGTCGTCGCCTTCGACACCACGCCCTTCATCCGCCTGTCGATCAAGGAAGTCGTCAAGACGCTGATCGAGGCCTTCGTGCTCGTCGTGCTGGTGATGTACCTCTTCCTGCAGAACCTGCGCGCCACGCTGATCCCGGCGATCGCGGTGCCGGTGGTCCTGCTCGGCACCTTCGCGGTCATGTTCGCGTTCGGCTTCTCCATCAACGTGCTGACGATGTTCGGCATCGTGCTCACCATCGGGCTGCTCGTGGACGACGCGATCGTCGTGGTCGAGAACGTCGAGCGCCTGATGAGCGAGGAGGGCCTGTCGCCGAAGGAGGCCACGAAGAAGTCGATGGGCCAGATCACCGGCGCGCTGGTCGGCATCGCGCTCGTGCTGGCGGCCGTGTTCATTCCGATGGCGTTGTTCGGCGGCTCCACGGGCGTCATCTACCGCCAGTTCTCGATCACGATGGCCTCGGCGATGCTGCTGTCGGTGACCGTCGCGCTGATCCTCTCGCCCGCGCTGTGCGTCACGCTGCTCAAGCCCATCGAGAAGGGGTCGCACGGCGCGACGACCGGGTTCTTCGGCTGGTTCAACCGCACCTTCGATCGCGGCAGCCACCTGTACAGGCGCATCGTCGGCGGCATGCTTGCCCGGCCGGCGCGCTGGCTTGCGGCGTTCACGGTGATGATCGTGCTCGCCGTCTTCCTTCTGATCCGGCTGCCGACGTCGTTCCTGCCCGATGAAGACCAGGGCATCCTGTTCGCGCAGGTCGTGCTGCCCGCGGGCGCCACCCAGGAGCGCACGCTGAAGGTGCTGCGGGAAATGGAGCGCCACTTCCTGGAGAACGAGAAGGACAACGTGCAGTCGCTGTTCACCGTCTCCGGGTTTTCGTTCTCGGGCAGCGGGCAGAACGCCGGCATCGCCTTCGTGCGGCTGCGCGACTGGAGCGAGCGGCCGGGGGCGCAGAACGGGGTGAAGGCGGTGGCCGGACGCGCGATGGGGGCGTTCTCGAAACTGCGCGACGCGATGGTGTTCGCGTTTCCGCCGCCCGCCGTCCTCGAACTCGGCGTAGCCAACGGCTTCGACATGTACCTCCAGGACCGCGGCGGCGCCGGCCACGAGGCGCTGATCGCCGCGCGCAACCAGTTGCTCGGCATGGCGGCGAAGGATCCTGCGCTGGTCGCGGTGCGACCGAACGGGCAGGAAGACACTCCGCAGTTCAGCATTGACGTCGACACCGTGCACGCCGGTGCGCTCGGCCTCGCGATGGCCGACGTCAATGCGACGCTGTCGGCGGCGTGGGGCAGCGCCTATGTGAACGACTTCATCGACAAGGGCCGCGTGAAGAAGGTCTACATGCAGGCCGACGCGCCGTTCCGCATGGTTCCGGAAGACCTCGACAAGTGGTACGTGCGCAATAACCAGGGCGAGATGGTGCCGTTCTCGATGTTCGCGCAGGGCCGCTGGACCTTCGGTTCGCCGCGGCTCGAGCGGTTCAATGGTTCGCCGGCGGTCCAGATCCAGGGGCAGGCGGCTCCGGGACGCAGCTCCGGCGAGGCGATGGCGGCGATGGAAAACCTCGCCGCGCAACTGCCACCGGGCTTCGGCGTGGCGTGGACCGGACTGTCGTACGAAGAGCGATTGTCTGGCGCCCAGGCGCCGCTGCTGTACGGACTGTCCATCATCGTGGTGTTCCTCTGCCTCGCGGCGCTCTACGAGAGCTGGTCGATTCCCATCGCGGTGCTGCTCATCGTGCCGCTGGGCGTGCTCGGCGCGCTGATCGCGGCGAGCGGGCGCGGATTGTCGGACGACGTGTACTTCCAGGTCGGCCTGCTCACCACCATCGGCCTGTCGGCGAAGAACGCGATCCTGATCATCCAGTTCGCGCTGAAGCAGATGTCCGAGGGCATCGCCCTCGTGCCGGCGACGCTCGAGGCGGTGCGCCTGCGGCTGCGGCCGATCCTGATGACCTCGCTCGCGTTCGGTGGCGGCGTCCTGCCGCTCGCCCTTGCGACGGGCGCCGGTTCGGGCAGCCAGAACGCCATTGGCACTGGCGTCTTCGGCGGCATGGTGGCGGCGACATTCCTCGGCCTGCTCTTCGTGCCGCTGTTTTTCGTCGTCGTGACGCGACTGGCGACCCGGCGCAGCGCCGCAGACCGGGCGCCGGCCGTCACGTCGCCCGCGGAGTAGGTCGGCATGCAGAGCCCATTCCGCACGGTCGCGGTGGTGGGGGCGGGCGCGGTCGGCTGCTTCTACGGCGCGATGCTGGCGCGCGCCGGCGCCCGCGTCATCCTCATTGGCCGGGCCGTCCACGTGGATGCGATCGCGCGCGATGGCCTGCGTCTCGACATGGCGGGGCAGGTCGAGACACTCCGCGTCGAGGCGAGCACCGATCTCGCCGCTGTACGCGACGCGGACCTGGTGCTGTTCTGCGTGAAGTCGACCGACACCGATGCCGTCGCCCGCGACCTCGCGCCGCTGCTCGGGCCGCACGCGGCCATCCTCAGCCTTCAGAACGGCGTGGAGAACGCGGCGACGATCACCCGCCATGTCCGCCAGACCGTCGTGCCGGCGGTCGTCTACGTCGCCACCGCGATGGGCGGCCCGGGCCTCGTGCGGCACTTCGGGCGCGGGGATCTCGTCATCGGCGCGCTGAACGCGCAGGCACAGCGTGAACCTGCCGTCGATGCGTTGCTTCACGACCTGGTTGCGCTCTTCGGCCAGGCCCGCGTGAAGGTAACGATCTCCGCCGACGTGATGGCCGAGCTGTGGTCCAAGCTGCTCGTCAACTGCGCTTACAACGCCATCTCGGCGCTCGCCCAGGCGCCCTACGCCAAGCTCGCCGCGCAGCCCGAGGTCCGCGAAGTCCAGGTGGCGATCGTGCGCGAAGTGGTTGCGCTCGCGCGGGCTGAGGGCATCGCGCTGCAGTTCGAGCCCTCGCTCGAGGCGATGGACCGGATCGCGACGGCGATGCCCGCGCAGTTCTCCTCGACCGCGCAGGACATGGCGCGGCGCAAGCCCTCGGAAATCGATCACCTGAACGGTTTCGTCGCACGCCGCGGCCGCGAACTCGGTGTCGACGTGCCGATCAACCAGACGCTGTACGCGCTGGTCAAGCTCGTCGAGGCCGGTTATGCGCGCGGAGAGTGACACCGCCGTGCCGACCGAGTTTGCGCAGGCACTGCGCGAGCTCGGGCTCGCCGGTGCGGGAACGATCACCGGGGTGCCGCTGACCGGCGGCGTGTCGTCCGACATCTGGCGGGTGCACAGCAGCGAGGGGCCGGTCTGCGCCAAGCGCGCGCTGGCGAAGCTGCGCGTCGCCGCCGACTGGCGCGCGCCGATCGAGCGCAACCGGTACGAGGCGCGCTGGATGCGCGTGGCCAACGAAGCGCACGCCGGATGCGCGCCGCAGGTGCTCGGTCAGCATCCCGCGCTCGGCGTGCTCGTGATGAACTACCTGCCGCCTTCCGAGTACGCCCTGTGGAAGCAGCAGCTGCGGGACGGTCGCGCGGACGTCGCGACCGCGAGCGCGGTGGGACGCGTGCTCGGACGCATCCACAGTTACTCGGCACGGCGTCCGGAACTCGCGGCCGAGTTCGACACCGACGCCATCTTCTTCGACATCCGCCTCGAACCCTACCTGCTCGCCACGGCGCGCCGGCATCCGGAGCTGCGTCCCCGGCTCGAGCAACTGGTCGACGTCACGCGCTCGCATCGAGTGGCGCTCGTGCACGGCGACGTCAGCCCGAAGAACATCCTGATCGGCGCCAAAGGACCGGTGTTCCTCGATGCCGAGTGCGCGTGGTGGGGCGATCCCGCGTTCGACATCGCCTTCTGCCTCAACCACATGCTGCTCAAGTGCCTGTGGAACCCGCCGGCGACGACCGCGTTTCTCGCTTCGTTCGATGCGCTCGCCGCCTCGTACCTGCAGGCCGTGGATTGGGAATCCGTCGACGCGCTCGAGCGGCGCGCGGCCGCACTGCTGCCGGGGCTCTTTCTCGCCCGCGTGGACGGCAAGTCCCCGGTCGAGTACGTGAACGACGAAGGACAGCGCGAGCAGGTGCGGCGCGTCGCGGGGCGACTGCTTCGACAGCCGGTCGCTCGTCTGTCCGCAGTGCGACTGGCCTGGCAGGAGGAACTCGCGCAATGAACGCCGTCATCCGATCGATCCACGCCCGGCGCGTCTGGGACAGCCGCGGCCGGCCGACCGTCGAGGCCGAGGTGACGCTCGAGGACGGCGCGAACGGACGTGCCATCGTTCCCGCCGGTGCCTCGAAAGGCACGCGCGAAGCGCTCGAACTGCGCGATGGCGGCGCGCGCTTCGGCGGCCTCGATGTGCTGCGCGCGGTGGAGCACGTCAACGGCGAGATCGCGCGGGCGCTGCTCGGCAAGGCCGCCGACGACCAGGCGGCGCTCGACGCCGAACTGATTGCGCTCGACGGCACCGCGGGAAAGACGCGGCTGGGCGCGAATGCAACGCTTGCCGTGTCGATGGCTGCGGCCCATGCGGCGGCGGCATCGCGACGACTGCCGCTGTACGAATACCTCGGCGGACCGCAGGCGACGCGGCTGCCGATCCCGCAGATCCAGATCTTCGGCGGCGGCGCGCACGCCGGCCGTCGCGTCGACGTGCAGGACTTCATGGTCGTGTGCCCGGGCGCCCGCCGCTTTGCCGAAGCGCTCGAATGGACCGCGGAGGTCTACCGCAGCGCCGGCGAGTTGCTCCACGCGCGCGGCGCGCGCTTCGGCGTCGCGGACGAGGGCGGCTGGTGGCCCGCGTTCGACACCAACGAGGAAGCGCTCGAGGCGCTCGTTGCCGCGATCGAACGCGCGGGCTACGTGCCCGGCGAGGACGTCGCCATCGCGCTCGATATCGCGGCCTCGGACTTCGGGCGCGAAGGGCGCTACACGCTCGGCCTGGAGTCGCGCGAACTCGATTCCGACGGCCTCATCGAACTGCTGCTGCGCTGGATCGACCGCTATCCCATCGTGTCGATCGAAGACCCGCTCGGGGAAGACGACCCGGCCGGCTTCGCGCGCTTCACAAAGGCGGTCGGGCATCGAGTGCAAGTCGTGGGCGACGACTTCCTCGTGTCCCACGCTCCGCTGGTCGAACAGGCGGCGGCGAGGGGCGCGGCCAACACCGTCCTGCTCAAGCCGAATCAGCGCGGCACGCTGACCGAGACGCTGCAGGCGTGGCGGGCCGCGCAGGCGGCCGGCTATGCGGGCATCGTGTCCGCCCGCTCGGGGGAGACCGAAGACACCACCATCGTGCACCTCGCGATCGGCTGGCAGGTGGGACAACTCAAGGTCGGCTCCTTTGCGCGCAGCGAACGCATGGCCAAGTGGAACGAGGCATTGCGCATCGAAGAGCGACTCGGGGATCGCGCGAGGTTCGCCGGTGCAGCCGCGTTCGGCAGGAACCGTCGTTGAGCGGGCCGGCAATGCAAACGGGCCGCTCCCTCTAGACTAGGGCCCCTTACGCCACTCCCTCAGTGCGGCTGCCACCCGGTTGCCGCGACATCAACAGGAACTCCATGAAACCGATCTCTCGTCTGGCTGGTGCCGTCATTGCCGTCGCGCTGGCGGTTGCCGCGCATCCAGTCGGCGCACAGGGCGCTGCAACGGCACCCGCCGCCCCGGCCAAAGAGAGCCCCCCCCAAGAAGGAAGCAGCCCCGGTCTCCGCGGCCAAGAAGGAACTCGTGAAGAAGGCGCTGCAATTGCAGCAGGCGGGCATCGAAGGCGTGGGCAACGGCATGGCCAACCAGGCGGCGGGCCAGGTGATGCAGATGGCCGGCCCCGGCATCGCGCGCGCGCCGGAAGAGAAGCGCCGCGCCCTCGTCGCCGACCTGCAGGCCGAAGTGCGGAAGTTCCAGGCCGATGTCGCGCCGATGCTGCGCGCCAGCGCGGTCAAGTGGGCGCCGTCCACGCTCGGCACGACGCTGGAGGAAAAGTTCAGCGAAGACGAGCTGAAAGTGCTGATCGCGTGGCTGGAGTCGCCGGTGAGTCGCAAGTATCAGGAGGTGACGCCGGAGGCGCAGCAGGCCCTTGCGCAGAAGATCGTCACCGAAACGCGGCCGCAGGTCGAGCCGAAACTGAAGGCGCTGGAGCAGGCGATGCTGGCGAAGCTCAACGCGGCCACGGCTCCCGCACCCGCGGGAGCGGCGCCGGCGCAGCCGGCCAAGAAGTAGCGAGGAGGAAGTCGCCGCGAGGATGCGCTACGCGCAGTAGCGGTCGGAATCAGTGCCCGGCAGAATGCGGCTGAATGACCGAATCGATCCATTCGGTGCCGCCGGCAACGGTCCCCATCATCCTCGGCTGCGGAACCTTCGGCGGCATCGGAGGAGCGCGTCAACTCATCGGCAAGGGGCTGGACGCGACGGCCGCTGCCGCCGCGATGGACGAGGCTGCCGCCCTTGGGATCGACCTGTGGGACACCGCCGAGCGCTATGCCGGCGGCAAGAGCGAAGAACTGATTGGTGCCTGGCTCTCCAACCGGCCGCCTGCCCTGACCGAGCGGATCCGCATTGCGACCAAGGTGGCCCCTGCCAGCGGGACCGGCGATCGGGAAACGTTGTTCGACAGGAAGTACATCGAGGCGAAGCTGGCGGCGAGCCTGGTGCGACTTCGACGCGACCGGGTGGCTCTGTTCCTCGCACATGCCCCGTGCGACATCACGCCGATCGAAACGACGGTCGAAGCTTTCGCGGCGGTGCTGGAGTCGGGGCGCGCCGAGCGTGTCGGTTGCTGCAACGTCGGACCGGAAGTGCTGACAGCCGCGCTCGACGCCGCCGGGCGGATGGGGGTGCGCGGCTTTGAATGGGTGCAGAACAGCTTCAGCCTCCTGAACCCGGGTGCGGATCGTGAAGTGCGCGCCATCTGCCGGGAGCGTCGCATTGCCTACTCGCCATATTCGCCTCTGGCCGGGGGCATTCTCGCGGGCAGGTACCGACGCGGCGAAGCGTTTCCGCCGGACTCACGAATGGCGTTGCGGCCGGACGGTCACGCATTGTCGGAGCAGACCCATGACGCTCTGGATGTGTTGCGCGACGTCGCCGGGGAACTGGGTGCGAGCTGCGCGGCCGCGGGACTCGCATGGATCCTTGGCCACCCCGACTGCACCGCCCCGGTTGTCGGTCCCTCCCGCAGCGCGCCTCACCTGGCGCACATATCGGAAGCACTCGCCCTCGAATTGAGTGACGGCGATCGCGCACGACTCGAACGCGCTTTCGCGGCAGTTGTCACGGAGTAGCTGAGCGCCATCCTCGCCCTGATCAGACCCGTGCCTCGAGAGCGGCGGCGGGAGCGGTGCGTCCTGTCCGTCACCGATCTCTCACAGCGCGCCGCGCATGACCTGGCAACTCGGAAGCGAAACGAAGCGGTCAAGCGGAAGCTGCGCGGCTCGCCCGCGTGGAAATGGACGTCGTCGACCCCCGCCGGATCGTCGTCGTCCGGTACTGTAGATTCGCCCTCGAGCACACGTTGCGGAACCCCAATTTCTTCCCGTCGGCGACAGCGCCGACGCAGCGAAAGTTCTTCCCCTTCTGTAGGCACCTTTCAATGAAAACGAACTCCCGCGGTCGCAGTGCGACCATTGCACTGCTCTGCGCCGCGTTGATCACGGCGCCCATCCAGTCCGCGGTGGCGTGCACCCGCGTTCTGTGGAACGACAACAAGCTCGCCGTGGTCGTCGGCCGCACGATGGACTGGCCGGAGTCCACCGACCCCGTGCTCACCGTCTTTCCGCGGGGAATGAAACGCGATGGTGGGCGGTTGGCGACGACGACGGTGGTTGCCGACAATCCTGCACGCTGGACATCACGCTATGGGAGCGTCGTCACCACGATCTATGGCGTCGGCACGGCGGACGGTGTCAACGAAAAGGGCCTGGCCGCCCACATGCTCTTCCTGACCGCGACCGACTTCGGTCCGCGCGACGCGACCAAGCGCGGCATCCATGCGGGACTTTGGGCTCAATACCTCCTCGACAACGCCGCAACCGTCGTCGAGGCCCTGGAACTGATGAAGCAGGTCCAACCCGTGCTCGTGACGGTCCACGGCCACAACTCGACAGTTCATCTGGCGATCGAGGACAGCTCGGGTGACTCCGCGATCGTCGAGTACATCGGCGGCCAGCCCCGCGTGCACCATGGGCGTCAGTTCACGATCATGACGAACGACCCGCCGTTCGATGAGCAGCTCGCCAATCTTGCCCGCTTCGACTTCACGGACGCCACGCGCAACACCCCGCTGCCTGGCAACGTCAACCCGCTCGATCGTTTTGTCCGCTCGGCGTTTTTCCTGAAGAAGCTGCCTGAGCCCAAGTCCGAGCGCGAGGCCATCGCCGGAATCCTCGCCATCGCGAGGAATGCGTCCGTGCCGTTCGGCGCGCCCAACTATGCTCCGGGCACGCTCTACAACACCGAATACCGCACTGCCATCGACCTGACCAACCGGCGCTATTTCTTCGAGCTGACGACCGCGCCCAACGTGATCTGGACGAACCTCGACCGACTCAACCTGAACGCAGGCGCTCCGGTGATGGTCCTCGACCCGGACAACATCAATCTTTCGGGAGACGTCACGTCAAAGTTCCAGAAGGCGAAGAAGGTGCCGTTCTGAAGGGCGCGTAGCGGCCAAAGCCGGCCCGCTGGCGTTCTCGTCCGTTTCGCCCGGGAACGGACACCACGAAGGAGCGATCACGGCTACGTCAGCTTGAGCCAGATCTCATTGCGCCTCATGAACCACGGCACGAACGGCGCGTTGTAGCGGGAGTAGATCGGGCTGCCTGTCGTGCGCAATCCCGCTGACGCAACGCTGCGCTGGAGTTGCTCCAGATGTTCGGTGTAGTTGCGCTCGGACCATGTGCCCGAGTACCGAATGACGGCGAAGCGGCCGCCTGCAACCTCCTTGAGCTTCACCGATGGGTCCAGAGGTTCGGGCAAGGTGTCGAGCGTGAACTCGGCGGGCATCGTGAACTGCACGACGTATCCGCCCTCGACCGGGGCCTGTGTGACTGGCGCAGTCATCTCGATCTTGACCGGTACGGGCGCCTGCGTGACCGGCGCCGTCATCGCGATCTTCCGAGCGCCCTTGTTCTTGCCGAAGATGTAGCCGGCGAGGATCTGGAAACCCTGATTGCCCGCCGCGTCCGCCGGGCCGGGGACAACGACTTCGGCCACGAGGTACGGCGGGTAGTCGCGAATTTCAAACTCGTCGTACTGACGGACAACGGTGTACTTCGGCTCTTCGATCGCGTTAGCCATTTGAGGGGAAAGACCAAGGAGAATGGCAGCGGCCGAAACGGCCAGGGCCCGGCGGGTCGATACCCGGCGGGTCGATACATCCTGAATGCGAGGACTCATGCCGTCTACGACGTTCACTTCAATGCCCTTCCGGACGTCCGCACTTCGTCCCTCGATAGCCACTTCGCCCCAGGGAGCGGATTGTCGCGGTCGAGCACGGCCGCGCCCGTCGAACGCCGGCAGGCCGGCGATGAACAGCGGCCGCTCGAGCACGGAACCCAGTTTGCCATGACGGGTTCGCCGTGTCCGGAGAGCGGCGCCAGCGACATCGCGTGTCCGACTCCTGCCGCCTGGCACTGCGGCAATCCCATACCGGCCTGCCTCGGTACCGGAAGCTCACCTTGATCGACGCCAGGTCCTCGACCGGCTTTACTCGGTGTCGCCAAGTCCAAACAAAAGGGGGCGGGAGTCTCGCAATCTTCGACGGCCCGTCGCAGACTATCGATCACCCTGGGGAGTATCCACATGCTTAGCCGAACCGCCTTGCTGTCGTGCCTTCTCCTGATCTGCGCTCCTGTCTTTGCCGGGCCGAAAGAGGACGCCCTCGCGGCCTATCAGAAGTTCTTCGACGCATTTGTCACTGACAACCACGATCAGATCGTCCGCTTGTTTGCACCGGACGCGTTGTTTTACGGAACCCGCTCCACCGAACTGGTCACGACACCGGAAGGAATACGCCAGTACTTCGTAGAGGCGTTGACTGGCAAGAGGGGTTCGGTCAAGGCCACCCCTTTTGAACAAACAGCGTTGGTCCTGTCGGATAACGTCGTTGCAATCTCAGGCAAGTGGCAGTCGGAGAGGACGTCGGATGGGAAGATGGTGACGGCCGGCCCGTCACGGAACACGGTTGTCTTGCAGAAGCAGGGCGAACGTTGGCTGATCGTCCAGTTCCACAACTCACCAACGCCGAAGCCGACGCCGTAGTCCCCCAGTTCCAACGCACCCGTCCCTCATCCGCGCTCCTCTTCGGCGATGCAGGCGTCGAGGATGTCGAGCGCCCGGTCCATCTCGGCCTCGGTCACCGTCAGCGGCGGGGTCAGCGTCAGGACGTTGCCCATCGTGGTCTTGAACGACAGTCCGCGCGCCAGCGCGCGATAGAGCACCCGTTCGGCGGCTGCGCGGGCGGGCCGCTTGGAATCGCGATCCTCGACGAGCTCGATCCCGAGCAGCAGGCCCCGGCCCCGCACGTCGCCGATCAGCGCGTGACGTTGCTGCATCTCGTGCATGCGCGCCAGAGCGCGCGCGCCGACGCGCTCGGCGTTCGCGACCAGGCCGTCGCTCTCGATGACGTCGAGCGTGGCGAGCGCCGCCGCGGACGTAACCGGGTTCTTCTCGTGCGTGTAGTGACCGAGCGCGTAGGCGCCGGCGAGGTTGAGGTCGTCGCGCGCGATGCAGGCGGCGATCGGCAGCACGCCGCCGCCGAGCGCCTTGCCGAGCACGACGATGTCGGGCGCGGCGCCGTCGTGCTCCGCCGCGAAGAAGCGGCCGGTCTTGCCCAGGCCCGTCGGGATCTCGTCGAAGATCAGCAGCGTGCCGTGGGCGTGACAGGCCTCGCGCACCGCCTGCCAGTATCCGGGCGGAGGGATGTACGGCACCGCACGCGCCGGCTCCGCGATCACGGCGGCCACGTCGCCTTCGCGCTCGAGCACGTACCGAACCATCTGCGCGCAGGCGAGCGCGCACGCGGCGAGGTTCGGCATGCCCTCGGCGTCGACCTTGTGCCCGTAGGCGCAGCGATAGCAGCCGAACGGCGCGACGTGTTCGGCTCCGGGAAGAAGCGGACCGTGGCCGCCGCCACGGAAGAGCGACTCGCCGCCGACGCTCGATGCGCCGAAGCCCGCGCCGTGGAAGGCGTCCCAGAAGCTCAGCGTCTTGAAGCGGCCGGTCGCAATGCGGGCGAGCCGGATGGCGACCTCGACGGCGTCGCTGCCGCCGGTCGTGAACAGCACGCGGCCCGGGTGGCCGGTGAGCGATCGAAAGCGCTCGCCGAGCGCTTCGGCAAGCTCGACCGCGCGCTCGCTCGCGAACCGTCTGGGCGCGAAGCAGAGGTCGTCGAGCTGCGCCTTGATGGCGGCGATCACGCGGGGATGGCCGTGCCCGACGTGGTGCACGTTGTTCCCGTGGAAGTCCATGTAGCGCCGGCCGTCCATGTCCTCGATGTACAGGCCCTCGGCCTTCACGATGGGCGCGAGGCAGGGCGTGGACACCGACTGGTGCAGGAAGGCGCGGTTGTCGCGCGCGAGCAGTGCGCGGCTGCGTTCGCCCAGGTGGTCGCTCTGCCAGGCCGCGCGCAGCGGCGTGCTGTTGATGTCGCTTTCGCTCTGCGCGGGTGCGCCGGTCGTCGGTGCGTCTTTCATGGTCGATCTGCCTCCGCCGCGCGGCGCGGACGTGCGGTCCATCCCCCTCAAGCCGCGTCCGGCGCCAGGAACCGCTCCACCAGCCGCGTCCAGTACGCCGCGCCGACCGTCAGGTTGGAGTCGTCGAAGTCGTACTTCGCGTTGTGCACCATCGGGCTGTGTTCCCCGTTGCCGAGCCGCAGGAAGCAGCCCGGCTTGTGCTGCAGGTAATACGCGAAGTCCTCGCTGCCCGTGGTCGGGCCCCACGGGAACACGACGCGCTGCGGTCCGACCAGTTCTTCCGCCACCTGCCGCGCGAACTCGGTCTCGGCCGAGCTGTTCACCACCACCGGATAGCCGCGTTCGTACACGATCTCGACGCTGCCGCCATAGCCCAGCACCTGGGCGTTGACGAGCTCCGTGATGCGCTGTTCGAGCTTCGCGCGGACGCCCTCGTCGAAGGAGCGGATGCTGAGTTCGAGCGTCGCGGATTCCGGGATCACGTTGGCGGCGGTGCCGGCGTGCACTGTGCCGATGGTGACGATCGCCGTCTGCGTCGGCTCGATGTTGCGCGAGACGACGGTCTGCAGCGCCATGATCAGGCTGCCGGCGATGACGACCGGGTCGACCGTGAGGTGCGGCCGCGCCGCGTGGCCGCCGCGACCGTGGATCGTGATCTTCGCGGTGTCGGACGCCGACATGAACGGCCCGGCGCCGAAGAGGAAGGTGCCGGTCGGCACGCCGGGATGGTTGTGCATGCCGAAGATCGCGTCGCACGGGAAGCGCTCGAACAGGCCGTCGGCGATCATCTGCTGCGCGCCGCTGTCCTTGCCAGCTTCCTCGGCGGGCTGGAACACGAGGTGCACGGTGCCGGCGAAGTTGCGCGTCTTCGCCAGCTGCTGCGCGGCGCCGAGCAGCATCGTCGTGTGGCCGTCGTGGCCGCAGGCGTGCATTACGCCCGTTACCTCGCTCGCCCACGGCATGCCCGTCTCCTCGACGATCGGCAACGCGTCCATGTCGGCCCGGATCGCGACCGCGCGTGCGCCGTCGCCGACCTTGAGCGTGCCGACCACGCCGTGGCCGCCGACGTTGCGCGTCACGGTCCAGCCCCAGCTCTCGAGGCGCATGGCGACGAGCGCGGAGGTGACCGTCTCCTTGAACGACAGTTCGGGATTGCGGTGAAGCTGGTGACGCGTCGCGCGCAGCGACTCCGCGGCATCGAGCAGGTCGGTCAACTGGCAGTGGGGGGTGTAGCGGGCGTTCATCGTGGGCGTCTCCTGATCGCAAAATTATCCCGCATGCCCCGCTCTGTCGCGGGTGGGGCTGTCCGTTCGGGCAGTACTTCCGAATTGATGAGTCACGCGAGCGGCGCCGGCAGCGCGATCAGTCGATGTCGACCAGGAGCGGTCGATGATCGCTGTGTCCGCTCCATGAGTCGTAGTCTCCGACCTCGACCCTTGCAATGCGACTGGCCCACGATGCAGGGACAAAGCAGTAGTCGATGTGGAAGGGACGCTCGCGCTTCCAGTGAAAGTAGTAGGTCGGCCGCGTCTCGCTTTCGTGGGTTTCAGCGAAGAAGTGGTGGTAGCAACTGACAAGACCATCGAGATGAAGCAGGCGAACAAGTGCTGAGTGGTTGGACTCTGCGGGATGTTCGCGATCCCAGATCGCGTTCGAGTTCAGATCGCCGATCAGTACCGAGTCAGACGACTCGATCAGGGCGCGGAATGCACAGACACCCCTTACCACGCCCTCGATGTACGGATAGCGCCCATCTCCCTTTGACCAGACAGCGAGAAGATTGAACTCACGAGGGCCCGTCACTTTCACAGGACACATAAACTTCGGGATGTCGGTGGGCGAAGGCAGGCGAGCGAGCGAGTATCCGTTCGAAGCGACGACAGCGACTCCTTGGCGCGGATTGTCCCCAAACCACAGGCAGTTGGAAGACTCCGCGCTCGGCTTGCCGCACTCTTGCACCACGGCTACATCAGCCGAGAGGCGGTCAAGAAGCGGCACCTTTCGGTCGAAGGCGCCGCGGCAACAGTTCCAGGTGACCAAGCGCACTCGAAGTGACTCGGATTTGATGTGATCCAAGAGGATTCTCGCGCTCTTTCCGCAGAACTTCCATTTCTCTGGGATCGATGACACGCATCGCGCTTCGTTTACCAACGTGCCCACGTGCGTGACACAGCGGGAGCCTATGGAAGGGAAACTCTGACTCCTGGACGTGCCTTCACCTGCAATCGTCGCGCAGTTGCCTTGACCGCTCGCCTTGGTGAGTGTTACCTTCGTACTACCCGACGGAGGTACGCATGACCGCTCCCACCACCATCAAGTTGCCGGCCGCGCTGAAGGAGCGAATTGCGCCGCTCGCCGAGATCGCTGGCAAGACCGCGCACGCGTGGATGGTCGATGCACTCGAGCGCCAGGCCGATCTTGCCGAAGCGCGCGAGGCGTTCATCAAGGATGCCGAGGCGTCCGCGGCGGAGATAGACGTGGCGGAGCCTTGTACGCCGCGGAGGATGTCTCGTCATACCTGTTCGCACGGGCGGCTGGCCAGCGGCCCGGCGTGCGACCGAAGGCGCTGCCGCATGGTGCGGCCAAGGCCGCGGGCAAGGGCCGGATCCAGGCACGGCCGTGGCTAGCGCGCGATGGCGAGCGTCGGCTTCACGGCGCGTGCGCTGACCGACCTCGACCGGCTCTTCGACTTCCTCGCGGAACCACCCGCGCTCGCTGAGCGCGCGGCCCATGTCATCGTCGATGCCACGCGGATCCTGCGGAGTACCCGCCGATAGGCCGTCCAGTACGCGGCGACATCCGGAAACCGGCGATCTCCTCCTGGCCGCACCGGGTACGTCGCGCTCTATCGGCTCAAGGGCGGCAACGGCCGCGTTGAGATCCTCACGATCCGGCACCAGCGCGAGGCTGGATATCGCGAGTGACTGCGGACGGGCGCCACGGCGCCGTTGCCGGCGTCGAGATCCCGGTACCGCCCTGTCATCACGGCAAGCGCCTCGCGCAGCACCGTGGCGGCAAGTGCTCGTTCGGCGGCAGGCCGCTTCGACCCCGCTCCGGAGAAGGTCATCGGCAGACCGCGATGGCCGGGCGGACTCATTGCGCCGGCTGGTTGTCGCGTCCGGGTTGCAGGGTTCGAGGGAGTAAGCGCCGTGAAATTTCCTGTTTCGCAGTTGTTGCTTTGCTGCTCGATGTTGAGACCTGCCGCCGCGCTGGCGCAGCAAATTCAGCGTCGTGATCCAGAAGGACATCGCCGGTCACCTGAAGGTCGATGACGAGCCAACGGCGAAGTCCGGACCGACCTGAGCTATCGGGACAACGGTCGCGGGCCGGACATCCGCGAAGTGTTCGCGCTCGACGCGCCTGGTAGTTCCGATCCGGTACGCGGCCGAAGGCAAGTCGACGTTCGGAGCGGAGATCCGGGAGAGCTTCGCGGTCGAGGGGTCGCGCTTGCGCTGGGAATCGCGCGTCGACCGTGGTGACCAGGCGATCGTCCCGGGCACGATGTTCGTGCCTCTCGAGGGAACCGTCGCCTATACGGGGCAACTGGTGCGAGCTCTGCTGCGTCGGGACGGTGGCGGCGCACCGGTGCTCGCAGGCAACAAGCTCGTGGCGGAGCAGGTCGGAAAGCTCGTTGTCGAGGGGCCGGGCGGCCGCGTGCCGCTTGTGCTGATCGCCCTGACTGGCGTCGACGCGTTTCCCTGGTACCTCTGGCATCGCGACGATGCGTCGAAGGCCTTCTTCGCCGTCGCCTGGCCGGGATTCACCGTTGTTCCGAAGGTATACGAGGCCAGTGCCGACGCGCTCGTGCAGGCCGGGTTGCGCGCGCAGGACGAGCGCCTGGTCGCGCTGCAGAAGCGTCTCGCCCGGCCGCTGCCGGGTCTCACCGTCGTGCGGACCGTCATGTGGTTCGACGCGCCGGCGGCGGCGATGCGCGGTCCCGTCGGACATCTTCATTCGCGCCGGCCGCATTGCCGCCATCACCGATGCCGGCGCGCTCGACGCGCGGGCGGATCACGTCATCGACGGTCGTGGCCGCACGCTGCTTCCCGGGCTGTTCGACATGCGCGCCCACATGTGGGCGGGCGTCGCCCCGCTGCATCTCGCCGCCGGCGTGACCTCCGTGCGGGAAATGGCGGGGGAGAACACCGAAGTCCTGCGGCTGCAGGCCCGCATCCGGCGCGACCTCCCGGGCCCCACGATGTACGCCGCCGGATTCATCGAAGGAAAGAATCCGTTTTCGGCGCGCAGCGGTTTCGTCGTCGATTCCGTCGAGGAGGGCCGGCGCGCGATCGACTGGTACGCCGCGCGCGGCTACCGGCAGATCAAGCTCTACAACTCGATCCAGCCGAACTGGGTGCAGCCCGTGGCGGCACATGCCAAGGCGCGTGGACTGACGGTGGCCGGGCACGTGCCGGCTTCATGAAGGCGGAGCAGGCGGTCCGCGCCGGCTACAACGAACTCACTCACATCAACCAGGTGATGCTCAACTTCATCGGTCAGCCCGGCGATGACGCCCGGACGCTGCTCCGGTTCACGCGCGTCGGTGACGACGCCAGCCGCGTCGACATGGCGGGGCCCGAAGTGCGCGCTTTCGTTGCGTTGCTGCTCGAACGCGGCATCGTGGTGGATCCGACGGCCGGCGCATTCGAAGGCATGCTGACGCAGCAGCAGGGTCAACCGGATCCGGGCCTCGCCGGTTGACCGAGTATCTGCCAGTGCTGTGGCGCCGTCGGATGCGGGTCGCCGAGATGGACCTCGAAGGCCAGACGCTGGCGACCTACCGGGCTTCGTACAACCGGCTGCTCGATTTGATCCGCGTGAATGCACCAGGCCGGCGTGCCGCTCGTGGCCGGAACCGACAGCATTGCCGGACTGGGGCTGCATCGCGAACTGGAACTCTATGTCCAGGCCGGCATCCCTGCGCCCGAGGTCCTGCGGATAGCGACATGGAACAGCGCGCGCGTGGCCGGCGCGTCGGCCGCTTCAGGCAGCATCGAACGCGGCAAGGCAGCCGACCTGATCCTGGTCGACGGTGACCCGTCGCGACGGATCAGCGACATCCGGCGCACCGTCCTCGTGCTGAAGGGAGGGGTGGCCTACTCGCCTGCCGAGTTGTCCGACACGATGGGGTTCAAGTCGCTCGCGCCGGCCGCGACCATCGAGTCCGGTGCAGCGCTCCACTAGCCACGCGGTTGACGCGCGACCGTCCGCGGGGCGCCGGCCTGCGGATCGGCAGAGGCGCTGGAACGCGACGCAGCGGTGAAGCGGCTTGCTCTGCTAGCGCAGGCCGATGGCGCGATCGAGTGACCAGCGCCCCGCACCGCGTGCCGCGACGTAGAGCAGCGCGGTCGCCCATGTCAGGTGCGTCGGCCATGCCGCCGGATAGACGAACACCTCGATGACGGCGGTCATCGCGAGCAGCGCCAGAGCGGATGCGCGAGACGCCAGCCCGAGGACGAGCAGGACGGGAAACAGGTGCTCGGCGTACGCGGCCAGGTGGGCCGCGAGGTCGGGCGGCAGCAGCGGAAGTCGGTACTCGTCGGCGAACAGCGCCACGGCGTTGTCGCTGACGGTCAGCCAGCCCTCGACCTTGGTCCTGCCGGACAGCCAGAACACCGCCCCAATGCCGACTCTTGCCGTCAGGGCGATCAGGTCGTGCGGTATCCATTTCGACAACTTATCCGCGACGTGGTTGTAGAGCGCAGGCAGGCCGCGTGCGGGACGGGTGCCGCTGGTGATGGAGTTCATTGCGGTTTCTCCTCTCGGGAATCGGGTTGGCCGGCTGACGTGGCGGATCTCGCTCCGATGGTGGCGGAGGGAACGGCATCAAGGCGGCTGAAGGCGCCGGAGCGCAGCAGCCCGTCGAACAACGCGGCGATGTCGGTTTCGGGAGCGATGCCCATGACCTCGCCGACGGCCTCCGAAATGCTTGCGCCGGCCGCGTATGCATCGAGCAGCGCCGCGCCGCCGCGCGTCAGGCGCGACGCGAGCACCGCTCCGAACGGACGCGTCAGCAGAACGCCCTCGCCGGTCCAGCGAACGTCGCTCGGAGTCTCGCTGACATCACCCCGGTTTCGAACCCACAGCGTTTGTATCGGCCACTCGTCGCTCCACACCCAGCGGGCCGCGGCGTGCGGGCGCAACGTGAGCCGGTTCATCCGGACAGGGGGACAGCGATGCGAGCCTCGACGGGTTGAGCGCCGGTTCGTCCGCGGCCACGTGCGCCTCGCTCCACGCGCGGTCGACACGCGCGATGTCGGCGAGATACGGCACTTCGCTTGCCGGCGGAAACTTCAGAGGAACGCCGGAAACCGCTCGCCGTAGAGAAGCAGTGACGGCTGGGTCGGCAGGTGCGCGCGCGCGTGTACTGCGGCCGCGGCGCGGAACGACTCCTCGCCCACGAGGCTTGCGATGGTCGGGTAGTTGGCCTGCAGCGCGTCGATGCAACCCGCCAGCACGGTGTTCCGGTAGACCGCAAAGCCCGGCTGAGCGACCAGTGCCTGCACAGCCGGATCGACCGTTGACGCACCGGTGGCAAGCAGCGCGGCGGCGAAGGCGTCCTGGAAGTCGGCGAGACCCTGCACACGCGGCGTCGCGCCCCTGACTTCGCACGCCGGACCCGTCATCAGGCTGCCTCCATCTGCGGCCGCATCAACCGCTGCGCGCGCGCGGCTTCGCACAGGAGTTCGTCGAACGCGGGCAGGTTGCCGTCGCGCTCGATCAACGTCGGGCGCGGACCGATACGCTCGATCAGCCGTGCGTACAGGGACCACACGTCGCGCGAAACGGGCGCGTCGTGCGTATCGATCAGCAGTTCGGCGCCATGCGTCGGGTCTGCGCGGTGCCCGGCCAGATGCACTTCCGCCACCAGTGCGGCCGGCACCGCGTCGATGCATCGCGTGGCCGACTGGCGCAGGTTGTTCGCGCTGACGAACACGTTGTTCACGTCGATGAGCAACGCGCAGCCGCTGCGGCGAGCGACCTCGGCGAGGAACTCCATCTCGTCGTACTCATGGTCGAACTGCAGGTAGTGCGACGGATTCTCCAGCGCGATGCAGCGCGCGAGCCGCCGTTGCACGCGGTCGATGTTGTCGACCAGCCGGTGCAGGGTGGCCCGCGTGCGGGGCACCGGCAACAGGTCCGGGCGATAGGCGCCTCTCCAGACGTTCCAGGCGAGATGCTCGGACACCAGGACCGGGTCGATGCGCTCGACGAGCGCGGCGAGACGCTCGAGGTGTGCGGCGTCGGGCGGCGCGTCTGCCGCCAGAGAGAGCGCCACGCCGTGGACCGACACCGGGTGCGCGTGGCGGATGCGTTCAAGCCATGCCAGGCGCGGCCCGCCGTCGACCATGTAATTCTCGGCATGCACTTCGTACCAGAGGCCATCGGCGCGGTACGCGTGCGCGGCCTCGAAGTGTTCGGGTTTCAGACCGAGGCCGGCGCTGAGGGTGGCGTGCTGGGGCATGGCGATTGGGACGGCGGCAGCGGCCGCCGTGCGCGGGCGGTATCGGCCAACTGGGCCGGTACCGCCCGCGACCGGGGCTGCGCTCGCGCTCAGGACTTGACCGGCGTGAGCGAACCCTTGCCGGTGGGGGTCGTCATCGTGGCGCAGGTGCCCTTCGGAACGTACTTCCACGCGTTGCCCTGGTAGTCCGTCTTCGACGTGCCTGCGCAGGTAGTGCCGGGCCCTGCCTGGCAATCGTTCTGTCCCGCCTTGGCGATGCCATAGCACTTCTCCTTCTCGCCCTTGATCGAGGCGCCCTTGTCCTGCGCCATGGCCGCGCCGGCGGCGACCGCTGCGAGGGCGAAAGCGGTGACGGCGATGGTTTGACGATGCTTCATGCAAGAATCTCCAGTGAACGTTTGCTCGACCGCCGCCCCATGCGGCCGGTCTGCAGGTGAATTCGTTGGAGCGAGCGCGGCGGTTACACCCGCGTGGAAGATCGGGGCGGAAATCTTTTTCCGGCTGCGTGTAACCAAACGGCCGGCACGAACGAACTCAGGAGTGCAGGGCCTGAACCAGACGATCGATGTGCGGGAGGCTCGTCTGCGCGACCTGATGGTTGCCGCGCAGCGTGGTGACTCGGCCGCTTACGAACGGTTCCTGACCGAACTGGCAGGAGTCCTGCGGGCGCTGTTCCGTCGGCGCCTCACCCGATGGCCGGACGATGTCGAGGATCTCGTGCAGGAGACGCTGCTAGCCGTGCACAACAAGCGGCACACGTACGAACCGGATCAGCCGGTGACGGCGTGGGTCCATGCGATCGCGCGCTACAAGCTGGTCGACCTGCTTCGCGCGCGCTCGAGCCGCGAGGCGCTGCACGACCCGCTCGAGGACGATCATCCTGCGCTGCTCACCGAAACCGCTTCGGCGGCCGACGAAGCGCGCCGCGACCTCGGCGTGCTGCTGGAACTTCTGCCTGACAAGCAGCGCCTGCCGATCCGATACGTGAAGATCGAAGGACTGTCGGTGGCGCAGGCGGCGGAGCGCACGGGCCTGTCGGAGTCGGCTGTCAAGGTCGGCGTGCACCGCGGGCTGAAGGCGCTCGCCGCGAAGCTAAGGAGCCGGACATGAAGACAGACGAATTGATCGACGTGCTGACGCGGCAGACGGGCGCTGCCGCCCACAATGCCGCCGCGCGCCGCCTCGCGCTCGGTTCGCTGCTCGGAGGTGCGGCGGCCGTACCGCTGATGCTGGCGATGCTCGGAATCAATCCTGATCTCGCTGCGGATGCGCACACCTGGAAATTCTGGGCGAAGGCCGCCTTCGTGATCGCCATTGCGGTGTCGGCATGGAAGGTGGTGCGCCGCCTGGCCCGGCCGGGTGCCGACCCGCGCGAACCTGCGCGCGTGCTGTCCGTCCCGTTTGCGCTGATGGCGACGCTTGCCGCGGTCGTTCTCTTCAGCGCGCCCGCGGCGGACCGCCTGTCACTTGTGCTCGGCTCCAGCTGGGATACCTGTCCCTTCAACATCGCCACGCTGGCGCTGCCGTCCTTCGTGCTGCTTCTGGCCGCCGTCCGGTCGCTCGCGCCGACCCGCCTCGCCCTGGCGGGGGCGGCGACCGGCCTGCTTGCGGGCGCCCTCGGCACGCTCGTCTACCTGCTGCACTGTCCCGAGCTGGAGGCGCCGTTCATCGCCGTCTGGTACGTGCTGGGCATGCTGATTCCCACCGGCGTGGGCGCGCTGATCGCGCCGAAGCTTCTGGTCTGGTAGTGCGGCCTCCGCGGCGCAGCGTGTCCTGCAAAGCGAGTGCGCGGCGGGCTGGGTCGCGGCGCCCCGGGAGCGGAGCGCCATCGAGACAGGCGCTTACTTCCCGGGCTTGCGCGGCAGCGTGTTGACGAACCGCACGCACTGGACGACCCACGCGGCGAGGTCCGCGTCCCGCTCGAGTCCAGGCGGATCCACGAATACATAGCCGTTCATCGGTCTCCCGGTGAAGTCCATCGCGCGCGCGTGCGGTCGCTTCAGGGCTCGCTCGTACGCGTCCGCGCCGACGCGGGCCATCAGCGTGTCACGCAGGACACCCACGGCCATGTGCCCATCGACCATGAAGGCGAGTCCGCCGAACATCTTCCGTTCGGTGACTTTCCGGTTCGGACCGAGAGCTGTCCGGATGCGTTCAGCGAGCGCTTCGTCGTAGGCCACCGCGCACTCCGGACCGTCAGGACGGATTCTTCGGCGTGTTCCCCGCGCCCAGGTCCCAGTAGAGCCCCGTCATCACCGCCAGCGCCTCGCGCAGCACTTCGGGCGGCAGGTGCTCGTTCGGTGCGTGCTGTGAGCAGCCGGGGTACGAGTGCGGCACCCACACGGTGCGCAGGCCAAGCACGTCGGTGAAGATGTCGTTCGGCAGCGAGCCGCCGAGGTTCGGCAGCAGCGCCGGCTTCTTGCCGCTGGTGCGCGCGAGCGAGGCCATCGCCCACTGCACCCACGGATCTTCCGGGTCGATGCGCGTGGCGTGGAACATCTCCTCGCGCGTCGGCGTGATCTGCACCATCGGGAAGCCCTGCCGGTCAAGGTGACGGCGCAGCGCCGGCAGGATCTGCGATTCGTCGATGCCGACCACGAAGCGCAGCTGGCAGCGCGCCCAGGCGCGCGGCGGGATCGCATTGACCGGCGTGTCCGGGTTGCCCGTCTTGTACGCGAGCACCTCGAACGAACACCAGCCGAACACGCGCTCGGCGGGCGACAGTCCCGGCTCGCCCCACCACGGTTCGATGGTCGGGCCGTCGACGCCGCCGTCGACCTCGCAGTCGGCGAGCGCGCGCCGCACGGCGGCCGGCAGTTCCTTCGGCACCCACTCGGGCACGCGGATCTGGCCCGTGGGCGAGGCGATGCTGGCGATGGCGTGCGCGAGTTGCAGGCCCGGATTCGAGATGAGGCCACCCCAGTTGCCCGAGTGGTGTCCACCCTTGCGCGCCTCGATCGTCAGGTCGAAGTTCATGCTGCCGCGCGAGCCGAGGAAGATCGTCGGCCGGTCAGCGCGCAGCCGCGGGCCGTCGGAGGCGATCAGCAGGTCGGCCTTGAAGAGTTCCTTGTGCTCCTCGCACAGCCCGCGCAGGCCGGGCGAGCCCGTCTCCTCGCCCATCTCGACGAGGAACTTCGAGTTGAAGCCGAGACGGCCGCGTTCGGCCAGCACGTTGGCCATCGCCTGCATGTTCACCGAGTGCTGGCCCTTGTTGTCGGCGATGCCGCGGCCGTACCAGCGGCCGTCGCGCTCGGTGAGGGTCCAGGGCGACAGGCCGTCCTTCCACTCGAGTTCGAGGCCGCGGATCACGTCGCCGTGGCCGTAGCCGAACACGGTCGGCAGCGCGGGGTCCTCGATACGCTGCGCGAACAGGAAGGGTGCCTTCGCCTTCGGATGCGTCAGCGTGCGGCACTCGAAGCCCATGGCCTCGAACGCGGGCTGCAGTTCGCCCGCGAGGTACTGCGCGAGCACGGGTCCGCGCTCCGGGTTCTGGCTCTCGGTCGGGATCGCGATGCGGCGCGCGAGGATCGCGCGGAACTCGCCGGAGTCGAACTGCTGCTCGGCGCGGGTGATGGCGGCGGTGCGGGTCATGGCGTTCTTCCTTCGTGCATCGGATGTTCGGGTGCGGCGCGGGTGTTCGCTCGCGGCTACGCGGCGGCCTTCTCCTGCTCCTCCGGGGGATGCAGGTGGCAGGCGACGGTGCCGCCCGGGTGCCGCGCGAGCACCGGGACGATGGAACTGCAATGGCTCATGCGCTGCGGGCAGCGCGGGTGGAAGGGGCAGCCGGGTGGCGGGTTGAGCGGATCGGGAAACGCGAGGCCGAGCCCGATGTCCGGCACGCCGAGCCCCGGCTCCGGGGTCAGCACGGACGCGAGCAGCGCCTGGGTGTACGGATGGCGCGGCTCGCGGAACAGGCGCTCGGTGCCGGCCTGCTCGACCACCTTGCCGAGGTACATCACCGCCACCTGCGTGGCGATGTGCTCCACGACCGCCAGGTTGTGGCTGATGAACACGTATGTCAGGCCGAACTCGCGCCGCAGGTCCATCAGCAGGTTCAGGATCTGCGCCTGCACCGAGACGTCGAGCGCCGACGTCGGCTCGTCGCAGATGACGATCTCCGGCCGCATCACGAGCGCGCGCGCGATCGCGACGCGCTGTCGTTGTCCGCCGGACAGTTGCCCGGGCGTGTTGTCGGCGTAGCGCGCGGGCAGGCCCACGCGCTCGAGCATTTCGATTGCCTTCTTGCGGCGCTCGGCGGCGGTGCCGAGGCCGTGCACGTCGAGCGGCAGCGCCACGATGGACGCGATGCCGCGGCGGGGATTGAGCGACGAGTAGGGATCCTGGAACACCGGCTGGACCCGTCGTGCGACGGCCTTGCGGCCCAGCGCCGCCACATCCTGCCCGTCGAGCGTGATGCGGCCGCTGGTCGGCGTGAGCAACCCGAGCAGCATGCGCGCGAGCGTCGACTTGCCGCAGCCGGACTCGCCGACGATGCCGACGACGTCGCCGCGCTCGATCGTGAGATCGACGCCGTTGACGGCGTGCAGCGTGCGGCCCTTGCGGAAGAAGGTCGCGCCGAGCGTGAACGCGCGCGTGACGCCGTGGGCCTGCATCATCGCGGTCACTCGATTCCCCTCCGCACAGCGCGTTCCCGGTGTGCCTGCATCAGCGGAACCGGGAAGACTTGCCGCCGGCCAGCCAGGCAATCGACAGCGAACAGAAGAAGAAGAACGCCTGCAGCTCGAGCCGGTAGCCGCCGGACTGGCCGAGCGCGAAGATGTCGTTCGGATGCGCCAGCCACACGGCGACGATCATGTTGATCGCGATGATGAGCGCCGCCCAGCGGACCCACACGCCAGCGATCACGAGCATCGGCGCCATGATCTCGCCGATCAGGACACCGAACGCGAACCAGCTGGGCAATCCTGCCTTGCCGAGCAGCCCCTCGATCGGTCCGAGGCCGTGCATCAGCTTCGCCACCCCATGGAACAGCATCAGGCCGCCCACGGTGAAGCGCAGCAGGAGGATGCCGGGATGCTGCGAGCGGATGTCGGAAGCGAAGCGCATGGATCAATGCCTTTCATGGAGGTGCGGCCACGATCTCCGGCACGCCTCGGGGGTGGAAACGCAAGCGGCCGCAGTCACCTGGGCAACTCCTTGTAGATGCAGAGCCAGCGGTGCGCGTCGTCGTTCTGCACCGGCACCGCGGCTGCGCACTCAGGGCGGGCATACGCGCAGCGGTCGCGAAAACTGCAGCCGTGGATCTCGCCAATCAGCGACGGCACCACGCCGGCGATGGTGCCGAGCCGGCCGCCGCGTTCGGTGCGCCCCGGCACCGGGATGCAGCTGATCAGCCCGCGCGTGTACGGGTGGCGTGGCGACGCGAACACCCGCTCGGCCGTGCCTTCCTCGACGATCTGGCCCGCGTACATCACCGCCACGCGGTGCGCGATGCGCGCCACGACGCCGAGGTCGTGCGTGATCAGCACCATCGCGATGCCGAGGTCCCTTTGCAGGTCGGCCAGCAGCCGCAGGATCTGCGCCTGGATCGTCACGTCGAGCGCCGTGCTCGGTTCGTCGGCGATCAGCAGTTCCGGACCGCACATCAGCGCCATCGCGATCATCACGCGCTGGCGCAGGCCGCCGGAGAGCTGGTGCGGAAACTGCCCCAGCCGCTCGGCCGCGGAGGCGATGCCGACCTTGCCGAGCAGTTCGATCGCGCGCTCGCGCGCCTTGGTCTCGCCGCCGCCGCGGTGCTGGAGGTACCCCTCCATCAACTGGTTGCCGATCGTGTACGCCGGGTTCAGCGCAGTCATCGGCTCCTGGAAGATCATCGCCATGCGGTTGCCGCGCAGCGCGTTGACGCGCTTGGGCGAGGCTTTCAGCAGGTCCTCGCCGAGCAGCGACAGCGTCGCCGCCCGGCGCTTCGCCGCGGATGGCAGCAGGCTCATGACCGCCAGCGAGGTGATCGACTTGCCGCAGCCCGATTCGCCGACGATGCACAGTGTCTCGCCGCGCTTCACCTGGAACGACACGTCGCGCACCGCGCGCAGCGGCCCGCGCGGGGTCGCGATGTCGACGCTCAGGCCCTGCACGTCGAGGACGACGTCCGATGGGTCCGGTTTCGGGACGGCACTCATGCGCGCCCCTCCGGCGACAGCAGGTCACGCAGGCCGTCGCCCGCCAGGTTGATCGCGAAGATCAGCAGCGCCAGCGCGGCGCCGGGAATCGCGATCAGCCAGAACGAGAAGAACATGTACGACTTGGCCTCGGAGATCATCAGCCCCCACGACGGCAGCGGCGGCTGCACGCCGAGGCCGAGGAAGGAGAGGGCGGCTTCGAGCAGGATCGCGCTGGCCGCCTCGAGCGTGGCGACGACGATCAGGTGCGGCAGCACGTTGGGCAGCACCTCGCCGAGCAGGACGCGCGTGGTCGAGGCGCCGGCGGCCTGCGCGGCGGCGACGTACTCCAGCGAACGCACCTGCTGCGTGGCGCTGCGCATCACCACCGCGAAGCGGTCCCACTTCAGCAGCCCCAGCACCATGATCACGACCCACAGCGAGCCGCCGACCAGCGCGACGGTCGCGAGCGCGACGAGGATCACGGGCATCGAGAGCCGCGTCGTCACCATGAAGCTCACCGCCATGTCGGTCTTGCCGCCGAAGTAGCCGGCCAGCATTCCCATCGTCGTGCCGATCAGCCCGGAGATGAGCGCCACCGAGATGCCGATCAGCAGCGAGATGCGCGCCCCGTAGAACAGCCGCGACAGGTAGTCGCGGCCGAGCGGGTCGGTGCCGAGCGGGTGGCTCCACGAACCGGCGTCGTACCAGAAGGGCGGCACGTTGCGGTTGGCGAGGTCCTGCGCGTAGGGGTCGTACGGCGCGATCCATGGCGCGAGCAGCGCGACGGCGACGATCAGCAGCAGCAGGCCGCCGCCGACCACCACCGCCTTGTTCTTCCAGACGCGCCGCGCGAGGCCGGGCGCAGCGATGACGATGGCGCCGGGCTCGACGCCCGCGGCCGCGGCTTCCGTGCTGATGGCGCTCATGCCACCCGGATGCGCGGATCGAGCCACGCGTTGGCGACGTCGGATGCGAGCGTCAGCGCGACGTAGATCACCGACAGCAGCAGAACGATGTTCTGCATCACCGGAAAGTCCTTGAAGGTGATGCTCTGGTAGGCGAGGTAGCCGAGGCCGTCGAGGGCGAAGATAGTCTCGATGACGACCGAGCCGCCGAGCAGGAAGCCGAGCTGCACCGCGGCAAGCGCCACCACCGGCACGACGGCATTGCGCAGCGCGTGCTTGAAGATCACCTTGCTTGACGGCAGGCCCTTGGCGCGCGCCGTGCGGATGTAGTCGGCCTCGAGCACCTCGATCATGCCGGCGCGGATCAGCCGCATGAACGCCGGTGCCGCGTAGTAGCCGAGCGCGATCGTGGGCATCACGAAGTGCTGCCAGGTGTCGCTGCCGGACACCGGCAGCCAGCGCAGCGTGATCGAGAACACCATGATCAGCAGCAGCGCGAAGAAGAAGTTCGGCAGCGCCTGCCCGAGCACCGCGAGCGCGAGGCACAGCCGGTCGATCCAGCTGTTGCGGTAGACCGCGGCCAGCACGCCGAGCGGGATCGAAACCGCCAGCGCGAAGGCGAGCGACAGCAGGCCCAGCACCATCGTCGTTTCGAGCTTCGCGAAGATCAGCGGCGCGGCCGGCGTCTTGAAGTAGATCGACTCGCCGAAGTCCCCGCGCAGCGTCTTGCCGAGCCACTCGACGTACTGCACCGGCAGCGGCCGGTCGAAGCCGTAGGTCTTGCGGACCATCTCGATGTCTTCGGCCCGGGCGCCCTCGCCGGCGATGGCGATCGCGGGGTCGCCTGACAGGCGCAGCAGCAGGAAGGCGATCATCGAGACGGCGAGGGCGACGGCGAGCGCCAGCCCGAGCCGCTTCAGGATGTAGCCACCCACGTCGCGCCTGCCGTTCCCGCCCTTACGTCGATGTCACGCGTCTACTTCCAGGTCATCTCCCACAGCCGCACCATCTCGTCCGCGTAGGCCGTGAAATTGAGGTCCTTCGAGGCGACGTAGTACACCGGCAGCGACCACAACGGCACCGAGTAGGCGTTGTCGGCGATCTTCTTCAGCGCCTGCTGGTAGGCCTGCTGCCGCACTTTCGGATCGACGGAGTTGTTGCCCTTCTTCAGCAGGTCCTGGACTTCCTTGTCCTTGGTGACGTCGTCCGACTCGCCGCCGAACCACACGGGGATCGAGGCCGAGACGTCGTTGACCGAGAACGAGCCCCAGGTCTGGTGCGTCAGCGAGGCCTTGCCGGCACGGATGGCATCGCGCATCGCGGCGTACTGCGAGAAGTTGAGCTTGGCCTTGATGCCCACCTGCTGCAGGTTGTTGATGATCGCCTCGGTCTGGTTGCGTTCGCGGTACGCGAAGATCTCCGTCTCGAATCCGTTCGGGAAGCCGGCCTCGGCGAGCAGTTTCTTCGCGAGCGCCGGGTCGTACGCGTAGCGCGCAGCGCCCTGGTCGGTGCAGCCGAACTGCGACGGGAAGCACTGCGTGTGCAGCACGCGCGAGCCGGCGCCGACGATGTTCTTCACGATCGACTCGCGGTCGATGGCGTGCGCGATTGCCTTGCGCACGCGCGCGTCCTTCAGGGCCGGCGTGGGGGTGTTGTCGAGCGTGTTCAACTGCATGAAGGCGATGCGCATCGTCTCGCCGCTCACCACCTGCAGGTGCGACACCTTGGCCGCCTGGTCGGCCTGGTCCTTCGGCACGTGCATGATCAGGTCGCCGTTGCCCGACAGCATCTCGGCCATCTGCGTCTGGCGGTCGGGAATGAAGCGGATCTCGACCTTGTTGATCTTCGCGGCGCCCTTCGGCGAGTCCTTGAAGTAACTGGTGTTCTTCTCGAGCGTGATCGACTTGCCCGGCACGTAGTTGGCGACCTTGTACGGCCCGGTGCCGACCGGCTTGGTGTTCTGGCCTTTCGGGCCGACCTCGGCGTAGTACTTGGCCGGATGCATCACCACCGGGCCGGCCAGGTACTCGATGGCCGCCGGGAACACCTGCTTGGTGGTCAGTCGCACCTTGTACTTGTCGAGCTTGGTCGCTTTCTCGATCCAGTTGACGTTGGCCTGGGTCGTGACCTTGTTGGCCGGATCGGCGACGAAGTTCAGCGTGTAGACCACGGAGTCGGCGTCGAAGTCCTCGCCGTTGTGGAACTTGACGCCCTCGCGCAGTTCGAACTCGATGGTCTTGTCGTCGATCTGCTTCCAGCTCTTCGCGAGGTTGCCCTTGTATTCGTTGGTCTTCGGGTCGAGGGTGACCAGCGTGTCCCACACGTTGGCGCCGATGATCACGCCGATGCGGACGTTGTTGAAGAACGGGTCCACGCTCTCCGGCGCCTGGTCGTAGGCGAAGCGGATGGTGTCGTCCTTCTTGCCCGCCAGCGCGGGGCCGGACACGGCGAGCAGGGCCGCGAGCAGGGCGCCGGCGGCGCGTCGTGAGCCGTGGCGGGTGGGATCAAGGGCGTGCATGAGGTGTCTCCTCCGGTGCGTTGTAGTGCGTACTCGCCGGACGTCGGCAGGATTCCGGCGCAAGGGAGCGAGTGTCGCGCCACAGGGGCGGGCGGGTCAAACGCGGTCCGCGTGCCTCCGCGGGAAACCCGCTTGTGAGCCGCGTCGCATCGTCCGCCGTCCACACTCCCCTGAATCGGAGATCGCGGTGTCCCGGGTCCGATCGCTGCGGCGTTTATGCTTCGGTCTGCCGCCACCGCGGTTTCATCGTGCGGGCCATCGCGCCCGCAGCTCATCCGCCAACCTCCCGAGAAGTTCGATGCCCGCCTTTCCGTCCGAGCGACGTCGCAGCAAGCTGCCCATCGTTGTCATCCTCGTCCTGATCCTGGTCGCCGCCATGGCGGGCGGGGCCTGGTTCCTCTCGCCGCGCTTCGAGTCCGAGCCGCCGCAGATCACGCTGTCCTCCACGGCCGACGTGCTGGGCGTCGCGCCGCTCGAGATCAAGGTCACCGACAAGGGCACGGGACTGAAATCGTTCAAGGCGACGCTGTCGCAGGGCGGAACGGAGCATAGCCTCGCCTCCGAACAGTTCGACCGGCCGATCGGCGAGAAGAAGATCGCGGTCGCCCTGGCGAAGGTATCCGGAGTGAAGGAAGGACCGGCCGTGCTGCGCGTGAGCGCGCGCGATTCGGCCTTGTTCAGCGGCAACGAAGCGGTCCTCGAGAAGAACATCACGATCGACATCACGCCGCCCACGCTCGAACTCGTGGCCGACGACCGCTACGTGAACTTCGGCGGAGTGGGCGTCATCGTCTACAAGGCGAGCGCCGACACCGTGGCGAGCGGCGTGAAGATCGGCGACTACTTCTTCCAGGGTTTTCCGGGGCAGGTGAAGGATCGGCCCGACCACCTGCTGGCCTTCTTCGCGCATCCGTACGACGTCCCGGCCGAGGCGCGGCCCACGCTGGTGGCCACGGACAAGGCCGGCAACACGCGCGAGTTGCGGCTCGCCTACGAGTTGAAGAACGTCCGCTACAAGAAGAGCACGATCCCGCTGTCGGATGCCTTCCTGCAGAACAAGGTCGCGCCGCTGCTCGTCGACGCCGCCGCGCGGCAGGGCGCGCCAAAGGACGTCTTCGTCGCGGTGAACAAGCGGCTGCGGAAGGAGAACGAGGACCGGATCGCCGAGGTCACGAAGAAGCTCACGCCGTCGATGCTGTGGAAGGACGCCTTCGCGCAGTTGAGCAACTCGAAGGTCGAGGCCAACTTCGCGGACGAGCGGACGTACACCTACAACGGCGAGGCGGTCGACACGGCCTATCACGTTGGGTACGACCTTTCGGTGACGAAGAACTATCCGGCCGAAGCCGCCAACAGCGGCACCGTGGCGTTCACCGGCGATCTCGGCATCTACGGGAACACGGTCATCCTGGATCACGGGCTGGGCCTGTTCACCCTGTACAGCCACCTCAACTCGATCGATGTGAAGCCGGGCGACACGGTCGCCAAGCGTCAACCCGTGGGCCGGACCGGCGAGACGGGACTCGCCGCGGGCGACCACTTGCACTTCGGGGTCTACCTCAGCGGGGTTGCGGTGCTGCCCGTCGAGTGGTGGGACCAGAAATGGATCGACGACAACATCACCCCGAAGCTGGAAGGGCATAGCGGGCAGGAGATCGCGGAGGCGCAGCAACCGCTGAAGGCCAAGGGGAAGGGCGCGTCGAAGACCACGGGGAAACGCCGGCGCTAGCCACCCGCGCCCTCGTACAAGCGGTTTCGCGTGACTCGTCGCGCGCCTTGCGCTTTTGAACGTCGTTCGACGATCACAAAGGCAGGGAATCCGGCGGCCGCAGGCGTCCGGCTTTGTGCTGGGGCAAACCCCGCTCGCCGAGGCGCGTGGAGCATATCCAGTTCATGGTTCCCCCCGCCGAGACGACCGCATGAACTACGAATCCCCCGGCTGCGCCTACTGCCCGAGCACCGTCCGCGCTTGCCGTCAGGGGGAGGGCGACGAGCGGGGGCCGGGCTTCTGCCCCTCGAAGGTCGATGCCGAGGGGATCGCCGACGCGTGGCAGGCGTACGCGGACCCGTTCAACGCGCGCGTCGCCCAGGTATCGGCGGTGGTCGAGAGCGAGGGCTACTGCAAGTGGACCCGGGTCGAGGAGATCTGCCACTTCGCCGTGAAGATGGGCTTTCGCAAGGTCGGCATCGCGATGTGCATATCGTTCGTCGACCTCGCGCGGGTGTTCAGCGCGATCCTGGAGAGCCACGGGCTGGAGGTGGTGTCCGTTGCCTGCAAGAACGGCGGAATACCGAAGGAGGAGATCGGGCTGAAGGACGAGGAGAAGATCCGCCCGGGCACCTTCGAACCGATGTGCAACCCGATCTCGCAGGCCGAACTGCTCAACCGGGCCGGTTGCGAACTCAACGTGATCATGGGCCTGTGCGTCGGGCACGACAGCCTGTTCATCAAGCATTCCATCGGGCTCGTCACGACGCTCGTCACCAAGGACCGCGTGCTCGCGCACAACCCGGTCGGCGCGCTGCATCTGGCCGACACGTACTACCGCCGTGTGTGGGGCCCGAACAAGCCGGAGAAACTTCCGACGAAGCCGATGGAAGGCAGGAAGAAGGCTGAGGCCTGAAACAGAGGTGGCGGGTTTCCTGCGTTGCCCGCGAGTATCTGTCGACCGCGCCGGCGTCCTGCGCCCATGCGCCGTGCACGGCCCCGGCGAAACACGCGCGCCGCTCGCCTGCGCTTCACTGGAGCTTCACTTGCCCTTGAATTGCGGCTTGCGCTTTTCCTTGAACGCGCGGATGCCCTCTTCGTAGTCCTCGCTGTCGTAGACCACGCGCCGCAGGCCCTGAACGCGCTCGAACCCCTGGGGCGACATGGGTCGGGCCCCGGCCAGGATGCGCAACTGTTCCTTCATCACGGCGATGCTCAGCGGTGCCAGCGTCGCGATGTCTGCCGCAAGGCCATAGGTGAACGATTCGAGCTCGTCGGCGGAAACGACATGATTGATGATGCCGAGCCGCTCGGCGCGCTCGGCACTCATCGGCCTGGCCGTGAACGCAAGCTCCTTGACGATCCGTATGCTCGCCGCATTGAGGAACGTCATCATGCCGCTCACGTTGTAGGGCACGCCGAGCTTCGCAGGCGTCACGGCGAACGTGGTGTCCGGCACGGCGACGATGAGGTCGCAGGCGAACGCGGTTTCGCTCGCCCCGCCCCAAACGGACCCCTCGATCATCGCGATCACGGGACCGGGAAAGTTCTCGATCTGCCGGATGACGTTGCGCAGCGGGTCGTCCCAGCCGAGCGGATCGCGCCGCACCTCGGGCAACTCGTCGACGTTATGCCCGGCGGACCACACCTTGGATCCGGGGAGCGCGCGAAGGATCACGACCCGCACGTTGCGGGCCTTGTAGTCCTCGAAGGCCGCAATGATCTCGTCGACCAGCTGCTTGCTCAGCGCGTTGCGCTTCTCCGGATGGTTGAGAGTGACGGTTCCGACGAAGCCATCGACCTGGCTGAGCACGAATGACATTTCGACCTCCTGATGAGCGCGCAACTATAGGTGGACCGTGGGCCAGACGGGTGCGGCGACCCTGTTGGCGGTCCGTGAATCGACTTGCATAGGACAAGGCGGCCCGGTCCACCGGTTTCAGCAGCGGCCGTCCGAGCGACGCACTTGCCTCCGGTCCGGCGGAGGCGCCTTCCGCGGGCGGAATGCCGGCGGGGGACTACAGGGCGCGCCGCACCCGGACGACGGTGGAGTCGTCCGGCTCGGGGAAGACCCCGAACTTCAGCTTGCCCGCCAGGGCGAGCATGGGTCGATTGTCCGCAATCACGGCGCCTTCCATCGTGCTGTAGCCGTCGTGCCGCGCGCGGCGGACCAGGCGGCTCAACAGCTGCGAGGCCAGGCCCGAGCCGCGCCAGTCTTCGGCAATCGTGATGGCGAACTCGCAGACCCGGGGATCGTCGTCGTCCACGCGAACGTACTGGGCTGCGCCGACGATGTCGATGCCGTCGGCAGCCGGTATCGTCGCCACGAACACGAAGTCGAGGCCAGGCCGCGGATGAACCCCGCGCTGGAGGGCCGCCGGGTCGAGCTGCCTCTTGTGCTGCATGAAACGGGAATAGCGCGAGGCGGCCGTCAGCCGCTCGAAGGCCTGGATGATCGCCGGAGCATCCGTCGCGTGGATGGCGCGCACGGTGACCGTGCGGCCATCGCGCAGCGCGACACGACAAGGGCGATACCGTGAGGTCCGCTTGAACACGTGAACGTCAGCCGCGCCGGCCTGTGACGGCCGTCGGTGGCGTCGGCGACGTTGCACCGTCCCTCAGCTCGCGCCGCAGGATCTTTCCGATATTGCTCTTCGGCAGCGGTTCGCTGCGGAACTCGACCACGCGGGGCATCTTGTATCCGGTCAGGTACTGCTTGCAGTGCGCCAGCAGTGCGTCTTCCGTCAGTGCCGGGTCCTTGCGCACCACGATCACCTTGACGGTTTCGCCCGAACGCTCGTCGCGCAGGCCGATCGCCGCGGCCTCGAGCACACCCGGGTGGATCGTCAGCACATCCTCGATCTCGTTGGGAAACACCTTGAATCCGGACACGACGATCATGTCCTTCTTGCGGTCGGTGATGCGGATGCTGCCGAGGTCATCCATCACGCCCATGTCACCGGTGCGCAGCCAGCCGTCGGCCGTGAAGACGTGGGCCGATTCCTCGGGGCGGTTCCAGTAGCCCTTCATGACCTGCGGCCCGCGCAGGCAGATCTCGCCCACTTCGCCCAGTGCCACTGGCTTTCCCTCCTCGTCGAGGATCGCGGCGTCGGTACTGGGCAGCGGTACGCCGATCTGGCCGGTCCACTCCTCGATGGTCACCGGGTTGGCGATGGCCACCGGCGCGCTCTCTGTGAGGCCATACCCTTCGACCAGCGGCACACCGGTCGCTTCCTTCCATCGGTGCGCAACCACATGCTGCACGGCCATCCCGCCGGCCACGGCGAGCTTCAGGCGGCTCCAGTCGATCCTGGCGAAGTCGGGTGCGTCGAGCAGCGCGCGGAACAGTGTGTTCACGCCGATGATCGCGCTGAACGGCGTTGCCCGGAGCGATGCGATGAACGCCGGCATGTCGCGGGGATTGGCGATGAGCACCGCCTGCGCTCCCTTGCCGAAGAAGGACAGGCATCCCGTCAAGGCAAACACGTGATAGAGCGGCAGCGGGATGACGACCGTCTCGGCCCCGTCCTTCAGGTTCGGCGACATCCAGGCGGCCACCTGAAGGACGTTGGCCACCATGTTGCCGTGGGTCAGCATGGCGCCCTTGGCGACGCCGGTGGTCCCTCCCGTGTACTGCAGGAACGCCAGGTCGTCGTGCGCGAGCGTCACACCGTCGAGGGAATGCGCGCGGCCCGCGGCCAGTACGCGATTGAAGCCAATCGCACCGTCCAGCCGCCAGCGCGGCACCAGCTTCTTGACGTGCTTGACCACCGCGTTCGTCAGGAAACGCCTGGCGGCGGGCAGCAGGTCGCCGACCTGGGTGGTCACCACGGTGCGCAGCGGAGTGGACCGGATCACCTGCTCGAGCGTGTGCGCGAAGTTCTCGAGCACCACGATCGCCACCGCGCCGCTGTCGCGCAACTGGTGTTCGAGTTCGCGCGCGGTGTAGAGCGGGTTGACGTTGACGACCACCATGCCGGCCCGCAGGACCCCGAACATGGCGACCGGGTACTGCAACAGGTTCGGCAGCATCAACGCGACGCGGTCGCCGCGCTTGAGCTTCGCCACTTTCTGCAACCAGGCGGCGAAGGCGGCGCTCGCGTCGTCGAGTTCCCTGAACGTCAGCGCCGAGCCCATCGAAGTGAACGCGGGATGAGTCGCGAAACGGGCGCACGTGGATCGGAGCACGTGCTCCAGCGAGGCGAACTGATTGACGTCGATGTCGGCCGGGACGCCGGCCGGGTATCTAGCAAGCCAGGGTTTGTCCATGCAAAAACCGTGAGGTCGAAAGGTCCATCGCCGGAACTTAGCCCACTCAGGAAGCGCCGTTGTGCGCGATGACAACGGACAGGCACGGCACCGGCCGGGGAATGGCGTCGGGCAGGGCGGTCGCCTTGCACAGTCCGGTCATGCCGGCTCCCCCGACGCGCCGGCCTTCGCGCCGGCAACTCCGGCACGGGCGCCGCGCTGCCGGGGAGAACGGCCGGGACCGGCCTGAAGGACGCCTCTAGAGGCGGCTGCGCGTCGCACCAAGGCGGATGTGCGCTCTAGCATTGACGGGTCCCCTTTGCGAAAGCCTCCATGCCGCTCCCCCGCCTGCACCGTCACGCCTGGATGGACGACGACGTCGAGGCCTTCCGTGACCAGGTCCGCCGCTACGTTGCCGGAGAGATCGCGCCGCGCATGGACGCGTGGCGTCGCGCGGGCGAGATGCCGCGCGACGCCTGGCGCAAGCTCGGTTCGATGGGCTTCCTGCTGCCCGAGATGCCCGAGGCGTACGGCGGAGCCGGCGTCAGCGCCGCCTGGCAGCTGGTGGTGCAGGACGAGCTTACGCGGGCCGAAGTGCCGCCCGGCGGCGGCGTGCATTCGCTGGCTGCGCACTACGTGCTGGATTACGGCAGCGAAGAGCAGAAGCGTCGCTGGCTGCCGAAGATGGTCAGCGGCGAGCACTTCGGCGCGATCGGAATGACCGAGCCCGGCGGCGGGTCGGACCTCAAGGCGCTGCGCACCCGTGCGCGGCGCGACGGCGATCACTACGTCATCGACGGCGCGAAGACGTTCATCACCAACGGCGCGACCTGCTCGCTGCTGGTGCTCGCCTGCCGCACCGGCGGCGAAGGCGCCAAGGGGGTATCGCTGATCGTGCTGGAAACCGAAGACCTTCCGGGCTTCAGCGTGGGCCGGCGGCTCGAGAAGCTCGGCATGCACGCCTCCGACACCTGCGAACTCGCCTTCGAGGGGGTGCGCGTGCCGGTTGCCAATCTGCTCGGCGCAACGGAAGGCGAGGGCTTTGCCCAGATGATGTCGCAGCTGCCCTACGAGCGACTCTTCATCGGCGTGCCGGCGGCCGCAGTCATCGAACGTGCGCTGGAAGTCACGCTGGAGTACACCCGCGAGCGGAAGGCCTTCGGCCAGCCGTTGGCCGAGTTCCAGAACACGCGCTTCAAGCTGGCCGAAGTCGCGACGATCGCGCACGTGGTGCGCAGTTTCGTCAACGACGCCATCCAGCGCTTCGTCGACGGCACGCTCGACAACGAGGCGGCGTACATGGTCAAGTGGTGGTGCAGCGAGCAGCAGTGCAAGGTCGTGGACGAGTGCCTGCAACTCTTCGGAGGCTACGGCTACATGACCGAGTACCCGATCGCGCGCATGTACGCCGATTCGCGCGCGCAACGCATCTACGGCGGCTCCAACGAGGTGATGAAGGACCTCATCGCGCGCAAACTGTGAGCGGGCCACGGAAATAGGGCCGTTGCACCGGCACTTCGGTGCGATGCGAACGAAGGGCACATAGCGCGGCGAGCGCGGGCGAGACTCCAGCGAACTCCTTGCCGCGCGCCTGCCATACAGCAGCCAGGGCACCTCGACGAGCTCGCATCGCTCGCGTGAATGGGATGGTCCCGCTGCGCGGCGCATAGCAGAATTGCGCCCGCATCGAGCCGGTCCGAACCGGAAGCAAGAAGGCAATGGAGCAGGACACACAGCAACGCCTCAACCGTTTCACGCGTCTCATCCTCACGCTGCCCTGGACGGTCGTTCGTGTCCTCGGCAGGTCCCTCAAGTGGCTCCTCATCGCCGTGGGTGCCACCGTCGCGATCGGCGCGCTGGGCTACTTCGGATTCGAGCGCATCGTCGAGACGCTGGATGGTCGGTATGCGGACCGTGTCGACACCGAACTCGGCATCGATGGCGCCGCCATATCGCGGTTACGCTACCCCGCCTACTTTGCCTCGGAGTCCGAAGTCGTTTCCGAGGACCACAGAACGCTCGCCTGCATATCGTCGGCCGAACACCGCATCCTGATCGACGATCCGGCCGACATCCCGCCGCTGTTCACCAAGGCGATTCTCGCCTCGGAGGACAAGAACTTCTTCCTGCACGAGGGGGTCGACAAGGGCGCTCTCCTGCGAGCGGTCTTGAAGCAGCTCCTGCAGGAAAGCCGGTCGGGGGCGTCGACGCTCGAGATGCAGATCGCGAAGCATCTTCGCGGCGGCACCGGGCGGCGTTCGACCGAACTCGAGAAGATCGGCGACATCGTCACGGCCCTGCGCATCGCGCGCGAGTTTCCAAAGGAGCAGTTGCTGCTGAAGTACGTGAACATGCCGTACTTCGGCCGCGGGCAGTACGGGATCGAAGCGGCGAGCCGCGCCTACTTCGGCAAGCCGGCAAGGGACCTGGCTCTGCATCAGGTGGCCTTCGTCGTTTCGCTCATCAACCGGCCCGCGCTGCCCGATCGCGCGTTCTCGGTCGATCCATCGCTCAAGACACGCGAGGAGATCCGCGACGCGAACTGGGCGGAGACGACGCGCGGCGCCACGCGCGTGCTCGAACTGATGCTCGACGAGGGCATGATCACCGAGGTCGAGTTCGTGCGTGCGTCGACCCGCGTCGCCCAGTCGTTGCGCGGTGAAATCGTCGCGTCCGCACCCGGCTGCGGGACGCACGATTACTTCCTGGAGCGCGTGCGCATCCTCTACAAGGACCGTTTTCCGATCAACAAGGGCGGTCTGACCATCTCGATCACGCGCGACGACGGGCTGCAGGACGTTCTCGAGAAGGCGGTCGATCTGACGCTGCGCACCTACCTCGCCCGCCACAGGAATGACGGCGACAACGACCAGTTGCGCGCCGGAGCGTTCGCCGTCGATTTCGCCGGCGATGTGCTCGCCGAGGTCGGCAACGTGAACTTCACGCGGCAGAAATATGACGTGATGGCCACCGGCTGGCGCCAGCCGGGATCGACCTTCAAGGTCTTCACGTACGGCGGCCTGGTCGAGCAGCTCACGCGGGAATCACTGGCCGGGGAAGCGCCGCCCGACACCGTCGAGGAGATCGTCGCCAGCGTGCTCGACCGCTGCACGGTCCTCGATGCGCCGATCCTCGTTCCGCTGGGGCGCGGCCGGGGCGCGAAGAAGATCGAGAACTTTCATTCGAAGTCGCAACCCGAATACCGCGGGTCCATCTCGTGCCGGGTCGCGCTCGGCGAGTCGCGCAACACGGCCGCGATGCGTGCCGGCGCGCGGGCCGGGATCAAGAACGTGATCGAACTGACCTATCGCCTCGGGATGCCGCGCGATGCGAAACACGTCCTTCAGCCGTACCCGACCACGGCGATTGGCGCCTCCGAGGTCAACCCGCTGTCGATGGCGACGACGGCGGCCTTCCTCAACGGCGGCTATCGAGTGACGCCGCGCTTCGCGAACGACATCTGCCACGACGGAAAGTCTCTGCTCTACAAGGATGGCGAAGGGCAGCCGAAGGCATGCGACACGAGGGGAGACAACCGGCCGGTGCAGGAGCGGGTGGTCCATCCCGCCGTGTCGGCGGCGATGACCGAACTGCTCAAGGCCCCGCTCGACATGGCCACCGGCACGGCCTCGGCGCTGCGCAGCGGCGTCATCCCTGGACTCGACCCGCTGAGCGACGAGGTCTGGAAGCTGAAGCCCGACGAGAAGAAGAAGCGGATGCTCGCCTTCCCTCTGGACAAGGCCGGGGAGATCGCCGGCAAGACGGGGACCGCGACCAACGCGGACGGCAAGACCTCCGACGTGTGGCTGATCCTGTGGGTGCCCGGCACTGCCGAGCGTCCCGAGCGTGGCGTCGTGCTCGGGTTCTGGATGGGCAAGGACTCCAAGGATCATCCGCTCGGCGCGCGGGGCACGACGGGCGGCGCCGGCTTCGCCGAATCGGGAGGTCGCAACTGGGTGCATTCGGCGGCGACCGTGCTCGCGTTCCTGCAGAAGGAGCGCGGGCTGCTGCGGCCCGGCAGCACGTTTCGGCCGATCTATCGCGACGAGGTGCTGGCGAAGCTGGACGCAAAGCGGAAGCCCGCGCCGCGGTCAGCGAAGGCCATGCCCGCCGATCCACCGGCCGGCGACGTCAGCGATCATTCCGATTAGCGGGCGCGCGGCGCGCGGGGCGTTGGTGCGGCGCTGATGGCCGCGCTGCGCGTGGGCTGAACGCCTGGCACGCGCCGGCTAACGTCCGGACCACGAATCCTTCAACGACACGGCCAGGTTGAACACCGGCATTTCCCGCGTGTGATCCTTCAGGTCGGCGACGAAGTACCCGTTGCGCTCGAACTGGAACTTGTCGTCTGGCTTCGCGTACGCGAGCGAAGGTTCGACGAAGGCGCGCAGCACCGTCTTGCTGTCCCGGTTGATGACCGTCATGAAGTCGCCGGCTGCGTCGGGCTGCGGTTCGTTGAACAGCCGGTCGAACACGCGGATCTCGGCCGGGATGCTGTCTTCCACCGGCAGCCAGTGGATCGCGGCCTTCGTCTTGACGCTGCTGGCGCCCGGCGTGCCGCTCCGGGTCTGCGGCAGGTACTCCGCGTGCACCTCGACCACCTCGCCGGCGGTGTTCTTCAGCACGCCGGTCGCCCGGATCACATAGCCGTAGCGCAGCCGCACCGGCTGGCCCGGCGCGCCGCCCGGACCGAGGGCCAGGCGGTAGAAGTCGGCCGGAGCGTTCTCCATGAAGTCGTCCGCCTCGATCCACAACTCGCGGCGCAGCGGGATGGTGCGCACGCCGAGCTCCGGCTTGTGCGGATGCACGGGCGGCGTCGTGTCTTCGCTGAGGTCGGCCGGGAAGTTGGTCAGCACGAGCCTGATCGGCTTCAGCACCGCGACCGCACGCGGGGCGCGGGCGTCGAGATCGTCGCGCAGCGCCTGTTCGAGCAGCGCGTAGTCGATCCACTGCGGGCTCTTGCTGACACCCGTGCGCTCGGAAAAGAGCTGCAGCGATTGCGGCGTGTAGCCGCGGCGCCGCAGGCCCACGATGGTCGGCATGCGCGGGTCGTCCCAGCCGTCCACGATCCTGTCTTCGACGAGCTGGATCAGCTTGCGCTTGCTCATCACAACGTAGCTGAGGTTCAGGCGATTGAACTCGTACTGGTGCGGCAGCAGGAAGGGATTGGCCTTGCGCTCGTCGAGGGCGGCCTGCAGCAGCGGCGTGAAGTGTTGCGTGTGCTCGCGCAGGAGCTTGAAGAACTCGTCGGCGTCCTGCGCGGCGAGGTCCGGGTTCTTCGACCAGCTGGCGAACATCGCCTCGGCGCGGCGCTCGTAGCGGCTGTGCCCCAGCTTGTCCGGCCGCTCCTCGGCGACATTGCGGCAACGAAGCGCGAACTCGCGCCGGCTCTCGATCCCGCCGTCGAAGATCCCGTCGAGCATCGCCTTGGCCGCCTCGTACTGCGGTCGGCGCAACAGCGGCACGATGCGCTCCAGCACCCAGTCGTAGAAGGGCCGCTGGTCCTCGAACTCCAGGGTGCAGATCGAGTGGGTGATGTTCTCCAGCGCGTCCTCGATCGGATGCGCATACGAGTACATCGGATAGACCTTCCACGCGTCGCCGGTCATGTGGTGCTCGGCAAAGCGGATGCGATAGATCGCCGGGTCGCGCATGTTGATGTTGGGCGACTGCATGTCGATCTTGGCGCGCAGGATCATGCTGCCTTCGGCGTGCTGCCCGGCGCGCATCTCGCGGAACAGCCGCAGGGATTCCTCGATCGGACGGTCGCGGTACGGCGAATTCAGGCCGCGCTCGGTCAGGGTGCCGCGCGTCTCGCGCATCTCGTCGGCGGTCTGCTCGTCGACGAACGCGTAGCCGGTCTGGATGAGGTACTCGGCGAAGCGATACATGTCCTCGAAGTAATCGCTTGCGTGGTACAGGTTCGACTCGTGGCCGTGCTGCCAATCGAAGCCGAGCCAGCGCACGGTATCGAGGATGCCTTCGACGAACTCCTGGTCTTCCTTGACCGGGTTGGTGTCGTCGAACCGCATGTGGCAGCGCCCGCCGAAGTCGCGCGCCAGCCCGAAATTCAGGCAAATGCTCTTGGCATGGCCGATGTGCAGGTAGCCGTTGGGCTCAGGCGGAAAGCGCGTGCGGATCCTGGCCGGGTCGGCCGGCGCGCCGGCGTGGACGTCGTACACGCCGGGGCGGCCGCCCCACTGGCGGGGCTCGTACGTGCCACGTGCGAGGTCCGCCGCGATGATGTTGCGGATGAAGTTGGTCGCGGGGGCCGGCGGTTCCTTGCCTGCCTTGCCCTTGCCGCCGCTGCTGCCGGCGGGCGGACCGCCGACCTTCTTGTCCATGACCCGAAGACCGCCTTCTGTAATCGTCGAGTCATCGATTGTAGCTATCGGCGCTGCGTCGCAGCAGAAAGACTGACCGGTGGTGCGCGCCTGCAACGAAAAGTGGGGAAAAAGAAGGGCGCCCGGAGGCGCCCTTCGTTCCAGGTCACCGGTTCACGCCTTGACGTCGGGCATGGGCGACAACGCCAGCTCGCGGCGGACGTCATCGCGGGTGATGACGGTGCGGGCGGCCTTGCTTTCGTCGATCAGCGTCCACGCGGAGAACTCGGTGCCCTGACGCGCGTCGTCACGGTCGGCCGCCAAGGCTGTGCGGTCGACGCTGAGCTTCTGGTACAGGTCATAGAACTCGCCGGACGGGGCGTCGGCGTGGGCAGCGAGCGGCGCGGCGAAAGCGACGAATGCGAGAACGGACAGCGGTTTGCGGATGTTCATGATGTGCTCCTGGGAGGGGGGAATTCGAGCTTTTCGGCTCGCATCGAATCACCTGACTCGATGGAACGCATGATGGGAGTGCACGCGATTTGTCGCGATGGAGTCTTCGGTGTCCGGCGTGTCGACAAATCACATCGCGCGGGCACGGCCGCGGAGGTTCGGCGTGATGCAGGCGCCCCGCCGGGCACGTGAGGTGCCACGGGCGCTCACGGCCCGCGTGGCTAACCGCGCTTTCGCGCGTCCGCCGGGCCGGGAGACAGGACAGCAGGATGGCAGCACCCGTGTCCCCGGACCGGAAACCGGACCTCGACCCGCGCCGCCTGCGGCTCGATCCCGAGTTCGAGGAGACGCCGCGGGTCGCGGTCACGGGCTATGGACAGGACGTGGACCGCCGCCGCTCGCAGAACGCGGGCATCGACTACCGCCTGACCAAGCCGGTCGACCCCGCGACCCTGCAGCAACTGCTGGCGAAGCCGCCGCACGGACGGCCGCACTGACCGCTGCGGGCCGGCAAGGTACGCTCGTCGTCGGGCCGCCTCGCGCGCGCCCGGCTGGCGAGATGACCACGACCATCGACATCCGGCCCGCGGAACTGCCGCGGGACCTTCCCGAGGTGCGACGACTCTTTCGCGAGTACGCGGATGGGCTCGACATCGACCTCGGCTTCCAGGGCTTCGAAGCCGAACTGGCGGACCTGCCGGGCAAGTACGCGCCCCCCGCGGGGCGGATCCTGCTCGCGTGGCGCGGGACCGAGGCCGTCGGCTGCGTCGCGCTGCGTCCAGTCGATGACCGCACGTGCGAGATGAAGCGGCTGTACCTGCGTCCGGATGCGCGCGGCGGGCGGCTCGGCCGGCGGCTCGCTGAACGGCTTTGCGACGAGGCGCGGGCGGCTGGTTATGCGCGGATGTGCCTCGACACGATCCCGAGCATGGCCGCGGCGGTCGCGCTCTACACGGCGCTCGGCTTCAAGCCGACCGAACCCTACGTCTTCAACCCGGTGGCCGACGCACTGTTTCTTGCGCGCGAGTTGTAGGAGATGAATGTGTTGGGAACGGCTTCGAGAGCGGAGCCGGACCAGCGCTCGCTTTCGACCGTCAGCTGAACCGGCGCGATCCAGAACGCAGACGTGTGGCTTCTGGTGGAACCAGGGAACCTGCAATGAAGAGGGGCCGCTACCGCGGCCCCTCTTCGTTCAGCATCCGGGTTCGCCTCAGCCGTGCTGGTCGCTGCCTGGTTCCGGCCGGGACAACGTGGAGTCCAGGAAATGCGATGGAGCCGCGAACGGAACATCCACACCGGGAACAGTCGCGCCGACTGGCCGCTGCTCATTGGCATCGGCCTGCAATGCGTTCCGATGTGGCTCGCTCCCAGGCTCATTGCCGGCCACCAGTCCGACCGTGGCCGCGATCGCGACGGTAGCGAGCAGCCCCATCGAGCGATTGAATGCCCTGCCTGTCTGTATATCTTCCGAACCCGTTGCTTGCGACGTCATTGAACTCTCCGTGAAGTACGTGAACCGAAGCCGGTCAAAGACCTCTTCGTCAACATTACTAATTCAGGGTAACAGCCTTACGTCGCAGAAACCGGGACTTCTGGAATTGGTTTGGGAGTCGCTGCTCCGCGAGGTCACTGCGCTTTGCGACCGGAATCCCGCCGTGTCCCGAGGGTGCGCCTGGATGTGAGGGTCGCAAGCGTGAATCGCTTGTGGTCGGCCATCTCCTTGCCTCGATCCCACGTCAGCGATTTGTAGAGCTCCTGAGGCAGCTTGCGCGCATTCTTGATCAGCGCGGTGACGACCGTCTCCGTGTCCTTGGCGCCCACCTTCACGAGCATCAGGTACCGCGTCTGGCGCTCGACCAGCGTGGCGATCTGGCTGTTGTTGCTGCCGAACAGCAGGTCTCCCTCCCAGTGACCAGGCACTGCGCGATCCTCGGCGGAGGCCGGTCGTTCGCTAATCGATACGGTGCCCAGGATCTGCCCGTGGTTGTCCGTCTTCTGCGTGTGATGCCGAGACCGACGCATGCCGCGCGTGCGTCTCAAGTACTGCAGCAACTCCTTCTTCAGCGCACCTCGTGTCTGAATGAAGAGGCTGCGATAGATGGTCTCGTGTGACACGTGCCTGTTCTCGTCGCTCGGATAAGTATGCTTGAGCCATCCGGCGACTTGTTCCGGCGACCACAGCAGCCGATGAGCGGTCGCTTCCGGCGTTCAGCGCGCGTGCGACTCTCCCCCCGAGTCGGTCAGACGCAGTCGGCAGCTGAGGCACCAAGACAGATCTCGGGAGGGTGGCGCGGAGCAAGTGACCGCGGTTGGCCGGCGAGCGTCCTTCACCGAAGTTCGCTTTTCGACCCACTGCGCTCCTGCGAGTCGCGCGATTTGGCGCGCGGAAGCTGCCCTTCAGTGGCCAGAAGCGTTGTTGGGCGTGAACGTGTCATCGTCGCCGACCGCTGCATGAACTTTAACGGCGACATCACCGGCTGGGTACTATCGTCGACGCGCTGATTCGGCTCGATCGCCGACCGGGGATCGCCCGCACCCGGCGACACTCGCCCAGGGGAACGACATGGCGTTGCAGACGGACTATCTGGTGAAGGGCTGTGGCGCGTCGGCGATGGCGTTCGTGGACGTCATGCTCAAGGAGACCGACGCAAGCTTCACGATGGTGGACAGGCGGGCGGCACCCGGCGGCCACTGGAACGATGCCTATTCGTTCGTGCGCTTGCACCAGCCTTCGGCCTTCTACGGCGTGTCCTCTCGTGCGCTCGGCCATGGCCGGAAGGACACCTCCGGCTTCAACCAGGGTCTGCTGGAACTGGCGTCGGGCTTCGAGGTGACCGACTATTTCCACCAGGTAATGCGCGACACCTTTCTGCCCAGCGGACGGGTCAGCTTTCACCCGATGTCGGAAGTCCTGGGCACCCCCGCCACCGGGTCGTACGAGATCCGTTCGCTGCTATCGGGCACGCGTGAATCGGTGAGCGTGCGCAAGCGACTGGTGGACGGCACGATGCTGGGCACATCCATCCCGCTGACTCACACGCGCAAGTTCACGGTGGCCGAGGGCGTCACTTGCGTGCCGCCCAACGACCTGGTGCGGCTGGCGCCCGGACGGCAGGCCTACACCGTGCTCGGTGGCGGCAAGACCGCCATTGACAGCGTGTCCTGGCTGCTCGCCAACGGCGCGCCGCCCGACAGCATCACCTGGGTGTTGCCGCGCGACCCTTGGTTGCTCAACCGCGTCGTCTTCCAACCGGGCCTGGAGTACTTCGACCAGGCAATCGGCGCGACCGCGCGCCAGTACGAGACCTTCGCCACGGCGGGCAGCGTGCGCGAACTCTGCGAGCAGATGGAAGCGTCCGGTGACTGGATGCGACTAGATCCGGGCGTGTGGCCAACGATGTTCCACGGGGCGACCGTGACAAGCCTCGAGCTGATGTGCTTGCGTGGCATTGGGAGCACGGTTCGCATGGGGCATGTGCAACACGTCGACGCCAACCGGATGGTGCTGGAGCGCGGCGAAATGACGGCTCACCCCGAGACCCTGTACGTCGACTGCACTGCACGTGCACTGCCGGCCTCGCCGCATGGCACCGTCGTGCCCCCCGTGTTCGATGACGGCGTCATCCGCCTTCAAATGATCAGGACCTACCAGCCGACGTTCAGCGCGGCACTGATCGGCCACATCGAGGCGGCTCAGGCTGACGACGAGATGAAGCGGCGACTGTGTCGGCCCGCCGCCATGACCGACACGGTCGAGGACTATCTGCAGGTGATGGCGACCAGCCTGGGCAACCAGGCTGCGTGGAACGCATCGCCGGAGGTGCGCGGCTGGATTCGTTCGTGCCGCCTGGACGGGTTCGGTGCGACCGTGGCACAGGTCGCCAAGGACGATGCACCGCGGCGCGCAGTGCTGGCCCGGATCGCCGCCGCATCCGGCCCTGCAATCCAGAACCTGCAGCGCTTGACGGCTGCGCTGAGCTAGTCGTCCGCGAGTGACCGCTTTGAGGTGAATTCCTCAGCGGCCGCGAAAGTCGGCTCATGGCCGTCGACCGCCGCCTCAGCGGATACCACGCAGGCATGGATGACCAGGTACACGGCCGACTTCTGAAGTCACTTCGCGACGAGCCGCCCCTGTCAGTTCCGAACCTGGCTTCCAGGTTCTGAACTCATCTGTTCGCCACCACGAGTTGTAGCGATCTTTACCGCGTCGCGCACGCACCGCTGAACGCTCAGTCCTCGGCGAAGCTGTACGGCCCGCCGCGCTCGAGCGCCTTCTTGTATGCCGGCCGCGCGTGGATCCGCTTGAGGAAGCCCATCAGTTTCGGCCGGCTGGCGTCGAGGCCGGCGCGCTGCGATGCGGCTTCCAGCGGGAAGCTCATCTGGATGTCGGCCGCGCTGAACTCCTTGCCGGCGAACCACTTGTGCTGCGTGAGCTCCGCTTCCATGAAGTCGAGCTGGCGCTTGAGGTTCGGCGTCACCATCATCGACTGCACCTTGGCGGCGATCGCGCGCGCGATGGGCTTCGCGAAGAACGGCATGGGCGACTGCGCGACCTTGTCGCAGATGAGCTTGATCAGCAGCGGCGGCATCGCCGAGCCTTCGGCGAAGTGCATCCAGTAGACCCAGCGCAGCCACTCGGGGGTACCGCGGTCGGGGGCGAGCCGCCTGTCGTCGTAGCGTTCAACCAGGTATTCGAGGATCGCGCCGGACTCGGCGACGGTGACGTCGCCATCCGTGATCACCGGCGACTTGCCGAGCGGGTGAACCTCGCGCAACGCCGGCGGGGCGAGCATCGTCTTGCGATCGCGCTCGTATTTCCGGATCTCGTACGGGAGGCCAAGTTCCTCGAGCAGCCAAAGCACGCGCTGCGAGCGCGAGTTGTTCAGGTGGTGAACGGTAATCATCGGAGTCGCCCAAGGGTGAGGACGGCATTGTCGCCGAGGCGGCCCTCGCCGCCTCGACAGCGGCCGTCGGCCCGCCCCGGTAACGGCGTTCGGAGCGCGGCTCGGGGAACTCAGCGCCGGGTGGCCGTGACGTGTGCTCGCGTTGAAGGATCAGGACGTGACCATCGGCACGGCAAGGTGACCGGATACAAGGTGATACGACCGGGGTTGCCGGGCCGCGGAACATCCAGTGCAGGGACCGGCTACAGGTCGAACGCTTCGCCGAGCACTACCCGCTGCTGCATATCGCGCGTCAGCGGCGCCCACGGCAGATCGGTCACGCCCGGATCGATGCCGGCCTGCTTGAGCAGCGTCGTGGCCTGCCCGCGGTGATGGGTCTGGTGATTGAACATCTGCGTGACGCAGAGCCAGCGCGGGCGTGACATCTCGCGCTTGGCGATGCCGGAGAACCAGGTGAGCGTGCCAGCCAGTTGGGCGTCGTCCAGCTGTGCGGCCCACGCGGTGATCTCGTCGTCCATGGCCTGACGCGCTGCCTGCAACGCCGCGAAATCGTCGTACAGGTCCTCCCCGACGCGGCCGGCCGGGTAGTTCCCGCCGTTGAAGCGCGGCAGCCAGATGCGGTCACCCCAGAGGATGTGGTTCAGTGTCGAGTGGATCGAGCCGAAGAAGGCTCCCCGGTCGGCCTTGCGATCTTCGTCGGTCAGCTGCGCGGCGGCCGCGTAGACGGTGCGGTTCATCCAGGCGTTGTAGGCCGCCATCGTCTGGCAATACTCGGTGTCGATCATGTGGCTCTTCGTCCGGGGTCGCGGGGCTCCGCGGTGCCGCGATTCTCGCCTGCGGCGTGCAGGGCGAACAACGCCACGGCGCCGGCGACCGCGATCAGGGCGGACGAGGCGAACAGCAGTGGCCGCGCCCCGAACGCCTCCGCGAGCGCCCCGCTCAGCAGCGCCCCGGCGAGGGTGAACACGTGCGTGACGGTGCGGATCGAAGCGTCGACCCGCGCGAGATGCGTCTGCGGCGTGTGCGACTGGCGCAGCGTGCGATCGGCGATGTGGACCGTGATGCCGCCGGCATCGCCGATCAGTTGCTGCGCGCAGAGGAGGAGGGCGCCGAGCACGGTGGCGGACGCGGCGAGGGGTGCGGCGGCGCTGCCGATGGCCCATACAAAGAGGCCGGCGATCAGCAACCGGTGCGGCGGAACGCGCCGCGCGAGATTCGCGACCCCCCACGCACCGGCGAGCGAGCCGAGGCCGCCGAGGGCGAAGATCATTCCGAGCGCGCCCGTGGAGAAGGCGAGGTCGCGTGCGACGTAGATCATGTACGTCGTCGCGGCGAAACTGGAGCCGAAGGCCGTGAGCGCCGCGATGCTCGCGAGCGCGCGCAGCGTTGGATGAACGACGACCGTTTGCAGGCCGTCGCGCACCTCGGCAGCGAAGGACTTCAGCGCCCCGCGCAACGTGATGCCGGCGGTCTCTTCCCTCGGCGGAGGCGGCGTCTCGTCGACCCTGACGAGCAGCAGCGCCGACGCGACGTAGGTGAGCGCGTCGGCGACGATGGCGATCGCAGCGCCGGCGAGCTGGAAGATCCAGCCCGTCAGACCGAACGAGGCGGCTTCAGTGACCGCGCTTCCCGCCGCCAACGCCGAATTGCGACCCGCGAGGGCGTCGGTCTCCGTGTGCCGGGCGATCCATGCCGACTGCGCCAGTTCGAAGGCCACCGTCAGCGCGCCGTTGAACGCGACCACCGCGATCAGCGCGCCGATCGAAAGATGACCCGACCACGTGAGCAGCGGGATCGCGAGCAGCGCGGCCGCCCGCAGCAGGTCGCACGCGATCATCGATCCGCGCTTCGGCAGGCGATCGACGAGCACGCCCAGCAGCAACGCCGCGAGCGCGCCGGCGACAACGTCCGCCGCCGCCAGCAAGGCCATCGCCGCCGGGCCGGCGTCGAGCACGAGCACCGCCAGCCACGGGATGGCCAGGCGGCTCATCAGCGAGCCGAACGTGGAGATCACGTCGGCGGCGAAGACGCGCCGGAAAGCAGCGGAATGCATGGCGCCGGATCGTAGCGGGGTCAGGCGGGTCAAGGCGGGGCGTGCACTGTCGGCCGATCACGAGGACGCTCAGCGGAGCGTCGGGGGCGCTTCCACGCGGGTTGACCGCGCAAGCGGGTGGGCGTCGCCTGCTCGTGGAGCTCAATCCGGCGCAGCCGCCTCGAGCGCGCGCCACGCGCGATCGACGTCCGCCGCCGTCGTGCGCCAGTTGCTGAAGGCGGCCCGCAGTCCCCAATGGCCCTGGAAGACGGTCGGCGTGATGAACAGTTCGCCGCCGTCCCGCACGCGCCGGACGAAGTCCTGCACGGCCGCCTCGCCCGCGGCACCCGGCAATGCATCGCGCAAGGTGAAGCACGCGACGTTCATGCGGACCGGCGCGAGCAGGCGAAAGCGACCCGAGCGGGCAATGCGGTCGCCAAGGTCGGCCGCGTGCCGGCAGCAACTGCGCACGATCTCCTGCACGCCCGCTCGCCCGTAGGCGCGCAGCGCGAACCACGTCGGCAGCGCGCGCAGGCGGCGCGAGTTCTCGGGCGTCAGGTGGACGAAGTCAGGGCGTGCGCCGGCGTCGCCGAGGTAGGCGGCGCTGTTCATGAAGACCCGCAGTTGCAGGTCCGTGCGCCGGGTGAACTGCATCGCCGCGTCATATGGCACGTTGAGCCACTTGTGCGCGTCGATGCAGATCGAGTCCGCGAGATCGAGGCCGTCGACGCGTGCGGCGTGCTCCGGTGAGACGGCCGCGAACGCGCCGAACGCCGCATCGACGTGCAGCCAGAACGGGTGACGTTCGCGCAGTGCGGCGATCGCGACGAGGTCGTCGAAGTCGACGGTGTTCACCGTCCCCGCAGTGGCAACGACGATGCACGGCTCGCCATGGAGTGCAGCCAGGCGCGCGTCCAGGGCGGCGACGTCGACGGCCTCGCGCTCCGGCAGGACCGGCACGGTCGCGACCGCGGATCGACCGAGCCCGAGCATCGAGGCGGCCTTGTAGATGCTGGAATGCGCCGCGCCCGACAGGATTCGCACGGGCCCGAGCGCGGCTGCGCCCTGTTCCGCCACGCGCACTCCGTGCCGCTCGCCGATCCACTCTCGGCCCAGCGCGAGGCCAACGAAGTTCGCCATCGTCGCCCCGGTGACGAAGGCGCCGCCGTGCGCGTCGGACAGGCCGAACAGGGAGCGCAGGCACGCGAGCGTTTCGCGTTCGAGGTCCGGTGCCGCCGAGTCAAGGCCCGACGTCGGGTTTTGGTCCCAGGCGGATGTCAGCCAGTCGCCGGCCAGTGCCGCCGGTGTCGCGCCTCCGGTCACGAACCCGAGGTAGCGTGGTCCGGCCGAGGCCGAGAATCCCCCGGCGAACCGCGTGTTGAAACGATCAAGGGCGGCCGCAAACCCCGCCCCGGTCTCGTCGAGCCCTTCGGGCGACAGCCGCGCCCCCGGGGCGACGGCGACGGGCCGGTGATCGAGCGAAGCGAGGATGGACAGGGCCTCGTCGACGGTGCGGGCAAGCACGTCGTCCAGGTGCTGCAGATCATGGGTGAGGGCTGGAGTCACGGGGAATTGTCGCGCCGTCGCGCGCGGCGTTCGTTGGCGGCAAACACTACCCGATGGCGCCCCGCCCGGGTTTCGCTCCAGCTTGACAAAGCGACCGAATGGTTGCTAAATTTCGCCCATGCAACGCGGTGACGAAGCCAGACTCGCATTGATCGACGCGGCGATGCGCGAAGCCAGCCGCATCGGTCTGGCCGCGCTGACGCTCGCGCCGGTGGCCGAGCGCGCCGGCTGGTCCAAGGGGGGGCTGCTGCGCCACTTTCCGAACAAGGAAGCGCTGCAGCTCGCCGTCGTGCACCGGACCACGGAGCTCTTCCGCGAGCGCGTGCTGCTGCCGGCGCTTTCGTCGCCGGTCGGTCTGCCCCGCTTGCGCGCGATCTTTCGCCACTGGCTCGGCTGGATCGCCGATACCGGCCTCGAGGGCGGCTGTCCGCTGAACGCCGCACGCCTCGAGTTCGACGACCAGCCTGGCGAAGTGCGCGAGACCCTGGTGGCCGGCTGGACCGACTGGCTCGCGTATCTCGAACGGCAGGCCGCAAAGGCGATCGAGCTGAAGCAGACGAAGACACAGCTTTCCCCGAAGCAGGTCGTCATGGTGGCGATCGGGCTCGCCTCGGCATGCGACAGCATGCTGCGGCTGCTCGGCGACCGCCACGCCATCCGCGAGTCGGAACGAGCGTTCGACCTGCTCTTCACCCCGTAGCGCCCCTCCCTGACTGACCCTTGAAGGAACCGCCATGACGCTTTCCGACGCCTTAAAAGCGACCGAATGGTCGCTAAAGACCGCTTCCTTGCGCGCCGCCGTGCGCGCGGCCTCCGCCGTCGCGCCCGGCCGCACCTCGGCGTCGATCGCGCGCCAATTCTTCACCACGCTCCGTCCCGCCCTCGAGCGGCAGCGGTTTCGCGGCGCGAGGCCCCATGTCGGCGTGCTGGAGGTCGCGGATGGAAAGGTGACGACCTATCGCTGGGGCGACGCGGATGCGCCGACCGTGCTGCTGGCCCACGGCTGGAACGGTTGGGCGCAGCAGATGGAAGCGTTCGTCGCGCCGCTGACCGAGCGCGGCTTCGCCGTCCTGGCGTTCGATCACGTCGCCCACGGGCGCAGCGACGGCGACACGACCTCGTTGCCGGCGATGATCCGTTCGACCGAGAAGTTGATGGCCGAGACCCCGAACCTGGTCGGCGGCATCGCCCACTCGCTCGGCGCCGCGGCGCTGGCCTCGGCGCTGTCGTCCTCGCGCCGGCCGCTCGCGGGCGCCGTGCTGATCGCACCGCCCTCCGATCCGCGCCCGTACCTGTTCCACCTGGCGCGGATGCTCGGCGCGCCCGAGCGACTGCTGCCCGCGATCCAGGAACAGGCCGAGTCCACGGCCGGCGTCGCCATGGAACGCCTGGTGATGCAGCCGTGGATCGCCCGCCGGATCCGCACGCCCCTGCTGATCGCGCACGACGTCGCCGACGAGGAGGTCCCGATCGCGCACGGCTACGCGTACACCATGGGCACCGGCGCGCGGCTGATCGCCACCGAGGGACTCGGCCACCGCCGCATCCTGCGCGACCACCACGTGGTGGACAGCGCCGTGAATTTCGTGACGCGCGGGGTGCGTACGGGCAGGCTGGCGCTCGCCGCCTGATTGCCCGTTCTTCCGCCGCGCGCCGCTCGAGCGCGGCGCCGGTTCGCGGCACACTACGGGTTCCTGCAGGAGCCCGTGCCATGTGGAAGAACGTGATCAAGCTGCTGCACTACGCGAGCCTTGTCGGCCTGGCGGGCGGAATCCTCGTCTCGCTCGTCCTCGCCGACACGATCGACGCGACGTCGCCGAGCGCGACCGCGACCATGCATGCGGCAATCGCCCTGATCTGCGGCGCGCTCATCGTGCCGTCGATGATCGTGATGCTGCTCACGGGCATGTTGCTGGTGGTTGCGCGACCGCATCTGATCGGCGCCCGCTGGGTGTGGGCCAAGGCCGCGCTCGGCGTCGTCACCGGCGCCGTGATCCTGCTGGCGCTGCAG
>CAVSCF010000001.1:0-598464 GCA_963726405.1 uncultured beta proteobacterium | reverse complement strand
GGCTACAACTTCCAGTGGGCGTGGTCGTCCGGCTACGTTGCCGCGCAGGCGATCGCCGCCGGCGCCTGAGCGCGCGCCCGGCGCGGTCGGGCCGCCACGGCGCGTCGCGCTCAGACGTGCAGCGCGTGACCCAAGGCCCGCAGCGCCGCCTCCTGCACGGCTTCGCCGAGCGTCGGATGCGCGTGGATGGTTCCGGCGATGTCGTCCAGGCGCGCGCCCATCTCCATCGACTGGGCGAAAGCGGCCGCGAGTTCGGACACGTCCCGTCCGACGGCCTGCCAGCCGACGATCAGGTGGTTGTCGCGCCGGGCGACCACGCGCACGAAGCCCTCGCCGCCCTCGAGCGTCAACGCGCGGCCGTTGGCGGTGAACGGAAACTGCGCATGGATGCAATCGAGTCCGGCCTGCTGAGCCTCGTCCGGCGACAGCCCCGCCGTCACGACCTCCGGGTCCGTGAACACCACGGCCGGGATCGCCATTGGCTCGAAGCGCCGCCGCGCGCCGCCGATGACTTCGGCCACCAGCTCGCCCTGGGCGCTGGCGCGATGGGCGAGCATCGGTTCGCCCGTGGCGTCGCCGATCGCCCACACGTTGCGCATGGAGGTGCGGCATTGCGCGTCCACCTTGATGAAGCGCCCGGCCATGTCCAGTTGCAGGCGCTCCAGGCCCCAGCCCTCAGTGCGCGGGCGACGTCCGATCGCCACGAGCACCTGATCCGCGGGCACTTCCCGCTCGGTGCCTTGGGCATCGCGCATGCGCACCGTGTCGCCGCGCTCTCCCAGGCCCTGCACCGTGCAGCCCAGGTGCACCGTGATGCCCAGGCCGCGCAGAGATGCCGCCACCGGGCGTGCCAGTTCAGCGTCGTAGGCCGGCAGGACCTGCGACAGCGCCTCGATCACCGTGACCTCGGCGCCCAGCTTGCGATAGGCGATGCCGAGTTCCAGCCCGATGTAGCCAGCGCCGACGACGACCAGCCGGCCCGGAACGACCGCCGGCGCCAGCGCCTCGGTCGACGAGAGCACCGGCCCGCCGAAGGGCAGCGATGGCAGCGCAACCGGCACGGAGCCGGGCGCGAGCAGCAGGTGTTCGCAGGTGAGCCGGCGCGTCTGCCAGCCGCCCTCGCTGCGCGTGCGCACGTCGACGGTCTTGCCATCGACGATCTCCGCCCAGCCGTCGATCACCTGTGCGCCGTGCTTGCGCAGTAGCGTGGCGACCCCCCCGGTCAGGCGGCGCACGACGCCGTCCTTCCAGCGCATCGCCTGCGCCGGGTCGAACGTCGCCTGCTGCACGCGGATGCCGAGCGCGTTGTCGCTCTCGTAGCGGCGCGCCTTCTCGAATTCGCCGGCCACGTGGATCAGCGCCTTCGACGGGATGCAGCCGACGTTCAGGCACGTCCCGCCCAGGTGCTCACCCTCGACCAGGACGGTCGAAATGCCGAGTTGCGCGGCGCGGATCGCCGCGACGTAGCCGCCAGGTCCACCACCGATCACGAGCAGTCGAGCGTCCATCGCCTACTCCACGAATAGCAGTGCCGGGCACTCGAGCAGCCCGCGCACCGCCTGCACGAAGCGCGCGCCGTCCGCGCCGTCGATCACGCGATGATCGAACGAGGACGACAGGTTCATCAGCTTGCGCGCCTCGATGTGGCCGGCGCGAATCATCGGCCGTTCCACGATGCGGCCGACGCCGACGATCGCGACCTCCGGATAGTTGATCACCGGCGTGCTGACGATTCCGCCAAGCGCACCGAGACTGGTGATCGTCAGCGTCGAGCCCGCGAGTTCCTCGCGCGTGGCCTTGCCGCTGCGCGCCGCCTCGGCCAGGCGCACGATTTCCGCGGCCGTCGACCACGGATCGCGCGCCTCCGCGTGGCGCAGCACCGGCACCATCAGCCCGCCCTCGGTCTGCGTGGCGATGCCCAGGTGCACGGCGCCGTAGCGCGTGATGACACCGGCATCGTCGTCGAAACGCGCGTTGACCTGCGGGAAGTCGCGCAACGCGAGCACGATCGCCCGGGCCAGCAGCGGCAGCAGCGTCAGGCGGCCGCGCGCCGACGCGTGGCGCTCGTTCAACTGCGCGCGCAGGGCTTCCAGCTCGGTGACGTCGATCTCCTCGACGTAGGTGAAGTGCGGGATGCGGCGCTTCGCCTCCTGCATCTTCTGCGCGATCTTGCGACGCAGGCCGATGACCTGCACGTGCTCCTCGTCGTGCCGTTCGACCTGGCGGGCGGCTGCCGCTCCCGGCGCGCCGCCTCTACCGAGGTAGGCTTCGATGTCCTCGTGCAGGATGCGTCCCGCGCTGCCACTGCCCGGCACGAACTTCAGTTCGATGCCGAGCTCCCAGGCGCGGCGACGCACCGCCGGCGACGCGATCGGCTTGTCCCCCGGCGCGCGCGCCACCGCCCGCGTGACGACCGGAGCCGACCGCACCTGCGGTTCTGCCGACGGCGGTGCCGACACGACCGCAGGGGTCACTGCCGCCGGCGCCGTTGCCGCGGCCGGCGCGCGTGACGGTGCCGGTGCCGCAGCCGGCGCAGGCGCCACGCGCACCGCGGCCGGCGACATCCCGGCCGCAAGGTTGCCGCCTCCGTCCACTTCGAGACGGATCAGTTCGGTGCCGACGGCCATCACGTCGCCGACCTTGCCCCCGAGCGAAATCACCTTGCCCTTCACCGGCGACGGGATCTCCACCGTGGCCTTGTCCGTCATCACGTCAGCGAGCGGCTGATCCTCGGCGACCGTGTCCCCGGGCTGGACGTGCCAACCGACCAGCTCGACCTCGGCGATGCCTTCGCCGATGTCCGGCATCTTGATCACGTGGATTCCCATCAGGCCTCCTGCCGGGCCGCCCCAAGGGAGGCCTGCGCCTCCTCGGGGGGCAGTGCAGCGGCGCAGCCGCAAACGTGGGGGTCGTCGATCACTTGGCCTCCATCGCACGCTTGAACGCTTCGCCGACCCGCGTGGGCCCAGGGAAGTACGCCCACTCCTGGGCGTGCGGGTACGGCGTGTCCCAACCCGTGACGCGCTCGATCGGCGCTTCGAGGTGATGGAAGCAGTGCTCCTGGACCAGGGCGGTCAGCTCCGCGCCGAATCCGCTGGTGCGCGTGGCCTCGTGCACGATCACGCAGCGGCCGGTCCGTCTCACCGAATCGACGATGGTCTTCAGGTCGAGCGGCCACAGGCTGCGCAGGTCGATGATCTCGGCATCGACGCCGGTCTCGCTGGCCGCCGTCTCCGATACCCACACCATCGTTCCGTAGGTGATCACCGTGAGCTCGTTTCCCGGCCGGATCACGGAGGCCGACTCGAGCGGCACGGTGTAGTGACCCTCCGGGACCTCGCTGAGCCGATGGGCGGACCACGGCACCACCGGCCGGTCATGATGGCCGTCGAACGGTCCGTTGTAGATGCGCTTGGGCTCGAGGAAGATCACGGGGTCGTTGCATTCGATCGCGGAGATCAGCAGCCCTTTCGCATCGTAGGGATTGCTGGGCATCACCGTGCGCAGGCCGCACACGTGGGTGAACAGCACCTCCGGGCTCTGGCTGTGCGTCTGGCCGCCGTAGATGCCGCCGCCGCACGGCATGCGGACGGTCAGCGGCGCGATGAAGTCGCCGGCCGAGCGGTACCGCAGCCGTGCCGCCGCCGAGACGATCTGGTCGTAACCCGGGTACATGTAGTCGGCGAACTGGATCTCCACGACCGGCCGCAGGCCGTAGGCGCCCATGCCGACCGCGGTGCCGACGATCCCGCCTTCAGCGATCGGCGTGTCGAACACGCGCGAGCTGCCGTACTTCGCCTGCAGGCCCTCGGTGCAGCGGAACACGCCGCCGAAGAAACCAACGTCTTCGCCGAAGATCACGACGTCTTCGTCCCGTCCCAGCATCACGTCGAGGGCGGAGCGTATGGCCTGCACCATCGTCATCGACGCCATCGTCACACCCCCAATTGCTGGCGCTGCCGGCGCAGGTGCTCCGGCATCGTCTCGTAAACGTCGTCGAACATCAGCGCGGCGCTCGGCAGCGGACCGCTCGCCAGGGTGCCGTAGCTCTCGGCCTCCTTCTGCGCGGCAATCACCTGCTCTTCGACCTCCTTCTGCGCACGTTCGTGTTCCGCTTCCGACCACGCGCCGATGGAGATCACGTGCTGCTTCAGCCGCCGTACCGGATCGCCGAGAGGAAAGCGGGCCCAGTCATCGGAGGGCCGGTACTTGGTCGGATCGTCCGCGGTGGAATGGGCGCCGGCACGATAGGTGATCCACTCGATCAGGGTCGGCCCGAGTCCGCGCCGGGCGCGCTCGATGGCCCAGTTCGACGCCGCATAGACCGCGAGAAAGTCGTTGCCGTCGACGCGCAGCGAGGCAATGCCGTTGCCCACGCCGCGCGCGGCGAAGGTGGTCGCCTCCCCGCCGGCGATGAACTGGAACGAGGAGATCGCCCACTGGTTGTTGACGACGTTCAGGATGACCGGCGCCCGATACACGGCCGCGAACGTCAGCGCGTTGTGGAAGTCCGGCTCGGCCGTGGAGCCATCGCCGATCCAGGCCGACGCGATCTGCGTGCCGCCCTTGATCGCCGACGCCATCGCCCAGCCGACCGCCTGGACGAACTGCTGTCCCAGGTTGCCGGCCAGCGAAAAGAAGCCGTGCTTCCGCGACGAGTGGAGGATCGGCATCTGCCGGCCCTTGATCGGATCGCGCGTGTTGGAGAACAACTGGCACATCATGTCGACCAGGCTGCAGCCGCGGGCAATGAGGATGCCCTGCTGGCGATAGGTCGGGAAGCACATGTCGTCCGGCTCCAGCGCCATCGCCTGGCCGATGCTGATCGCCTCCTCGCCCAGGCTCTGCATGTAGAACGACATCTTCTTCTGCCGCTGTGCGGTCAGCATGCGGGCGTCGTACACGCGCACGCTCATCATTGCCCGCAGCCCGGTGATCAGCAGCTGCGTTTCGACCTCCGGTTTCCATGGCCCGACCGCCCGCCCTTCGTCGTCGAGCACCCGCACAAGGCCGTACGCGAGGTCGCTCGTCTCCGAAGGCAGCGACTCCACCGGCGGCCGGCGCGTCTCGCCGGCGGCCTTCAGGTGCAGGTAAGAGAAATCGGGCGCGCGACCGGGTCGTTCAGCGGACTCGGGAACGTGCAGTTTCAGCGGCGGATACGGCCTGGCCATGTGTCCCCTCGCTCGATCGGGTCGGACGCAGGATCGATGCCGCGGCGCCGGCGGCGACCGGTTGGAAGGCTAGCCGGGCGCGCGTTCCGGCGCTTGATCTCGATCCAGCGGAAGCGACTGTACGCCGCGAGATCCTGGGGTGCAGCCTGGCGACCAGCTTCCGGGAAGGGCTGCGGCAAGGTGGCCCGGCTGGTGCCGCTTGCGCACCGCGTCAATCATTCCCACTCGATCGTCGCCGGCGGCTTGCCGCTGATGTCGTAGACGACGCGGTTGATCCCGCGCACCTCGTTGATGATGCGGTTGGAGACGCGGCCCAGCAGTTCATGCGGAAGGTGCGCCCAGTGCGCCGTCATGAAGTCCGACGTCTGCACCGCGCGCAGCGAGACGACCCATTCGTAGGTCCGGCCGTCGCCCATCACGCCGACGCTCTTCACGGGAAGGAAGACCGCGAAGGCCTGGCTGGTGCGGTCGTACCAGCCGGACGCCCGCAGTTCCTCGATGAAGATCGCGTCCGCGCGTCGCAACAGGTCGGCGTACTCCTTCTTCACCTCGCCGAGGATGCGCACGCCCAGCCCCGGACCCGGGAACGGGTGGCGGAAGATCATGTCGCGCGGCAGGCCGAGCGCGAGGCCGAGGTTGCGCACCTCGTCCTTGAAGAGTTCGCGCAACGGTTCGAGCAACTTCAGGTGCAGCGTCTCGGGCAGCCCGCCGACGTTGTGGTGACTCTTGATCGTCGTGGCCTTCTTGGTCTTGGCGCCGGCCGACTCGATCACATCGGGATAGATCGTGCCCTGCGCGAGCCATTTCGCATTCGGCAGCTTCGCCGCTTCCTCCTGGAACACGTGAACGAACTCGCGGCCGATGATCTTGCGCTTCTCCTCCGGATCGGCGACGCCCTTCAGCGCGTTCATGAAGCGCGCGGTCGCGTCGATCGCGATGAGCTTCATGCCCATGTGCTTCTGGAACGTGTCGATGACCTGCTGTCCCTCCTGCAGCCGGAGCAGGCCGGTGTCGACGAACACGCAGGTCAGCTGCTTGCCGATCGCGCGATGGATCAGCGCCGCCGCAACCGACGAATCGACGCCGCCGGACAGGCCGAGGATCACCTCCTCGTCGCCGACCTGCGCGCGTACCTTCTCGACGGCTTCGGCCGCGTAGTCGCCCATCACCCAGTCGGCCCTGCAGCCGCAGATCTCGAGCACGAAGCGGTTCAGGATCGCCTGGCCCTGCAGCGTGTGGGTGACCTCCGGGTGGAACTGCACGCCGTAGAAGCGGCGCGCCTCGTCCGCCATGCCCGCCACCGGGCAGCTCTCGGTCGACGCCATCAGCTTGAAGCCCGGCGGCGTCTCGACGACCTTGTCGCCGTGGCTCATCCAGACCTTCAGCAGGCCGTAGCCCTCGGGACTGCGTTCGTCCTCGATGCCGGCGAGCAGGCGCGTGTGGCCGCGGGCGCGCACTTCGGCATAGCCGAACTCCCGCGTGTGCCCGCCCTCGACGCGGCCGCCGAGCTGCTGCGCCATCGTCTGCATGCCGTAGCAGATGCCAAGCACCGGGACCCCGAGCTCGAACACCGCCTGGGGCGCACGGTCGGTGGCCTCCTCGTAGGCCGACATGTGACTGCCGGAGAGGATCACGCCCCTGGGCGCGAAATCGCGGACGAAGGCGTCGCTCACGTCCGCCGGATGGATCTCGCAGTACACGCTGGCCTCGCGCACGCGCCGCGCGATCAGTTGCGTGACCTGCGAGCCGAAGTCGAGGATCAGGATCTTGTCGTGGTTCATGGATGCGTGCGGCCACGGGCGGGCCGATCGAGCTGGAGCGAAGCGGAACGAACGTCCGCGGCGTTGGACAGGGCGGACGGAAAGGCGGCTGTCACCGGGACCCTCAGGTCTCCAGCCGGTAGTTCGGCGCCTCTTTGGTGATTCGAACGTCGTGCACGTGCGACTCGCGCATCCCCGCGGCAGTGATCTCGACGAACTGCGCCTTGTTACGCATCTCGTCGATCGAGCCGCAGCCGCAGTAGCCCATGCTCGAGCGAAGACCGCCGATGAGCTGGAAGATGATCGCCAGGACGCTGCCCTTGTAGGGCACCATGCCTTCGATGCCTTCCGGCACGAACTTGTCGACGTTGGAGTCGTTGTCCTGGAAGTAGCGCTCGGCCGAACCTTCGGTCATCGCGCCCAGGCTGCCCATGCCGCGGTAGCTCTTGTAGGAGCGGCCCTGGTAGAGGATCACCTCGCCCGGCGCTTCCTCCGTGCCGGCGAACATGCCGCCCATCATGACGGCGTAGGCGCCGGCCGCGACGGCCTTCGAAATGTCGCCCGAATAGCGGATACCGCCGTCGGCGACGAGCGGCACGCCGGTCCCGGCGAGCGCCAGCGCAACGTCCGACACCGCGGTGATCTGCGGAACGCCGACGCCTGCGACGATGCGGGTGGTGCAGATCGAGCCCGGCCCGATGCCCACCTTGACGCCGTCCGCGCCCGCCTCGACGAGGGCACGCGCCGCGTCCGCGGTCGCCACGTTGCCGCCGATCACGTCGACGGCGGGGAAGTTCTTCTTGACCCACTTCACGCGGTCGAGCACGCCCTGATGGTGGCCATGCGCGGTGTCGACGACCAGCACGTCGACCCCCGCCTTCACCATGCGCTCGGCGCGCTCGTCCGAATCGGGACCCGTGCTGATCGCGCCGCCGACGCGAAGCTTGCCCAGCTCGTCCTTGGCGGCAAGTGGATGCTCGGTGGCCTTCGTGATGTCCTTCACGGTGATCAGGCCGCGCAACTCGTCGTTGCCGTCGATCACCAGCACGCGCTCGAGGCGGTGCCTGTGCATCAGCGCCTTGGCTTCCTCGAGGCTCGCCCCTTCGCGGACCGTCACAAGCCGCTCGCGCGGCGTCATGATTTCGCGGATCGGCGCGTCATACCGGGTTTCGAAGCGGAGGTCACGGTTCGTGATGATGCCGACCACGCGCTTGCCCTCCACCACCGGCAGCCCGGAGATCTTGTTCGCGCGCTGCAGGTCGATCGCGTCACGCACCGTCATGTCCTGCGTGATCGTGATCGGGTCGCGCAGCACGCCCGCCTCGTGGCGCTTGACCTTGAGCACCTCGGCGGCCTGCTTGGCGGGCGGCATGTTCTTGTGCACGATGCCGATGCCGCCTTCCTGCGCGAGTGCGACCGCGAGGCTGGCTTCGGTAACGGTATCCATCGCCGCCGATACGAGCGGGATGTTCAGTGCGATGTTCCGGGAGAGTTTTGTCGCCAGTTGCACGTCGCGGGGAAGTACCGCCGAGTAGGCGGGGACGAGCAACACGTCATCGAAGGTCAGCGCCTTCTGAACCAACCGCATAGTTGTCCTCATGACGCAAAAGCGGAGTATACGCGATCGTCCCAAGGCTAAATGGCGGACAACTTCGGCGTTCTTCGGCGGACCGGCACCTTGCCCGCCTGGCGCCTGCTGTCGGAGAATGGTTCTCCTCGGAGAATGACCCCATGACCTTTCGACCCCGAACCCGGCGCCTCGCGGCGCTCGCCGTTGCCACCATTGCGGCCGTCTACGCAGGCGGCGCCGTCGGGCAGTGGGCCTGGAAAGAGGACAGCGGCCGGGTCGTGTACTCGGACCGCCCGCCCCCGGCGAACATCAAGTCGACGCAGATCATTCGCCAGCCAACGGTTGTCGCACCGGCGCCGGCTCCCCAGCCCGCAACGCCGGGCGGTGCCGCCGCGAACGCGGAAGGAGCCGCCCCCTCGCCCGCCGCCTCCACTGGACCCAAGTCGATTGCCGAGCGCGACATGGAATTCCGCAAGCGCCAGCAGGAACGCGCCGACGGCGAGCGCAAGGCGCAGGAAGAGCAGCAGAAGTCGGCCGCGAAGGCGGCGGACTGCGAGCGGTCGCGCGGGTACCTGCGATCGCTGGAAGACGGCGTGCGCATCTCGCGCACCGACGCTGCGGGCAACCGCGAGATCCTCGACGACGCGCAGCGCGCCAGCGAGATCGAACGCACGCGCAAGGCGATCCAGCAGGTCTGCAACTGAGCGGCGAAGGCCTCAGGCCCGGGTGGAACGCCGGCGCCTGACCTCGGCGCGCACGCGTCGCGCTTCCTTCGGATCGACCGTCAGCGGTCGGTAGATCTCGACGCGGTCGCCGTCCAGCACGGGCTGCGTCAGCGCGCACGAACGTCCCCAGATCCCGACCTCCGGCGGTGACGCTGCCACCTCCGGGCGGCGCACCAGGACACCGGCCGCACCGATCGCATCGCCCACCGTCGATCCAGCCGGCAGCGTCACTTCGCTGACGTCCTCGCACCCGGGCGCGCAGTAGACGACCGTGATGCGAACGTCAGGCGGGGCCATACATCTGCTCGGCGCGCTGCGCAAAGGAATCCACCATCGAGTTCGCGATCGCATCGAACACGGGAGCCACCGCGCGCCCGAGCAGGCCGCTGGCGAACTCGTAGTCGAGCGACAGCTGGACCTTGCACGCGCCCGCCCGCAGCGGGAGGAAATCCCAGTGCCCGATCAGCGAGCGGAAGGGCCCGTCGACCAGTTCGAGGCGGATCTGCTCCGGGTACCGGTGCTGGTTGCGCGTGGTGAAGCTCGCGCGGATGCCCCGGTACGAAATGTCGATGCTCGCGTCCATGCCGCCTTCGTGGTCCGCCACGATCCGGGAGCCCGCGCACCACGGCAGGAACTGCGGATACGACTCCACGTCCTCGACCAGGTCGAACATCTGTTCGGCGCTGTAGTGGACGTAGACGGAGCGTTGGACGTGGGGCATCGCAGGCAGGCCGGTCGAGCGGGAGGGCGCGCGAACTGCCCTACACTCGAATTCTATTCACACTCGCAGGCCGTTCCCGCGTGGCGATCGTCCAGAACAAGAAGGCGCATCACGACTACTCGATCGAGGAACGGTTCGAAGCCGGGCTCGTGCTCGAGGGTTGGGAGGTCAAGTCGATACGCGCGGGCCAGGTGCAACTCGGCGAGGCCTTCGTCATCGTCCGCGACGGCGAACTGTTCCTGCTCAACGGCCACATCACGCCGCTGAAGACGGCCTCGACGCACATCACGCCCGACCCGATGCGCACCCGCAAGCTGCTGCTCAACGCGGCCGAGATCCGGAAGCTGATCGGCAAGGTCGAGCGGGCCGGCTATTCGCTCGTGCCGCTCGACATGCACTTCGTCAAGGGCCGCATCAAACTCGAGATCGCGCTGGCCAAGGGCAAGCGGCAATTCGAGAAGCGCGCGAGTGAAGCCGACAAGGACTGGAAGCGCGAGCAAAGCCGGCTGCTGAAGCAACGCAGCCGCTGACCGTTGTTCCGCGTCGGCGCTTCGCCGTCGCTACGACGGCGACAGCACCCAGGCTTTCGCCGCCGGCAGGCTGCTCGATCCGAAATGCTGGATCTGCGCCGATACGAAGTGCGATGCCAGGTGCTCTGCCACGCTTCCGACCGGCGAGTCGGTGACCAGGGCGACCTTCTTGATGGCCTTCTGGTGGTCCTTCACGAACCGGAAGTGCGCAACCATCGCGCCGAACGTATCCCAGCCCGGGAACGCCGGCGCTTCGATCACCACGCCCTTCAGTCCGCCATGCTCGAGGATGTAGGGGTCCACGACCTGGCTGAGCTCGGCGAAATCGTCCTCGTCCAGCGCCGCGCGCGGGTGCAGGAAGAGAATGCCGTCCTTCATGTCAAGCGTGTGTTCGATCATCGAGAGCTCCGTTGTCCAGTGCGGCCTTGCGGGAACGAGGGAAAGAGCATTGGGGGTTTCGCCGGCGGCGCCTTCTGCGAAGGCTCGCGCAACGCCCCTACCCGGCCCTGCGCGCGAGCGTACCCGCAATCCTTCGCAACAGCCACTTCGGCGTGGCGCGTGAAGCGAGGGTAACGGCCTGGTTCACCGCGCCGGGAACGCTGATCACCGCGCCTTCCATGCACGCGCGGTAGCCCTCTTCGGCGACCTGCTCGACGTCGCCGATGAGGAACCCAGGCAACCGGGCCAGGCGGGCGTTCGCCTCGACGGCGCTGCTCAGCATGTGAGTGTCGGTAATCCCGGGGCAGAGCGCGGTCACCGTGACGCCCGTCCCGTGCAACTCGTCGGCGAGCGATTCGGTGAGTGACAGCACGAAGGCCTTGGTGGCCGCGTAGGTCGCGAGCATCGGTATCGGCTGGAACGCCGCGATCGAAGCGACGTTGAGCACGCGCCCGCGGCCGCGCGCGATCATCCCCGGCAGGAAGCGGGAGATCATCGATGTCAGGGCGGCGACGTTCACGTCGATCAGTTCCCGGTGGCGATCGGCCCGGATCGCCACGAACTCGCCCTGATGGAGCACACCGGCGCTGTTCACCAGGACGTCGACGTCGATGCCCTTCCGTTTCATTGCAGACGCCAGCCTGCGCGGCGCATCGGGCTGCGTGAGGTCGGCCGGGTGGACGGACACGGTGGCCCCATGCTCGGCGGAAAGAGCCGCCGCGAGCGCTTCGAGCTTCGGCTCGGTGCGCGCGACGAGCACGAGGCGGTGACCCGCGCGCGCGAAGCGCTTCGACAGCGCCTCACCGATGCCAGACGAGGCGCCGGTGATCAGGACGGTCTCAGCCTGCGGCTTGCGGCTCACCATTCGTTTCTCCGCGGCCAGTGGCCTCGTCATCCTCGCAGCCAGCGGGCGTTGCGCGCGATCTTCATCATCTTGCCGAAGCTGGGCGCACCCTGCCGCCGCGCCTCCGGCAGCAGGCGCGATGCGAGCAGCGCCGTCGCGAACGCGTCGGCCGCGGCGCTGTGGCGCGCGGCCACCGGTATGCCGAACCGGCTCAGCCACTCGTCGAGCGACTTCATGTGCAGCGCCGGGTACAACGCGGGGGCCAGTTCCGCCAGGTCGAGCCAGGGGTTGTCGAAGGGCTGGTTCAAATAGAACTTGATCACGCGAGCGAGGAAGCCACGGTCGAACGGCGCGTGGAAGGCAAGGATCGGCGCGGTGCTCAAGTACTCGGTGAACATGCCGATGGCGCGTCGCGGATCGACCCCGTTCAGTTGCGCGCCGACGCCCACCCCGTGCACCAGGATGTTCTCGCGCGAACTCGCCTTGTCCTGCCGGATGACGATCTCGATGCTGTCGCCCGGCAGCACGTGTCCGTCCTCGTGCATGGCCACCGCACCGATGGAGATCAGCGCGTCACTCGCGATGTCCATGCCGCTGGTCTCCACGTCGACGACGATCCAGCGCTGGTGGCCGTCGCTTCCGCGCCCGAGCAGGCGATCGAAGAATCCCATCGCCCGCCCTATCCCGGGAAGTCAAGTTCCAGCCGTTGCTGGACCTTGCGTGCCTGCCGAAACGACTCGTTGAGGATGCGCCGGTCGAGCGGCGACAGCGAGTGCAGCTTGACTTCGTTCGGATTGTCGTCGTGAGCCGCGCCGTAGGCGTGCTCCCGCGTGTGCTGCGCCCGCAGCCGCATCAACTGGAAGAACTCGAACGCGGAGATCCATCCCGCAACGTCGGCGGCGGGCAGCCGCCCAAGTTCGGCCAGGCGCTTGTAGCGTTCCGAGGTATTCGTCTCGTGCAACTCCGCACTCAGCGCCCAGATGCGGGCGGCGTCCACGAAAGGCACGGTGCCGTGCATCTTCAGGTCAACGTGGTCGGGGCCGCCCGCCTCGCCGAACAGCGACTCCGTGAAGCGACCCGGGGCCGGCGGACGATTGCGCATCGCGTTGTCGGACATCTGCTTGAGAAAGCGCGAGTTGCGATGCGCGCGCTGGACCACGTCGAGGCGCAACTGGTTGGCGAGCAGCACGTCGCCGAACAGCGGGCGGAAGTCGAAGTAGATGCTGCCGGCGAGCAGCGCCTCCGGATCGCCGCGGTCGATCCAGCGCACGAACATCTCTTCCCACCCGGCGTAGGTCAGCGTCAGAGCGGGGTTGCGCGCCATGATGTTGCCCCTGCACAGCGGGAAGCCGCACGCCGCGAGCGCCTCGTTGGTGAAGTTCGCGAGATCCAGCAGCCGCTCGCGCAGCCCCTCCTTGTCGATGTAGAGGATGCCGTTGTCCTGGTCGGTGGCAATCGTTTGCTCTCCCCTTCCCTCGCTGCCGAACGACAGCCAGCAGAACGACGACGGCTCGACGCCGAACCGTTCGCACGCAAGCGCCAGCAGGCGGCCCGTCAACTGATCGTTCAGATGGCTGATCAGTCGGGTGAGCTGCGCCGCGCCGACGCCCTGCGCGACGAGGTGATGCGACAGCCGGCGGACGTCGCTGGCCACGAGGGTCAGGCCTTCGATGGTGTCGGCACGCCGAATGGCAACGGCGAGCTGGCGCACCGTCAGACGGTGCAGCGCGAAGAGGTCGCGCTCCGACACCACCCCCAGCACGGTGCGGTGGCCGCCGTTGCCCTGTATCACCGGGATGTGCCGGATCGAGTGCTCCGCCATCAGCAGCATGGCGTCCGCCGCGGTGTCGTCGGCATCGAGCGACATCACGTCGCGTGTCATCACCGTGCTGACGGGCGCCGACAACGGCACCTCCGGGAGAATGACCCGGCCGATGAGGTCGGTGCGCGTGAGGATTCCCGCGAGCCGGTCGCCGCCCCCGGCCTCGCTTTCGACGACGATGATCGAACCCACGTGGGACTGGTGCATGCGCCCGAAGGCTTCGCGCAGCGACATGTCCGGCGCGCACGTGAGCGGCTTGCGCGCGCGGACGAGCTCGCCGAGCGCGGTGTTCATGGTGCGCTCGGCGCTCGCCTCCGAGGCATAGGTCGCCTGGAGTTGCTGGCGCGACAGGTCGAGCAGCGCGCCGAGGCGACGCTTGCAGAAATCGAGGAATGGAGGGCTGCGCTGGGCCAGGTCCTCGAAGCGCCCGCGCGGCAGCATCAGGCAGAACGTGTCGGTCACCGATCGGTACACGAGTGACACAGGTCGGCCCGCCAGCAGCGCACCGACCGGAAAGCAGTCCCCGACCCCGGCCTCGAAGGCGACCTCCCGCGCCGTCGCGGTCTCGCCCTGCACCCGGCCCTGCTTGACGATGTAGCAGTGCGACGGCGGCTTGTCGGCCGGCGACAGGATCGCCTCGCCAGGCTCGAAGTAGGCGACCTCGACGTGCTCGATGACGAAGTCCAGGTCTGCCGGGGACATGCTCGAAAACGGCACGTACCGGGCAAGGAGTTGCTTCAATCCTGAGGCGATCGTCGGGGCTGGCATGCGTTGTTCTCGTCTGGCTGAAGGACCGGCAGTGAGCGATCGAACCGGCGCGCCGCCGCGTGCTTCGTGGGCCGTGCCGACGTTCCCCGTCAGCCGTCCCGACACGTGTCGGGCTGGTGGTCGATCGCTGCGCAGATAGCGTACACGCTGATCCTCTCGTCCCGCTCTTCGGTCCATGTCCGCACTGTTTCGCAACGAAGTCCTGCAGGCGCGGCAGGCCGTCGGCTTCGGCCAGGTGACGATGCGCCCGCCGCTTTCGTTCACCGTATGGTGCGCGATGTCGGCGCTCGTCGCCGGTGGCCTCGTCGCGCTCCTCGTCTTCGGTCAGTACACGAAGCGGACACGCGTGGCCGGCATCACGGTGCCCGCGGCCGGGGTGCTGAAGCTGACCACGCCCCAGCCCGGCATCGTGATCGACCGCCGCGTCGAGGAAGGCGAGCGGGTCGAGGCCGGGCAGGTGATGTTCGTGCTCTCGTCGGAGCGCATGACCGGAGCCCCGGGTCGCCAGCGAGGTGCACAGGGCGCGATCCTCGAACAGCTCGATGACCGGCGCGCCAGCCTGGCCGAGGAACTTGCGCGTCGCCGCCTGCTGCTGGACGAACAGGGTGCGGCCGCGGCTCGCCGCCTCGCCACGTTGCATGCGGAGGCGCACCAGCTGCGCAGGGAACTCGAAACCCAGTCGGCCCGCGAAGCGTCGGCGGCCGAACACCTGGCCCGCTACGAAGAACTGGCCCGGCAGAACTTCGTCAGTCCGGTAACGGCGCGCCAGCGACGCGACGAACTGCTGGAGCAGACCGCACGTCGCCAGGCGCTCGAGCGCACGCTGCTGACGGTGCACCGCGAAACCGGCGTGGTGTCATCGGAGTTGCGCCAGATCCCGCTGCGGGCCGAGCAGCAGCAGGCCGAACTGGAGCGCGAGATGGCGGCGCTGCAGCAGGACATCGTCGGCGCCGAGGCCGCGCGGACCGTGGTGATGACCGCTCCGCAGGATGGTGTGATCACGGCCATCACCGCGGAGCGCGGACAGGCCGTCGGCCTGCAGCCACTCGCGACGCTGCTCCCTCACGACAGTCCCCTCGAGGCGCACCTTTTCGCGCCCAGCCGGGCCGTCGGTTTCGTCGAACCGGGCCAGAAGGTGCGCGTGCGCTATGCCGCGTATCCGTTCCAGAAGTTCGGTCAGTACGACGGCGAGGTGACCCAGGTGTCGCGAACCGCACTGGCCCCCTCGGAGCTGCCGCCGCAGCTCGCGCTGCCCGCCCACGCCGAAGGGCTCTACCGGATCACCGTCCGCCTGGCGACACCGCACGTGATGGCGTACGGACGACCGCAGTCGCTGACGGCCGGCATGCAGCTGGAGGCCGACGTGATGCAGGAGCGCCGGCGACTCGTCGAGTGGGTGTTCGAACCGCTGATCGCGCTCGGACGCAAACTCTGAGTTGAAAGGCGGGGTGCGGGACGCTACTCGCGCTCGGCGATCCACGCCTGCTGTATCGCCTCGAGGATTCTCTCGCCCGACCGCTTCGGATCGTCCGCGAAGCCGTCGAGTTCCATGACCCAGTTGTGCAGGTCCGTGAAGCGCACTACGGTGGGGTCGACGTCCGGGTACTTCTCCGCGAGTTCGATCGCGATGTCCTGCACATCCGTCCACTTGAGGGCCGGCATGGTCATTTGCCCTCCTTCGCATAGTTGATGCTGTACTTGGGGATCTCGACGGTGAGGTCTTCGTCCTGCACGATGGCCTGGCACGACAGCCGCGACACCGACGTGAGGCCCCAGGCGCGGTCGAGCAGGTCGTCCTCGGTGTCCGAGGGCGCGGGCAGCGAGTTGTAGCCCTTGCGGATGATGCAGTGGCAGGTCGTGCAGGCGGCCACCTTGCCGCAGGCGTGCTCGATGTCGACGTGATGATCCAGCAGCGCGTCGGCGACGGAGACTCCCGACGGCGTTTCGAACTCGGCCCCCTCCGGGCAGATCTCTGGATGCGGCAGGACCGTGATCTTCGGCATCGCTATTTCGCCGGAACGCCGAAGTTCGCCACCTCGTCCACGCGGCGACCGGACAGCGCGGTACGGATGGAGCGATCCATGCGGCGCGCGGCGAACTCGTCGGTGCCCTCCGCCAGCGCTGCGATCGCCCGCTTGATCGCGGCCAGGTCGCTGCCCTGCGCGGCCGACTGCACCGCGGCCAGCAACCGGTCCACCTCGGCACGTTCGGTTTCGCTGAGCAGGTCACTGTCGGCGGCCAGCGCCACCTGCGTGGCTTCCGCGAGGCGCTGCGCTTCCACCTGCTGCTCGCGCAGTTCGCGCGCGTGCATGTCCGCGTCCGCGGCGCCGAAGGACTCCTGGAGCATGCGTGCGACCTCGTCGTCGGACAGGCCATACGAGGGCTTGACCGTGATCGCCGCATGAGCGCCGCTCGACATTTCCTGCGCGCCGACCGACAGCAGGCCGTCGGCATCGACCTGGAAGGTCACCCGCACGCGCGCCGCGCCGGCCGCCATCGGCGGGATGCCGCGAAGTTCGAAGCGAGCGAGGGACCGGCAATCGGAGACCAGTTCGCGTTCGCCCTGCACGACGTGAATCGCGATGGCGGTTTGCCCGTCCTTGAAGGTGGTGAACTCCTGCGCACGCGCGACCGGGATCGTCGAGTTGCGGGGAATGATCTTCTCGGTGAGGCCGCCCATCGTTTCGAGTCCGAGCGACAGCGGAATGACGTCGAGCAGCAGCCAGTCGTCGCCGGGAGCGCGGTTGCCGGCCAGCAGGTTGGCCTGGATCGCGGCGCCGAGCGCAACGACCTTGTCCGGGTCGATGTTGGTCAGCGGGGTCTGGCCGAAGAACTTCGCGACCGCTCGCCGCAGGTGCGGCATGCGCGTCGCACCGCCGACCATCACCACGCCCTTGATTTCGGTCGGGCGCAGGCCGGCATCCACGAGCGCCCTGCGGGTCGGAGCGAGGGTCTTCTCGACGAGGCTCGCCGTCATGCGCGCGAACTCGTCGCTTGTCAGCGCCACGTCCACCACCTCGCCCGTCGACAGGACGGCGTTGACGCGCACCTCGGGCTCGACGGACAAGCGCTCCTTCGCCTCGCGCGCCTTCATCATCAACAGCCGGGAATCCTGGGCGGACAGCGGCAGCAGGTGAGACTGCTCGATCACCCAGCAGAACAGCCGATGATCGAAGTCGTCGCCGCCCAGCGCGGAGTCGCCCCCGGTGGCGAGGACCTCGAAGACGCCCTTGGTGAGCTTGAGGATCGACACGTCGAACGTGCCGCCACCGAGGTCGTATACCGCGTACGTCCCCTCGGCGCCCTCGTCGAGCCCGTACGCGACGGCCGCGGCGGTCGGTTCGTTCAGCAATCGAAGCACGTTGATGCCGGCCAGTCGCGCCGCGTCCTTCGTGGCCTGGCGCTGGGCGTCGTCGAAGTACGCGGGCACGGTGATGACGGCGCCGACAAGGTCGCCGCCCAGCGCCTGCTCGGCCCGCTTGCGGAGCACTCTCAGGATCTCCGCCGACACCTCGACCGGACTCTTGATGCCCGCCGAGGTCCGCAGCTGCAGCATCCCGGGCGCATCGACGAAGTCGTACGGCATGTTCTCGATGTGCTCGACATCGCGCATGCCCCGCCCCATGAAGCGCTTGACGGACACCACGGTGTTGCGAGGATCGACCGACTGCTGCTTGTACGCCGTGTAGCCGACCTCCACGCTGTCGTCGGCATGGAAGCGAACGACCGAGGGCAGCAGCGAGCGTCCTTCGGCGTCGTCGATCACGACCGGGATGCTGTTGCGCACGGTCGCGACCAGCGAGTTGGTGGTGCCGAGGTCGATGCCGACCGCGAGCCGATGCCGGTGCGGTTCGGCGGACTGCCCGGGCTCGGCGATCTGCAGCAGCGCCATCAGGCCGACGCCTGTCTCGCGTGCATCGCCTCGTCGGCATGGCCGATCTCGGAGGCGAAACGGTCGATGAACATGAGTTGCCGCACCAGCGCCGCGGCGCGCGTCCAGTCCTGCGCCTCGTCGATGGCGTGAAGGATGGCGCCCAGCAGTTCGTCACGCTCTTCGTTCATCGTCGCCCGCACGTCGCCGAGTGCCGCGGGATCGCCGCGCGCCTCATCGAGGGCCTCCCTCCACTCCATCTGCTGCATCAGGAAGGCAGGCGGCATGGCGGTGTTGGTTTCGGCGTCGATCGGCACTCCCGCGCGCTCCACGAGATACGCAGCTCGCTTCTGCGGCGAACGCAGCGTCGTGTACGCCTCGTTGGCCCGGGTGGCCCACTGCATCGCGACTCTTCGCTCCGCCGCCGTGCCCGAGGCATAGCGGTCCGGGTGCACGCGCGCCTGCACTTCCTTGTAGGCGCGCTCGAGCGCGTCAAGGTCGATGGCGAACCGGGGGGGCAGGCCGAAGAGTTCGAAGTGGTCCGGATGCGACATGCCGTCGGCAATGCCAGGGAAACGGCGCGACCCGCGCGCCGGTGAATCAGACGTTGAAGGACTCGCCGCAGCCGCAGCGGTTCTTTTCCTGCGGGTTGTTGAACTTGAACCCTTCGTTCAGGCCCTCGCGAACGAAATCCAGTTCAGTGCCGTCGAGGTACGCCATGCTCTTCGGATCGACGAAGATCCGCACGCCGTGGCTCTCGAACTGCTGATCTTCCGGGTTCGGCGCGTCCGCGTACTCGAGCTTGTAGGCCATGCCCGAACAGCCGGTCGTGCGCACGCCAAGCCGCAGGCCCATGCCCTTGCCACGCTTCTCGATGAAGCCGGCGACGTGCTTCGCCGCGCGTTCCGTCATCGTGACAGCCATCTTCTTCTCTCCCCTGTTCCCTTCAAGCCGCCTTCTGCGTGGCGGGCTGTGCATCCGCCCGGGCGCCGCCGTGCTTCCTGCGGTAGTCCTCGATGGCGGCCTTGATCGCATCCTCGGCGAGGATCGAGCAGTGGATCTTGACGGGCGGCAAGGCCAGTTCCTCGGCGATCTGCGTGTTCTTGATCTTTCCGGCTTCGTCCAGCGACTTGCCCTTGACCCACTCCGTGACGAGCGACGACGACGCGATGGCCGAACCGCAGCCGTAGGTCTTGAAGCGGGCGTCCTCGATGACGCCCTGCTCATTGACCTTGATCTGCAGCTTCATCACGTCGCCGCAGGCCGGCGCGCCCACCATGCCGGTTCCCACGCCCTCGTCGCCCTTTTCAAAGGAGCCCACGTTGCGCGGATTCTCGTAGTGATCGATGACCTTCGTGCTGTATGCCATGTATTGCCTCTTCCGCTTGCCGGTTCAGTTCAGACTCAGTGTGCAGCCCACTGCACCGTGTTCAGATCGATTCCGTCCTTGTACATCTCCCACAGCGGCGACATTTCGCGCAGCCGTGCCACCTGGCGCGTGATCAGCTGCACCGTGAAGTCGATCTCCTCCTCGGTGGTGAAGCGACCGACGGTGAAGCGGATGGAGCTGTGCGCGAGTTCGTCGCTGCGGCCCAGCGCCCTCAGGACATAGGACGGTTCCAGGCTCGCCGAGGTGCAGGCGGAACCCGACGACACCGCGACGTCCTTGATCGCCATGATCAGGCTCTCGCCCTCGACGAAGTTGAAGCTCACGTTCAGGTTGTGCGGAACGCGCCGCTCCCAGTCGCCGTTGAGGAAAACCTGCTCCATCTGCGAGATGCCCTTCCAGAGGCGATCGCGCAGCATCCGGACCCGCTCGTTTTCCGTGGCCATTTCTTCCCTGGCGATCCGGAAGGCCTCGCCCATGCCCACGATCTGATGTGTTGGCAAGGTGCCCGAGCGCAAGCCGCGCTCGTGACCGCCGCCGTGCATCTGCGCTTCGAGCCGCACGCGCGGCTTGCGGCGGACGAACAGGGCGCCGACACCCTTCGGGCCGTACGTCTTGTGCGCCGAGAACGACATCAGGTCGACCTTGAGCTGCTGCAAATCGACGATGACCTTCCCGGTCGCCTGCGCCGCGTCGACGTGAAACACGATGCCGCGCGAGCGGCACATCTCGCCGATCGCCGGGATGTCCTGTATGACGCCGATCTCGTTGTTCACGAACATCACGGACACCAGGATCGTGTCCGGACGCAGCGCCGCTTCCAGCTTGGCGAGGTCGAGCAGACCGTTCGGCTCGACGTCCATGTAAGTGACGTCGAAACCCTCGCGCTCGAGCTCGCGCATGGTGTCGAGCGTCGCCTTGTGCTCGGTCTTCACCGTGATCAGGTGCTTGCCCTTGTCCTTGTTGAAGTGGGCGACACCCTTCAGCGCCAGGTTGATCGACTCGGTCGCGCCCGAGGTCCAGATCAATTCGCGCGGATCACAATTCACGAGCGCCGCCACCTGGGCGCGAGCGTTCTCGACGGCCTTCTCGGCTTCCCAGCCGAACGCGTGGCTGCGCGAGGCCGGGTTGCCGAACTTCTGCCGGAGCCACACGACCATCGCATCGACGACGCGGGGGTCGACCGGCGTGGTCGCCGAGTAATCGAGGTAGATCGGAAGTTGCATGTCTCCCTGTTCCTTGCGTCTGCGCCTCAGGTCAGCGCGGGCTCGTTCTTCTGGTCGGTCGTGGGCCGCTGGCGCCCCCGATTATCGTGCAATACCGAGGCAGGGGCCGTACGGCCCGCCTCGGCCATGCGCTGCTTCTGCTGCTCCACGAGGTCGGCCAGGTTGACCGAGTCGAGGTACTCGACCATCTTTGCGTTGAGGTTCGACCACAGGTCGTGCGTCATGCAGCGCTGGTCGTCGTGGCAGTTCTCCTTGCCGCCGCACTGGGTCGCGTCGAGCGGCTCGTCCACGGCAAAGATGATGTCGGCCACCGTCACGTCCTTGGCCGGGACGGCCCAGCGTGTAGCCGCCGCCGGGGCCGCGGGTGCTCTCCACCAGCTGGTGGCGCCGCAGCTTGCCGAACAGTTGTTCGAGGTAGGACAGCGATATGCGCTGGCGCTGGCTGATGCCCGCCAGCGTCACCGGCCCGTTGTGCTGCCGCAGCGCGAGGTCGATCATCGCCGTCACTGCAAAACGGCCTTTTGTCGTCAGTCTCATCGGTAGGTTCCGCCTGTTGGGAGGGGGTCGGAAGGTCAGACTTTCGCCTGCCTGAAAAATTCCCGATTAATTTTGTCGGGATTGTACTAATCCCGACTAACGCGGTCAACCTTCCTTCGATGCAGCCTTCATCTAACCGCGGTTTCACCACCGGGGGCGCGGCGCGCGTTCAGGGTCCGCTTCGCAGGTCCGCGCGCGCGCGGTCCGCATGCTCGGCGAGGAGATGGGCAAGCAGGATTTCGATGCTGGCCTGCTCATCCAGGCAGTAACGCGCCGCGGAGCCGCGGCCCGGGTCGATACGCACGGTCATCCAATGTTCCGGCGCCCGCTCGAAGACGATCTCGTCGGTGTCGTCGTCGCCTACGAACAGCAAGTTGTCGACCCCTTCGTGCTCCATCAGGATCCGCAGGGCATCGAACTTCGTCAGCGCATCGGGAGGCAGCAGGTTCAGGACCATCTTGCCGTCGATGACCGTCGGCTGCGGCGTCAGCGTGTGGGCGAGCGTCCTGAGGAACGCGCTGGCCGCCACGGGATCGGGCGAGGTCCGGTAGTGCAGCGAGAGTGAGTGTCCCTTGTCTTCGAGCCGGACGCCCGCTCCCTCGAGGGCGAGCAATTGCAGTTCGAGTTCGCCCCGCCAGCCGCGGCAGGTCGCGGTCAGCCGGCTGCGGTCGCGGGCGTCAGGCAATCCTTCGTTGCCATGGTTACCGACCAGATAGGCGATCTCGCACGGGAGGCGTTCGATCAGGTCCCGCTGCGCGCGTCCGGAGACCACCGCCACCGGCACCAGGCTCGCCAGCCGCGCCAGGGGCAGCGTGACCCGGTCGGCTGCCCGGGCCTGGGCCGGGTCCGGGACGATCGGCGCGAGCGTCCCGTCGAAGTCGAACGCATACAGCGTTTCCGCCTGCACCAGGCGCTGGAGCTGCCTGCGACCTTCCTTTGAAAACAATGGTGTCACCGGTCACGTCACTCCCTGCGTTTCGCCGATGCGCGCGCTGATGCGTTCGCGCTGCCGCACGCGGGCCGCCTCCAGCAGCATGCGCCCCGCCCAGCGGTACACGTTGAACTCGCGCACCAGCTGCCGCAGGCTGAGCATGCGCTCGCGCTGCTCCTCGGCCGGCATGGCGAGAGCCCGGTGCAGCGCCTCGGCGACCTCCTCGATGTGATACGGGTTCACGATCAGCGCTTCGTGCAGTTCGCGCGCCGCGCCCGCGAACTGGCTCAACACGAGCACGCCGAGCTCGTCATCGCGCGCGGCGACGTATTCCTTGGCGACCAGGTTCATGCCGTCGTGCAGGCTGGTGACTACGCAGACGTCGGCCGCTCGGTAATGCTCGTTCACCGACGCGCTGCCGTGGTGCTCGATCAGCAGCCGCACCGGCTCGTAGCCCCCCTCGCCGAACCGCGCGTTGACCTGGGCCGCGGCGGCGCGCACCTGCGCCTCGAAACGCTGGTACTCGTCCAGCGACGAACGGCTGGGTGCGGCAATCTGCACGAACGTGAAGCGGCCGATCCACTCCGGGTGCAGCTCGAGCAGCCTCTCGACGGCGAGCAGCCTCTCGACGATGCCCTTGGTGTAGTCGAGCCGATCGACACCCAGGCCCACCAGATGACCGGGCGAGACGCCCAGTCGCTTGCGGACCTCGGCACGGCACTCGTCCACCGACTTGGCCGGCTTGCCTTCCGGCCACGCGATGGATATGGGAAAGCTTTCGACCCGCGTCAGGCGACCGCCGAAGGACACCGTCGAATCGTCGTATTCGATCCGTGCCTCCAGAAAGCGATCGACCGACTCCAGGAAGTTGTGCCCGTGATAGCGCGTATGGAAGCCGAGGATCGTGCTGCCGAGCAGGCCCTCCAGGATCTCCGCGCGCCAGGGGCAGATGCCGAACGACTCCGGGTTCGGCCAGGGGATGTGCCAGAACGTGATGATGGTCGCGCGCGGCAGCCGCTCGCGGACCATCCGCGGCAGCAGGGCGAAGTGGTAGTCCTGGATCAGCACCACCGGATCGTCGGTCTTCGCCTCCTGCGCGACGGCGTCGGCGAAGCGCTCATTGACGCGCCGGTACTGGCGCCAGTCCTCGTCGCGGAACACGGGCCGCACATGGGCGATGTGACAGAGCGGCCACAGCCCTTCGTTGGAGAACCCGTAGTAATAGCCGCGCTCCTCGGCCTGCGTCAGCCAGATGCGACGCAGGGTGTAGCTCCCTTCGCCAGGCGGGACACGCAGCCGTCCGCGCGCATCGACGACCTCGCGGTCTGCCGAGCCGCTGCCATGCGCGATCCACGTGCCAGAGCAGGCGCGCATCACCGGCTCGACGGCCGTGACCAGGCCGCTCGCCGGGCGCTGCACTTCGATACCGTCCGCGGACTTCACGTGGATGTACGGCTCGCGATTGGCCACCAGAAGGATCTCGTCGCCGCGCAGCTGGTCGTGCAAGAGGTTGCGCAACGTCGCCGGGGTCCAGTTGATGGCCACGCCCTGGTCACTGGAACGCCGCTCGCGTTCGATATCGCGCAGCAGGCTGCGCAGGTCGCCGACCAGCGGCTGCAGTTCGGGGCGCGGCTGCGCAAACGGGCGGATGACGCCCTCGCCCTGCAGCATCGCACGGACTCCAGCGACCCAGCCGCGCCAGCTCATGTGCGCGACCAGAAGCGAGATCAGCGCCAGCAGCATGCCGAGCACTGCGAAGAGGATGATCACGTAGCGGCGCGTGTCCTGACTGCGACGTTCGACGAAACTGAGGTCGTGCACCAGCAGCAGCGTCGCGCCGCGAACCTCGCCGCGTCGCAGCGGCACCGCAGCGATATGCACGGGCCCGCGCGGAAGGCGCACCATCGATCCAACGTCGTCTGGCCCCTTGGCCGAACTGCAGTCCAGCCCCGCCGGCATGTGCCGGGTCTTGCGGATCAAATCGCCGTCGACGTTGCAGATGCCCAGGGCGAGGAGGCGTTCATCGTTTGCGATGCGTTCGATCTGCGGGTCCAGCCGGCGCCAGCCCTCGGATTCCACCGCGTCGAGCACCGGCTCCTCGAGCGCACGACTGATGGTCGCCGCACGGATATCAAGGTCGCGCATGAACCAGCGCAGCGTCAACGCGTCGATCACCGGCACCGTGAAATACGCCATCGTCAGCATCGCGAGCGCGAGCGGGACGAGAAAGCGCAACGAGAGTCGGAACGATCGGAACATGAAAGAAGCCGAGGGGGGACCAGGAGGCGGCCGGAGCGCAGCGGCGGGCCGGGCGATACTTGGAGTTCACCCACCGAACGTAGACGAACGACCTTAGCACCCGCATGGGCTAGGGTCTGTACTCCAGTCTACGTAAGGGTTAACCCCGTCAGAACGCGTCGTCCCACCGCCGGCTCAGGCGCATGGCGCACATGATGATCCCCACCATGCTGTAGGTCTGCGGAAAGTTGCCCCAGAGCCGACCGCTTTGCACGTCGATGTCTTCGGAAAGCAGGCCGAAGCGGTTCCGCGCGGCCAGCAGACGTTCGAACTCGTCGACCGCGCGCTCGCGCTCCCCGAGCAGCGCCAGCGCCTGGATCCACCAGAACGTGCAGACGACGAACGCGGTGTCCGGCGTTCCGAAGTCATCGGGCCGGTCGTATCTCAACAGGAAGTCACCGCGCCGCAATTGACGTTCGATGGCCGCAACGGTCGCCCTGAAGCGCCGGTCATCGGGGCGCAGGAAACCGATCTCGCCGAGAACGAGCAGGCTGGCGTCGGCGAAGTGGCCGCCGAACGTGGCGGCGAATCCATCGAGTTGCGTGCTCCACGCATTCGCGCAGATCTGCTCGTGGATCCGGTTGGCCCGCTCCCGCCAGTACAAAACCCGCACCTGGTCGACCCGCTCTGCGATGCGCGCGAGCCGGTCGCACGCGGCCCAGCACATCACCGCGGAAAATGTGTGCACCTCGCGCCGTCCGCGAAACTCCCAGATTCCGGCGTCCGGCTGCATGAACTTCGCGTACGCCTGCTCGCCCAGGGGTTCGAGGCGCTGCAGGAGGGACCGGTCGCCCAGGGTGTCGAGCCGGTGGTCGAAGAACGCGTGCGAAACACCGAGGATCGCGGACCCGTAGACATCGTGCTGCACCTGCTCCCACGCCTGGTTGCCGATGCGTACGGGTCCCATGCCCTCATATCCGACCAGGTGCTCCGCCACGCGCTCGGTCAGCCGGCTCTCCCCGCTGAGGCCGTACACCGGCTGCAACGTCGCCGGGTCAGCGTCGACGATGATGTTCTCGATGTACCGCAGGTAGCGCTCCATGGATCCCGTCGCACCGAGCCGGTTGAGCGCGTTGATCACGAAATAGGCGTCGCGCAGCCAGCAGTACCGGTAGTCCCAGTTGCGCTCCGTGCCGGGCGCCTCCGGCACCGAAGTCGTCATTGCAGCGATCACGGCGCCGGTGTCGTCGAAGGTATTGAGCTTCAGCGTGATCGCCGCGCGGATCACCGCCTCCTGCCAGTCGAACGGCACCGCGAGGTTGCGCACCCAGCGGCGCCAGTAGCGCTGGGTTTCCTCCAGCATCAGGCGCCCCGCCTCCGACGGACCCGACTGCAGCGTTTCGTCGGGGCCGAGGACGAACGTGTAGCAATCGTCGATCAGCATCGGGTTGTGCTCGATCACGTGCGTGATCGGCGCGTCGGTGGTCAGGCGCAGCGGATACGCGGGGATGGCGGCCCGGATGTGATGGGTGCCGAAGGTCATCGGCGGGCTCTCCTCGCCGTAGCCCGCCCGTGGCAGGAAGCGGACGCGCACACGAGGCCGGCCCGCGAGCTTGCGCACGATGCGGATGAGGCTCACGGGCGCGAAGATGCGGCCGTGCTGGTAGAAGCGAGGCGCGAAGTCGATCACCTCGATGCGCCCTCCGCGCGCGTCGTCCATCTCGGTACGCAGGATGGCGGTGTTCTTCAGGTAGTGCTGGCGGATGGCCGTGCGCTGTTCGAGTTCGATGTCGAACCGCCCTTCGTGGCCGGCCCCGTCGAGCAGGGAGCAGAAGACCGGATCGCCGTCGAACCGCGGCACGCACATCCAGACGACGCTGGCGTTGGTGTCGATCAGCGCGCCGATGCGGGAATTGCCGACCACCGCGAGGTCGAGCCCTTTGCCCGCCTGGTCCACCGGGCTCATGCGTGCCACTCCGTTGAAGGCATGCGGCACTGGCCCGCGAGAAAACGCGCCGCGCCCTGCATGCCGAGTTCATGACCCGCCACAAAGTACACCGGGACCCGCCGCAGCGGATCGGAAAAGCGTCCCTTCGCGGCAAACGCCGACAGAAAACCCGGGGCGTCAAACGTGTCCAGCAGGCCGCGCAGCACCCCCCCGGACAGGTACACGCCTTCGAGGGCCTGGAATGCCAGGCACACATCGCCGGCGAACTCGCCAAGCAGGCGGGAAAAGAGGCGCACCGTCGCAATCGCGCCCGGGTCCCCCGCCGCGGCGGCACGCGCCACGTTTGCCGCGCCGTCGAATCCCTGGTGCCCGGAGGTCACCGCGTGCAGCCAGGCCAGGCCGTCGCCGCACAGCAGGCGTTCCCAGGACACGCGCCCCCAGCGAGCGCGGCCCTCCGTGTTCAACTGCGCGGCGATGGGATCGGCGCTGCCGAACGTGATGTGTCCAGCTTCGCTGGCGATGATCCGAGGTGGATCGTCCTTTGCGACGGCGGCCACCCCCAGACCGGTTCCGGGCCCGACCACGATCCGAACGCCGGGAACGGGCACCGCGCCGTCGGCATTGAGAGTCTGCAAGTCCTGGCGGGATAGCGCGTCGATGCCGGCGGCCGCGGCAGCGAAATCGTTGACGATGACCAACGATTCGAGGCGCAGCGCGCCGATCAGCGCAGACGGCTCGAAGCGCCAGGCCCGGTTGGTCAACTGGCGCGCATCGCCGCCGACGGGCATGGCCAGCGCCAGCACGACGCGGCGCGGACCTTCCGGCTGGCGGCGCAGCCACGTCTGCAGCAAGTCGACGGGTCCGCGGAAGTCGTCATTCCGCACGCGCAGCGGCGCGTCAAGACCCGCCGCGGCCGTCCAGCGGGCCAGGCGCGCGTGGGTGCCGCCAATGTCGGCCACCGTCCAGGGGCCATGGCGTGGTTCAAGGTGTTCGGGCACGCGCGCAGTGTGGCATTTCGCAGGAGGGTGCACGTCAGGCAAGTTGCGTACACGTGCCGCGTAACGAAAAACGCGGCACAGGGGCCGCGTTTTTCGCCAAGACGAGTGACGCGAGGTCAGCGGCGCGCGAGGCGACGCCGCAGCGTCGGCACGAGCAGCAGGGTCAGCGCAAGCGCAACCAGTTGCTCGAGCGAAACCGAACCGACCCCTCCCACGTTCGAAGGCGCGAGCGCCGACGAGGTGCCGATGGTGCCGCCCGTCGAGCCGACCGCGGCGGGTGTTGCCGCCGCGCCCGATCACCGCCACGGCGGTCGACCCGCCGCTGGCGTTGTGGGCGATCGTGACGACCGCCGATTTGCTGCCGGCGCTCTGGGGCTGGAACGCCAACTGGAGCTGGCAACTCCCCCCGACGGCGATGGTGCCGACAGCGCACGTGTTGCCCGCGGCGAGCCTGAAGTCCGATGCGTTCGCTCCGCCGATCGTGACGCCCGTGATCTGGATCGGGGCATTGCCGCTGTTCGTGATGGTCGTGCTCAGCCCCGACGACATCACGCCGACCGTCGTCATCGGGAAGGCCACCGAGTTGCTCTGCACCGTGCAGATCGGAGAGGCCGTCAGCACGCTGGTGCCCGACAGCGCGACCGTGGTCGGCGAGCCAGCGGCGTTGCTGGTGATGGTCAGCGAACCGCTGCGCGTTCCGGCAGCCGTCGGCGCGAAGGTGACGTTCGTCGTGCACGACGCGCCCGGGTTGATCGTCCCGACACATGTGCTCGTGGAAGAGAACTCGGGATTGGGCGCGGTCGCCACCTGGGTGATCGTGAGCGCGCCGGTCCCGTTGTTGGTCAGGGTCACCGACTGGGCGGCGCTCGTCGAGCCCACTGTCTGCGTGGAGAACGTGACCGATCCTCGGCTCAGCGCGATCGATGGCACGGGAACGGAACTACCGGTGCCAGCCAGCGAGATCGCCGGGTTGCTCGATGCGTTCGACGCCACCGTCAACGTGGCTGTCCGTGTGCCGGTCGCTGACGGCGTGAAAGTCGCACTCAGTGTGCAGCTCCTGCCCGGCATCACCGTGACCGACGCCCCGACGCATGTGCCGGTCGCCGTGAAGTCGCCGGCATTCGTGCCGCTCTTGTTGATCGCGGTGATGGTCAGGTTGCCGGCGCCGGTGTTCGTCAGCGTCACGCTCGCGGGAACGGGTGCCGTGTTGCTCGCCGCTACCTGGGTGGCTCCGAAGGCCAGCGAAGTCGCGGACGCCGAAATCATCGGAGCGGTCGCCGCGGCGGGGTTGGCGATATAGGCGGCCATGTCGGCCGCGTCGGTCGAGGTGACGTAGCCCCTCAGCGGACCCATCTTCCCGACGGAACTGATCGCGCTGATGATCGTGTTGGGGTTCGTGCCGTTCCGGACCTTGTTCATGTTCGTGAGCGGATTCGGGCCGTGGCACTGCGTGTTTTCCGAGCACGAGAAGGTGTAAACGGGATTGAGGAACGACTCGTACAGTTGCTTGCCACGTACAGCGTTCTGCGCAAGGACGCTGGTTCCGGCAAGCAGCAGTGCACTGCCCAAGGCCACGTTCACGGCGGTGGCGAGCCCGATTCTTGTTGTCATGTTCACAATGCCGTTGGTTTCGTCGAGGACAGCGGCCCGCAAGCACATGCTTGCGGAGCCATCGACCGGTTTGCGCGGACGCACGTACAGCACGACCATCAGCGCTTACCGCTCGTAAAGCTCCTACGCGCGAATTGTGTTTAAAGGCGGACCGGCTTGCGATCCGCCTTACGTCTTAGCGCGCGCTGTTGCAGCGCGGCCTGATCATCCGAACGCCCTACCCTGCGAGCGCCGAGGCGAGGTCGGCCTTGAGATCCGCGAGCGACTCGAGACCCACCGCGATCCGCACCAGCCCCTCGGTGATGCCGGCTCTCGCGCGGGCTTCCGGCGTCAGGCGTCCGTGCGTGGTGGTGGCCGGATGGGTGATCGTGGTCCGCGTGTCGCCGAGGTTGCCGGTGATCGACATGACCTTCGTGCCGTCGATCAGGCGCCAGGCGCGCGCACGCTGCTCCTCGGGGGTGTGGCCCCCCAGCTCGAACGCCAGCACCGCGCCGGGCAGCGATTGCTGGCGAGCTGCGAGCGCGGCCTGGGGGTGCGACGCCAGGCCCGGGAAATGAACGCGGGCCACGCCCCCCTGCCGCTCCAGCCACTCGGCGAGTTCCAGGGCAGCGGCGCTTTGCGCTCGCATGCGCAGCGGCAGCGTCTCCAGCCCCTTGAGCAGCACCCAGGCGTTGAAGGCCGACAGGCTGGGCCCGGTGCTGCGAAGCACGGGCAGGACCTGTTCGCGTATCAAGGCCCTGGAACCCAGCACCGCGCCGCCGATGACGCGTCCCTGTCCGTCCAGGTACTTGGTCGCGGAATGAATGACGGCGTCGACGCCGAACTCGAGCGGACGCTGCAGGACCGGCGTGCAGAAACAGTTGTCGACCACCGTCAGCGCCCCGATCTCGCGGCCGAGCGCCGCGAATGCAGCGAGGTCGACGATTTCCATCAGCGGGTTCGACGGCGTTTCGCAATACATCAGCCGCGTGCGCGGTGTCGCCGCTGCACGCCATGCTTCGGGGTCCGTGGCGCGGACGTAGCTCGCCTCGACGCCGAAGCGGGACAGCACATTGGAGAAGAGCTGGACCGTGGCTCCGAAGACATTGGCCGCGCACAGCACGTGGTCGCCCGCCTTCAGCGTCGCAAGGCACGTTGCCATGATCGCCGCCATCCCGGACGCAGTGCCAAGGCAGTCCTCGGCGCCTTCGAGCGACGCGAGCCGCCGCTCGAACATCGAGACGGTGGGATTGGAGAAGCGCGAATAGACGTAGCCGGGCTCCTCACCCGCGAACCGTGCCGCGGCCTGCGCGGCACTTTCGAACACGAAGCTCGAGGTCAGGAACAGCGCCTCGCTGTGCTCGTTGAACGCGGACCGTTCTGTACCGGCGCGCACCGCGCGCGTGTCGAAATCGAATGGATCGGACATGAAAAAACCCGCCTGGCCAAAGCGCAGCGGGTTTCTTGTCTGCTCGCTTTAGCCGTATTTGTTAAGCGCCCGCAAGCTGAAGTCAAATCGGCGCGATGCCTGGATGATACCCGATGCCTAGTCGGCCCCCGCCAGGTTCAGGTTGAGCTGCGACCGCGGCTCGCCATCGCCGCCCGACGCCATCTCCCGCGCCGCCTCGAGGCGATCCAGGTACTCGGGAGTGACGTCGCCGGTGATGTAGACGCCGTCGAAGCAGCTTGCCTCGAATGTCTTGAGGTGGGGCCCGAGTTCCTGCACCGACCGCTTCATGGCGTCGATGTCCTGGTAGACGAGGCCGTCGGCCTCGATCATTCGCCGGATCTCCTCGTCGGAGCGGCCGTGCGCGATCAGCTCGTTGCGTGTCGGCATGTCGATGCCGTAGACGTTCGGGTAGCGCACCGGCGGGGCGGCCGAGGCAAAGATCACCTTGTTCGCGCCGGATTCGCGCGCCATGTGCACGATTTCGCGCGATGTGGTGCCGCGCACGATCGAGTCGTCGACCAGCAGGACGTTCCTGCCCTTGAACTCCGCCGGCAGCGTTGTCAGCTTCTGTCGCACGCTCTTCCGGCGCACCGCCTGCCCCGGCATGATGAAGGTGCGGCCCACGTAGCGGTTCTTGAAGAACCCCTCGCGGAAGGTCAGGCCGAGCTTCATGGCAAGCTGCATCGCCGCCGGGCGTGACGTGTCCGGTATCGGCATCACGACGTCGATGTCGCCGAGGGGCAGCTGGCGCTTGATCTTTTCGGCCAGGTGCTCGCCCATCTTCAGGCGCGATCCGTACACGCTGACGCCGTCCATCACGGAATCCGGGCGGGCGAAGTACACGTATTCGAAGATGCAGGGATTCAGCGACGGGTTCTCCGCACACTGCTGCGCGAAGAAATTGCCGTCGATGTCGATGAAGACCGCCTCGCCGGGGGCGACATCGCGGACGAACTTGAAGCCGAGGCCTTCGAGCGCCACCGATTCGCTCGCCACCAGGTACTCGGTGCCGGTGTCGGTCTCGTTGATTCCATAGCAGAGCGGCCGGATGCCGAACGGATCCCGGAACGCGAGGATGCCGTGGCCGGCGATGTGGGCGACGCAGGCGTAGGCGCCGCGAACGCGGCGATGCAGCCCCGCGACCGCGCGGAAGATGGTGGCTGGATCGAGCGTGTACGAACTGGTGCCCTCCTGCAGTTCGTGCGCGAGCACGTTCAGCAGGACCTCGGAGTCTGAACTCGTGTTGATGTGCCGCCGGTCGATGCGGAACATCTCGCTCTTGAGCTGCTCCGTGTTCGTCAGGTTGCCGTTATGGCCGAGCGTGATGCCGAATGGCGCGTTGACGTAGAACGGCTGGGCTTCCTCGACGTTGCTCGCGGAACCCGCGGTCGGATAGCGCACGTGGGCGATGCCGATGTTGCCCGTCAGGTTGCGCATGTTCCGGGTGCGGAAGATCTCCCGGACCATGCCGTTGCCCTTCCACATCGAAAACGAGCTGCCCTGCCCCGTCGCGATGCCGGCCGCGTCCTGGCCCCGATGCTGAAGCAGCTGCAGCGAGTCGTAGAGCAGCTGGTTCACAGGTCCCGTCGCAACCACTCCGACGATGCCGCACATTGGTTTCTCTCTCCTAGGCCGTCACGAACGCGCGCGCAGGCGAGCGATCGATTCGGGCAACAACGGCGTGGCGAATGCTACGCCCGCCTCGAGCCATGGCAACAGCAAAGATTCCTTCCACCACCCCGCCTTGGGCACCGGGGTGCCGCTCGCCAGGAGCACCGCCACCCCCAGCACCAGCGCGGCCCGCGCGAAACCGAACACGCCTCCAAGCAGGCGGTCGAGCGCCGTCAGTCTCGCCGCGGCCAGCAGCGCACGCAGCATGGCACCCAGCAGCGCTGCGAGGACCAGCACGCCCGCCAGGATGAGCAACGCACCGATCGCGGTTCGCAGTAACGCAGGCTCGATGGTCAGCCTTGCACCCAGTTGTTCAGCAAAGAAGAAGGCGAGCACGAGCCCCAGTGCCCAGCCCGCCAGCGAAACGATCTCCCGCATCACTCCACGCAGCAGCCCGACCAGCACCGACACCAGGACCACGGCGGCGATGATCCAGTCAGCCGGCGTCACGCGACCTCAGGCCGTGACCAGGTTGCCGCTGAACCCTTGCGACTTCAGCCGGGCACGGGCCTTGTCGGCATCCTCGCGCGTGGCATACGGCCCCACCCGCACGCGGTACCGCGTGCCGTCCTTGGTCTCGACCTTCTCCGTGTACGCGGTGAAGCCGCCCTTCTTCAGGCGGTCGACGAGATCGCGCGCTGCCTTCTCGTTCGCCGGTGCGGCCGCCTGTACCGCGAACTTCCCGCTCTTGACGGCAGCGGCCGGCTCGGCGGTCGTGCGCGATGCCTCGACCTTCGCCGGCTTCTCGTCAGCCTTGGTCTCTGGTTTTACGGGCTTGGACTCGGGCTTGGTCTCGGGCTTCGGTTCAGCGTTCGTTTCAGCCTTTGCCGGGGCCTTTGCTTCGGGCTTTGCTTCGGCTCGGGGTTCCGCCTTGATCGGAACGACGGGCGCCTGGTCGGGCGGCGGGGTCGTCGCGTCCGTGGGGGCCACCGGGGGCAGCGACAACCGCGGCGTGAACGGCGTGCGTTCGCTCGGGATATCGATCGGAATGTTCTCCGACACCGGCTTGGGCTCCGGGTCGAGCATCATCGGCACGACGACGGCGACGGCGAGCAGCAGTGCCGCCGCGCCGATCAGCCGATGACGCGCGCGGGCGCGCATTCCGGCGGCTGGATCGAGCCGCGGATCGGCATCGTCGTCTTGGGACTGCGAAGGACGGGTGGCGGGTTTCGCTGCAGCGTTGGCTGCGCGCTTCTTGGAACGCCAGAACGCAAGACCCATCCAGACTCCAGAAGATCCTTACGCAACCGCGGCGGCCGGGCGCGCGCGAATCGCGCGCATCACCTCAGCGACCGTGAGGAAGGAACCGAAGGCCAGAATTCTATCATCGGCCCCCGCACGATCCCGCGCTCCGTCAAAGGCGGAAGCGAGATCCGCGTGCTCCGAAACGGAACACTTTGCACCGAACCGGTCGCGCAGCAGCGCAGCGATGCTGGCCGCATCGCATCCGCGCGGGCCGGGTGTCGGCGCGACATGCCAGTGATCGATCCGATCGCCGAGCCGCGCGATGACACCGGCGACGTCCTTGTCGCGCAGCATGCCGAATACGGCGTGTGTTGCCGGATAGAAGCCCATGTTGTCGAGGTTCTCCGCCAGAACGGCCGCCGCGTGGGGGTTGTGAGCGACATCGAGGATCACCGCAGGGCGTCCGGGCAGGATCTGGAATCGTCCCGGCAGTTCCACCGTCAGCAGTCCCTGGCGGACCGCCTGCTGCGACAGCGGCAGCCGGTCGCCGAGCGCCTCGAGCGCGGCTAGCGCACCGGCGGCGTTCAGCAGCTGGTTCGCGCCGCGCAATGCGGGGTAAGGCAGGCCCGATCGCCGGACCTGCCGGCCGCCGTACGCCCACTGCTGCCGGTCGCCCTGGTAGTTGAAGTCGTGGCCGAAGCGCCAGAGGTCGGCTCCGATGGACGCGGCGTGGCCGAGGAGAGAACTCGGTGGCGCCGGATCGCTGCACACCGCAGGCCGGCCCTGGCGGTAGATGTGGGCTTTCTCGAAGCCGATCTGCTCGCGCGTCGAACCCAGATAGTCCATGTGGTCCAGGTCGACCGACGTCACGATCGCCGCATCGGCATCGACGATGTTCACCGCGTCGAGACGGCCGCCGAGCCCGACTTCGAGAACCATCGCGTCGAGCGCCGCCCGGCTGAAGAGGCGAAGGATCGCGAGCGTGGTGAACTCGAAATAGGTGAGCGACGTGCCCGCGCGAGCCGCCTCCACCGATTCGAACTGCTCCACCAGCGCTTCGTCGGTGGCACAGACCCCGTCCACCCGACAGCGCTCGTTGAAGTCGAGAAGATGCGGCGACGTGTAGAGACCAACCCGGTAACCGGCCGCCCGCAGCATGCTGTCGAGCATCGCGCAGGTCGATCCCTTGCCGTTGGTGCCGCCGACGACGATCACCGGAGCGTCGAACTTCAGGTGAAGCCTATCGGCGACCGCACGGACGCGGTCGAGGCCGAGTTCGATCGGTTTCGAGTGCAGCCGCTCGATGCGGCCCAGCCAATCGGAAAGAGTGTCGTTGCTCAATCAAGTCGCCGGCGGCAAACGCGGCCGGCGCCCCCGAGTTCATATGCCGGACGCGAAGCGTCCGGCGCCCCGAGTCAGGAAATCGCGTCGGCCGGCTGCTTGAGCAGCAGCGCGAGCACCTGCGCGATTTCATCGCGCATCTGGCGGCGGTCAACGATCATGTCGATCGCGCCCTTGGTCAGAAGGAACTCGGCGCGCTGGAACCCTTCCGGCAGTTTCTCGCGCACGGTCTGCTCGATCACGCGCGGGCCGGCAAAACCGATCAACGCCTTCGGCTCCGCGATCACGACATCGCCCACGAACGCGAAGCTTGCCGACACGCCGCCCATGGTCGGGTCGGTCAGCACCGAGATGAACGGGAGCCCGGCCTCGCCCAGCTTCGCGATCATCGCGGTGGTCTTCGCCATCTGGAACAGCGACAGCAGGCCCTCCTGCATGCGTGCGCCGCCGGTCGACGTGACACAGAGGAATGGAACCTTCTGCTCGATCGCGACCTTCACGCCCTGCACGAAGCGCTCACCGACGACGGACCCCATGGATCCGCCCATGAAGTCGAACTCGAAGCAGGCGACGACCACCGGGAGTGCGCGGATCGAGCCGCCCATCACCACCAGCGCGTCGGTCTCGCCCGTATCGTTCATCGCCTGCTCCAGCCGCTCCGGGTACTTGCGGCTGTCCTTGAACTTCAGCGCGTCGACCGGCAGAACATCCTGGCCGATCTCGTAGCGTCCCCCGGCGTCGAGCAACGCGTCGAGCCGCTCCCGCGCCCCGATGCGCATGTGAAAGTTGCACTTCGGGCACACCTGCAGCGTCTTCTGCAGTTCCGCGCTGTAGAGCACGGCCTCGCAGCTCGGGCACTTGGTCCACAGACCTTCCGGGACCTGCTTGCGCGCCGCGCCCTCCTCGCGCTTGATGCGCGGCGGAAGAATCTTGTCGATCCAGCTCATTCGGTCCTCCTCATGCTGCCCCCTTGGCGCTTCGCGCCGTCCCCTCGAGGGGGATTTCGCGCTTGGGGCGGCCCTGCGCGCTCACGCTGCCCCCTTGGCGCTTCGCGCCGTCCCCCCGAGGGGGATTTCGCGCTTGGGGCGGCCCTGCGCGCTCACGCTGCCTCCTTCACGGGGGCCGCATCGAGCGCTGCCCGGATGCCCGCCACGAAACGCTCGACCGCCTCGACCGCAGTGTCGCGCGGATTCGATTCGATCTCCTGGATGATGCGCGAGCCGATCACCACGGCGTCCGCAACTTCGCCCACCGCCCGTGCCGTCGCTGCATCGCGAATGCCGAAGCCCACGCCGACCGGCACATCCGTCACGCGCCGGATCAGCGGAAGCTTCGCGGCCACGCTTGCCGTGTCGAGGTTCCCCGCCCCGGTGATTCCCTTCAGGCTCACGTAGTACAGGTACCCGGACGCGTGGCGTGCCACCGCTTCGATGCGCTCGTCCGTCGAAGTCGGCGCAAGCAGGAAGATCGGGTCGATGCCGGCGGCACGCATCGAGGCGGCGAAGTCTTCGCACTCCTCGGGCGGGTAGTCGACGACCAGCACGCCGTCGACTCCAGCCGCACGCGCGGACTGTGCGAACGCATCCCGGCCCATGCGCTCGATGGGATTGGCGTATCCCATCAGCACGACCGGGGTCGCCGCATCGGTATCCCGGAAGCGGGCCACGATCTCGATCGTCGCCTTCAGCCCCACGCCGTTGCGGATCGCGCGCTCCGCGGCGCGCTGGATCACGGGACCATCGGCCATGGGATCCGAGAACGGCACGCCGAGCTCGATGACGTCCGCGCCGCCGCGTGCGAGTGCATGCATCAGGGGAACGGTGAGGTCGGCCGCCGGATCGCCGGCGCAGATGTACGGGATCAGTCCCTTCCGACCCTGCTGGCGCAGCGATGCGAAACGCGCCGCGATGCGGGACATCACGCGCCTCCCGGATGGTTGCGCTTGAACTCGAGCGACGCTTCGCGGCACGAGGCGCGGCAGTAGAACTCCAGCCCGCTTGCTTCGGAAACGATGTGCAGGTCCTTGTCGCCGCGTCCGGACAGGTTGACGAGCAGGACCTGGTCCTTCTTCATCGTTGGCGCCAGCTTCGCTGCATAGGCCAGCGCGTGGCTCGACTCGAGCGCGGGAATGATCCCCTCGATGCGGCAGCAGTCGTGGAACGCCTTCAGCGCTTCGTCGTCGGTCGCGCCGACGTATTCGGCGCGGCCGCTGTCCTTCAGCCAGGCGTGCTCCGGGCCGACGCCCGGATAGTCGAGACCCGCGCTCACCGAATGGGTCTCGGTGATCTGCCCGTTCTCGTCCTGCAGCAGGTAGGTGCGGTTGCCGTGCAGCACGCCCGGCGTGCCCATCTGCAGGCTCGCCGCGTGGCGCATCGTCGTCAGGCCCTCGCCCGCCGCTTCCACGCCGATGAGTTTCACCTTCTCGTGCGGGATGTAGTCGTAGAAGATCCCCATCGCGTTGCTGCCACCGCCCACGCAGGCGATGACTGCATCGGGCTGGCGGCCCGCGATGCGCGGCATCTGCTCGATGCACTCCTTGCCGACCACGGAGTTGAAGTCACGGACCATCATCGGGTACGGATGCGGCCCGGCCACCGTGCCGATGATGTAGAACGTGTTCTCGACGTTGGTCACCCAGTCGCGCATCGCTTCGTTCAGGGCGTCCTTCAGCGTGCGACTGCCGCTTTCGACCGGCACGACCGTCGCGCCCAGCAGCTTCATCCGGTAGACGTTCGCCGCCTGGCGACCGACGTCCTCGCTGCCCATGTAGACGATGCACTCCATGCCGAAACGCGCCGCCACGGTGGCCGTCGCCACTCCGTGCTGTCCCGCGCCGGTCTCGGCGATGACCCGCGGCTTGCCCATCCGCCGCGCCAGCAGCGCCTGGCCGATCGTGTTGTTGATCTTGTGCGCGCCGGTGTGGTTGAGGTCCTCGCGCTTGAGATAGATCTGCGCGCCCCCCAGCATCTCGCTCCAGCGGCGCGCGTGATAGACGGGGCTCGGCCGCCCCACGAAATGGGTCAGCTCGCTTTGGAACTCGGCGACGAACTCGGGATCCACGCGATAGCGCTCGTAGGCCGCGCGCAGTTCGCCAAGCGCATGCATCAGGGTTTCGGCGACGAAGACGCCGCCATACGGCCCGAAATGGCCGCGCTGGTCGGGCAGGTCGTACACCTTCATGCGCGCCCGCCGCGGATCGTTGCAAACATCATCGTCTCACTGTGATTCGTGCCGGTCCGCCCGCCGGACCGCGTCGATAAATTCGCCGATGCGCGCGGCGCTCTTGATGCCCGGCGCCTCTTCGACGCCGCTGCTGACGTCGACCGCATAGGGCCGCACCGTCCGGACCGCGCTCTCCACGTTGTCCCGGTGGAGGCCACCGGCGAGGATGAGGCGCTTCGTGCGCTCCCGGGGAATGCGGGACCAGTCGAACGCTTCGCCGCTGCCGCCGTACACCGCGGACGGCGCGTCGACCAGAAGTGCCGCTGCCGAGGAAAACAGGCGCTCGCAGTCTAACAAATCGACCCCATCCGACATGCGGATCGCCCGGACGTACGCCGCACCGTGACGCGCGCATTCGGCCTCGTGCTCGTCGCCGTGGAACTGCAGCACCGCGTTGGGAAGCGCCTCGCGCGCCGCATCGACGAGATCGGACGGGGCGTTGACGAACAGCAGCACCGGCACGGTGAACGGCCCGAGTTCGCGCGCGAGCGCGTGCAGGCGATGCGGGTCGACGAAGCGCGGGCTCTTCGGGTAACAGACGAAGCCCACGGCGTCCGCGCCGGCCGCGCTGGCCGCCGCGACGTCCGCTTCACGCGTGAGCCCGCAGATCTTGATTCGAGTACGCATCCAGCCAGATGGGAACCGGCGTCGCCGGCGCGGGCAGCAGAAACGAGGGATCGTACTCGACCCGCACGAGGTAAAGCCCGGCCGGCGAGAACGTGGGCGCCGCCTGCGCGCGCTGCCGCGCCTCCAGCACCTCGGTCACCCAGTCCGCCGGGCGGCGACCGAGCCCCACGTAGATCAGGGTGCCGACGATGTTGCGGATCATGTGGTGCAAGAAGGCGTTCGCGCTGGCGCGGACACGGATCAATCGCCCGCGTCGGGCCACGCTCAGCTCGTGGAGGTCGCGCACCGGCGACGCCGCCTGGCACTCGGCCGATCGAAAGGACGTGAAGTCGTGCCGTCCCACCAGGCGCCCCGCGGCTTCGTGCATCGCCGTGGCGTCGAGCGGTCGGAACACCCAGCCGGTCCGGGCATGGGCGAGCGGCGAGCGGACCGGGTCGTTCAGGATCCAGTATTCGTAGGTTCGGCGGATGGCGCTGAAGCGCGCATGAAAAACGTCAGGCACTTCCACCGCCCACCGCACCGAAGCCGCCGGCGGAAGGAAGCGATTGCCACCGCGAACCCACGCGTTCAAAGGACGAACGACGTCCGTCTCGAAGTGAACCACCTGGTCGAGCGCATGAACGCCGGTGTCGGTTCGCCCGGCGCAGATGGTGGCGACCGGCGAGCCCGCCACCGACGCCAGGGCACGCTCGAGCGCGTCCTGGACTCCGCGTCCGTCGGGTTGGGTCTGCCAGCCTGTGAAGGCGGCGCCGTCGTACTCGAGGCCGAGTGCGATGCGCACGGGAAGCGCCGCGGGCCCGGATGGACCCGCGGGTCTCAGTTCTCGATCTGCTTGATGAGTTCGACGGCCGACTGGCGCTGGTCGCGCGTGCCGTCGCGCATCACTTCGTCGAGCAGTTCACGCGCCCCGTCCTTCACGCCGAGGTCGATGTAGCCGCGCGCGAGGTCGAGCTTGGTGGCCATCTGCTGGGCGAGTGCGCTGCCCGGCTCGGTTTCGCCGCGCTTGGTGGCCGCGTCCAGGCTGACGGCAGAAAGGTCGAAGTCGATCAGCGGCACCGTTGCCTGGTCCGTGTTCGCGGTCAGACGAGCCGCGTCGTCGGACAGGCCCGACGCCATCATCGTGTTGACGCCCGGTGCCTTCATTGCGCCGATGACGGTCGGACGCGACAGGGCTTCGGCGACGATCGGCTTGGGCTCGGGCGCCGGCGGCACCGGCATCCGGGTCTGGGGAATGTTGAGGTCGAGATCCGGAATCAGTCCCACGCCGGTTGCGGTCGGCGGCATCGCCGGGTACCTGGCTTCCAGGGCACTGTCGATGTCCGCGACTGCCGGCAGTTCCTGCCTGGGCGAGGTGGCGGCAAACACCTCTTCGTCGTCCTTCGGACCGGACTTCGTGTCCGGCATCTTGGTCGTCGGGCCGAGGTTCATCTTGGTCGGCCCGAGGTCGAAGTCGAGCGAACCGAAGTCGGTCGCGGGCGAAGTCGGCGCAGAGATGGTGTTCTTGCCTTCGGCGCCTCCGGTGAAGGTCGCCTGGAACTGGGTCGTCGGCGCCGAGGTCGTGTTGGGCGACATGCGCGTGTCGTTGGGCATTTTCGTGTCCATGCCCGACATGGTCGTGTCGTTCATGCGCGTGTCGACGACCATGCGCGTCAGCGGCGGCGCGCTGGACCCGGAATCGTTCGACAGCACGGAGTTGGCGGTCAACCCGGACAGGTCGAGCCCGGTGGTCGGCCCGCCGCCGAGCGTCGAGGGACGTCCCGACTTGGTGTTCGGATCGAGGCGGAAGCCGGTCGCGGGACCGCGGCCCATGTCCGTGTTCGTCGCGCCCGCGAACATCGGGTTCGACGGATCCATCGACTTGCCGAGCCGGATGGCCTTTTCCCAATCCTCGCCGACGGCGCCGGTGCGTTCCTTCAAATCCTCGCAGATCGTCATGAACGTCGCCTTGTCGCCCCGTCGCGCGTAGATCTCGAGAAGCTTGACGCGCACCGCGTGGCGATCCGGCTGCAGGCGCAGCGCTTCCTTCAGGATGTCCTCGGCCTGCTCTTCGCGGCCATAGGCGATGTAGACGTCGGCTTCGGCAACGGGGTCGACCTCATTGGAATCGAGTTGCGACGCGGCCGGGATGAAGCTCGAATTGAACGTGCTCGTTCCCGTGTCGACGCTCTGGCCACCCGTGGCGCCGAAGAGCGAGTTCGCCTGCAGGCCCTCGCCGGTTTCCTTGAAGCGGTCGCCGCCTTCGGTCTTGCGCTTGCGCAGCCAGCTCCAACCGAACAAGCCGCCGAGCAGCACGACGATTCCGGCGAGCCCAAGCTGAGTTGTCGTGTTCCCGAGCATGTCGAGGAACACATTCGGCTCCTCCTGCGGGGCAGGCGCCGGAGCCGGTGCAGCGGCCTTCGGTGCGGGCGCGGGCTTCGGAGCATCGGCTTTCGCGGGCTCGGATTTCGCCGGTTCCACCTTGGGCGCTTCCGCCTTCGGTGCGTCGGCCTTGGCCGGCTGTGCCGGCGGCGCGACCGCCGGCGCCGGCTCGGCCTTCTCGGCCTGCTTTTGCACCTGTGCGCCCGACTTGCTCTGAACCTCGAGCGCCTTCTTGATGGCCTCGTTGGTCTTCTTGAGCTGCTCGGCCTTTTCCTGTTCTTCCTTCAGCGCGCGCTGCTTGGCGGCGGCCTCGTCTGCCTTCGCCGCAGCGGCTGCGGCGGCGGCCCCGGCCTTGTCATCGGCCTTGGCGATCTTCAGCTGGTCGCCGGCCGGTTGGGCCGGAGCGCCCTTGTCCTCGACACGCGTGGTGACCTGACCTCCACCAGCCGCAGCGGCCGGAGCGGCCGCGGCGACCGGCGCACTGCCGGCAGCCTGCGCGAGGCGGCTCTTGTACTGCGCGAAGTCCGCGCTCTGCGCGACGACTTCCTGGCGCGCTTCGCCGGCGGTGACTGCGGCAGCGTCGGACTCCGACGGAATGGCGAGCTGCGCACCGGCCTTCAGCCGGTTCATGTTGCTGCCCGAGAACGCGTCCGGGTTCTGGCGGAACATCGCGACCAGCATCTGGTCCAGCGAGACGGATGCGGGCTTGTTCTGTGCGGCAATCTTGCCCAACGTGTCGCCGGACTTGACCGTGTAGCTGCCTTCCGCCGGTGTTGCAGCGGCTTTCGCCGCGCGCGCCGGGGCCGGCGCGGGCGGAGCGACAGGCGCGGGAGCCGGGGCCGGGGCCGTGGCGACAGGGGCCGGGCGCGAAGGCGCGGCCGCCGGGGCCGGGGCCGTGGCGACAGGCGCGGTCGGCGGGATCACCTCCGCCTGCTGGCGCAGCGATGGCGGGTCGAGCAGGACGGTGTACTCGCGGATGACGCGGCCGGTCGACCACGTCAGTTCGACCATCAGGTCGATGTAGGGCTCGTTGACCGGTTGGGGCGATGCGATCCGGACGAAGTAGGTGCCGTCGGGACGCTTCTCCAGCGCGAACCGGAGGTTGCTGAGTGCCGGGTTGAATTCGAGGTTGGCCGCCCGGAAGGCCGACAGCGGCGCGAGCTTGACCTGCAGGGTTGGGAGTTCATCCCGGCCAACCGCGGTCACCTCGAGTTCGGCCTTCAGGGGCTGCCCGAGGCCGGACTGAACGGTCAGTCGGCCCAGACCGGCGGCATCCGCCAGCGGACTGGATACCGCGAGACCTAGGGCAAGCGAAAGCGCGCACCAGAGGGGCGCGCGCGCGAATTTTTGGGATGGCATTCCGCCCCCTGACAGTGGGATGCAACGTTTTTCGAACATAACATCATGGACTTAGGCGGGCAAGCTTAGAAATAGCCGTAAGTCCCGCCTTTATGTGAGAAATGCAGGGACCCCGGCGCCGCGTAAATGTGCAGCGCCCGGTTCAGATGATCGGCAGGGATCAGAGCTTGTTGAGGAGCAACCGCACCATGCGGCGCAGCGGCTCGGCCGCGCCCCACAGCAACTGGTCGCCGACCGTGAAGGCGGAGAGGTACTCCGGACCCATCGCCAGCTTGCGCAGGCGACCGATCGGCACGGCCATCGTGCCGCTGACACGGGCCGGCGACAGTTCGCGAATGCTGTCTTCGCGGGTATTCGGAATTACCTTGGCCCATTGGTTGCCGCCGGCCAGCAGGCGTTCGATCTCGGCGAGCGGAACGTCCTTCTTCAGCTTGATCGTCAGCGCCTGGCTATGGCACCGCATCGCTCCGATGCGAACGCAAAGGCCCTCGACGACGAGGGAGCCCGGCTTCCCCATGGCCGGCTTGCCGAGGATCTTGTTTGCCTCGGCGCCGCCCTTCCACTCCTCGCGACTGACGCCGTTGCCGAGGTCCTTGTCGATCCAGGCGATGAGGCTGCCCGCGAGCGCGACTCCGAAGTTCTCCCTGGGCAGCTGGTCGGACACCAGCACCTGCGACACTGTGCGGTCGATGTCGAGGATCGCCGACTTCGGGTCGGAAAGCAGGTCCTTCACGCTGCCGTGCGCCGCACCCATCTGCTCGAGCAACTCGCGCATGTTCGGCGCACCGGCGCCCGACGCGGCCTGGTAGGTCATCGCGGTAACCCACTCGATCAGGTCTTCCTTCAGCAGGCCGTCGAGCGCCATGAGCATCAGGCTGACGGTGCAGTTGCCGCCGATGTAGTTCTTCACCCCCTTCGCCAGCGCGTTTCTGATCACCGGCAGGTTGACCGGGTCGAGGATGATGACGGCATCGTCCTTCATGCGCAGCGCCGAGGCCGCGTCCACCCAGTAACCGTCCCAGCCCGCCGCGCGCAGCTTCGGGAAGACGTCGTTGGTGTAGTCGCCGCCCTGGCAGGTCACGATCGTGTCGCACGCCTTCAGCGCTGCGATGTCCGCCGCGTCCTTCAGCGTCGGCTCGGCGCGCGCCACCTTCGGCGCCGCCCCGCCTGCATTCGACGTGCTGAAGAAGACCGAGTCGAACAACTCGAAGTCGCGTTCCGCGGTCATGCGATCCATCAGGACCGAGCCCACCATGCCGCGCCATCCAACGATGCCTACTTTCATCCCTTGCCCCTGCCTGCCGAGTTGTCCGATTATCCGTTCAGCGCCGCGACCACCGCGTCGCCCATGTCCTTTGTGCCGACCTTCGTCGTGCCTTCGCTCCAGATGTCCGCGGTCCGCAGCCCCCGGGCGAGCACCTTGCGCACGGCCGCCTCGATGCGGTCGGCCTGCCCGGCCTGGTCCAGCGAATAACGCAGCATCATCGCCGCCGACAGGATCGTCGCCAGCGGATTGGCGATTCCCTTGCCCGCGATATCCGGCGCGCTGCCGTGCGACGGCTCGTACAGGCCCTGGTTACGCGCGTTGAGCGAGGCCGAGGGCAGCATGCCGATCGAGCCGGTCAGCATCGCCGCTTCGTCGGAGAGTATGTCGCCGAACATGTTGCCCGTAACGATCACGTCAAACTTCTTCGGCGCGCGGACCAGCTGCATCGCCGCGTTGTCGACATACATGTGCTCGAGTTCGACGTCGGTGTACTGGGCATGGACCTCCGTGACGACGTCCTTCCAGAACTGGAAAGTCTCGAGCACGTTGGCCTTGTCGACGCTCGTGACCTTGCGGCTGCGCCGCCGCGCGGCCTGGAAGGCGACGTGCGCGATGCGCTCGATCTCCGGGCGGCTGTAGCGCATCGTGTCGAACGCTTCGGGCTGGCCCGCGAACGGTCCATCGGGTGCAATGCGCCGGCCCCGCGGCTGCCCGAAATAGATGTCCCCCGTCAGTTCGCGGACGATGAGGATGTCGAGCCCGGCCACGAGTTCCGGCTTGAGGCTTGAAGCGTCCGTGAGTTCGGCGTAGCAGAGCGCCGGACGGAAGTTCGCGAACAGACCGAGGTGCCTGCGCAGGCCGAGGATGGCCTGCTCGGGGCGCAGTGCCCGTTCGAGCTTGTCGTACTTCCAGTCGCCGACGGCGCCGAACAGCACGGCATCGGCCGCCTGCGCCAGCTTCAGCGTGCCCTCGGGAAGCGGGTGGCCGTGGGCTTCGTATGCCGTGCCGCCGACGTCGGCAAACTCGAACTCGTAGCGCTCGCCGAGCGCCTGCAGCACCTTCACCGCCTCGGCGACGATCTCCTTGCCGATGCCGTCGCCGGGCAGTACCGCGATCTTCATTTGCCGATTCCCGCGCGGGCGCCTGTCGATCACCCCGCCCCTGCCCGCACCGGAACGAAGTGGATGGATCAGCTCGTCTTCGCGAGCCACGGCTGCCTGGTCAGCCGCTCCTTCTCGAACGCCGCAATCTTGTCCTTGTGGCGCAACGTGAGGTCGATGTCGTCGAGTCCGTTGACGAGGCAATACTTGCGAAACGGTGCGACATCGAAGTCATGCTCGCGGCCGTCGGCCTCGACGACCTTCTGCCGCGGCAGGTCGACGGTCAGCCGGTATCCCGGGTGCGCGGCGACCTCGTGGAACAGCCGGTCCATCACGAGTTCCGGCAAGACCACCGGCAGCACGCCGTTCTTGGTGCAGTTGTTGAAGAAGATGTCGGCGAAGCTCGGGGCGATCACCGCGCGGAAACCGTACTGCAGCAGCGCCCATGGCGCATGCTCGCGCGACGAGCCGCAGCCGAAATTCTTGCGCGCGAGCAGGATCGTCGCCCCCTGGAAGCGTGGCTGGTTCAGCACGAACTCCGGGTTCAGCGGGCGCTTCGAGTGGTCCATGCCCGGCTCGCCATGATCGAGATAGCGCCACTCGTCGAAGAGGTTCGGGCCGAACCCGCTCCTCCTGATCGACTTCAGGAACTGCTTGGGAATGATCGCGTCGGTGTCGACGTTCGCGCGGTCCAGCGGCGCGACGAGTCCCTGATGAACGGTGAAGGCTTCCACCCGACTTCCTCTACATCTTCTTCTTCGTATCCGTCGCGGCCTTGTCGACTGCGCCGCCGGCGGCTTCGAGGTCCTTGCCCATCCCGGCGATGGTGTTGCAGCCCGCCGTGGCAAAGGTGGCAACGAGGGCTGCGATCAAAACGACGACCAGCGTTTTCATTGGAGTCTCCTGACGTCAGCGAAGTGGCCCTCGATGGCAGCGGCCGCCGCCATGGCGGGTGAAACCAAGTGCGTTCGGCCTCCAGCGCCCTGGCGGCCCTCGAAATTGCGGTTGCTGGTCGACGCGCAGCGTTCGCCCGGCTCGAGCCGGTCGGCGTTCATGGCGAGGCACATGGAACAGCCCGGCTCGCGCCACTCGAACCCCGCGGCCCTGAAGATCTCGTGCAGGCCCTCGCGCTCGGCCTGCGCCTTCACGAGACCGGAACCCGGCACCACCATCGCAAGCTTCACGTTCGCAGCGACCCGCTTGCCAAGACGTTTCACGACCCATGCCGCCTCGCGCAGATCCTCGATCCGCGAATTGGTGCACGAGCCGATGAAGACCTTGTCGAGGCGGATCGCGGTGATCGGCGTCTTCGGCGTCAGGCCCATGTACTTCAGCGCGCGCTCGATGCCCTCGCGCTTGACGGGGTCCTTCTCGGCTTCCGGGTCCGGCACGCTGCCCTTGACCGTCGTCACCATCTCCGGCGACGTGCCCCAGGTCACCTGCGGTTCGATCTCCTCCGCCCGCAGTTCGACCACGTGGTCGAAGCGCGCCCCCGGGTCGGAGCGCAGCTGGCGCCACGCGGCGGCGGCGTGTTCGAACATCGGGCCATCCGGCGAGAAGGGCCGGCCGCGCACGTACTCGATGGTCTTCTCGTCGACGGCCACCACTCCGGAACGCGCGCCGGCCTCGATCGCCATGTTGCAGACGGTCATCCGGCCTTCGACCGACAGCGCCTCGATCGCGCTGCCGCCGAACTCGATCGCATAGCCCGTGCCCCCCGCCGTGCCGATGCGGCCGATGACCGCCAGGACGATGTCCTTGGCGGTGCAGCCGGCCGGCAGCTTGCCATCCACGCGCACCAGCATGTTCTTCGCCTTCTTCATCAGCAGCGTCTGCGTGGCGAGCACATGCTCGACCTCGCTGGTGCCGATGCCGAAGGCGAGCGCGCCGAAGGCGCCGTGCGTGCTGGTGTGGGAGTCGCCGCAGACGACCGTCATGCCGGGCAGCGTGGCCCCCTGCTCCGGGCCCATCACGTGAACGATTCCCTGGCGCTTGTCGAGGAACGGGAAATACGCGGCGGCTCCGAACTGACGGATGTTGCTGTCGAGCGTGACGATCTGCTCTTTCGAGATCGGATCGGCGATGCCCTCGTAGCCGCGGTCCCAGTCGGTCGTGGGCGTGTTGTGGTCGGCGGTGGCAACGACGGAACTGATGCGCCACGGCTTGCGCCCGGCCAGCCGCAGTCCCTCGAAGGCCTGCGGGCTCGTCACTTCATGCACGAGATGGCGGTCGATGTAGAGGACCGTCGTCCCGTCGTCCTCGACGTGAACGACGTGATCGTCCCAGAGCTTGTCGTACAGTGTGCGAGCGGCAGCCATGCAGAAAAAATCGCGCCGGGAAACAACCCGGCGTCAGGCTGCGATTATGCCATCGGGGAGTGCCTCGCCTCGGAACGAACGCATCGCGCGAATGTGTCCGAGCCGGCAGGCTGACCGATGAGTTCCAACGAGCGAGGAGTTGCCATGAACGAACGTCCCAACAACCGCAGCATGCTCGAGCGGCGCCTGTTCGTCGCCGGCCTCGCCGGCTCGGTTGACCCTGCCGCTCGCCCACGCGCAGTCCGCTGCGACCCCAGCCCAGACCCTCGGTCCGTTCTACCCCCGCAATCCGGCGGAGCGGCCGCGCGAAACCGACGCCGACCTGTTGACCGTGGACGGCGATCGCGTGCTGACGAAGGGCGTACCGCTGTACCTCACGGGCGTGTCGTCGACCGCCGGGGAGCGGCGATGGCGAATGCCGCGGTCGAAATCTGGCAATGCGACGCCAATGCCGTCTATCACCATCCGGATGGCGGCGCGGAATCGCAACGCGATCCGGCTTCCAGGGTTACGGCGTCACGAGGACAGGCGGCGGCGGGCGATTTCCATTTCCGCACGATCCGACCCGTCGCCTACCCGGGACGCACGCCGCACATTCATATCCGCGTCCAGACCAGCGGACGGACGGGTCCTGGCGACGCAGCTCTACCTCCCGAACGAGGCGGGCAACCGCAACGACTTCCTGTTCCGGCGGCTAACGCGGACGAACAGGCTGCACTGACGCTTGCGCTTCGGCCCGGCGACGCCGGGCGCGCATCCGCTCGCACGCGCCACCCAGCAGACGGCGCGCGCCGAACTGGTCGTCGGCGTAGTTCGCGCCGCGCTAGCGGGATGCCGCCTGGTAGAGCGGCATCACTTTCTGCGCATAGACCTCGAGGTCCTTCAGCCGCGTCTCGTTGCTCGGATGGGTGGACAGCCACTCCGGAGGCGCGTTGCCTCCCACCTTGCCCATCTTCTGCCACAGCGTGAGGGCCGCGCGCGGGTCATAGCCCGCGCGCGCCGCAAGTTCGACCCCGATCCGGTCGGCCTCCTGCTCGGCCTCGCGGCTGTTGGGCAGGACGAATACGGCCTGCGACACCGAGCCGGCGAGGTTCGGATCGAGGCGGATCCCGGTGAAGATCTCCAGGGCAACGGCGCCGATCGCCGTACCGGTCTGCGTCGCCATCTGGCGGCCGATGCGCTCGCGCGCGTGCTCGCGCAGCGCATGGGCGATCTCGTGACCCATGACCGCGGCGAGTTCGTCGTCGGTGACGTTCAGCCGCTCGATCAGGCCGGTGTAGACCGCCATCTTGCCGCCCGGCATGCACCATGCATTGACGTCCTTCGAGGTGAGCACGTTGGCTTCCCATTTCCAGGCGGAGGCGTCAGGACGGAAGACGATGACGTGCGGTATCAGCCGCTGAGCCGTCGTGCGGACGCGCTTAAGGTGTTCCGGGTTCTGGTTCAGCAGGCCCTTTTTCTGCGCCTGCGCCATCAACTGGCCGTACTCCTGCGAGGCCTGCTGCTCGATCTCCTTCGCACTTACAAGCGAGGTCATCTGCTGCTTGCGCTCGACGCCCACCACCCCGCCTTCCGTGGTCTGGACCGACTGGCAGCCGACCGCGCCGAGGATGGCCGCCACGGCGGATGTCGCAGCCACTTTCAACGGGTTCATCGTTCACGCTCCTCTGGAATCAAAGGTTCACCGCATGCGGTTCTGTCCGATCGCGGTCGGCACGCCGCATGCGAAGTGCCGACCAGCCGCCCACGAGCGCCCCCGCGCTGCCCGCGATGAACGCCCACGACGGCCCGAATGCCGACCACAGCCATGCCGCCACCAGGCTGCCCGTGGTGCCTCCCAGCCCGTACGCCATGCTGATGTAGAGCGCCTGTCCACGCGCGGCAGCCTGCCCGGGGAACCAGCGCTGAATCGTCAGCACGGATGCACTATGGTGCACCGCGAACGTCACGGCGTGCATCGCCTGTGCGATGACCAGGACCCACCACACGGTCGCCAGTTCGGCGATCAGCAAGAACCGGACCGCGGCGGCCCCGAAAGCGAACGTCATCAGCGGGAACACGCCGAATCGCGCGAACCATTTCCCCTGGGTCAGGAAGAACGCGATTTCCAGCACGACGCTGACGACCCAGAACGCGCCGATCGCCGTCTTGCTGTAGCCGAGCTGCGCAAGGTACAGCGAGAGATAGGCGTACATGGCGCCGTGCGCGAACACCATCATGGCAGCCGACAGAAAGAACCAGCGCACCCGGGGCTCGCGCAGGCGGGCGCGCACCGACACGCGTTCGTGCGGCAACTCGACGGCCTGCTGCTCGATCACGCCATACGACGCGGCGAGCAGCGTCAGCGCGAGCCCGATGCAGACCCAGAGCGCGGCCTGCATGCCGACACGGTCGAACGAGCGGCCCCGCGGCAAGGACCACGCCGACGAACGCCATCGAGCCGAACACGCGCAGGCGGCCATAGCGCGTCGCCGCGTCCGCCTGCCCCCGCAGCTGCGCCGACGCCAGCGCCTCGGCGACCGGCATCTGCGCCGTCTGGAAGAAGTTGACGCACAGCATCGCGACGAACACGAAGGCGAAGCCGCCGGGAAAGAACAGCAGCGCGAACGAGAGGACGAGCGCCAAGGAGGTGACGCGCAGGATCGGCGTACGACGGCCAGTACGATCGGCGAGCCAGCCCCAGAGGTTGGGGCCCACCATCCGCATGGCCTGGGCCAGTGCGATCAGCAGCCCGATCTGGACCGCGTCGAGGCCCCGGTATTCGAAGTACAGCGGCATGTACGGCGCGAGGATGCCCACCAGCGCGAAATACGCACCGAAGAACATTCCCAGCCGCCGACCGGCGAGGTCGGGAGCCGTTCTGCGCGCCGGCATCAGAGGGAGCGCGAGGCGGCCGGAAGCGGCGCGACGTCGTGGCGAACGTCGGCGTTCTGCGCCCGATGCAGCAGCACGTGATCCATCAGCACCAGGGCAAGCATCGCTTCGGCGATGGGGGTGGCGCGGATGCCGACGCAGGGATCATGGCGTCCGTGGGTCTCGACGACCGTCGGCTCGCCCGCCCGGTTGACCGAGCGCCGCGGCAGCCGGATGCTGGAGGTCGGCTTGATCGCGATCGACACTTCGATGTCCTGTCCGGTCGAGATGCCGCCGAGCACGCCGCCCGCGTGATTGGTCGCGAAGCCGTCGGGCAGCAGCTCGTCGCCGTGCTCCGAACCCTTCTGCGTCACCGCGTTGAAGCCCGCACCGATCTCCACGCCCTTCACGGCATTGATGCCCATCATCGCGTACGCGATCTCGGCGTCGAGCTTGTCGTACAGCGGCGCGCCGAGTCCGACCGGAACGCCCGTGGCGCTCACCCGCAGGCGCGCCCCCACGGAGTCTCCGCTCCTGCGCAGCGCATCCATGTACTCCTCGAGGGCACGCACGGAGCCTGCGTCGGGCGCGAAGAACGCGTTGTCCTCGACGTCGTCCCAGCTCATGAAGGGAATCACGACTTCGCCGATCTGCTCCATGCAGCCGCGCACACGCGTGCCGTGCGTTGCCTGCAGCCACTTCTTCGCCACGGCACCGGCGGCGACCATCGGCGCCGTCAGCCGGGCCGAGGAACGCCCGCCGCCGCGCGGGTCGCGCAGGCCGTACTTGCGCCAGTACGTGTAGTCCGCGTGGCCGGGGCGAAACGTGTCGAGGAGGTTCTCGTAGTCCTTGCTCCGCTGGTCCGTGTTCCGGATCAGCAGGGCGACCGGCGTCCCCGTGGTGACGCCCTCGTACACGCCCGACAGGATTTCAACCTCGTCGGCCTCGCGCCGCTGCGTGACGTGGCGCGAAGTGCCGGGCTTGCGGCGGTCGAGGTCCGGTTGCAGGTCGGCGGCGGACAGGTGAAGCCCGGGCGGGCAGCCGTCGATCACGCAGCCGATGGCCGGGCCGTGGGATTCGCCGAAGTTGGTGACGCGGAAGAGATGGCCGAACGTGGAGGACATGGCGCCGGATTGTACGAGGCTGGCAACGGCCTTGCGCTAGAGGAAGCGCTGGACGATGCGCACACTCGACGTGTGTCCCACGTAGGCGAAGTTGCTGTCGAGCCAGTCGACGGCCGTGGTGCGCCCCAGTTCGAACAGTTCCTTCAGGAAGCCGGCACTCGTGTAGGTCTTGCTGCTGGCGCCGTACTTCCGCAACTTCTCCTCGGCATCGATCATGTGCATGTTGATGCGCTTGTACTTGCCGGGATCGAGCTTCTGTTCCCCGAGCAGGCGCTCGACGAATGCGATGGCCCGCAGTTCATGGAGCAGCGCGGTGTTGAAGCTGATCTCGTTGACGCGTTCGATGATCTCCTGCGCGGTATCCGGAAGGTCCTCGCGCACGAGAGGATTGATCTGCACCAGCAGCAGGTCGCGCGTCTTCGTCGCGTAGAAGAGCGGATACAGCGACGGGTTGCCGACGTAGCCACCGTCCCAGTAGAACTCCTTGGCGACCTCGACCGCGTGGAAGGCGAACGGAAGCGCCGCCGAGGCCAGCAGCATGTCGAGTTCGAGTTCGTACTCGCGGAACACGCGCGGACGGCCTGTTCGTACGTTGGTCGCCGACACGAACAGGTTGAAGGGGGATTGCTTGCGCAGCGCCTCGAAATCGACCAGCGGCCGCAGCACCTCGCGCAGCGGATTGACGTTGAACGGATTGAGCTGGTACGGCGAGAACACCCGCGAGACCAGGTCGAACATCATCGAAGCCTGGGCCGCGCCATACGGCGGAGCGAACCACGGCAGGGGCGTGTTGACACCGAACCCCGAAGGTCGCTCGCCCACCCCTTCCCAGAACTTCCTGAGGTGCGCCCGGGCGGCCTCGCGCGGGTCCGAGCCGCGTTCCAGCGCGACTCGCCAGCCCTCGGCCAGCACCACCCCGTTCATCGCGCCGGCGCTCGCACCCGAAATCCCCTCGAATTCGATGCGCCCGTCCTCGAGCAGGGCGTCGAGCACGCCCCAGGTGAAGGCGCCGTGCGAGCCGCCACCCTGCAGCGCGAGATTCACCTGCGGGGCCGCCGCGCTCGCGCGCTTGCGGGCGCTGTTCCGGCCGCTGCGCCCGTTGCCGTTGCTGCTGCCGTTTCGCGTGGCCATCAGGCCTCGCTGCCGCGGAGGCTCGCCACCTGCGCCATCAACAGTTCGGGTGTCGCCCGCTCCGCGGGCACCGGCTCGCCGACCACGAATTCCACCCTGGAGCGGAATCCTCGGCGCAGGCGCGCATCGAGCGGGCGCGAGAACGCGGTCCCGCCAAAGCGCGAGAAGAACGAGCCCCACAGGCCGCGCAGCGCCATCGGAATCACCGGGACGGGACGGCGTTCGACGATCCGGCGCACGCCCTGCTTGAACGGATACATCTCGCCGGTGTCGGTGATGCGGCCCTCGGGGAAGATGCACACGAGATCGCCGTCGTCGAGCGCGGCGTCGATCCGCTGATTCGCCTTTTCGAGCATGGTGGGGTCCTCCCGCGCGGGCGCGATGGCGATGGCTTTCGCGTTGCGGAAGAACCAGTTCATCAGCGGCACCTTGAAGATGCGGTGGTCCATCACGAACCGGATGGGGCGCGGGCTCTCGCCCATGATCACGATCGCGTCGACGAAGCTGACGTGGTTACATACGAGGACGGCGGCGCCTTCGAGCGGTATCCGGTCGGTGTTCGTGGAGCGCAGGCGGTACAGGGTATTGGAGAGCACCCAGGCGATGAACCTGAGCAGGAACTCCGGCACCAGGCGGTAGATGTAGATCGCCACTAACGCATTGAGAATGCCCGTCACGAGGAACAGCTGCGGGATCGTCATCCCCAGCGACAGCAGCGCCGCAGCCATGAGCGACGCGACCACCATGAAGACCGCATTCAGGATGTTGTTGGCGGCCACGATGCGCGCCACGTGTGTCTTCTCCGCCCGGCTCTGGATCAGGGCATAGAGCGGCACCGAGTAGAGGCCGCCGAAGAACGACAGGGCCGCCAGGTCGAACACGATGCGCCACGCGCCGGCGTGTCCGAGGAAATCGGCCAGGGTGCCCGCTTGCATCGGAGCGAACCCGCGGGACGCGAAGTAGAGGTCCACGGCGAAGACCGTCATGCCGATCGATCCGAAGGGCACGAGGCCGATCTCGACCTTGCGTCCGGACAGCCGTTCGGTCACCAGCGAGCCGACCCCGATCCCCACCGAGAAGACCGCGAGCAGGAACGTCACCACGCCTTCGTCGCCGCCGAGGCTCTCCCGCGCGTACGGCGTGAAGCTGGTGAGGAAGATCGAGCCGAAGAACCAGAGCCAGGAAATGCCGAGGATCGAGTTGAAGACCGCGGCACTCGTGTTCGCGATCTTCAGGTTCGCCCAGGTTTCCGTGAACGGGTTCCAGTTGATCCGCAGGCCGGGATCGGCTGCGGGAGACAAGGGCACGAACCGGGCGGCGATCCGGCCGAGGATCGCGATGGCGACCACCACGGCCGCCGTGGCGGCGGCGGCGCGGTCACCGAACTGGTTGACCAGGAGCCCGCCACCGATGGTGCCGACCAGGATGGCGACGAAGGTTCCCATCTCGACGAGTCCATTGCCGCCGGTAATCTCGTGCGGGTCGAGGTGCTGCGGAAGGTAGGAATACTTCACCGGACCGAACAGAGTCGAATGCAGCCCCATCAGGAACACCGTCAGGTACAGCAGTGCGGGTGCCTGCAGCACGAACCCGGTGGCCGCAATCAGCATGATCGCGATCTCGGCTTCCTTTATCCGGCGGATGAACCACGACTTCTCGAGCCGGTCGGCCAGTTGGCCGCTGGTGGCGGAGAACAGCACGAACGGCGTGATGAACAGGCCGCCGATCAGGAAGCCGGCCAGCTTCGGATCCACGCCGCCCCAGGTCGACGCCGCGTAGGTCGCCAGCAACGTGAAGGCGAACTTGAAGACGTTGTCATTGGCGGCGCCGAGGAACTGGACGCAGAACAACGGCGCAAAGCGGCGCTGTCGCAGCAGGTCAAACTGGCTTTGTCCGCTCACACGCCGCTCCCCGCCCTTCCCGGGCGCAGCGCGATTATCGACGGACCGCGTCGCGGTCGCTACGCAAGGACGTTCTGCCCGAGAGCGCGCCCGGATAGAAACGCGCCCTCGATGCGCGGGCCGCCGCACCAATCGCCCACCGCACCGATCTTTTCGGACGCGTCCCACAGGTAGAGGTCCTTCAGCGGATTCGCCGGCGCGGCCGTTACCCAGCGCCGCCCGGCGATGAAGGTCGGCCGGAAACCGAAGTTGAAACGCTTGGCGAACGCCTCGGCCAGCATCGCCGCCACTTCCTCAGCGGTGCGGTTCAGGTGCAGCGCGGACCATCGCGCCGTCGCGTGCAGCACCCAGCGCTCGCCTCCACCGGCCGACGGCGTGAGCTTCGAGTCCTCGCGGGTGACCCACCCGAGCGCCGGATGGTCGTTCACGAACGCCCCGCCGAACTCGAACCCGCTCGCCGGCTCGATGGCGAGCAAGGCCGCCCAGCAGGGCTCCCAGACGATTGCCTTTGCGCGCTGGGCGAGTTCGGGCGCTGCAGCGAGCAGTTCCGCCGCATTCGGGACGGCGATCACCACGGCGTCGTACCCCCCGTGAGAAAGGTTCTGTCCCTTCCCGTCGGTCAGTTGCCACGAGGCGCCCCGCCGCGTCACCGCCGCGACGGTGGTGTCGAGCCGCACATCAAGGTTCGCGCCGAGTTTCCGGCCCAGCGCCTGCATGCCGTCGCGCACGATGTAGCGCTTGGCCGATGCCGTCTTGTCGAGCGTCCGTTCGCCGTCGAGCGCGATCACCTGCGCCGTCCAGCGTTCGACGATGCGCTCGTCGCACCACGCGGAAGCCCAGCTTTCGAAGTCCGAGCTCTGGGCCGTGAAGAACTGGGCGCCATGGTCGAAGCTGCCGGCGGGCGTGATCTCGGTGGCCGCGCGGCCGCCTGGCCGGCGGCTCGCCTCGAAGACCACCACGTGTGCGCCGCGCGCCTTCAACGTGCTGGCACACGCGAGGCCCGAAATGCCGGCGCCGACGACTGCGACCCGAAAGCTTTCGGGCAGCGGGGCGGCGCGGGAGGAACTCACTCGGACCGCACTTCCTCGGGTTCGGGCCAGTCGCGGATGTACGCCTTCAGCATGCGGTTCTCGAAGCTCTGCTCCTCGAGCACGGCCCTGGCGACGTCGTAGAAGGAAATCACCCCGGCAAGCGTGCGGCCGTCGAGCACGGGCAGGTAGCGCGCGTGACGCTCGAGCATGAGGCGCCGAACCTCCATCACGTCGGTGGCCGGCGTGATCGTGAGGGGCGAGTCGTCCATGACCTTGCGCACGCGAATCTCGCCCACCGCCCCGCTGTTCGAGTGAATGCGGTTGATGACCTCGCGGAACGTGAGCATGCCCACCAGTTCGCCGTACTCCATGACGACGACCGAGCCGATGTCCTGCTCGGCCATCATGGCGACGGCGTTCAACAGCGGGGTGTCCGGTGTGACGGTGAAAAGGGTGTTGCCCTTGACCCGCAGAATGTCGGCGACCTTCATCGGCTTCTCCTGTGCCGGGCGGGAGCGTGGGGAGGGTCCGCGCGGCCAGTGCATCGGGAAGCCATCGTAGCCGCCGGCCGGGAGCGCAACAAGGGCCGGGAACGCGGGACGAACCCGCGGCCCGTCAGCAGCGGCGCAGCCAGCCCAGCCCGGCGGACGTCCCTCCCGGGGTCGTTCCCCGCGCCGGCCGGTACTCGCACCCGATCCAGCCCGTGTATCCGAGGCGGTCGAGAAGCCGGAATAAGGCCGGGTAGTTGATCTCTCCCGTATCCGGCTCGTGCCTCTCGGGAACGCCGGCGATCTGCACGTGGCCGACCAGCGGGAGATGGCGCTCCAGCCGCTTCGATACATCGCCGACCATGATCTGCGCGTGGTAGATGTCGAACTGCATGGCGAGGTTGGCGGCGCCCACTTTCGGGATGATGGCCGCCGCCTGCTCCGGGGTCGTGAGGAAGTAACCCGGCATGTCGCGCGTGTTGATCGGTTCGATCAGCGCGCGGAGGCCGTGCGCGGCGAAGACCTCGCACGCGTATCGCAGGTTGCGGATGAAGACGGCCTCGGCCTCGGCCGGGTCGCTTCCGGCCGGAGGCTTCCCGGCCATCACGTGCACGCGCCGCGCGGCCACGGCGCGGGCGTAGTCGGCAGCCTGGTCGATGGAGCGGCGGAACTCGCTCTCGCGGCCCGGCATCGCCGCCAGGCCGCGTTCGCCGGCGTCCATGTCGCCCTGCGGCGCATTCATCAGGACCAGTTCGACCCGCGCTTCGCGCAGCGCGTCCCGCAATGCGGCCGCCGCCACCGCATAGGGCGACTGCACTTCCACGGCGGCAAACCCGTCGCGCGCAGCCGCGGCGACGCGGTCGAGCAGCGCGTGCTCGGGGTACAGCGTGCTGATGTTGGCGGCGAAGCGGGGCATCAGGTCTCCATGAGGTGTGTCTTCATGCGCTCGAGTTCGGCCAGCACGGCCGCCCGGACCGGCGGCTCCCAGACCGAGTGCCCCGCGTCGGGCACCACCACGTAGCGGGCCGACGGCCAGGCGCGCGCGAGTTCGTCGGCGTTGACGATCGGACAGACCATGTCGTAGCGCGCCTGGATGATGGCGGCGGGCAGATGCCGTATGCGGTCGATGCGCGAGAGCAGTTCGTTGGGGCCGAGAAAGCACCGATGCGCGAAGTAATGGGCTTCGAGTCGCGCGAGCCCCAATGCTTCGTCGGCGAAGTGGCGGACCAGCTCCGGGTTGGGGAGCAGCGTCGAGCACGTTCCCTCGTATTCGCTCCACGCACGGGCGTATGGCAGGTGCACCCGCGGATCCGGATCGAACAGGCGCTTCAGGTAGCCGCGCAGCAGATCCTTGCGTTCGGCTTCGGGCAGCATCCCGGCGAACTTGTGCCACGCCTCGGGGAAGACGTTCTTCAATCCGTACAGGAACCACTCGATCTCGCTCGGGCGACCGAGGAAGATCCCGCGCAACAGGAAACCGAGGCAGCGGTCGGGATGCGCCTGCCCGTAGGCGAGGCCCAGGGTGCTGCCCCAGGAGCCGCCGAACACCAGCCAGCGCCCGATGCCGAGATACTCCCGCAGCCGCTCGATGTCGGCGATCAGCTGTTGCGTGGTGTTGCCGCTCGTCTCGCCCACCGGCGTGGAGGCGCCGGCGCCGCGCTGGTCGAAGAGGACCGCGCGGAAGAACTCCGGATCGAAGAACCGGCGGTGCTCGGGAGAGGAACCGCCGCCCGGGCCGCCGTGCAGGAACAGGACGGGCACGCCGTCCGGCCTGCCCGTGATCTCCCAGTACATCGTATGCACGTCGTCGAGCGGCAGCATGCCGCTGTCGTGCGGTTCGATCTGGGGATGCAAGACACTCCGCGTATCCATTGCGCGGAGTTTAAGGGGCGTGGTCTGGACATCCGGAGCGCGGCGCACCGTGCGCCGCGCCAGACCCGCGGCCCGGAATCGTCAGGCGCCCGCGCGCTTCGCCGGTGTCCAGTGCATGTCGACGATCTGAAGCCGTGTCGCCTGCAGACGCTCGGCCACCACGGCGAGCAACCGGGTCATGAGCGCCAGGCCGAACTTCGCGTCCTCTTCGCACATCTGCCGCAGATCGGACGCCTCGAACGCCAGGGCCTGCACGCCGTCCAGCGCCCGCGACTGGAAGTACCTTCCCGCGCCGTGCAGCATCGACGACCAGCCGAACTCCCCGCCGGGCCCGACGGTCTCGACCCGCAGCACCTCGTGCTGTCCCGCCAGTTCGATCGCCACGTGGCCCCGGATCACCACGAACAGGCGATCGCTTTCGTCGCCTTCGCGGTGGACCACTTCGTTCGGTTCGAACTCGACCACTTCCGCGATGTGCATCAACTGGTCGAACTGCGCGGGGGTGAATTCGCGCATCAGGGGCTGCCTACGCAGCGCGATGCCGACGTCGGCCGCAGTCATGGTCGTCATGGTTTTCTCCATCCGACGTTGCGTGGTCCTTCACCGTAGTCCTCGCGCCGCTTCTGCGCAATGGCAAGACACCGTCATATTCATTGTGCGGAGCGTCATTCGCCCTCCGTGTTTTGGCATCATCGGGGGCTCCTACGGAGAAGCCCCACCATGCCCGTCCGCTATCCCGGTTTCGACACGCTTGCGCTGCACGCCGGTCAGCCACCCGATCCCGCCACCGGGAGCCGTGCGGTGCCGATCTACGCGACGGCGTCCTACGTCTTCGAGGACTCGGATCACGCGGCGGCGTTGTTCAACATGGAGCGGTCCGGCCACGTGTATTCACGTATCTCGAATCCGACCGTGGCGGTGTTCGAGGAACGCATGGCCGCGCTGGAAAAAGGCGTCGGAGCCATCGCCACGGCGAGCGGACAGGCGGCTCTGCATCTCGCGATCGTCACCCTGATGGGCGCCGGCAGCCACATCGTGGCGAGCCGCTCGCTGTACGGCGGCTCGCACAACCTGCTCGGCTACACGCTCGCCCGCTTCGGCATCGAGACGACCTTCATCGACCCGCGCGACCTCGATGCCTGGTCGAAGGCACTGCGGCCCGATACGCGACTGCTCTTCGGCGAGACGCTGGGCAATCCGGGACTCGACGTGCTCGACATTCCCGCCGTCGCGGGCATCGCTCACCGCAATGGTCTGCCGCTGCTGGTCGACTCGACCTTCACGACGCCGTACCTGATGAAGCCGTTCGATCACGGCGCCGACCTCGTCTACCACTCGGCGACCAAGTTCATCGGCGGGCACGGGATCGCCATCGGCGGCGTGCTGGTCGACGGCGGCACGTTCGACTGGCTCGCCAGCGGCAAATTCCCGACGCTGACCGAGCCGTATGCCGGCTTCCACGGCATGAACTTCTCCGAGGAGAGCACGGTGGCGCCCTTCCTGCTGCGCGCGCGCCGGGAGGGCCTGCGCGACTTCGGTGCATGCATGAGTCCGCACACGGCCTTCTTCCTGCTGCAGGGCCTCGAGACATTGCCGTTGCGGATGCAGCGCCACGTCGACAACACCCGCAAGGTCGTCGAGTTCCTGGCGGCGCACGCCGCCGTGGAGTCGGTCGCCTATCCCGAACTGCCATCGCACCCGGACCACGCGTTGGCGAAGCGGCTCCTGCCGCGCGGTTGCGGCGCCGTGTTCAGCTTCAACTTGCGCGGCAGTCGCGCGGCCGGCCGCGCGTTCGTCGAATCGCTGCAGGTGTTCTCCCATCTCGCCAATGTGGGCGACGCGAAATCCCTGGTCATCCACCCGGCGTCGACCACGCACTTCCGGGTGCCCGACGACCAGTTGCAGGCGGCCGGCATCACGCAGGGAACGATCCGCCTGTCCGTGGGACTCGAGGACGCCGCCGACCTCATCGACGACCTTGCGCAGGCGCTGAAGCGCGCGCAGAAGGTGGGCTGATGGACCTTGCCACTTCGCCGGGTGCGCCCCGCCTCTACGCCTACACCGGCGGCAAGCCGTTCGACGCGTCCAGGCCCACCGTCGTCTTCGTGCACGGCGCGCAGCACGACCACAGCGTGTGGATCCTTCAGAGCCGCTACCTGGCGCATCACGGTTACGGCGTCCTGGCCCTCGACCTGCCTGGCCACATGCGCAGCGCCGCCCCGGCGCTCGAAAGCGTCGAGGCCATCGCCGACCGCCTCGCGGCAGCGCTGGATGCGGCGAAGGTCACGCGGATGATCGTCGTCGGCCACAGCATGGGTTCGCTCATCGCGCTCGAACTGGCGCGCCGACTGCCCGATGCCGTGCGCGGCGTGGCGCTGGTGGCGACGGCCTTTCCGATGCGCGTGGCCGACCCGCTGCTGAACGCCACGCGCGACTCGCCCGCCGAAGCGATGGACATGATCAACGTCTGGTCGCACAGCCCGTCGATCGAAGGCTTCGACCGCAAGCCGTCCAACCCGGCACCGGGCTTCTCGAACATCTGGCAGAACCTGCGCCTGATGCAGCGGATCCACGCGCGCAACGACGCGTCCGTGCTCCCGCTCGATTTCGCTGCCTGCAATCGCTACGCCGGCGGGCTGGAAGCCGCGGCCGCGCTGCGGTGCCCCGCCCTCTTCGTGCTCGGCGCGGCGGACGCGATGACGCCCCCGCGGGCGGCCAAGGCGCTGATCGATGCCTGCAGCGACGCCCAGGTGGTCGCGCTGCCGGGCGCCGGGCACTCGCTGATGGCCGAGAACCCTGACGGCGTGCGCGAGGCGCTCGTGCGCTTCGCCGCACGCGTATTCCCGTCGGGCTAGCGCGTGGCGCACTGGCTCGGCGCGGTCAACTGGGATACGTATTGGCTGTACGTCCTGGCGGAGGTCGCACTGTCGCTGTCGCCGGGGCCGGCCGTCATGCTCGTCATCGCCTGCGGGCTGACGTGGGGCGCCCGCAGGTCGCTGTACGCCACGCTGGGCATCCTTGCCGCCAACGCGATCTATTTCGCGATCTCGGCCACCGCGCTGGGCGCCGTGCTCGCCGCTTCCAGGACGTTCTTCGTCACGGTGAAGTGGCTCGGGGCCGCGTACCTCGTCTACATCGGAGTCTCCGCGCTCTTCGGCCGCCCCTCGCCCATCACCATCGCACGTGAAGAGCGTTCCGGCGGGACCGCGCGCGCCCTGTTCCTCTCGGGTCTGACGCTGCAACTCGCCAACCCGAAGACGCTGGTCTTCTTCGCGTCGATCCTGCCGCAGTTCGTCGATCCGAAGCTCGCCGTGGGTCCCCAGATGGTGTGGCTGGCGGTGGGCTCCATCGTTCCGGAATTCCTCATCCTCGGCGGCTATGGCTACCTGGCCTCGCGCGCCGCCCGCCTCGCCGGCGATCCACGGTTCGCCCGCTACACGGAAAGGGCGGCCGGTGTGCTCGTCCTCGGCGCGGCGGCCCTCGTGCTCACCGTGGCCTGAGGGCGGACCGGGCAAGAGCGAGAATACGGTCGAACAAACCCTGAAAGTCGATCGATGCGTCGGGACGAACGGAAGTCTGGCCAGGAAAGCGGTCGTGAGCGTTGGGCCGCCGCGGCGATCGGGGCTCTGTTCATCGCCATCGCGGTGTCCATCCCGTTCGCCTCCGGCGGCGATCTGGGCGTGGTGGCGTGGTTCGCGGTGGGCGTCATCGCGGGCCTGGGCCTCGAAGCGCTCTTCAGCGCCGCGCGCAACCGCCGCTGCCTGCTGTCCCGCATCGGTCCGTTGCCCTGATCACCCGCGCTCAGCAGAGGCCTTCGAAGATTGACTCGCGAACGGACCGGCACTTTCCCTGTCAACCCGTAGATGTCCGATTGACCACGAGCCGAAGTGACCAAGAAGTTTCCCGTCGCCCCGAAGAACCCTCACCGCATCTGCTGGGGCTGCGACAAGTATTGCCCGGCCGATTCCCTCGCGTGCGGCAACGGTTCCGAGCGCACGCAGCACCCCATCGAACTGTTCGGGGAGGACTGGCTGGAGTGGGGCCTGGATGCTTCGCCGTTGATCGACCAGCCGGTCCCGTTGGCGGTCGACAAGAAGTGAGGCTGGTGGCGGAGCCGCCTCTACGTTGAGTTCAAGGACTCTTCCAGCGGCGCGTTGAGCCAGCCCGCCTCGGACCAGCGCCGGCAGACGGGCGCAAGCCCGAGCGAGGCGACGGACAGCAGCGTGTTGGTCGGATCGACCGCGTAACGGCCGAAGACCGGCGCAAGCGTCATCGCCTTCGTGTCGCACACGAGCAACCAGTCCTGTTCGCGGGGCGTCGTGATGCTCTTCGCCGCGCGCCGCACGTATCCCAGGCGCTCGAGGGACTCCAGCAGGAGTTCCGCCTCGTCGATTGGCGTGCGCACCGAGCGTGCGAGCTCGCCTGTCGGCAGCGCCGTCCGTCCTTCGGCCCTCGCGTCGAACAGCACCTTCAGGAGCGCCACCGCGGTCACGAAGGCATTGCCCGCGCGCGATTCGTCGGTGAAGCGTGTCGCACGCAGTCGCGGCAGGGTCGCCGTGATGGCGGCGCCGAACAGCAGCACGTACCAGGACAGGTAGACCCACACGAGGAAGAGCGGCAAAGCCGCGAAGGCGCCGTACACCGATCGGACGGATCCCCGGGATACGAAAACTCCGAAGGTCCCCTTGACGATCTCCGCCAGGATGGCGGCGATGAAGCCACCGATGAGCGCATCCCGCCAGGAGACGCGGCGGTTCGGCACGAACACGTAGAGCGCGGCATACGCGAAACCGCTCAACACGGCCGGGGCGTAGTCGAGGACATTGCGCAGCAGCCTCGGCAACTGGTGCACGGCGTCGGACGACAGCGACCACAGGTACGAACTCGCGCTGAGGCTGGCGCCGATCAGCACCGGACCGAGCGAAATGATCATCCAGTAGACGAGCACCCGCTGTCCGAGCGGACGGCGATCGCGCACGCGCCAGATGTCGTTCAGAACGCGGTCGACCGTGATGATCATGGACAGCGCCGTGAACCCGAGGAACGCCAGGCCGAGCGCGGTCAGGCGCGTTGCCTGCGCGGCGAACTCGTTGACGTACCGCAGCACCGTGGACGAGATCTGCCCCGGCAGCACTTTCAGCACGAAATTCTCGAGCTCGTCGCGAAACTGCGCGAACAACGGGAACGCGGTGAAGAGCGCCAGCGCGACGGCGAACAGGGGCACCATCGACAGCAGCGTGGTGAAGGTCAGGCTGCCCGCCACCTGGCCCATCCGCACCTGGCTCGCGCGCGCCTCCGCGAACGTCAGCACCTCGCGGGCGCGCTGCAGGCGGGGATGGCGCTCGATCAGGTCGGCAAACGGCAAGCGCATCGAGGGCAGTGGCGTGACGGGACGAAAGCGGAGCGGTTCCTATAATGCCAGCCCTCTCCTGACGACTCTTTCGCGTGGACATCCTCGTCCTGTACTACTCGCGCCACGGCGCAACGCGCCTGCTTGCCGAAGCGCTGGCGAGCGGCATCGACGGCGTGGCCGGTGCCCAGGCCCGGGTGCGGACCGTGCCGCCGGTATCGCCGGTCGTTGCCACGGCCGCGCCGCCCGTCCCCGCGGAGGGCGCTCCCTATGTCGAACTGGTCGACCTCGAACAGTGCGGTGGACTCGCGCTCGGATCGCCGACGCGCTTCGGCAACATGGCGGCGCCGCTGAAGCACTTCTTCGATTCGACGTCGGGACTCTGGCTGTCCGGTGCCCTCGCCGGCAAGCCCGCCGCGGTGTTCACGTCGACGAGTTCGATGCACGGCGGACAGGAGACGACGCTGCTGTCGATGATGCTGCCCCTGCTCCACCACGGCATGCTGCTGCTCGGCATTCCGTACACCGAGCCGGAACTGAACAGCACGGCGAGCGGAGGCACTCCGTACGGTGCCAGCCACCTCGGACGGCCGGGCGCACCGGTGGTCCTGACCGACGAGGAACGCCGCCTCGCCGTCGCCCTCGGCGGCCGCCTGGCGCGCACCGCCCTTGCGCTGGGAACAGGGTGAACGCCGGGATGTCTCCGCGGCAGCGGGTCGCGTGGCACCTCGCGCTGGCCGCCTGGCTGTCGCTGATCGCGCTTGCGCTCGTCTGGGAGATCTGGATCGCTCCCCTGCGGCCGGGTGGTTCCTGGCTGGCGCTGAAAGCGCTGCCGCTCGCCCTGGCGCTGCGCGGTCTGCTGCGCGCGGACCCGTACACCATGCAGTGGGCGCTGATGCTGTCGCTCGCGTACCTGCTCGAGGGCGCAGTCCGCGTCTTCGACCCGGCGCCGGTGAACCTGCTCGCCTCGATCGAAATCGCGCTGGCGCTGCTCTTTTTCGTCGCGGCGATCGTCTACCTGCGGCCGCTGAAACTGGCGGCCAAGGCTCGGGAAAGGGCGAAGTGAACCTGATCGAACGACTCGCGGGGCTCGTCGGCGCGCCGAACGTGCTGACGGCAAGCGCGGACACCGCGCCGTTCCTGACGGACTGGCGCAAGCGCTACACCGGGCGTGCCCAGGCGGTGGTGCGACCGGCCAACACGGACGAAGTCGCGGCGGTGATGAAGGCATGCGCGGAGACTCGAACCCCCGTCGTGCCGCTCGGCGGAAATACGGGCCTGGTCGGCGGCGGCACGCCGGACGACAGCGGGCGCGCCATCGTGCTGTCGACGAGCCGCCTGAACCGGGTGCGCGCCGTCGATCCGGTGAACGACACGATCACGGTGGAGGCCGGCTGCCCGCTGCAGCGCGTCCAGGAGGCCGCGGCGCAGGCGGGGCGGCTCTTTCCTCTTTCGCTGGCGGCCGAAGGGACCGCGACCATCGGCGGAAACCTGTCGACGAATGCGGGCGGCACGCAGGTGCTGCGCTACGGCAACGCGCGCGAACTCGCTCTCGGAGTCGAAGTCGTCCTTCCATCCGGCGAGATATGGAACGGATTGCGCGGATTGCGCAAGGACAACACCGGCTACGACCTGAGGGACCTCTTCATCGGCGCCGAGGGCACCCTTGGCGTGATCACCGCAGCCTGCCTCAGGACCTTCCCGCTTCCGCGCGGCGAAGGAACAGCCCTGCTTGCCGTGCGGACCGTCGGTGACGCCCTCAAGGTGCTCGCGCTGGCGCAGTCCGCCGCCGGGCCGGCGCTGACCGGCTTTGAACTTTTCTCGGACCTCTGCCTGCAACTCGTCGAACGGCATTTCCCCCCCACCGTTCGCCGCTGCCCGGCCGAGCGCCCTACTACGCGCTGCTGCAACTGAGCGATCACGAGAGCGATGAGCACGCGGCGGCGCTGCTGCAGGCCATTGCCGGGCAGGCCATCGAGCAGGACCTGGCGACCGACGCCGCCCTCGCGCAATCGGTTGCCCAGTCTCGCGGCCTGTGGGCGCTGCGAGAGTCGATTTCGGAGGCCCAGGCGGCCGAAGGCAGGAACATCAAGCACGACATCTCGGTGCCGATCTCTTCGATCGCGCGCTTCGTGGCGGAGACCGATGCCCTGCTTGCCCGCCAGATGCCCGGAATCCGGATGGTCACCTTCGGCCACCTCGGCGACGGCAACCTCCACTACAACGTCAGCCCGCCGGTCGGCCTGCCGGATGCCGAGTTCGTGACCCGTCAGCCCGAGGTGTACAGGCTCGTCCACGACCAGGTGGCGCGTCACGGCGGCTCGATTTCCGCCGAACACGGTATCGGTCAGTTGAAGCGCGAGGAGAACCGGCACTACAAGTCCGCGGTCGAACTCGCGCTGATGCGGAGCATCAAGGCGGCGCTGGATCCCCTCGGCATCATGAATCCGGGCAAGTTGCTTTAGCCGGGCACGGAAAGCGCCAGCTTGAGTCCCCTTTTCAGGGGAGACAACTGCACCGTTATTCTGATCTTTGCACCCGCCCCCGTTGGCTACATTTGCGGCATCCAGAGGGAGCCACAGAGGAACCATGAAAAGCACAGCAAGAAAGTTCGTTGCCATCGCGGCGCTGTTCGCCGCCTCGGCCGCCTTCGCCCAGCAGAACCAGGTGCCGACGTACGGCCCGCTGAAGCAGCCGGTTCCGGTCCCCGGCGCGAAGCCGATCAGCGTCGCGACGATCGATGCCCTGAAGGGCGACGGTCTGTTCCACTTCCACGGCAACGGCATCGCGACCCTCAGGGCGACCGGGAGTCCCCAGCCCGGCAACCGCTACGCCCTCAGCGAAACCACGGCGGAAAAGACAAGTTCGCTGAACGGCCATATCGACGTCGGCCATTTCGTGCTGAATGGCGAGCGCCGCGCGGGCGGCCGGCCGAACTTCGCCATTCCCGCGCCCGACGGCAGCGCCTACCTGCTGTACTCCGCCGGAGAGAACCCGCTGCGGGTCGCCGTCACGCTGCAGGCGTTCGACGTGAGCGACCTGCCGATCCAGTCGTTCCTGCGCACGCCGGACAACTATCCCCGCCAGGAGGCCGCCAAGGCGGGCAGCGCGCGCTTCCCCGCCAACTCCGTCGCCTACCTTGTCGTGGCCCGCTTCGTCGACGACGTCCTGGTGCTGCCCGCCAAGGAGTCATTCACCGGCGCGACCGACACCGCGCAGTTCGTCGGCAACTTCTCGAAACAGATCCCGTACTGCCTGTCCTACGAGGACCGCAACGGCGCCAAGCCGTACGCGATGTTCTTCAAGACAGGCGGCAAGGGCGCCGGCCAGGTGCAGCTCTTCCCCGCCAAGACGGGCACGCTGTTCTGCGACCGCACGAGCACCGAAGTGACCGCCGAGGGCAAGTGGGAAGAGCGCACGGTCGGCGGCACCAAAGCCGTCGTGCTGTCGTTCCCGGCCCACGTCGACCCGCTCGACACCGGCGTGTCCAACGTCGAGCGCGAATCGGCCAAGATCGCCTTCATCCAGCCGACCAAGGGCACGCCCGGCGTGCGTCCGGGCAAGCTGTACGAGGCCGGCGCCAAGATCTACGACTTCCAGTACCGCTTCAACAAGACCGCTGCGGACGCGGTGCGCCAGGCGATCGGCGGCACCCTGTAACAGCGCAAGCAGCGACGGCGTGGCGTTGGCTAGACTGACGCCATGCTCCTCGCCACCCTCCCACGCCTGTTGCTCGCCAGCCTGACGCTGGTCCCGGCAACAGGCGTTTTTGCGCAGTCGACGATCACGCGCTGCGAAGGGCCGGACGGACGCATCCTTTATTCGGACGCCCAGTGCCCGCCGGGGACCCGCGCGGCGCGAGCCGTCGCCGCCCCGCCGCAGCCCACCGACGAGGCACAGAAAGAGGCACGTGAGCGCGTCCAGCGCGAGAAGGACCTCGCCAGGTCACCCGCGTCGCAGCCCCAGCCCACGAGCGCACAGGGGCGCGCCGGGCAAGGCTATGTGCCGATCGAGGAAGCGCAGCGGGCCGCCGATTGCGCTTACCTGCGCGCCGAGATCGAGTCCAGCCGCCGCCTCCGCAACGTCCTGACGACGCGCCGGTATTACTCGACCGAGGATGTTCAGCAAATGGACGCGCGCGAAACCGAACTGTCAGCCGAGTACCGTCGCTTCTGCACGCGCTAGCCGGGAGATCTTTCGATGAAGGACCTGCGCCATTCCGTTGCGACCATCGCCGCCCTCGCGGCAGCCGTGCTGGTGGCCGGTGCCGCAGAGGCACAGTCGGCGAACGTCCAGCGCTGCGAGGGCAAGGACGGCCGCGTGACCTACTCCAACACGCAATGCCCGGAAGGGACCCTGCCCGTCCGCAAGGTGAACACCGATCCACCGATCAGCGTCGAGGCGAACAAGGCCGCGCAGGAACTCGCGAAGAAGGACGCCGCGGCCGCCAGACAGATCGAGAAGGACCAGGCCCAGCAGGAAGCGCGCGACAGGAAGCAGGCGGACGAGCGGGCACGGGCCGATGCGAAGGCCCGCGAGAAGTGCGAGCGTGCGAAGCGGGACCTCGAGCGGGCCCGCGCGACGCGCGCCGAGCTCGGTGCCCGAGCGGCGACGGTCGAGAAGCTGCAGAAGGCCGATCTCGCGATCAGTCGCCACGAGGCCGATGTCGGGAAGGACTGCGCCCGTTGATCAGGCGGCGCGCAACGCCGCCACGGGTGCAATGACGCGCGCCGCGCGGGCCAGCACGTCCGCGGCATCGCGTTCCAGCACGACGGCATCGCTCAGTTCGCGACGCCATTGCCGGGCGCCGCGCACGCCCTGGTAGAGACCCAGCATGTGGCGCACGATGTGCCGGGGCGCCGTGCCACGTTCAACTTCCCGGTGCAGGTACGCCGTCATGCGCTCCACGACGGCTTCCCGGGTCGGTGCTGCACCATCGTCGCCGAAGAAGCGGCGATCCACCTCGGCCAGCCGCCACGGCTCGTGATACGCCGCGCGCCCGAGCATGACGCCGTCGACGCGCGCCAGTTCGGCCTCGGCCGCTTCCAGCGTCGACAGGCCGCCGTTCAGCACGAACACGAGCGACGGGAAATCGGCTTTCAGCCGGTGCACGACCTCGTACCTCAGCGGCGGCAGTTCCCGATTCTCCCTGGGGCTCAGCCCCTGGAGCCAGGCGCTGCGCGCGTGGACGATGAACACCGAGCAGCCCGCGCCGGCCAACGCACCGACGAAGTCGCGCACGAAGCCGTACTCCTCATGGCGATCCACGCCGATGCGATGCTTCACCGTCACCGGAATGTCGACGGCATCGAGCATCGCCTTCAGGCAGTCGGCGACCAGGTTCGGTTCGGCCATCAGGCAGGCGCCGAAGGCTCCGCGCTGCACGCGCTCGGACGGGCAGCCGCAGTTCAGGTTGATCTCGTCATAGCCCCAGCGCGCACCGAGGCGAGCCGCCCGCGCGAGGTCGTCGGGCTCGCTGCCGCCGACCTGCAGCGCGACCGGATGCTCGTGCGCATCGAACTCGAGGTGCCGCCGCGGATCGCCCTGCAGCAGGGCGCCGGTCGTCACCATCTCCGTGTACAGCCGCGCGTGCGCCGACAACTGCCGATGGAAGTAGCGGCAGTGGCGATCGGTCCAGTCCATCATCGGCGCGACGCAGAAGCGCCACGCCGAGGCCGGGTGGGAGGAAGCGGAAGACAACGGCGGCGTCCGTGAGCAATGCAGCCGCCATTATCCGGGAGAGGCCGTCAGGTCGAAGGCAGGCGGCGCTCGGGCCGACTGGTGACCCAGTAAGCGGCGGCGAACAGCAGCCCGAGCATCGCGGCGGCCGTCAGCCGCGGATGGATTGTCGACTGCGTGTAGAGCGACCATTCGTGCACGCGCATTGGCGATCCATGCCGTTCCTGCAGGTGGCCCGCGGCGTCGTACAAACCGTTACCCCCGCTGCGGGCCGGCCGGTCGCTGCGTTGCATCCAGAACATCGTCTTCTTCAGCCGCCAATCCGTGGTGCGCGGCGCGAAGCGCGAAGACGCCCTGGCGAACTTCGACGTGCCGCCCACGTAGACGTCGCGGCGCGGGCGCTGCGCCGCGAACAGGATCGCGCTGGCTGCGACCTCGGGCGCATAGACCGGCGGAGCCAGGCGGGCTCCGCGTTTCGCGGCCTGGCGTGCCGTCACGCGGCCGACGCCGCTGGTGGCCCCGGTGATGACGATGACCTGCTCGTTGATCTTCTTCAGGGATGCCGGCATGGATCCTCCGCGTTGAAGCGGAGGATCGGGCACGGCACGGGCCCGTTACGTCAGGCGGTCACAGGTTGAGCAGCCACTGAAGCACGGACTTCATCGCGAACCCGAGGATGCCGAAGGCGAGCACGAAGAACAGGATGAAGGTGCCCAGCTTTCCGGCCTTCGACTCGCGTGCAAGGTTCCAGATGATCACGAGCATCAGCAGGATGAAGCCGCCGATGCCCCACGTCAGCCCGATTTCGGCGATGCGGTGCTCCGTCAGCCCGAGGACCGTGCCGTCCATCCGTCAGGCGAAGCGCAGCGGCGCGCCCTCGGCGTCGACCAGGTCGCGGTAAGCATGCCAGCTCGCGTGGCCGAGCACTGGAACGGTGATCAGGAAACCCAGCATGCCGGTCAGGATGGACACCGACGTTGCGACGAGGATCACGAGGGCCCACAGTGTCATCGCCACCGGGTTTTCACCGACGGCCCGCGCGCTGGTCAGCAACGCATGGCGGAAGCGGACCCGACGGCCAAGCAGCAGCGGCGGCGACACGGCCGTGATCGAGAACACCACCGCGACGCCCATGCCGCCGAGGACGGCCCACATCAGGAACAGCAGGTTGCCCTGCTCGGCCAGCGCGTAGCGGAGGAATTCGAGTGGCCCGCGCAAGGGCGCCGGAGCGAACAGCGCGAACAGCAGCGCCGAAACCAGCACCCACAGGGTCCCCAGCGCGGCGAGCAGCAGGCCGAGCCACACGAGCGGTGCCGTGCCGCGCTGCCATGCCGTGAGCGCCTCCCGCAGTCCGGCGCGCTGGCCGCGCGCATGGAGGCGGCTGATCTCGTACAGGCCCGTGACCAGAATCGGTCCGAGGATCACGAAAGTGGAGAACGCGGCCGGAGCCACCCAGCCGTAGCGGAAGGACACGAGCACGACGGCCCATCCACCGAGCGCGACGAACGCGCCGTGAACCAGTCCGGCCAGCGGGCTTGCGACGAAGTCGCGCCACCCCGCACTCAGCCAGGCGAGCGGCCGCCACGCGTCCACCGTCCTCACCGGCAGTGGCGCGTCATCGGTTACGGTGGGGGCGTTCATGGAAGGACGATTATGGCGCCGCCGGGCGCACCGGCCGGGCCGCGCGTGCCAGTTCGTTGATCACGAGCGCGCCGAGCACCAGTGCGCCGCCGCTCAACGTCGTGGCCGCGGGCACCTCACCGGCCCCGAGCCAGGCCCACAACGGCCCAAGCACGACCTCCAGCAGCGCAAGCAGCGCCACCTCGGTTGCCGCCAGGTGGCGCGCCGCGATCACGAGCAGCATGCACGGCAGGCCGAGCTGCGCGAAACCGAGCAGCGCGAGCAGCGCGATATCGCCCGAGGTCGCGATGAAGGGCCACGCGAGAGGCAGCATCAGGACCGCCGACAGGATGCCCCCGAGAAAAACCGCGGGCACCAGGTCCACCGAATGACCGCGCTTCTTGAGGATCACGACATTGACCGCGGAGGCGACCGGCGCGCCGAACGCGATCAGCATGCCGAGCACGCTCGCCGGGGACTCGATGCGCAGGCTGCCGGCAAACATCCACACGATCCCCGCCATCGCGATGCCGATCGCCAGCCACGTGCGGGGCGCAATCGGTACCCGCAGCACCGCCCATGCAAGGAAGGCGGTGGTCAGCGGCGCGACCGCGAGGACGATCAGCGTGTTGGCGGTCGACGTCAGCGTGAGCGCCAGCATGAAGCACACGAACATCGTGGCCCACATCGCGCCCGAGAGCAGGCCCGCCGCGCCCGCGCGCCGGATCGAGCCGACGAGATCGCGACGCACGAAGAGCAGGAACCCCGCGACTGTCAGCGCCGCGAAGAAGCTGCGCCAGAAGGTGATCTCGAAGCGGCCGTTCGCCTGCAGTTCCGGCGACAGATGCCGCGTGACGACGCCGGCGATGCTCCACAGCGTCGGGGCGATGATCATGAGCACGACAGCCCGGCGGTGCACGGAGCGCGCATTCGATCCCGTGTCACTGGCGTCGGCTGTGGCTTCCGTGCGGTTCATGGTTCAGCAACGCGACAGGCGGCGCGCCGCGCCCTCCCTGCAGGGAGGGCTGGGAGGGGGAGCCGCATGGATCGCGCAGCGATTTCTCAAGGAACGCGCTGCCCCAGTCAGCCCGCTACCGCCGCCTCGCGCGAGGCTCTCTTTCTGTCGCTTTCCTTGAGGAATCGCTTGCGCAGCCGGATGCTCTGCGGCGTGATCTCGACCAGTTCGTCGTCGGCGATGAACTCGACGGCCGATTCGAGCGTCAGCTGGATCGTCGGCACGAGGTCGATGTGCTCGTCCTTGCCGGACGCCCGCACGTTGGTCAGCTTCTTCTCGCGCACCGGATTGACCACGAGGTCGTTGTCGCGCGAGTGGATGCCGATGATCATGCCCTCGTACAGCTTGTCGCCGGGTTTCACGAACATGCGCCCGCGTTCCTGCAGCTTCCACAGGGCATAGGCCACCGCCTCGCCTTCGTCCTGGCTGATCAGCACGCCGTTGCGTCGCTCGCCGACTTCGCCCAGCCGCACGGGACCGTACTCGTCGAAGACGTGGCTCATCAGCCCCGTGCCGCGCGTGAGCGTCATGAACTCGCCCTGGAAGCCGATGAGGCCGCGTGCCGGGATCCGGTACTCGAGCCGCACGCGCCCCTTGCCGTCCGACTGCATGTCCTGGAGGTCCCCCTTGCGGCGACCGAGCTCTTCCATGATCGCGCCCTGGTTGGCGTCCTCGATGTCGACGGTCAGCATCTCGTACGGCTCGAGCCGCTCGCCGTTGATTTCCTTGTAGAGCACCTGGGGCCGGGACACCGCCAGCTCGTAGCCTTCGCGGCGCATGTTCTCGATCAGGATGGTCAGGTGCAGTTCGCCGCGACCGGCCACCTCGAACACGGTTTCGTCGTCGGTCTCCTTCATCCGCATCGCCACGTTCGACTTCAGTTCGCGCTCGAGGCGCTCGCGGATGTTGCGGCTCGTCACGTACTTGCCTTCACGGCCGGCCAGCGGCGACGTGTTGACCTGGAAGTTCATCATCAGCGTCGGCTCGTCCACCTTCAGCAGCGGGAGCGCATCGGGTGCATCGGGCGGGCACAGCGTGCAGCCGATGCCGATGTCCTCGAGGCCGTTGATCAGCACGATGTCGCCCGCGATCGCCTCGTCGGCCAGGCGGCGCTCGAGGCCTTCGAAGGTCAGCACCTGGTTGATCTTGCCCTTCGTGGTCGGCGCGTTCTGGCCGCCCTCGGGGCCGTGCATCACCAGCACTTCCTGGCCGGGCCGCAGGCGCCCGCGGCTGATGCGGCCGATGCCGATCTTGCCGACGTAGCTCGAGTAGTCGAGCGAGCAGATCTGCAGTTGCAGCGGCCCGTTCGGGTCGTCGTCCCGCACGCGCACGTGCTTGAGGATCGCGTCGAACAGCGGGCGCAGGTCGCCTTCCCGCACGTCCTGACCGGTGCCCGCGTACCCGTTCAGTGCCGATGCGTAAATCACCGGAAAGTCGAGCTGCTCCTCGGTCGCGCCGAGCTTGTCGAACAGGTCGAAGGTGTGGTTCACGACCCAGTCCGCCCGCGCGCCCGGGCGGTCGATCTTGTTCACCACGACGATCGGCTTCAGCCCCTGGGCGAGCGCCTTGCGCGTGACGAAGCGCGTCTGCGGCATGGGGCCCTCCACCGCGTCGACCAGCAGCAGCACGCCATCGACCATCGACAGCACGCGCTCGACCTCGCCGCCGAAGTCGGCGTGGCCCGGCGTGTCGACGATGTTGATGTGCGTGCCTTCGTAGTCGACCGCGCAGTTCTTCGCGAGGATGGTGATGCCACGCTCGCGCTCGAGGTCGTTGCTGTCCATCACGCGCTCGGCCACGTGCTGGTTGGCGCGGAAGGTTCCCGATTGCTGCAGCAGCTTGTCCACCAGCGTGGTCTTGCCATGGTCGACGTGGGCGATGATCGCCACGTTCCGTATTGCCCGTTTCATCAGACGCTCGTTTCGTTCGAAATCAGTCGTTCAGGCCCGACGACGCCCCATTCGTTGACCGTCGCCGTGCCCAGCAATGTGTTGTCCGCTCCGTACACCCGCACGCGGCCGCCTCGCGGCTCGGCATCCATCGCCAGCCTTTGCCCCTGGCGGAAGCGCTGGGTCAGCTCGGCGTCCAGGGCGACGCTCGGGAGCGTTGCCAGCAGTTCGTCGACCGGGCGCAGGCAGTTCCGTCGCACGCCGGGCTCCATCGCCTCGAGCGCGGCGAGTTCGACCGCGCCGTCGATCGTCAGCGGCCCCACCCGGGTCCGCCGCAGCGCCGCCAGGTGCGCCCCGCATCCCAGCGCCCTGCCGATGTCCTCGGCCAGCACCCTCACATAGGTGCCCTTGCTGCAATCGACGTCCACTACCAGCGCGTCGCCCGACTGCCCGATCAGTTGCAGCCGGTGGATCCGTACCGGTCGTGCGGCTCGCTCCACCGCGATTCCCGCACGCGCCAGTTCGTACAACGGGCGGCCATCGCGCTTCAGCGCCGAGTGCATGGGCGGCACCTGTTCGATGTCGCCGGTGAACCGTGCAAGGACCCGCTCGACCTCGCCCGCCTCGATGTCCACTCCACGGCACTCGACCACCTCGCCCTCGGCGTCTCCCGTCGTGGTCGTCACGCCCAGTCGCACCGTGGCGCGGTAGGACTTGTCGGCATCGAGCAGGTCGGCCGAGAATTTCGTTGCCTCGCCCAGCATCACCGGCAACAGGCCGCTCGCCATCGGATCGAGCGTGCCCGTGTGCCCGGCCTTGCGCGAGGCCAGCAGCCGACGTGCCGTCTGCAGGGCCCGGTTCGACGTGATCCCGACCGGCTTGTCGAGCAGCAGCACACCGTTGACGCGGTCGCCGCGCGGCTGGCCCATTGCGCTTCCGGCCCCGCTACGACCGGTCCTTGTTCGCTTGTTCGATCAGCCGGTCGATCTCGATGCCGTGCTCGACCGACGTGTCGTGCACGAAGGTCAGGCGCGGGATCGTGTGGATCGACATCCGCTTGAACAGCAGGGAGTGGAAATAGCCTGCCTTCTCGTTCAGCACCTGCTGCGCGTGCGCCACCGGGCCGCCGATCACCGTGTAGTACACCTTCGCGTGCGCGTAGTCCGGCGTGACCTCGACCCCGGTCAGCGTCACCAGTCCCGCGCGGTCCACCGGCACCTCGCGCTGGATCATCTCCGCGATCTCGCGCTGGATCTGGTCGGCGATCCGCAGCCCGCGACCCGGCCTCTTTGCTTGTCTCATCTCACTTCTTTCCTTCGTCCCGCAGTCCGACGCCACCACAACCGGACGCTCTAGGGCGGGGCGATCGCTAGGCGTGAGCCCGCAGACAGTACTCAGACGTACGGCAAGGGCTCGCAACGACGCGAGCGCCCTGCCCTAGAGCGTCCGAGCAACTTCCTGGACCTCGAAGATTTCCAGCTGATCGCGCTCCTTGATGTCGTCGTAGCCCTTGAGGCTGAGGCCGCACTCGAAGCCCGCCTTGACCTCCTTGACGTCATCCTTGAAGCGCTTCAGCGAATCGAGTTCGCCGGTCCAGATCACGACGTTGTCGCGGAGCAGACGCGCACTTGCGGTCCGCTTGACGAGGCCGTCGATCACCATGCAACCCGCCACCGTGCCGACCTTCGGCACGCGGAAGATCTGGCGAATCTCCACCATCCCCAGCACCTGCTCGCGCTGCTCCGGCGCCAGCAGTCCGGACAGCGCCGCCTTCACCTCGTCGACCGCGTCGTAGATGATGTTGTAGTAGCGGATGTCGATGCCGTTGCCCTCGGCCAGCTTGCGTGCCGACAGGTCGGCACGCACGTTGAAGCCGATGACGACGGCCTTCGAGGCGATCGCGAGGTTGATGTCGCTTTCGGTGATCCCGCCCACCTGTCCGTGAACGACCTGCACCTTGACCTCGCCGGTCGACAGCCTTGTCAGCGCGTGGGTCAGCGCCTCCTGCGAGCCCTGGACGTCCGCCTTGATGATCAGCGGCAGGATCCGCACGGCGCCCTCGCCGATGCCCTCGAACATGTTCTCGAGCTTGGCCGCCTGCTGCTTGGCGAGCTTGGTGTCGCGGAACTTGCCCTGTCGATACAGCGCGATCTCGCGCGCCTTGCGCTCGTCGCCGAGGACGATCAGCTCGTCGCCCGCCTGCGGCACGTCGGACAGGCCCTGGATCTCCACCGGAATCGACGGGCCCGCCTCCTGGATGGGCTTGCCCGCCTCGTCCAGCATCGCGCGCACGCGCCCGAAGGCCGAGCCGGCCAGCACGACGTCGCCGCGCCTGAGCGTGCCCGCCTGCACCAGCACGGTGGCCACGGGGCCGCGGCCCTTGTCGAGCTGCGACTCGATCACCAGACCCTTGGCCGGGCCGTCCTTGACCGCCTTCAGTTCGAGCACCTCGGCCTGCAGCAGCACGTTCTCGAGCAGGTCGTCCACGCCCTGACCGGTCTTGGCCGACACCGAGATGAACGGCGACTCGCCGCCGTACTCCTCGGGCACGACCTCGTTGGCCACGAGTTCCTGCCTGACGCGGTCCGGGTTGGCCTCGGGCTTGTCGATCTTGTTCAACGCCACCACCAGCGGAACGCCGGCGGCCTTCGCGTGGGCGATGGCTTCCTTCGTCTGCGGCATGACACCGTCGTCGGCGGCCACGACCAGGATGACGATGTCCGTCGCCTTGGCGCCCCGCGCGCGCATCGCGGTGAAGGCCTCGTGGCCCGGCGTGTCGAGGAACGTGACGATGCCTCGCGGCGTCTTCACGTGGTAGGCGCCGATGTGCTGCGTGATGCCGCCCGCCTCGCCCGCCGCGACCTTCGTGCGACGGATGTAGTCGAGCAGCGAGGTCTTGCCGTGGTCGACGTGGCCCATGATGGTGACCACCGGCGGACGCGGTTCCTCGACGCGCGCCTCGGTGGCGGCCGACGTGGTGGCCGTCTCGGCGAGCAGCGCTTCCGGATCGTCGAGCTTGGCCGCGAGCGGCGTGTGGCCCAGTTCGCCGACGACGATCATCGCGGTCTCCTGGTCCAGCACCTGGTTGATGGTGACCATCTGGCCGAGCTTCATCAGCAGCTTGATGACCTCGGCCGCCTTCACCGACATCTTGTGGGCGAGATCGGCGACCGTGATGGTCTCGGGCACGGAGATCTCGCGGACGACCGGTTCGGACGCCGTCGACAGTCCGGAACCGTTGCCGTCGTCGTGGCGGTCGTGCTTCCGATGACCCTTCGGGCCGCGCCAGCCGCCGGCGCCGCCGGAGGTGTCGCCGCGCGTCTTGAGCGCGCGCTTCTTCTGCTGCTCCTCGGACCAGCTCGAGGCCAGCTTGCCGGACTTGATTTCCTTGACGCCCGGTTTCTTGTCGTCCTTCTTCTCGGTCTTGCCGTCGGTCTTCGCGGCCGGCTTGTGCAGCGTGCCGGCGGGCGCCGCCGGCGCCACCGGCGCCACTGGCGGCGCCACCTGCATCACCTTCTTCGGCGCGGCCATCATGGTCTTGATCGCCGCCACCTCGTCCTCGACCGCCCTGCGTGCACGCACCTGCGCTTCCTGTGCGCGCTTCGCGGCGGCCTCGGCTTCCTTCTGCGCGAGCTCGGCCTTCTGGAGTTCCTGCGCGGCAGCGGCTTCGCGCGCCTGCACCTCGGAGACATCCTCTTCCTGCTTCTGCTGCGCCTCGGCCAGTTCGCGCTGCGCGCGTTCGGCCTTCTCGCGGGCCGCGGCCGTCTGGCGCGCCACCAGTTCCGCCTGGCGGCGGGCTTCCTCCTCGCGCTTGGCGAGTTCGGCCTCGTCGATCACCGGCACGGCGGGGGCGGCGGGCTCCACTTCCTGCGGCACCTCGGGCGCGCTCTCGTCGCGCTTGACGAACACGCGCTTCTTGCGCACCTCGACCTGGATCGTGCGCGCCTTGCCCGAAGCGTCGGCCTGCTTGATCTCGGTCGTCTGCTTGCGCGTGAGCGTGATCTTCTTCTTCTCGCCGCCGCCGTCGCCCGCCCCGTGCGCCTTGCGCAGCGAATCCAGCAGGCGGGACTTGTCGTCCTCGCTCAGCGCGTCGGATTCGGCCTTCTTGACGACCCCGGCCGCGCGTAACTGTTCGAGCAGCAACTGCGGCGGAACGCGAAGTTCCGTCGCAAACTGGGCCACCGTCATGCTTGCCATAGGGTTCCTTGTTCCTGCTGTTTCCCGCGCCGTCACCGGCGCTGCTTCAAGCCATCCATCCGTTCACGCCTGCAGCGAACTCACTGCTCGGCATCCGCGAACCAATGGGCCCGCGCCGCCATGATCAGGGTCTTCGCCCGCTCGTCGTCGATGCCGGTCATCTCGGTCAGCTCGTCCACCGCGAGTTCGCCGAGGTCGTCCCGCGTGCGGATCGAGTTCTCGGCAAGCTTCGCCGCGAGGTCCGTGTCCATGCCGTCGAGGTCGAGCAGGTCCTTCTCGGCCTGCTCCAGGTTCTCCTCGCGCTTGATCGCCTCGGTCAGCAGGGCATTGCGCGCACGGGTGCGCAGTTCCTCGACCGTGTCCTCGTCGAACGCCTCGATCTCGAGCAGTTCGTTCACGGGCACGTAGGCGATCTCCTCGAGCGTCGAGAAGCCCTCGCCGATGAGGATGTTGGCGACCTCTTCGTCCACGTCCAGCTTCTCGACGAAGCCGGCGCGGATGCTCGCCTGCTCGCCTTCCTGCTTCTGCGCGGATTCCTCGGCCGTCATGATGTTGATCTGCCAGCCGGTGAGCTCGGAGGCGAGCCGCACGTTCTGGCCGCTGCGGCCGATGGCGATCGCGAGGTTGTCCTCGTCGACCACAACGTCCATGGCGTGCTTGTCTTCGTCGACGACGATCGAGCTGACGTTGGCCGGCGCCAGGGCGCCGATCACGAACTGGGCCGGATCGTCGGACCACAGCACGATGTCGACGCGCTCGCCCGCGAGTTCGTTCGTCACGGCCTGCACGCGCGAGCCGCGCATGCCGACGCAGGTGCCGATCGGGTCGATGCGGCGGTCGTTGGTCCATACGGCGATCTTGGCGCGCACGCCGGGATCGCGCGCCGCGGACTTGATGACCAGCAGTCCCTGCTCGATCTCGGGCACCTCGAACTCGAAGAGCTTCATCACGAATTCGGGCGAGGTGCGCGACAGGATGACCTGCGGGCCCCGCGCGAGCCGGTCGATCTTCTGCACGAAGGCGCGCACGCGATCGCCGATGCGCAGGTTTTCCTTCGGGATCATTTCGCTGCGCGGCAGGCGCGCCTCGACCTTGCCGATCTCGATGATCGCGTCGCCCTTGTCCATGCGCTTGATGGCGCCGCTGACGATCATGTCGCCGCGCGCCAGGAAGTCGTTCAGCACCTGCTCGCGCTCGGCGTCGCGGATCTTCTGCAGGATCACCTGCTTCGTGTCCTGCGCGAAACGCCGGCCGGTGGTGAGGTCCTGGCGTGGCAGCAGTTCCTCGATGTGCTCGTCGATCTCGATGTCGGCGATCTGGTCGCGCGCGTCGGACAGGATGACCTGGTGGCCCGGCTCCTGCAGGCCCGCCTCGTCGGGCACGACCTGCCACCGCCGATAGGCGTCGTATTCGCCCGTCTCGCGGTCGACCGAGACCCGGATGTCGACGTCTTCCTCGGCGAACAGCTTCTTGGTGGCCGTGGCCAGCGCCGACTCGAGGGCGCCGAACACGACGTCCTTCGGTACGTTCTTCTCGCGCGCGAGCGCATCGACCAACAGCAGAATTTCACGGCTCATTGCTTCTTGCTCCCTGTATTCGCCCCGGGCGGATTCGCTCCCGCCGCGCCGTCCCTGCCGCGGAAATTCACTTCCGGCACCAGCTTCGCCTTGACAACGTTCGTCAGGGCGAATTCGACGACGACGGCCGCCACCCGCTCCACCTGCTTGCCTGCCTTGCCTGACTTCTTCGCCTTGCCCGGCGCATGCCCGCGGCCCGGTTTGGCCGGCGCCGGCTCATCGGGCGTCAGTTCGACCCGCGCGCGCTCGGCCCCCACGCCGCCGCTCACCTCCAGCAGCCGGCCGCGCAGGCGTTTGCGACCCGCGCTCGCGCCCTCGGCCGGTATCGCCTCGGCCAGTTGCACCTGCACTTCCGATCCGACGAAGCGCTCGAAATCCCGTGCCCGCTTCAGCGGCCGGTCGAGCCCTGGCGAAGACACCTCCAGCCGGTCGTAGTCCACTTCCTCGACCGCGAACAGATGGCTCAGTTGCCGGCTCACCTTCTCGCAGTCCTCGAGCTTCACGCCCGCGGGCGCGTCGAGCGTCACCCGCAGCAGGCCGGCCGCCAGGCGCTCGACGTCGACGAGTTCATAGCCCAGCCCTTCGACCGTGCGCTCGATCGTGTCGTACAAGTCCGTCGCTACACCCGCCATCGCCGCTCCACGCCGCACCGTCGGGGGCGAGGACTTCTCGCGCAAGCCGGAAATAAAAAATGGGCCCGAGAGCCCATCCGTTGAATTTCAACAGGCTTGCGGGCCGGCGCCTCACCACTGACGCTCAACCGCGCACCCGGTGCCCGCGTGCCGACGCGCAACTGCGCTGGCCAGCGGACCCGCCCGGTAATCCGCCATTATAGGGGCGGAGCCGATCTCCAACAAGCGAGATGGGCGGATCTGCCTAGAAGCCGCCGCGATTGGGCTTGCCTCGTTTGAACCGGGCCGGACGTCCGTTGTTCGGCAGCCCGTGGCCGGCAGCGATGTAGTTCACGCTGCTCGTCATCGGGTCGGGCTGCTTCGACGGCCGGTTGCCCTGCGGCTTGCCGCGTCCGCGCTGGCCTTGCCCGTGGCCCTGGCCCTGGCCCTGTCCCTGCCCCGGCCCGTAGGCGGGCATCCCGGTTCCCGAACTCATCGGACCCGTGCCCGGGGCGTAACCGCTGCCCATCGGACCGTGCGGCTGTCCCTGCCCCTGCCCCTGGCCCTGGCCGTAGCCCTGACCGGGTCCGCGTCCCTGCCCATGCGGACGGCCCTGGCCGCCCTTGCCCGGGCCCTTGCCGCGACCCTTGCCCTGGTTGGACTGGCTCCCGCCGGTGCGCTGCCGGACTTCCTCGACCGCGATACCGAGGTCGTGGATCCACGCCTGCACCCACTCGGGCGCCAGCTCGTAGTAGCGCCCCCGCGCCACGCTGCGCGGAAGCTGGATCGCTCCGAAGCGGATCCGGATCAGGCGGCTGACCGTGAGGCCGACCGCTTCGAAGATTCGCCGCACCTCGCGATTGCGCCCTTCGCTGATGATCACGCGCACCCAGTGGTTGGCGCCCTCGCCACCGGCATCCTCGATCTTCGCGAACTTCGCCGGGCCGTCTTCCAGTTGCACGCCGTCGAGCAGGCGCTGGCGCTGCTCCTCGGTGAGCTCACCGAGGATGCGGACCGCGTACTCGCGTTCGACCTCGTAGCGGGGATGCATCAGGCGATTGGCGAGTTCGCCCGACGTCGTGAAGATCAGCAATCCCTCGGTATTGATGTCCAGGCGGCCGACCGCGACCCAGCGGCCGCCCGAGACTTTCGGCAGCCTCTCGAAGACGGTTGCGCGCTTCTCCGGATCGTCCTGCGTGACGATCTCGCCGGCGGGCTTGTGATACAGCAGCACGCGCGGGGGACGGCCGGGCGGTTTGCGCGCCAGCGGCTTGCCGTTAACCCGCACCTGGTCCGTGGCCAGCACACGCTGGCCGATGTGGGCCGGTTCGCCGTTGACCGACACGCGGCCGGCGATGATGAGTTCCTCCATGTCGCGCCGCGATCCGATGCCGGCGTCGGCGAGCACCTTGTGCAGCTTCTCGGACTGCGCCAGTTGCGCCTGCTTGACCGCCTTGCGGCCGCGTTCGAGCAGGTCGCGCGACAAGGCGGCATCCGCCATCGACGCGGGGTCGATGTCTTCGCCGTCCGGCAATACCTGCACGGTGGTTCCCTGCGCAGGGCTGCCGCCCGCCGGTTCCTCGCCGCTCGCGCCGGGGTTCGTGCTGCGCTCTGCCGCACGGCCGCCGCGTCCGCGCCGGCGTCGTCCGTGGGGACCGCGGGCGCGCTGCTTGTCGTCTCCCTCGCGGGGCTCGCCGGCGTCGCCACCGTCATTTCCTGCCTCGGACACCGCGTCGGCTTCCCGGACCGGGGTGTCATCGCTTTCAGCGGGTGCCGGCGTCACGGTCACGGGACGCGCGGGCTCGAGGGATTCGTCTTCGGTAGCGATGGAGTCGATGGTCACGGCGAGGGTTGGGTAGAGGTGGAGGCCGAGGGGGATGGTGTGGATGCAGCCGGGTCAGCGGAGGGCTCGGCGTCCGCTGCCTCGTTCGTCGCGCCGTCCGCCTCGATGGCGGCAGGAGCGGGTTCGTTCACATCGGAGTCCGATGGTGTCGTGTTCGATGGCGTGTCCGCGACTGCGGCGTCCCCGGCGGCGCGCGCCGCCTCGGCAAACTGCAGTTCGAACTCGGCGGGGACCTGTCCGCCGGCCTCGAGCGTCGGCAGTTCCTCGAGGGAACGCAGGCCGAGGTCGTCGAGAAAGGCCTTGGTCGTCGCGAACAACGCGGGACGGCCAGGCGCTTCGCGATGACCGATGACCTCGATCCAGCCGCGATCCTCGAGCGACTTGATCACATTGGTCGAGACGGTGACGCCGCGGATCTCCTCGATGTCGCCGCGGGTGACGGGCTGGCGGTACGCGATGATGGCCAGTGTCTCGAGCACCGCACGCGAGTACTTCGGCGGGCGCTCCGGATTCAGCCGTTCGAGGTAAGGGCGCATCAGCGCCGCGCTCTGGAAGCGCCAGCCGGTGGCGAGCGCGGCCAGTTCGACGCCGCGTCCCGTCCAGTCCGTGCGCAACTCGTCGAGCAGCACGCGGATCGTGTCCGCATTCAGTTCGTCGTTGAACAGCCGGCGCAACTCGGACACCGACAACGGCTGTTCGGATGTCAGCAGGGCCGCCTCGAGGACGACCTTGGCCTCTTGTGTATTCATCGTCTCCAGTGTGGAGTGTTCCGGTGGGCGCCCAACGGCCGACATGGCGGAAAGCCGCGCAATGGCGCAGTGAACCTGCTTCGGCAGTGGTTGACGCTGGTCCGGGAAACGTGAGCTACGGAATCCGAGATCCGCTGAGGGCGGCGGCTTCCGGCGATGCCTGACGGCGGTGGCGACGATTCAACAACACACGCCGACGTCTTCTTATGGCCGGGCAGTCTATCACAGGGGTTCTCTCGCACAACAACAAGAGCTACGTCGTAAACGCCGGTTTCCGGGCGCTCGCGGCCGGCGTCCGGAAGGTGATCGAGTAGCGCAGTCCGGGCGTTGGCGGAACCCCGTGCTGCCGCTTCCACCGCACCTCGCCGGCCAGCACGTACATCGAGCGCGGTGCAATCTCGAGCACGTACGCGGGCTGACCCCGCCGCGGCGGAAAGGCGCGAAACCGCATGCGACACGGCGTACCGAGCGAGACACCGACCACCACCGCGAAGTCGGGCACGTCGCGATGCCATCCCAATGGCGTTCCGGACCGGTATTCCGTGACCAGGGCATGCGCGAACTCCTCGCCGAGACCGAGATGCCGCTCCACCCGGCTGCGCAGCGGATGCAGGAACGCGGGCACGGGCGGCGCGGGACGCAGTTCGTTCGCGTCGAAGTCGCAGCCCGCGCCATAGCTCACGATGCGCCGCTTCGCGGTGTAGCCGCGGTACTCGGCCTGGACAAACGGCAGGGTGCGGATCACTTCGAGCAGGCCGCGTTCCTCGTCGGCGCCGATGAAGTCGGCCTCGCAGCGCAGGCCCGGCGGCCCCGCCTGGGCTTCCTCGAACAAAGCCTGCTGCCCGGCTTCGGCGGTCGTCATCAACCGCCGTGAGCAGATTGCGTACCGGACGGATCAGTCGAACTTCGCGCCCTGTTTGGCGAGCAATTCCCGCAACACCGAGCGATGGCAGTGCGCTTCGTCCGGGCAGTAGCAGCCCACCGAGAAACTGGTCTGGTGCGAAAGCCGGGCCAGCAGGTCGAGCACATGGGCCGCTTCCGGCGCGGCCATCTCGGCGCGGTACTTGCGCTTGAACGCCGCCCATTGCGCGGGCGTCTCGGCCTGATGGCCGAGCTTCACCGTCTCCGCGCTCGGGGCAAGCGTCGGAAACCAGACGTCGTACCAGTCCTGCGCGGCGAATTCGCTCTTCGGTACCCCACGCGGCGGCCGCCGGACGGTACCGATTCGAAGACCCTCCCCGGCAGCCCGCTCGGCCCCCAGTTGAACGACGCTTATCCCCATGGCTCCGCTCCTTTCCCGCGTCATCGAAGAAAGCCCTCTCCAGAGAACTGTAGACCGAAGGCGCAACCCCCTTGCTTTTCCATCCAGTACTGTATACATTGACAGTAACGACGCTCCTCACAAGAGGCTCGCATGGCATCCCCTTCGATCCAGCCCCACACCCTGCTCACGCCGCGCCAGTCGGAGATCCTCGAGTTCATCCGCAATGCGCTGACCGAAAGCGGCGCGCCGCCCACCCGGGACGAGATCGCGCGCGCCTTCGGTTTCCGCTCGCTGAACGCCGCCGAGCAGCACCTGCAGGCGCTGCAGAAAAAAGGCCTGCTCGAACTCGTGTCCGGCACCTCGCGCGGCATCCGCCTGAAGGACAGCGTGCGCGAACTGATGGCCGCCGCGCAGCAAATGACGCTGCCGCTGATCGGCAAGGTGGCGGCCGGCAGCCCGCTCCTCGCGCAGGAGAACGTGCTCGCCACGCCGGCGGTCGATCCGGCCATGTTCAAGCCGCGCGCCGACTACCTGCTCGAGGTCCGCGGCCTCAGCATGCGCGACGCCGGCATCCTTGAAGGCGACTGGCTCGCGGTGCACAAGCAGGCGCAGGCGCAGTCCGGGCAGATCGTCGTGGCCCGCCTCGGTGACGACGTCACCGTGAAGCGGCTGAAGATGAAAGGCGCGCGGGCCGAACTGATCGCCGAGAACCCGGACTTCGCGCCGATCGTCGTCGACCTGAAACGCGAGCCGTTCGCGATCGAGGGCATCGCCGTCGGAGTGATCCGACCTTCGATCTGAAGTCCTGAGGTCCTGAATCCCCGCCGGCGCAGTTCGGCTTCCTGCCCGGCTCAACCCAACGTTCGTATCAAGGAGGACGCACATGCGTGCGGCCACGGCTCTGTTTTCACTTTTTTCCTCGGGTGGCGCGCCGGTCTGGCGTGCCGACGAACGTCCGGCCGATGAAACGGCCGGGCCCGTGCTGGCCAGCGGTTTCGACGAACTCGACCGCGAACTGCCAGGCGGCGGATGGCCACAGGGACAACTGACCGAACTTCTGCTCGACCAGGCGGGCATCGGCGAACTGTCGCTGCTCGCGCCTGCACTTGCGCAACTCGCCGAGGTGAAGCGTTCCTCCGTATGGGTGCTGCCACCCGACGGCATGCGCAGCATCGAGGCGCAGGCGATGCCCTATGCACCGGCCCTGGCTGCCGCCGGCGTCGATCTGGCGCGAACCGTCTTCGTGCAGCCCGCAACGCCACGCGAAGGCCTGTGGGCCATCGAGCAGGCCCTGCGGGCGCAGCACCTGGGGGCCGTGATCGGCTGGCTGCCGCCTGCGTGCACCGCCGACAGCGACTTCAAGGCGCTGCGTCGCCTGCACCTGCTTGCACAGCGCCACGCCGCGCTCGCGTTCGTGCTGCGTTCCACGCGGCATGCAGCGGCGCCCTCGCCCGCCGCGCTGCGTCTGCAACTCGCCAGCGACGGCCGCGCGCTCGAAGCCACCGTGCTGAAGCGGCGTGGACGCCCCTTGCTGGAACCGCTGACGCTGACGCTGCACCCCGCCCACTGGGCCACCGCGCAGGTCGCGCCGGAACAAATCACACCGAACGTGCAACCGGCGTCGAAGACCGCCCTGCTCGCCGCGCGGTCGCTGCAGGCGCTGCTGGATCACTGATGGCCGCCGGTTGCCACCGGCGCGAATCACTTGTGCGGCGACGATTGCAGGACGTACACCAGGCCGAGCGCACCCACGGAAGCGACGCGTTCGTTGACGATGGTGTACGAGGCCACCCCCAGCGAGTGATACGTGGAGGCGAACGCCGTGAGCGCCCCCATGCCCAGGGCTCCCGCCAGCGGACTGCGCTCGGCGATGGTTTCCCTGATGCGGGCGCGATGCTGCTCGGGCGACGGATTGAGCAGGAAGGTCGCCGCGGTCACGGCCGCGGCCACGATGGCGGAAACGATGGGAGCCCTGGACATCGCGTCGATCAGTGGTTCACCGAAGGATAGACGAGCCGCCGCGCCCCTGACCGGCCTGGCCGGCGGTCTGCCGAAGCGGCGGTAAATCCGTGTCCCGATGCTCCCGATGCTGTGGCTGGCCGTCCTTCTTCCCGCGCTGCCTCTGCAACTTGCAGAGCGGGGCACCGAGCCCGGCCATGCGGTCGCCATCGTCGAAGGGCCGGCGCAGCGGCCGCTGATCGTCCATTGCAACGACGCTGCGCGCGACCAGGGCGTGGCACCCGGCATGAAGCTCGCCGCGGCACAGGCGCTGGTCCGCGACCTGATCGCCGTCGAACGTCACCTGGAGCATGAACGCGAGGCGCTTGCCGAACTCGCCGCGTGGGCTTACCAGTTCTCGGGCGAGATCGTCGCGCAGGCCGACGGCGTGCTGATCGAGACCGGCGGCAGCGAGCGGCTGTTCGGTGGCCGTTCGCGACTGAGTCGTGCGGTGCGCGATGGGCTCATGCAGCTCGGTTATCGCGCCGCCTTCGGCTATGCCGTGACGCCGCGCGCCGCGCGCGTCGTTGCCCTGGCCCGCGCCCGGCGACTCGCCTGCCCTCACCTGTTCGATGCCGCGCGCCTGGAAGCCGCGCTTGCGCCGCTGCCGTTCACGCTGCTCGAATGGAATGACGCGACGACGGACACCTTGCATGCGCTGGGGCTGGCGACCATCGGCGAACTGCTCGCGTTGCCGCGCTCGTCCTTTGCAAAGCGCTTCGGCCGCGAGCGGCTCGACGACCTCGATCGGCTACTCGCCCGGCGCGCCGATCCGCAGCCGATGTACGCCCCGCCGGAACGCTTCGCGGCGACGATCGAGCTGCCGGCCGACGTCACCGACACCGCGCGGCTGATGCTTCCGGCGCAGCGGCTGCTGGCCTCGCTGGAAGGGTTTCTTCGAGGCCGAGGTGCGGGCACCACCGCGCTGCAATTCACCGCCACCCACGATGCGCGCCGCACGAAGCCGCAACCGCCCACCGAGATCACGCTGAAGCTGGCTGCGCCAGAACGCGACGCCGGACGCCTCGGGGCGCTCCTCGCCGAGCGCCTGACGCGGGTGACGCTGCCGGAACCCGCGATCGCTCTCGCCCTCGCCGTGGAGCAGTTGCAGCCTTTCGCCACCATGAACGGCAGCCTGCTGCCGCAGCCCGCGGAGCCGGGGGTGGACTGGCTGAAGCTCGCCGAGACGCTGCACGCACGGCTGGGATCCGAACGGGTATTCCAGTTACAGGCGGTCGACGATCACCGGCCCGAGCACGCGTGGCGCGCGGTGCCGTTGGCGATCGATGGCGCCGGCGCCGGCGCGGTGCCCCTGCCGCCGTCGCCGCGCCCGCTGCTGCTGCTCCCCCTGCCCCAGCCCCTGCCGATGCGCAACGACCAGCCGCTCTATCGCGATCCGCTGACACTGGTGACCGGACCCGAGCGCATCGAGTGCGGCTGGTGGGACCTCGGACGCCCGGGCGCCCAGGCGGTGCACCGCGACTACTTCGTCGCGCGCAACGGTCGCGGCCAGCTGTTGTGGATCTTCCGCGAACTCGCCGCGCCGCGCGGCTGGTTCCTGCACGGTCTGTTCGCCTAGGCGGGCGCTGATTCCATGCACGTCCCGTACGCCGAGCTCCACTGCCTCAGCAACTTCTCGTTCCTGCGCGGCGCATCGCATCCCGAGGAACTGGTCGAGCGCGCGCTCGCGCTCGAATACGGCGGCCTGGCGATCACCGACGAGTGTTCGTTCGCCGGTTCGGTGCGCGCGCACCTTCAACTGAAGGACCTGTGCGAACACGACGAACCCGCGCGCTCGTTCCGGCTGATCCATGGCACCGAGGTCCAGCTCACCGAAGGCGAAGGCCGCGCGGCGACCCCGGGCGCGAAGCTCGTGCTGCTGGCGGCCACGCGCGCGGGTTACGGCAACCTGAGCCAGCTGGTGACGTTCGCACGCCGGCAGGCAGCCAAGGGCAGCTACCGGTTGTCGGCCGCCGATCTCGAGTCGCACGCCGGCTGGCTGCAGGACGTGCTCGCGCTGCTGGTGCCGCTGCGCACGTGGCGTGAAGCGCTCGACGCGGACCGCGTCGCCCAGGAGGCCCGCTGGCTGGCCACGCTGAAGCCGGGCGCGAGCTGGATCGCGTGCGAACTGACCCGCACGGCCGACGACGCCGCGCAACTCGCCGCGCTGCAGGCAATCGGCGACAGGACAGGTCTGCCGCTGGTGGCTGCAGGCGACGTCCACATGCACGTGCGCCGGCGCCGCAAGCTCGCCGACGTGCTGACCGCCGTGCGCATGAAGACGCCGCTGGCGCAGTGCGGCCGCGCGCTCGCGCCGAACGCGGAGCGCTACCTGCGGCCGCTGTACCGGCTGGCCCGCATCTATCCGACCGAACTGCTGATGCAGACGCAGGCGATCGCCGAGCGCTGCACGTTCTCGCTCGACGAATTGCGCTACGAGTACCCCGAGGAAATCGTCCCGCCCGGCGAGACGCCGGCGACCTGGCTGCGGCGCGTGACCTACGAGGAGTCGCGACGCCGGTACCCGGACGGCATGCCGGAGAAGGTGCGATCCATCGTCGAGCACGAACTCGCGCTGATCGCCGACCTGCGCTACGAGCCGTACTTCCTGACCGTCTACGACATCGTCCGCTACGCGCGCTCGCAGGGCATCCTGTGCCAGGGACGCGGCTCGGCCGCCAACTCCGCGGTCTGCTACTGCCTCGGCATCACCGAGGTCGACCCGGCGCGCATGAGCGTGCTGTTCGAGCGCTTCATCAGCAAGGAGCGCAACGAGCCGCCGGACATCGACGTCGACTTCGAGCACCAGCGGCGCGAAGAGGTGATGCAGTACATCTACGCCAAGTACGGCCGCCACCGCGCGGCGCTGACCGCGGCGCTGCACACCTACCGGCCCAAGGGCGCGCTGCGCGACGTCGGCAAGGCGCTGGGACTGTCGCTCGACCAGGTCGACAAGCTGGCGAAGACGATGGCGTGGTGGGACGGGCGGAAGATCATCCCGCAGCGGCTCGAGGAGGCGGGGTTCGATCCGGCGCATCCGGTCATCACCGAACTCGCCGCCCTCGCGCAGGAGGTGATCGGCTTCCCGCGCCACCTGTCGCAGCACTCCGGCGGCTTCGTGATCGCGCGCGACCGCCTCGACCGCATGGTGCCGATCGAGAACGCCGCGATGGACGAGCGCACCGTCATCCAGTGGGACAAGGACGATCTCGATGCGCTGGGCCTGCTGAAGATCGACGTCCTCGCGCTCGGCATGCTCTCCTGCATCCGTCGCGCGCTCGACCACATCACGACGTTCCGGACATCGGGCGACGCCGATTTCAAACTGCGGCTGCAGGACATTCCATCGGAGTGCCCGCAGGTCTACGACATGCTGTGCAAGGGCGATTCGCTCGGCGTGTTCCAGGTCGAGTCGCGCGCGCAGATGAACATGCTGCCGCGGCTCGCGCCGCGCTGCTTCTACGACCTCGTGATCGAGACCGCGATCGTGCGCCCCGGGCCCATCCAGGGCGGCATGGTGCATCCGTACCTGCGGCGCCGGCAGAAACTCGAGCCGGTGACCTACCCGTCCGAGGCCGTGAAGGCGGTGCTCGAGCGCACGCTCGGCGTATCGATCTTCCAGGAGCAGGTGATGCAGCTGGCCGTCGTCGCGGCCGGCTTCACGCCGGGCGAGGCCGACAAGCTGCGTCGCGCGATGGCGGCCTGGAAACGCAAGGGCGGCATCGGTCCGTTCCGCGACAAGCTGATCAGCGGCATGCTCGCGCGCGGCTACACCGCCGATTACGCGGAGCAGATCTACCGGCAGATCCAGGGCTTCGGCGAATACGGCTTCCCCGAGAGCCACGCCGCGAGCTTCGGCCTGCTGGTGTACGTGTCGTCGTGGCTGAAGTGCCACGAGCCGGCGGCCTTCTGCGCCGCGCTGCTCGACTCGCAGCCTCTGGGCTTCTACGCCCCGGCGCAGATCGTGCGTGACGCCATGAACCATGGCGTCGAAATCCGCCCGATCGACGTCATGGTCAGCGACTGGAACTGCACGCTGGAGCCGTCGAGTGCCGATCGATCGAAGCCGGCGGTGCGGCTCGGCCTCGAACTGGTCGCGAGTCTCGCGGAAGCGGCCGGCGAACGCATCGTCGCCGCGCGCCGCGAAGCGCCCTTCGCCGATCCGCAGGATCTCGCGCGCCGTGCCGCGCTCGGACGCGGCGAGACCAACGCGCTGGCGAAGGCCGACGCGCTCGCCACGCTGTCGGGCCATCGTCGCCGCGCGCTGTGGGCCACGCTCGGCGTCGACGCCGATGCGCCGCGCACCGCGCCGCTGGCCGCCGGCACCGCGGCCGAACCGCGCGTCGACCTGCTTCCGCCCACCGAAGGGCAGGACATCGTTGCCGACTACCACCACACCGCGCTGACGCTGCGCCGCCATCCGCTCGCGCTGCTGCGCGACCGCTTCAACGCCAGGGGGTATCTCTCCGCGGAGGACATCGGCCGCGCGCGCGACCAGCAGCGCGTGCGCACCACCGGCATCGTCACCTGCCGGCAGCGCCCCGGCACCGCGAGCGGCGTCACCTTCATCACGCTCGAGGACGAGACCGGCACGGTGAACGTGGTGGTGTGGAACACCACCGGCGAGAAGTACCGCCGGGCGATGCTCGGCTCGACGCTGCTCACGGTGTACGGCCACGTCGAGCGCGTCACGACCGGCGTGACGCCGATCGTGCACCTGATCGCGTCACGGCTGGAGGATCATTCGCCGCTGCTCGGCCAGCTCACCGTCGCCAGCCGGGACTTTCACTAAGCCTCGCTCGTGTACGCGACCGGCTGCGCCGGTCGCACGTGCACTCGCTCGGGTTAGTCAGTGGGTCGAGCTCCGGAGCGGCCGCGCGCTCGACCCACAGCCACCCCTCGAGCGCATCACACAGCAGCAACGGCACCACCCACCCCGGCCCTCCCGCCGGGCGAGAGGGAGTCCATTTCGCGCACATGGATCCCTTTGCGCACATTCAGTCCGCGAACTCGAGCACCACCCGCCGCGTCCGCGCGCTCTTCTTCTCGATCTTCGCCACCCGCACTTTGCCGATCTCGCTCGTGTTCTTCACGTGCGTGCCGCCGCACGGCTGCAGGTCGACGTCGTGCACGCGCAGCAGACGCACGCGGCCGAAGCCGATCGGCGGGCTGACGCTCATCGATTTCACCAGTTGCGGGCTGGCGAGCATCTCGTCGTCCGTGATCCACTCGCACGACACCGGATGCGCTTCCGCGATCAGCCGGTCGAGCCCTGCCTGCACCTGCTCCTTGTCGAGCAGGTCGGTCATCGCGAAGTCGAGGCGCGCGTAGTCGGCGGTGATGCTGCAGCCGTCGACCAGTTGCTTCACCACCGCGCACAGCAGGTGGGTCGCGGTGTGGAAGCGCATGTGGCGATAGCGCCGGTCCCAGTCGATTTCCGCGCGCACCGGCGTGCCGGCGGCGAGCCGGGCCTTCCAGTCGCTTGCGGGATCGAGCACGTGCAGCGTGTCGTCCGGGGTTGCGTCCTCGCGCCTGCTCTTGCGCGCATCGGTCACGCGCAGGCGGGTGCCGTCGCCGAGAACGAACCAGCCGCAGTCTCCCGCCTGGCCACCGCCGAGCGGATAGAACACGGTGCGATCGAGTTCGACGCCCTCGTCGGTGATGCGAGCCACGACGGCATCGCAGGCGGCGACGTAGGCATCGCTGCGAAAAACCGCTTCCGTCACGTTGTCTACTCCGCGGAGCGGGCGGCCGCGAACGCCGAACGACGCCGGCGCAGGCCGGCGGGTTTCTCCGCGACCGGCTGGGCTAGGGCCGTCGGCTCGTCCGCCTTCGCTTCAGTGGCACTCTCGCCGCTGACGCCCTCACCCGCCGCGCTGGCGCGAGGCGCGTTGGCGCCGGTTCCCTTCTTCGCCGCGCGCCGGGAGCGCCTGGCGGGGGCCGGTTTCGTTGCCGCCGGCCCGGCGACGCTCGGGAACAGCCACGCCTGCGCCTCGTCGGGATCCACCGGGTGGTCCCAAGGCAGCATGCACAACGACAGCACCACCTTCTCGAACTCGGGGGCGAAGCGATCGATGATCCGCTGCGGTTCGGCGCACAGCTTCTTGTCGGTGATGAGGCCGAACTGCACCCCGCCCGCATACGACAGGATCGACACGCCGACCCCGATGTCGCCCGATTGCGGCACCCAGACCATGATGCGGCGGATCTGCGCACCCGCCATGTACAGCGGCTGCTGGGGGCCAGGCACGTTGGTCATCACGGTCGTGGCCTTGCGCGCGAGGAAGTCGAGAGCCTGCTTCTGCAACTGGCGCGGCGCCAGGCCCACCACGCCCAGGAGCCCCATCGCCAGCACCGCCTGGTAGCTCGCCTTCAGTTCACCCATGCGGCGTCGCACCTCGAACACCCGGGCGATCGGATTCTCGATGCCGACCGGCAGAAGCAGCGGCACGAGCCCGAACTTGTTGCCGAGTTCCTTCCACTTCTTCGGGTCGCGCAGGTTGACCGGCACCATCGCGCGCAGTTCGCAGCCCGTGACGTCCTCGCCGCGGTCGACCAGGTACGCGCGGATGGCGCCTGCCACCGAGGCGAGCAGCACGTCGTTGATGGAGCATCCGAGCGCCTTGCTCACGGCCTTGACGTCGTCGAGCGGCAGCGGCTCGTTCCAGGCCACCACCTTGGAACCCGAGGGCTGCCCCTTGAGGCTCGTGACCGTGTCGTTTTCCATCAGCGCGATCGCGGCCGCGTCCTTCGCGACCTGGGTCGCGATGCGGGCGTACTCGCCGGCCGTCTCGCCCAGCGAATCCGGGTCGTTGAGCATCGCGCTGTAGGCGTGGAGCACCTTGCTCGCCACGTCGCCCGTCGTATCGATGGCCTTCACCGTGACATCGGTCAGCGGTCGCAGCAGCGCGTCCCAGTCGCTGGTCGGGCCGCGTGCCGGGGCGTCGGCCGCCGGCGCCTCCACCATGTTCTCGATCGGGTCCTGCGACGTCATCGCCAGCAGCACGCCGATCAGCGCGATGCCGTCCGCGATGCAGTGATGAATGCGCGCGACCATCGCCTGGCCACCGTTGTAGTTGTCCACCACCTGGAACTGCCACAGCGGCCGCGAAGGATCCAGCGCGGTCGACGCCATCCGGCCTGCGAAGCGCTTCAGGTCGTCGGTCGTCCCCCGGCCGGGCAGCGCCGTGCGCACGAGATGGAGGTCGAGGTCGAAGTCGTCGGCCTCCTCCCAGTAGTAGCCGGTTGTGTCCTGCGTCACCCTGCTTCGGAAGCGGCGGTGCACGCAGAAGCGCTGCTCGACGAGGTCGCGCAATCGCTTGAAATCGAGCTGGCCGTTGAACTCGTAGATGCCCACAATCATCATCAGATTGCCGGGGGAATCCATCCGCAGCCACGCCGTGTCGACGGACGACATCCGTTCGCGCTTGCCCATCGGGTCTCCTGGAGGTGTCGCCTTCTGCTGCGGCGTGCCGTGACAGTTCGTGCAGAGTCGCTGCCTATAATAGACGCAGCAGTCGGCGGCGCAGCGTGCGCGCGACCGGCGCCAATAAAAAATCGAACCTCATAGGAGACATGCAGTGAGCGACCTTAAAGCCAAGTTCGAGCAGGCCGTGGCCGATTCCAAGAACCTGCCGGAGCGGCCCGACAACCAGACCCTCCTGAAGCTCTACGCCCTCTACAAGCAGGGCACCGCCGGCGACGTCGAAGGAAAGCGCCCGGGCTTCACCGACATGGTCGGCCGCGCCAAGTGGGACGCGTGGAACGAGACCAAGGGGCTGAGCAAGGACGACGCAATGAAGCAGTACGTCAGCCTGATCGAGGACCTGAAGGGCTGAGTCGGCCCGCGCGGAATCGAAAAGGGCCCGCGCTGCGGGCCCTTTTCGCTTTCCGTTCCGGGCTCACGCCTTCCGGCTGGTCTTCTTCGCGGCCTTCTTCGCCGGCGCCTTCGCGGCGGGCTTCTCGGCCGCCTTGCCTGCGTGCGCCAGCAGGCGATCGAAGTTGTGCTCGATGTGCTCGACGAACTTCGCCTTGAACGGCCGCAGCAGGAAACCGAGCGTGACGTCGAGGTGGATTTCCGACGTCGTCACCTTCATCTGGCCCTCCACCCCGCTGCGGTGAAAGCGCAGCGTGTCGCCGTGCCACTCGCTCGCGAGGTCGTACTCGTTCCCGAGGTCGTCCGCGGCTTTCTGGACCAGCTGCCTGGCCTTGGCCAGCGGCAGCGCGTGGTACTTGATCATCTTGATGTCGGCCATCGTGTCTCCGTTCAGCGGCGGCGGTTCGGCAGGACCTCGGGATTCAGCAGCGAGGGCGGCACCTGTCCGGCCAGCGCGGCGCGCGCATTGTCCGCCGCCAGCGTGGCCATCGCAATCCGGGTTCCGCGCGTGCTCGACGCGATGTGCGGAGTCAGCACGACGTTTTCCAGTTGGAGGAAGCCGGGATCCAGGGCCGGCTCGTTTTCGTAGACGTCCAGCCCGGCCGCGGCGATGCGGCCCTCGCGCAACGCGGCGATGAGCGCCGCGTCGTCGACGACGCCGCCGCGCGCGATGTTGACGAGCACCGCGGTCGGCTTCATCCGGGCAAGTTGCGCAGTGCCGATGATGTGATGCACGGCCTGCGAGTACGGCACCACGAGGACCAGGTGATCCGACTGCGCGAGCAGTTCGTCCAGCACGACGTACTGTGCTCCGCCCTCCTGCTCGGCGGGCAGGCGATTCCGGTTGTGATAGATCACGCGCATTGAAAAGCCGGCGGCGCGGCGCGCGATGGCGCGACCGATGCGGCCCATCCCGAGCACACCGAGTGTCGTTCCCGCGATTTCCGCGCCGTTGAACATTTCGAAGGTCCAGCGCTTCCACTGACCGGAGCGCAGCCAGCGCTCGGACTCGCCGACCCGCCGCGCCGCCGCCAGCAGCAGCGCCCAGGCGTGGTCGGCCGTGGCTTCGTTGAGCACGTCCGGTGTGTTGGTGGCGAGCACGCCGTGACGAGTGCAGGCGGCGACGTCGATGTTGTTGTATCCGACGGCGATGTTCGCCACCACCTTGAGCCTGGGGCACCGCGAAAGCAGCGTTTCGTCGATGCGCTCGCCTGCCGTGATGAGAGCGCCGTCGGCGTCGGCCATGGCCTGCGCGAGTTCGGCCGGGCTCCAGCCCTTGTCCTCCTGGTTCGTGACGAGATCGAACTCGGCGCGCAGGCCGTCGATGAGTTCCGGAAAGAGCCGGCGGGAGACGACAAGGCGGTTCATGGGCTCTTCTGCAGTGTTTACTTCGATTGTTGATGCGCCGGCGGCGCCGCGATGCTGCCCTTCGGCGCGGTGTCCGGGTGGAAGCCGATGAGCGCGAGCATCACGAAGTAGCCGACGACGTAGGCAATCGGAACGTGCCAGCCGTGCCGGATCCACTGCACGGCGGAGCGCGCCTGCGAGAACATGTTCGACAGCGCCACGCCCGCCGACGAGCCGAACCACAGCATCGAGCCGCCGAAGCCCACGGCGTACGCAAGGAAGCCCCAGTCGTAGCCACCCTGCTTGAGCGCGAGTTCGGTGAGCGGGATGTTGTCGAAGACGGCCGAGACGAAACCGAGGCCGAGTGCGGTCTGCCACGAGGCCGCCGGCAGTTCCTCCACCGGCATCATCGAGGCAGCGAGCACCAGCGAGAGGAGAAAGATCGTTCCCTTCATCGAGGCCGGCACGAGACGCCAGTCGGGACGGCGCACGTGCCCGCCGATGAAGATGGCCGCCCACACGGCGACGCCGATGAACGGGAACGAATCGGCGAAGTCGCTCCAGAAGACGTTCACCGCGACGTTGACCGCATATCGCGGAGACCAGGATGAAGGCGACGACGCCGAGCGACCATCCGTCCACCCGCGCCCCGACGTCGGCGTCCTTCTGGATCGGCTGCAGCGCGTGCTGCTGCCGGGCGGCGATGACTCCGAAGATCATCAGTGCGACGATAGCGGCGATATACGCCTCGAACACCTCACGGGGGGGAATCCCCGAGATCCACATCATGGTGGTCGTCGTGTCCCCCACCACGCTGCCGGATCCGCCGGCATTGGATGCGGCCACGATGCCCGCGAGATAGCCGACGTGCACTTTCCCGCGGAACACGGTTGCCGCCACGGCGCCGCCGATCATCGCCGCGGCGATGTTGTCCAGGAAGCCCGACAGCACGAACACCAGGACCAGGAGCATGAAGCCGCCCTTCCAGTCGTCCGGAAGATACTTCGGCAGGATCGCCGGCAGCCGGCTCTCCTCGAAGTACCGCGCCAGGAGCCCGAACCCCAGCAGCAGCATGAAGAGATTCGCCAGCACCACCCACTCATGGCCCGAGGTGACCGAAGAACCCGCCGAAGCCGGCCTCCGGTCTTGAACGGCGAGGCAGCGATCTTGTAGACCGCGATGACGATCGCGCCGCCGAGCGGCGATCGGCATCGTGTGGCGATGCAGGAGCGCGACACCCGCCAGCGTGATCGCGAACAGCACGAACTCGACCGGAATGCCGCCGATCGTCGGGCCCGCGAACGCAACGTCCGCGGCCAGCGCGATGGCCGGCAACACGGACAAGCCAACTCCGGCGGACAGCCGTCGCCATGCCTGCATGAGCCTGTCTCCCTTGACGCCGCTTCTTCTTGTTGTCAGTCGGCTGCAACGATGATGATGTGTACCCGGTACGGCCCGTGTGCGCCCAGCACGATGGTCTGCTCGATGTCGCCGGTCCTCGAGGGCCCGGAGACCATGTTGACGACACGCGGCATCATGTTCGCGACTCCGCCGCGTTCGGCACGCATCAGCGCGAACGCGTCCTCCATGCCCGCGACGATCCTCGAGGCCGGAACCAGCGCGATGTGCGTCTCGGGCAGCAGATGCGTCGACGCGGGCATGTCGCCGCTCGACGTCAGCACGAGCGTCCCCGTTTCGGCCAGCGCGCAGAAGCACCCGGTGATTCCGACGATGTCCGCGCCCTGCGATTCGTCCCGCTTCGGGCGCCGCGCCTCGACATCGAGCCCGGCCGCCGCCCAGGCAAGCGCCCCCAGTTGCGGCCATACCACCGCGCGCGGCGCGAGTCCCTGCGACAGCAGGTAACGCGCGACGGCGGACGGCGCATCGGCGAGCGTCGCCACGTCGTCCACCGTGCTCGCCATCCGTTCCGCCATCTGCCGGAAATGAAGCTTCAGATCCCCGGCGAGCACGCGGTCGCGGCCCCGCCGGATGGCGCGCCATGTACTCCTCGGCCGGTCCGCGCTCCGCGTCGGTCGGCAGCCCGGACCGGCGCTGGTTGGTGCGAATGCGCTGCAGGATCGCTGCGCGGGCCTTGCTCGTATCGACGGTCATCGCTGCGCCTTCCGCATGAAGGCGTCGATGCGGCCGACGCCCTCCTCGATCGCGGCCTCGCTCGCGGCGTACGAGAAGCGGATGTGCTGCCCGTCGCCCTCGACGCGCGGGCCGAAGTGAATGTCGGCGAGGACGGCCACGCCGGCCTCGTGGAGCAACCGTTTGCGCAGTTCCTCCGAATCCCTGGCCTGGACGCGCGCACACGCTTCGGTGACGTTCGGCCAGGCGTAGAACGCGCCGCCGGGCGACGCGCATCGAAAGCCGGGGACCGCGTTCAGCAGGCGAACGATGAGGTCGCGGCGGGTGTGGAAGCTCGCCTTCATGCGATCCGCGTCGTGCTGCGGACCCGTGAGCGCCGCCAGCGCGGCCCACTGGCTGATCTGGGAAGCGCACGACTCGGTGTTGGTGATCCACCGGGTGAACACCGGTGCCAGAGTCGCGTTGGCGGTGAAGCCGATGCGCCAGCCCGTCATGGCGTACGTCTTCGACGCGCCGTCGGAGATGATGGTGCGCTCGCGCATGCCGGGCAGCGCGGCGATCGACACGAAGTCGCCGTCGTACACGAGCTTGCTGTAGATCTCGTCGGCGTAGACCCAGACCTGCGGATGCTTGCGCAGCACGTCGGCAATCGCCTCCAGGTCGCGCCGCGTCAGCAGCCCGCCGGTGGGGTTGTGCGGCGTGTTGAGGATCAGCAGCCGGGTCCTGGGCCCGATGCGCGCTTCCAGTTCGCCGGGGTCGAACGCGAAGGACCGCGACTCGCGCAGCGGCAGCCCGACCGGTACGGCGCCGTTGGCCACGATCTGCGACTCGTAGATCGGGAACCCGGGCACCGGAAAAATGACTTCATCGCCGACGCCATAGTCGGTGACCGAGGCGATGGCATAGCCGATGAACGGCTTCGCTCCCGCTCCCACCACCACTTCCTCCGGCGCGATCTCGATGCCGCGCAGCGCGCCCATCGAGCGGGCCGCCGCGGCGCGCAGCTCGTCGATGCCGGCCGAGGGCGTGTAACCGTGCTTGCCGCCGCGGACGGCGGCGACCGCCGCGTCCTGGATGTGGGTCGGTGTCGGGAAATCGGGCTGTCCGATGCAGAACGAGACGATGTCCTTGCCTTCGCGAATCAGGCGGTTGACCTCGGCGAGGACGACAAAGGCGTTTTCAGTGCCCAGGGCACCGGCGCGGCGAGAGAGGTTGGGCATGGCGCGGCGATTATAGGAGCGGGGTCACGGGCTGCGGCTCGTCCAGTGCCTGACACAGGCGCGCGCCAGCGCGTCCGTGGAATCGATGCAGCGAGCGCGCAGCGGGGATGCGATGGCATCGAGCGCGACGGGCAGTTCCGTGCAGGCGAGAACGACCGCCACGGCGCCGCGGTCGAGCGCGGCTGCGATCACCGGCTCCAGCATGCGCCCGGCTTCATCGGAATCACCGCGCTTCACCGCGTCGATGGCCGGCTGCACCGCCCGGTCGTAACTCGCCTCGTCGGGAGCGCTCAGCCTGACGCCATGCTTCGACAGGCGCTCTTCGAACACGCGCGCGTGCAGGGTGGCACGGGTCGCCACGATGCCGAGTTCCCGAGCTCCCTCGGGCAGCAGGTCGGCTACGGCATCGACGATATGAAGGAACGGGACGTCGCAGCCGGCCGCGAGTTCGTCGTACCAGTGATGCGCGGTGTTGCACGGCATCGCGAGGACCGTAGCGCCCGCCGCGAGCAGCCGGTTGCGTGCCGCGAGCAGCGCCGGCAGCGGGGAAGGACCGCCACGCAGGATCGCCGCCGGCCGCGAAGGAATCTGCGGCACCGAATGGATCAGCACCGGGATGTGCTCGGCGTCGTCCCGCGCCGGGGTCGCGTCGATCAGCTTCCGGAAGAAGTCCGCGGTCGCCAGCGGCCCCATGCCGCCGATCACGCCGAGCATCTCTACAACCCGAGCCGCTCGGACCAGCCGTGCACGTAACCGAACAGGCCGACCGCGCCACCGGTGTGCAGGAACACGATGTTCTGGCCCTTCGTGAACTGGCCCTTGCGTATCAGGTCGATCAGGCCGGCCATCGCTTTTCCCGAGTACACCGGGTCGAGCAGGATCCCTTCGGTGCGCGCGACGAGTTCGAGCGCCTCCATCATTCCGGCCGTCGGCAGCCCGTAGCCCTCGCCGACGTAGTCGCAGTTGGCAACGACACGCTCGCGCGTCACCGCGCCCGGAACGCCGAGCATTTCCGCCGTCCGCGCCGCGAGCGAATAGACCTTCTCCTCCTGCACCGGCCTGGGGGCGCGCACGCCGATGCCCAGCACCGGGATGCCCGCGTGAGATCCCTCGAGACCGGCCAGCAGCCCCGCCTGCGTGCCCGTGCTGCCCGTCGCGTGGACGAGCAGGTCGATGTCCAGGCCGATCACGTTCGCCTGCTCCGCCAGTTCAAGCGCGCAGGTCACATAGCCCAGGGCGCCCACGGGATTCGAACCCCCGCCGGGAATCACGTACGGCGTACGACCCTGCGACTTCAGTTCGTCGGCGAGTTTCGCCATCGCCGCATCCATGTCGGTGTTCGCCGGAACATGGCGGATGTTCGCGCCGAGCAGACGGTCGAGGATCACGTTGCCCGACTTCCGGTAGTCCTCGTGCGTATAGCCCGTCCGGTCCTCGAGGATGAGCTCGCAGGCCATGCTGAACTTCGCGGCCGCCGCCGCGGTCTGCCTGGCGTGGTTCGACTGCGTGGCGCCCTGCGTGATGACGATGTCGGCTTTCTTCACCAGCGCGTCGCCGATCAGGTACTCGAGCTTGCGGGTCTTGTTGCCGCCGGTCGCCAGCCCGGTGTTGTCGTCGCGCTTGATCCAGAGGTTCGGGCCGCCGAGCAGGCGGCTCAGGTTCTGCATGGGTTCGAGAGGCGTCGGCGCCTGCGTGAGGCGCACTCGCGGAAATCGGGCCAGTTTCATCGCGTCCTTGCTTGAGGTTGCTTGATCTGGAAAACCTGGCGCAGGTAGGCCAGGTACGCCTCGTCCTCGCACATGTTCTTCTCGGGCGAGTCCGACAGCTTCGCCACCGGCTGTCCGTTGCAGCGGACCATCTTGATCACGATCTGCAGCGGCTTGTAGCCGAGGTCGTTGGTCAGGTTGGTGCCTACGCCGAACGCGATCCTCGCGCGATCGCGGAACCGCTGGTAGAGCTCGATCACCTTCGGAATCGTCAGCGAATCCGAGAACACGATCGTCTTCGTCTTCGGGTCGACGCGGTTGCGCTCGTAGTGCGCCAGCAGGCGCTCGCCCCACTCCATCGGATCGCCCGAGTCGTGCCGGGCGCCGTCGAACAGCTTGCAGAAGTACAGGTCGAAATCGTTCAGGAAGGCGTCCATGCCGTAGACATCGGACAGCGCGATCCCGAGGTCGCCGCGGTATTCCTTCGCCCACGTCTCGAAGCCGAATATCTGCGAGTCGCGCAGGCGCGGTCCGAGAGCCTGGCAGGCCTGCAGGTACTCGTGCGCCATGGTGCCGAGCGGGGTCATGCCGTGGCGCGCCGCGTACATCACGTTGCTCGTTCCCGCGAGGTTTTCGCCGAGGCCCTCGCGCAGCGCGACGATCACTTCCTCGTGCCAGAGCCGCGAAAAACGGCGCCGCGTGCCGTAATCCGCGATGCGCACGCCTTCCATCGCCGGGTTCTTCGCGATCAGGGCGATCTTTTCCCGCAGCCTCCGCCGCCCCTCCTCGAACGCCGGCATCCTCTGCGTGGCGCGGAAGTACACCTCGTTGACGATGGCGAGCACGGGGATTTCGAACAGGATCGTGTGCAGCCAGGGACCCCGGATGATGATTTCGATCTCGCCGTTCTTCGCGGGCGACGGATTGATCGTGATGTACTTGGTGTTGAGCTGGAACAGCCCGAGGAAATCGACGAAATCGCTCTTGATGAACCTCAGTCCGCGCAGGTACTGGAGTTCCTGCTCGCGGAAACGCAGCGTGCACAGCGAATGCACGTGCTCGCGGATCTCGTCGACGTACGGGACCAGGTCGATCCCCGGGTTGCGGCACTTGAACCGGTATTCGACGCTCGCCCCGGGGAAGTGATGCAGCACCACCTGCATCATCGTGAACTTGTACAGGTCGGTGTCGAGCAGTGACGTGATGATCATCGGACGATTGTAGGGTTATCAGACGCCGAGCACCCGCTGCACCGCGGCGCCTGGCTGCATCAGGTCGTGTCGCGTGGCCTGGCCGGTCACATGGCCCTGCTCGATCAGCACGCCACGGTCGGCCATCGAGGCGACGAAGGCCAGGTTCTGTTCCGACACCAGCACCGCCACACCGCGCTCCCGCATGGCGAGGATCGCTTTCTTCATCCCGACGACGATGATCGGCGCGATGCCCTCCGACGGCTCGTCGAGGAGCACGACCGTGGGATTGGCAGCCAGCGTGCGCGCGACGGCGAGCATCTGCTGTTCGCCGCCGCTCATCGCGCTCGCGGGACGGTCGAGCATCGAAGACAGATTGGGAAAGAGCGCGAGCAATTCCGGCTCCGTGAACCCCCCGCTCGGTGACCCGTGCCACCAGGCGCAGGTTCTCGCCGACAGTGAGGTCGGTGAAGATTCGACGATCCTCCGGAACGTATCCAAGGCCACGCCGTGCGCGCACATGCGGCGGCAATGCGGTCACGTCCTGTCCGTTCAGCACCACCTGCCCGCGCGTACGGGCGCCCAGACCCATGGCCGCCCGCAACAGCGACGTCTTGCCGGCACCATTGCGACCGACCAGCGCCACGACCTCGCCTGCCTCGACCGTCACGTCGACGTCGAAGAGCACCTGGGCGTCGCCATGGAACGCCGATACCCGCCTGAGGGCGAGCGCGGTCATTGGACGACCCTCCGCGCTGCGCGCTCCGGGGTGAGCGCTTCGGAGCGGCCGTGCGCGCTCATGGCGACCCTCCGCGCTCATACCGGATCCCCGAGGTAGACGCGTCGCACCTCGGCGTCGGCGCGCACGGCGTCGGGCAACCCGTCGGCCACCAGGCGACCGGCGGACATCACGAGTACCCGGCGCGCGAAACCGAACACCACCTCCATGCTGTGTTCGGTGAACAGCACCGCCATGCGGCGGGCGGCGGCGAGTTCGACCACGAGGCGCATCAACGCGGTTCGTTCGCCGGGCGCCATGCCGGCGGTCGGCTCATCCATCAGGAGAAGGCGCGGCGATGTCGCCAGCGCAAGCGCAAGTTCGAGTCGCTTCAGATCCCCGTAGGCCAGCGCCGATGCGGGGTCCTCCGCCCGGTCCGCGAGCCCGACCTGGGCCAGCAGAGCATTGGCAGGCTCGATGTGCCGGCCCCACAGCGGCGCGCCGACACTGAGCGGAGCCTGCACGGCCGACAGCGCGACCTGGGCGTTCTGCAACACCGTCATCGAGGCGAACGCCTGCGCGACCTGGAAGGTGCGACCAATGCCCAGGCGCGTCCGCGCCGCCGTGGACAGCACGTCGAGGCGATGATCGAGGAACGTCGCGCGTCCGGCATCCGCGGCGAGCTGGCCATCGATCAGGTTGAACAACGTCGACTTGCCGGCGCCGTTCGGCCCGATCAACGCCGCCACCTCCCCGTCGCCGAGCGCGAACGACACATCGTCGACCGCTCGCACGCCGCCGAAGCTCCTGCGCAGGTTCTCGACGACCAGGACGCTCACCCGGCACTCCGTTCGAAGCGGCGGCGCAGGAAGCCGACGATGCCGGCCGGGAACAGGACGACCAGCGCGACGATGGCCAGGCCGAGCACCAATCGCCAGTGATCGGTGGCCCGCACCAGTTCGGTCGACAGCCCGTGGTACGCGAGCGCGCCGACCAGGGGGCCGCTCAGGGTCTGCAATCCGCCGAGCAGCACCATCACGAGCGCATCGACCGACACGGGAATCGAAAACGCGGTGGGGAACACCGCGCCCTTCTGCATGGCATGGAGCGCGCCGGCGAGTCCCGCGAACAACCCGCCCGCCGCGAAGGCAAGCCAGCGCACGCGGTCGACGTCGATGCCGAGCGCTTCCGCGCGCAGCGGGCTGTCGCGCGACGCGCGCAACGAGAACCCGAACGGCGCAACCGCGGCACGCCGCAGCGCAAACAGCGAGGCGGCGACGATGGCAAGCGTGAGCCAGTAGAAACCGAGCTTGCCCGCGATTGCCGCGGGCAGCGACGACCACAGCCCCAGCACGCCGTTGTCGCCTCCGGTGATGTCGACCCACTGGATCGCCGTCGACCACAGGATCTGGGCGAACGCCAGGGTCAGCATGGCGGCGTAGACGCCGGCGGAACGGAGCACGACGACACCGACAAGAAGCGCAACGACGGCCGCCGCGATGGGCGCCCCGACGAGCGCGAGGATGAAAGGCGCATCGAACAGCCGGATCGCCAGCGCCGCCGCATACGCGCCCAGTCCGAAGAACGCGGCGTGGCCGAACGAGACGATGCCGCCGAGACCCATCGCGAAATGCAGGCTGGCCGCGAGCAAGGCCGCGATCGCGATCTCGGTCGCGATCACCACGAGGTAATCCCCGACCACGAAGGGCAGCAGCGCCGCCGCGCCGAACCCGACCAGCCACACCCATTTCAGCGCGGCTGCCAGCGGCACGAACGGTGGATGCGACGCCGTCCGGCCGCCGACCTCGGCCTGCGGGCGCCCCAGCAGGCCGTGCGGACGCATGACCAGCACCACCGCCATGACGACGAAGATCAGCACCAGCGTGGACTGCGGCAGCCACCAGGTGCCGAACGCGTGCACCAGTCCGATCGCCAGCGACGCCCACAGCGCGCCGGTCACCGAACCGAGACCGCCGACCACGACGACGACGAAGGCCTCGACGAGGATCGCCATGTCCATCTGCAGGTTCACGGTCTCCCGCGGGATCTGCAGCGCCCCCGCCAGCCCCGCGAGGAAGGCGCCGAGCGCGAACACCGACGTGAACAGCAGCGGCTCGTTGATGCCGAGCGCCCCGGCGGTCTCGCGATCCTGCGCGGAGGCGCGGATCCACACGCCCCACCGCGTTCGCTTGAGCAGCCACGCAAGCAGCGCGAACACGAGCGGCCCGACGCCGATCAGGAACAGCGTGTACTCGGGGATGAAGTCGCCGAAGAGCTCGACGCTGCCGGTGAGACCCGGCGCACGCGGCGCGAAACGTTCCCCCGGGCCCCACACCGCGAGTGCGAGGTCCTGCACGACGAGCACCAGGCCGAAGGTCGCCAGCAACTGGAAGATCTCCGGCGCTGCGTAGATCCGCCGCAGGACCACGATCTCGATCAACGCACCGAGCAGCGCAACGGCGAGGGCCGCGAGCAGCAGGCCGGCGAAGAAGCCGACGGTCGTCGTGGGCAGCGCGGCCGTTACGGTCGAGGCGACGTACGCACCCACCATGTAGAGCGAGCCGTGCGCGAAGTTGACCACACGCGTGACGCCGAAGATCAGCGTCAACCCCGCGCTCAGCAGGAAGAGTGTCGAGCCGTACGACAGGCCCGCGACAAACTGGCCGAAGATCAGGTCCACGTGCAGTCCGGCGGCTCGCCAGCCGCCTGTCCTACTTCTGCGCTTCGGCAGGACGCCGTTTAGCCGCTTCCGCCTCGGGAGGCAGGAAGTTGGCCCCGTCGGCATAACGCCAGTCGACCATCGTCCCCTTGCCGGCGCGCACGTCGAGCTTGCCGACGAAGGCGCCCATCGTCGACTGGTGGTCGACGCGGCGGAACACCGCCGGGCCGAAGGGCGTGGTCCACTGCAGTCCGCGCATCGCCGCGATCAGTTTCTCGGTCTCTGTCGACTTCGCCTTCCTGAGGGCCTCGACGACGGCCGTCAAGGTCGCGTACCCGACCACAGACCCGAGACGCGGATAGTCGTTGTAGCGCTTGTAGTAGGCGTTGAAGAACTTCGAATGCTCCGGGGTGGCGATCTGGTCCCATGGATACCCGGTCACGATCCAGCCCTTGGGCGTCTCGTCCTTCAGCACGTCCAGATACTCGGGTTCGCCCGACAGCAGGCTGACCACCGGAACCCGCGGGAACAGGCCACGCAGGTTGCCTTCGCGGACCAGGCGCGGGAGATCGGCGCCGAACGTGACGTTGAAGATGGCTTCTGGGCGGGCGGCGATGATGGCCTGCACGGTGCTCGCCGCCTCGAGCTTGCCGAGTGCCGGCCATTGCTCGGCGACGAATTCGACGTCGGGACGCCGCGCCTTCAGCAGTGCCTTGAAGCTCGAAACGGCCGACTGCCCGTACTCGTAGTTGGGCGCGATGATGGCCCAGCGCTTCGCGGGGAGCTTCGCCGCCTCGTCCACCAGCATGGCCGCCTGCACGTACGTGCTCGGCCGAAGGCGGAACGTGTACCGGTTTCCCTTTTCCCACACCATGGCGTCGGTCAAAGGTTCCGCGGCGACGAACAGCACCTTCGAGCGGAGCGCGAAGTCGGAGACCGCCAGCCCGACGTTGGACAGGAATGTCCCTGTCAGCAGCGTGACTTTCTCGTTGGACACGAGTTCGGTGGCGAGGCGAATGGCGTCCTCTGGACGACCGGCATCGTCGCGCGACACGACCTCGATGCGTCGGCCGAGCGCGCCGCCGGCCGCGTTCGCTTCCTCGACGGCAAGTTGCCATCCCATCCGGTACGGAATGGTGAATTGCGGAATCGTCGAATAGCTGTTGATCTCGCCGATGCGGATCGGGCCCGACTGGGCGAACACCCGCGGCAGCGGAGTCGCCAGTGCAGCCAGCGCGAGAAGCTCGCGACGCGTGGTCATCGAATAGCCTTGTCGTCAGAGGGAAACACGAGCGGGGCGACCGACCCCGTCAGCTAGAATACCGGCTTTGCGGCGTGCTCGTTCCACCACGCGCCGCCGTGCTTTCAGATGGAGCGGACAGGATGACGCACGTCGTCGTCGAATCGTGCATCAAGTGCAAGTACACGGACTGCGTCGACGTCTGTCCGGTCGACTGCTTTCGCGAAGGACCCAACTTTCTCACGATCGACCCGGATGAGTGCATCGACTGCGCGGTTTGCATCCCCGAGTGTCCGGTCAACGCGATCTATGCCGAGGAAGACGTTCCGGAGGACCAGCGGGACTTCATTGCGCTGAATGTCGAATTGGCGAAGCAATGGCCCGCCATTACCCGGATGAAGCCGCACGCCGCCGACGCCGACGAGTGGAAGGACGTCCGCGACAAGCGCCACCTGCTGGAGCGCTGATTGCTTTGGCTCCCGCGTAGAGGGCATGCGAGTCCGCTATTCGACCCGCCTGCCGTGCCGCGTGAGGGAAATTGCTTATGCCGGGGGTACCGCGCATAATCGGCCACGATTTCTGGACGGCATCGGGTGGATCCAGCCGAAAGAGCCGGCCGCTTGCATGGGAACTTTCGGGGGTATGCGTTGAGCGGAGAGTGCCGTGCTTTATCACCTGCATGAACTGCAGCGTCGATTTCTGAATCCCCTGTCGGTGTGGGCGCAGGCCACATCTGAACTCTTCTCCAGTCCGTACAGCCCCCTCGCCTACACGCCCGTTTCGCGGCGCCTGGCGGCTGGCTACGACCTGTTGCACCGGATCGGCAAGTACTACGAAAAGCCCGAATTCGGACTGCGGACCACCCCGGTGGACGGCAAGGAGGTTCCCATCGTCGAGGAGACGCTGGAGACGAAACCGTTCTGCAAACTGCTGCACTTCAAGCGGGTGTGGCCCAACGGCATGGCCAAGCGTCCCGCCGATCCCAAGATCCTGATCGTCGCGCCGCTGTCCGGTCACCATGCCACGTTGCTGCGTGACACCGTGCGCGCATTGCTGCCGAATCACGACGTCTGCATCACGGACTGGATCGATGCCCGTCTGGTGCCGATCTCGCATGGCCCCTTCCACCTCGACGACTACGTCGAGTACGTGATGGACTTCATCCGGGTCCTCGGACCGGACGTCCACGTGATCTCCGTGTGCCAGCCGACCGTGCCGGTGCTCGCTGCGGTGTCGCTGATGGCGTCGGCCAATGACCCGAAGCTGCCGCGGTCGATGACGATGATGGGCGGACCGATCGACACGCGCCGCAACCCGACGCAGGTCAATGCGCTGGCCAAGCGCAAGAACTTCGACTGGTTCGAGAACAACGTGGTCTTCAAGGTGCCCTCGGCGCACCCGGGGTATCTCCGCAAGGTATATCCGGGATTCCTGCAGCACGCGGGATTCGTCGCGATGAACCCTGACCGGCACCTGAATTCGCATTGGGACTACTACCTCGACCTCGTCAAGGGCGACATGGACGACGTCGACGGGCACCGGAAGTTCTACGACGAGTACAACGCCGTGATGGACCTGCCGGCCGAGTACTACCTGGACACGATCAAGGTCGTGTTCCAGGAGCACCGGCTGCCGAACGGCACCTGGAAGGTTCGGGGCAAGCCGGTGCGCCCGCAGGACATCCGCACCGTCGGGCTCTTCACGATCGAGGGCGAACTCGACGACATTTCGGGCAGCGGGCAGACGCAGGCCGCGCACGGCCTGTGCGAGAACATCCCCAAATCGAAACAGCAGCATCTCACGGCCGAAGGCGCGGGCCATTACGGCATCTTCAGCGGGCGCCGCTGGCGCGAGCAGATCGCGCCGAAGATCGGCCAGTTCATCCGCGCCAACGCCTGAACTCCAGTCCGCGCAACCCGTGCGCGAACGGGTTGGTCCGAATCGAGTTGGACGGGGTCCGGGCTGCGCCAGACACTACGGAGTTGCGCCGACCGTGCCGGCAGCACCGTTACTCGTGCAGGCCACCGGCGCAGCACGACCGCCACCGTCCGATTCATGAATGGTCGCCGGTGCGAGGCCGTGAATCGGTCGAACGCGGTCCCGGCTCCCCGGGCACCGTGCTGGGATAATCGGGGCGAGATGCGAAGGCAGTTCAGCTGCCGGACTTCACAGCACTGCACCGACGATGCCTACCGAATTTGCCGACGCCCTGATCGTGACGCCGCTGGCCGACCGCATCGACGCGCTGTTGCCGCAGACGCAATGCACGAAGTGCGGCTACAGCGGCTGCCGGCCGTACGCGGAGGCGATCGCGGCCGGCGATGCGGCGATCAACCAGTGCCCACCGGGCGGCGCCGCCGGCATCGCGAAGCTGGCGGAACTGCTGCACCGCCCGCCGCTGCCGCTGAATCCCGCCAACGGGATCGAGAGGCCGCTGGCGGTCGCGCTGATCGACGAAACGCTGTGCATTGGCTGCACGCTGTGCATCCAGGCCTGCCCGGTCGACTGCATCGTCGGCGCGCCGACCAGGATGCATACCGTCATTGCATCGCAGTGCACCGGCTGCGACCTGTGCATTCCGCCGTGCCCGATGGACTGCATCGCGATGGCTCCCGCTGCAGCCGGCCCGCGACTGGACGCGGGCGGACGCCGACAGCCGCGCGCCGCCGCCATGTCGAGCGCAACGCGCGACACGCCACCGAAGCGGCCCGCAACGAGCGCCGGCTGGCGGAAAAGGCGGTGGCCAAGCTCGCCGAACTCGATGCCCGCGACGACCTCACGGCCGAGCAGGTCGCGAGGAAGAAGTCGGTCGTCGAAGCCGCCCTCGCCCGCGCGCGCGCGCGCCGGGCCGCTTCCGCACCGTGACGTCCTCCCCTCCTGCACGCGCCTGCCGCTCCCTCGCATGAACCCGTCCAAACGCCGCGCGATCTACGAGACCCTGCGCACGTCTCAACCCGCATCCGAAGACGGAGCTCGAGTACTCGACGCCGTTCGAACTCCTGGTGGCGGTCGTCCTGTCCGCGCAGGCGACCGACAAGAGCGTGAACGCCGCGACCCGCGTGCTCTACAAGGTCGCCAACACCCCGCAGGCGCTGGTGAGGCTGGGCGAGGAGCGTCTCACCGAGTACATCAGGACGATCGGCCTGTTCCGCACCAAGGCGCGCAACGTCATCCGGCTGTCGCAGCAGTTGCTCGCGCAGCACGGCGGCGAGGTGCCGCGCGAGCGCGCGGCGCTGGAAGCGCTGCCGGGCGTCGGCCGCAAGACCGCCAACGTCGTGCTGAACACGGCGTTCGGCGAGCCGACCATCGCCGTCGACACGCACATCTTCCGGGTCGCGAACCGCACCAACCTCGCGCCGGGCGACACCGTCGACGAGGTCGAGGCACGCCTTGAGAAGTTCACGCCCGACGAGTTCAGGAAGGACGCGCATCACTGGCTGATCCTGCACGGGCGCTACATCTGCAAGGCCCGCACGCCGGAGTGCTGGCGCTGCCCGATCGCCCAATGGTGCGAGTTCAAGCCGAAGACGCCGGCACCGCGTATGCCGGCGAGGCTCCTGCCCGGCCGTTCGAACCGCGACGACGCCTAGGCCTTGCCGTGTTCAATCCCTCCAGGGACGACGTCCGCCGCTTCTTCTGCGACGCGTGGACGAAGCATCGACAGGGCACCGTGCTGACGCCCCTCGAAGCGATCGCGGTCGACTGGATCGGCCGACACCCCGAATACCAGGGCGATCTGAGCAATGCGGACGCCGCCGTAGCGCGCGACTACAGCATCGACGAAGGGCGCACCAATCCCTTCCTGCACCTGTCGATGCATCTGGCGATCGCGGAGCAGCTGTCCGTCGACCAGCCACCGGGAATCCGGGCCGCCCACCGCAAGCTGGTCGAACGGCTCGGCGACGAGCACGGGGCCGCGCACGCCGTGATGGATTGCCTGGGCGAGGTGGTCTGGACGGCGCAGCGCGCGGGATCCCCGGTGCCGCCGGCCGAAATGAGCGCGCGTTACCTCGATTGCCTGGAGCGCAAGGCCGGCGCCGACTGAGCGCGGGGACCCGCGAAGCCGCGCACGAAACAGGAACGACCCGGCGGTCGGTCCACCCGTCGGTCCACCAATCAAAACGGGCCTCACGGCCCGTTTTCGTTTCGCGGTTACCGGTTCAACGCTTCTCGTTGCTCAGCGGACCGGGCAGGCTTGCGAGGTAGGCCGCCACGTTGCGGATGTCCTCGCGCGACAGCGGCTTGGCGAGACCGGCCATGATGGCGTTCTTGCGCGCCCCGGTCTGGTAATCGCGCAGTGCCTTCTCGAGGTAGTCGACGTACTGGCCGGCGAGTTTCGGATAGGTCGGATCCACCGGCGTCACGAAGTCCTTGCCGTGGCAGGCGACGCATTGCTGCTGCGCCAGTTGCTCGCCCTTCTTTTCGTCGGCCGCGATGGCCGGCTGCACGGCGACGGCGAGCGCCAGGATGATGAGGCTGCGTTTCATCGTTTCGCTCTCCGGTTAACGGCCGCGCTGGGCGTAGTACGCCGCCACGGACGCGATCTGCTCGTCAGTGAGGCCCTTGGCCACCCCGATCATCGTCGGGTGATTGCGGTCACCCTGGCGATACGCTTTCAGGGCGGCCTCGATGTACTGCTGCGACTGCCCGCCGATCTTCGGCACCCGGTACACCTGCGGGAACGATGCCTGGTAACCGGGGATCGCGTGGCAGCCGATGCACATCGACACCGGCGCCTCGGCCGGCACGTTCGGCGCGCCGGTCTTGCCGCCGGCATTCTTGTCTTGCGCCACCGCCGACAGCGACATCGTCGCGGCCGCGGCAAGCAGCAGCATTCGGGAAAGTTTCATCCGGATGATCCGTGTTGGAGTACTACGTCTCGTGGTTGTGGTCACTGCCGCGCGGCCTGGCGCCCCGCCCCCGTAAAACAGCGCGCGATTGTAGCGGAGGCGGTGCCCCACGGGCCGGCCCAGGGACCGCGCCCGACCCCGTGCGTATACTCGACCGGCCTCTGCCGCCCCTTCCCGACCGTCCTGAATGCCCCCGATGCCGCGCTTCGAAGGATCCAGCACTTACGTCGCCACCGACGACCTCAAACTCGCCGTCAACGCCGCGCTGACGCTGCAGCGCCCGCTGCTGATCAAGGGTGAGCCGGGCACCGGGAAGACGATGCTCGCGGAGGAAGTCGCAACCGCGCTGGACATGCCCTTGCTGGCGTGGCACGTGAAGTCGACGACCAAGGCGCAACAGGGCCTGTACGAGTACGACGCGGTGTCCCGGCTGCGCGACTCGCAACTCGCAGACGTGGAAAGTTCGGCGCGCGTCCAGTCGATCGAGAACTACATCGTCAAGGGCGTGCTGTGGCAGACCTTCGATTCGCCCGAGCCTGCCGTGCTGCTGATCGACGAAATCGACAAGGCTGACATCGAGTTTCCCAATGACCTGCTGCGCGAGCTCGACCGCATGGAGTTCTTCGTCTACGAGACGCGGCAGACGATCAAGGCACGGCACCGGCCGCTGGTCGTGATCACGTCCAACAACGAGAAGGAACTGCCGGACGCCTTCCTGCGCCGCTGCTTCTTCCACTACATCAAATTCCCGGACAAGGACACGATGCAGTCGATCGTCGACGTTCACTTCCCCGGGCTGCGCAAGGAACTGCTGCAGAACGCGCTCGCGGTGTTCTTCGGCGTGCGCGAACTCCCTGGCCTGAAGAAGAAACCGTCGACCTCGGAACTGCTCGACTGGCTGAAGCTGCTCGTCGCGGAGCAGATCCCGCCCGAGGTGCTGCGCTCGAAGGACGAGAAGCTCGCGGTGCCGCCGCTCGCAGGCGCGCTGCTGAAGAACGAGCAGGACATGCATCTGTTCGAGCGGCTGGTCTTCATGGCGCGCAACAACCGCTGACGCGATGAAGGTACCGTCGCCTGTCACCCTCGAGGGCCATGGCGTACGGCTCGAGCCGCTCACGCGCGAGCACCACGACGGGCTCGTCGGCGCCGCGAGCGACGGCGAGCTGTGGAAGCTCTGGGTGACCTCCGTGCCCGAGCCCGCGCAGGCCCATGCGTACATCTCCGCCGCGCTTGCCGGCCAGGAGGCCGGCCACATGCTGCCGTGGGCGGTGCGCGACCTGTCCACCGGGCTGCTCGCGGGCAGCACGCGTTATCACGACATCCTCCCGTCCGCCCAACGCGTGGAGATCGGCTACACGTGGTACGGGAGGCGCTGGCAGAGGAGCCACGTCAATTCGGCCTGCAAGTTGCTGCTGCTCGGCCATGCTTTCGACACGCTCGGCTGCAAGGTCGTGGGGCTGCGCACGGACCACTTCAACTTCGCCTCCCAGAAGGCGATCGAGGCGCTCGGCGCGAAGAAGGACGGCGTGATCCGCCACCACGCGCCGCGGCGCGACGGCACGGTGCGCGACACCGTGATGTACAGCATCCTCGCGACCGAGTGGCCGGACGTCAGGCGGCACCTCGAGTCGCGCCTGTGCCGGCAGCGCTGAGCCGATGCTGATCGACTTCTTCTTCCACCTGCGCGCGGCGAAGCTGAAAGTCTCGATCAACGAGCTGCTGACCCTGCTCGAGGCGATCCGGCGCGACGTGATCGGGCCGTCGATCGACGAGTTCTACTACCTGTCGCGTGCCACGCTGATCAAGGACGAGACGCAGTTCGACAAGTTCGACCGGGCCTTCGGCGAGTACTTCCGCGGCGTCACCACGCACCTGGACCTCGCGAAGGAAATTCCCGACGAGTGGTTCAAGCAGGTGCTGGAGCGCGCCTTCACCCCCGAGGAAATCGCGAAGCTCGAGAAGCTCGGCTGGGACAAGCTGATGGAGGAGTTCAGGAAGCGGCTCGAGGAGCAGGACGGCGCGCACCACGGTGGCAATCGCTGGATCGGCTCCGGTGGGACGTCGCCCTTCGGGCACGGCGGCGCGCATCCCGAAGGCATCCGCGTCGGTGGTCCGAGCAAGGGCGGCAAGTCGGCGGTGAAGGTGTGGGAGATGCGCGGCTACCGCGACTACGACGACACCGTCGAACTCGGCACCCGCAACATCAAGGTCGCCCTGCGCCGGCTGCGGCGCTTCGCACGCGAGGGCGCCGAACTCGAGCTCGACCTCCACGACACCATCGAGTCCACCGCGAAGAACGCCGGCTGGCTCGACCTGAAACTGGTGCCCGAACGGCACAACACCGTGAAGGTGCTGATGCTGCTCGACGTCGGCGGCACGATGGACGAGCACATCAAGCGCACGGAGGAGCTGTTCTCGGCCGCGAAGGGCGAGTTCAAGCACCTCGAGTTCTACTACTTCCACAACTGCGTCTACGAGTTCCTGTGGCGCAACAACCGCCGCCGCTATACGGAACGGTTCGCCACCTGGGACGTGATCCGCAAGTACCCGCACGACTGGAAGCTCATTTTCGTCGGCGACGCGACGATGAGCCCGTATGAGGTGCTGCAGCCGGGTGGCTCGGTCGAGTACAACAACGAGGAAGCCGGTGCCGTGTGGCTGCAGCGCTTCTTCAACACCTTCCCGAAGTCGGTCTGGCTCAACCCGGAGCCCGAAGGCCTGTGGCAGTACCGGCAGTCGGTGTCGGTCATCCGCCAGCTGGCCGGCGGCAAGATGTTCCCGATGACGATCGAGGGGCTGACGCGCGCGATGCGGCAGCTGACGAAGTAGCCGACCCGCACACAGACCCGGCTCGCGCTCCGCTCAGCGGGACCGGGACCGCGCTCCTGCGGGCACCTCGTAGCGCAGTTCCGCAAAGCCCGGCCCGATCGCGCGCGCCGACACCAGACGCAGCGGGGGGAAGGCAATCGATCGGGGGAGCAGCGGCTTGCCGGCGCCGAGTGTCACGGAGCCGACCTGCACGATGATTTCATCGAGGAGACCGGCGTCGTGGAACTGGCCGACCAGGTCGCCTCCGCCCACGAGCCAGATGTTCTGCATTCCCGCCGCGGCGCGCATGGCCTCGTGAACGGGACGAACGTCGCCGCGCACGAAGCGGAGGTCCGCCGAATCGATCGCCGGAAGCTCTCGATGGGAGAACACCCAGCAAGGCAGCCGGTACGGCCACGTTCCGGGTGACTCGCTGCCGGGCTTGATCACGTGGCGCAGCATCCACTCGTAGGTGGCCGAGCCCATCGCCAGCGCACCCACTTCCCTTATGAAGTCCGGGTAGCCGGTGTCGTTCACGTCGCCCAGCTGGAACAGCCAGTCGAGCGAGTCGTCCGCCGTCGCGATGAATCCATCGAGGCTCGAAGCCGTGTAGTACTGGGTTGCCATGAGTCGAGCGGTCCGTGTCACCCCTGGGCCGGGCAGCCACTGTGCTGCGGCACTGCAGGTGTCGTCAACTGACGAAGGGTGGTGCCGCCTTCAGCACTTCGTCGACCGTCGTGAGGCCCTTGGCGATCTTCTCCGCTCCGGAAACCCGCAGTGAACGCAGGCCGTCGCGGGCGGCCTGGCCGCGCAGTTCCGTCAGGTCCGCGCCCCGCGCGATCAGCGAGCGCATCGCGTCCGACATCACCAGCAACTCGATCAGGCCCGAGCGGCCCATGTAGCCGGTGCGCCGGCATTCGAGGCAACCGACCGGCTTGTAGACCTTCTCCGGCACATTGGAGCGCCACGGCGCCACCAGTTCCTTCCACAGCGCGGGGTCCACGGGCTCGGCCACCGCCTTGCAGTGCGGGCACAGGGTGCGGACGAGGCGCTGCGCCAGGATCCCGATGAGCGTTGCATTGACGAGGTAGTTCGGGATGCCGAGTTCGAGCAGGCGCGCCACCGAGGCCGCGGCGTCGTTGGTGTGCAGCGTCGAGAACACGAGGTGGCCCGTGAGGGCCGCCTGGACCGCCATGTCCGCCGTTTCCTTGTCGCGGATCTCGCCCACCATGATGATGTCCGGATCCTGCCGCATCAGTGCGCGCAGGCCGTCGGCGAAGCCGAGGTCGATGCCGTGGTGCACCTGCATCTGGTTCAGCGCCGGATCGACCATCTCGATCGGGTCCTCGACCGTGCTGACGTTCACTTCATCCGTCGCAAGTTGCTTGAGTGTCGAGTACAGGGTCGTCGTCTTGCCGGAGCCGGTCGGGCCGGTCACCAGGACGATGCCGGACGGGCGATGGATCAGGTCTTCCCAGATCTTCGCCTCGTCGTTGGAGAAGCCGAGCTCCGCATAGCTGCGGACCACGACCTCCGGATCGAAGATCCGCATCACCAGCTTCTCGCCGAAAGCGGTCGGCAGGGTCGACAGGCGGATCTCGATCTCGCGGCCGGCATTCGGCCCGCTCGTGACCTTGGTCTTGATGCGACCGTCCTGCGGCCGCCGCTTCTCGACCACGTCCATGCGCCCGAGCAGCTTGATGCGGCTGGTCATCGCGCCCATCACGCCGGCCGGCACCTGGTAGACCTGGTGCAGCACGCCGTCGATGCGGAAGCGGGCGATGCCGGACTCGCGTCGCGGCTCGAGGTGGATGTCGCTGGCGCGCTGGTCGAAGGCGTACTGCAGCAGCCAGTCGACGATGTGGATGACGTGCGCGTCGTTCGCCTCGACCTTGCCGCCGAGCTCGACAAGCTGCTCGAAGCTCGACACCAGCGGGGTGCTGCCGGTCTTTGCCGCGCCCTTGACCTGCTGCGCGAGCTTGTAGAACTCCGTGGTGTAGCGGGCGACGTCGATCGGGTTCGCGACGACCCGCTTCACGCTCTTCTTCGTGATCTGCTCGATCTCGCGTTCCCAGCCGGTCTGGAAGGGCTCGCTGGTCGCGATCGTCACCTCGCCGGCAGTCATGGCGACCGGCAGGATCGAATAGGTGCTGGCATACGACGACGACATGACGTCGACGACGCGCGTGAAGTCGACGCGGAGCGGGTCGATATGGAAGTACGGCAGGCTCGCCTTCGTCGCCAGCCACTGGGTCAGGGTTTCGAGGTCGAGCAACTGGCGATCGGCGTTGGGGGAGCGGTAGTTCATCTCCGCCAGCACCGCGAGCGGATGACCGGCGCGCTCGCGTCCGCCCGACTGCTTGAAGCGCTCGGCGTCGCTCGCCGAGAGCATGCCGTCGGTGACGAGCTGCTTGACGACGTATCCGCTGGTCACGCGGCCGCTCGGAACCGGAACCGGGATCGAGTGCGAGTGCGAGTGCGAGCGCGTCCGATGTGAATCGGCCCCCGCGGTCTTCACGGCGCCGACAGCATCCTTCGGATTCATGTCGGGATCACGCCGGCTGCGAGGCCGCGTACCGGTTCGCGAGTGCCTTTGCGCGCTCCGGTGCGCCCTCGAAGTCGGCCACGACGGCGTCGACCGCGCGCTTCGTCAGCGGCACGCTCTCGAGCGGCTCGATGTACTTGCGGGCGAGATACGCCTTCAGGATCTCCGCCGACAGGACGTGCGCCTTCTGGTCGTGCTCGCCGGCGAACAGGAACAGCGTGCGCAGCGGACTCATCCAGCGCAGCTTGACGCGATTGAAGTCCAAGCCGTTCCAGAGCTTGAACCAGTTGCCGCGCTGCCAGCGGCCGATCTCTTCCTGGGCGCGCGCGTCCTCCACCGGATCGAGCTTCGCCGCGTCGGTGATGGCGTCGGGCATGATGATGTCGGCCTTCTGCTCCTGCGCGTGGCGCATGATCAGCCCTGTGGAAACGCGGATGCCGCCGGGAACAGTGGTGACCGGGAAGATGCCGGAGAGCTGCATGCCGTCGATCTTCGCGCGCAGTTCGGACGTGAGCAGGCTCGACTTGATGTAGGTGGCCTGGTCCACCGGCTTCACCGCCATCGCGTGCGATTCCATCAGCTGCCTGAAGAACTCGTCGCGGTCGCGCTCCGGCACGTTGATCAGGCCCAGCCCGTCGCGCAGCACGCGCACCATGTTCGGGATCAGCTTCACCAGCTTGCTGCGGTCCTCGTTGCTGGCTTTCGGCTGCACCGACCACACCAGTTCGTGGATCACCTCGCGGAACGCCTTCGCGAAGCCCGGCTGCGACTCGTTTCGCACGGTGGCGGCGACCAGTACCTTGACCCACGCGCCGAGGAGGAACTCCTTGATGTACGGCTCGAGGTCGACGCGCTCGAACGCGCGCCGCACCTGGATGGTCGTGTTGATCGTCAGGATCTCGTGCTTCTCCGCCGCCTCCAGCGCCTTCTTCGCACGCGACACCGGGTCGCTGTCCTCCGGCTGGATGTCCGATACGAACTTGTCGAACTCGCCGTACAGGCGTTCGAACACCGTGATGTCGGTCTCGAAGTTCTTCAGGATGTCGGTGACGACGCGGTCGACTTCCTTCAGGTAGCGCTGGTTGTCGTCCCCGTAGGGTTCCCAACCCGCCGACGTGCCGGCAATGCGGTCGATGAGCTTGCGTGCCGGGTGCGCGCTCGAAGCGAAGAACGCCGCGTCCATCAGCGCCGCCTTCAGCACCGGGAACTGAAGCCGCGAGATGCGCGCCTTGATCTCTGCGGGAACCTGCTTGTCCTGCATGACGTGGTCGAACAGCATGCCGACGAGTTCGATCGTCAGCTTGTCGACCGTCCGTGTCGACTTCGAGATCAGTTCCGCGCGCAGCGCGCTGACCGACTCCGCAACGGGCATCGCCGAGAAATCGCCGGCAGGTCCCAGCCCCAGCAGGTCGTGGTGCTGGAACTCCCCGACCGACTGCAGCAACTGCTGTGGCGCAGAGCCGACCGCCGGCAGCGATGGCAAGCGCGATCCGCGTGCATTCGCCTGCAAGCGGGTCAGCAGGCCGCCAAGCAACATCGCCGGCTCGTCGGGACCCATCGGAGCCGCTGGCTGCCCTGTCGCCCCCTGAGCGCCGCCCCCTGCCTGCATCCCGCCGCCCGGCACACCTCCTGGCAAGGTTCCCGGCGTTCCCGCCCCACTGCCCGTGGTCCAGCCTGCGGGCGACGTCAGTCCGCCCGGAACCGTCCCCGGAAAACCCGTGCCGGAGCCCCTGGGCGCAGCCATCGTGCGGCGAATGGCCTTTGCGTCCACGCCATGCCGCGCGAAATGATCGAGCAGCTGCCGCACGATCCGAGCGAGTTCCTCGCCGAGCGGCTTCTCGAAGAGCGTGAGGAAGTATTCCCACGCCTCCTTGTGCAGTTCGGTTTCCTCCGCGGCGCGCAGCAGGGCGCGCACGTAGGCCGAGGGGCCCAGCGGGTTTTCGGACATGCGGATCGAACCGCGCCCGAGCAGGAAGCCGACCACGAGATTGAGGTCGCGCAGCGGGTGGTCGGCGTAACCGGCGACCTTGCTCGCGTGACGATCGACGACCGTCGTGCTCTCCACCGAGATCGAATCGACCAGGGACAGCGTCTCGGCGTCCAGCGCGGGCGCCGGCCCCTGCGTGCGTCCGAGCGTCAGTTCATGGAGGTACTGGTCCTGCGCCTCGCGCAGCCGGTCCATGAAGGCATTGAGCAGGTCGGAACCCTTCGCCGCCAGGTGCCGCTGGACCAGTGGCGAGCCGACGTCGAAGTCCCACTTGCCCGAGAGTTCCTCGAGCAGCACCTTGGTGATATCGGGAAACGACGCGCCGATGAGTTCGGACGAAATCGCCATCCCGGAGCGGAGCAGTGCCGACGCCTGCGATGCGCTCACATGCGGGATCTCGCCGCCGGTGCGGTTCGCTTCTGAGGTGGGCGGGAACTCCATTGCGTGTGGCCGCGCGGCCGTGATCCTTGCCGAACTATAGTCGTCCGACTCTATCGACGTGGTGTCGGGTGTCAAGCGACTTTGCGGGGGTACCAACCTCCCAAATTGCAGGCATTGCCGTCATTTCAAACCGAAAGGCGGTCTGTCAGTCCGTTGGCCGTGCGCAGGCCGGACACCCATTGCCGTGCCGGGAGGCGCCAGCGCGCCTCGAGTTCCGAAGCACGCTCGAGCAATGCGGCAAGCGACACGGCGAGCGGCGGGCCGGCGAACGCCAGCACGATGCGGTTGCCTTCGTCGACCTCGGGCAGAGCGAGCGCGCGGTCATCGAACGCGGCGCAGATGCGCTCGAAGCTCGGATCGAAACGGCGCCCGAACAAGTTGAACGCCGCCACACCGGGCCGGTTCAGAGCCGCCCTGCAGATGCGGTAGAACTCGACGTCGTCATAGACCGGTCCCCGCGCCTGCGCGTCGTACAGGTCCACCTGCAGCCAGTCTGCGCGGCCGCGCTGCTTCGGACGGGCGATGAAGTCTTTCGCGTCCTCATGCACCACCGTGAGGCGCAAGTCGTCGTCGGGCAGCAGGAACCAGCCGCGCGCCGCCTCGATGACAGCCTCGCTCAGCTCGATCACCACGACTTCGGCGCTCGGCACGTTTCGATGGCAGAACTTGGTGAGCGCCGCGGCGCCAAGGCCGAGTTGCACGATGCGGCCGGGTTCGGGCAGGAACAGTCCGGGCGCCATCATCTGCTGCTGGTAGGCAAGTTCGAGCGCGTACGGACGGGCGATGCGCATGCCGCCCTGGATCCACTCGGTGCCGAAATGCAGATAACGCATGCCGTCCTCCTCGGACAGCGTGACACCACTGGGTTTCTTGCGTCGTTGCGCCACTGAACCGCCCCGCCCTTTCCCGGCGCGGCTCGCGCTACGCGGCAACGGCGGTGCGCTCGCCCTGCAGGTCGCGCATGAGGTCGCCCACCACGCGTTCGAACAGCGGTGTCTTCTCGGCGCTCCTGATGCGGCCGGCGCGAACGTAGCCGCGCAGGAACAGCGGCGCCAGCGAGTGCGCCTTGCCTGTCTCGGCCGATGTGAAGAGATAGAAGTTGCGCCGCGGGCTGACCCAGCGCAGGCGCACCCGCTCGGTCTGCTGCCCGGTCCACAGGTCGAACCAGGAACCCCGCTGCCAGCCCTCGATCATGGCGTCGATGGCGTCATCACTCAGTTCCTCGACCGGGATCATTTCCTCCGGCGCCACGGTCAACGCCTCTTCGAGCACGTTGACTTCGGCGTGGTTGGCGGCGACTGCGCTGCGGACGACTTCCGCCGTGATCGTCAACTGCTGCATGGGCTCGTCGGGCTGCGCCGGGGGCGGCTCCTCGATCTTGACCTCGTCGATCCGGCGCCGCATGGCGTTCTGGTCGAGCGGCGCGCCGGTGCCATAGGCCACTTCGAGCGCCTTGACCGCCTGCGCGTGAGATGCCATCAGCTTGCCGAAGAACTCCTGCATCTGGGCCGATGGCAACTCGATCAGCTGCAGTCCCTCGCGCAGCGTGTTGAGCACGGCGGGAATCGTCTTGACCAGCCGCTTGCGGTCGTCCGGATTGATCTTCGGCTGCACGCTCCAGATGAGATCGGAGACCGCGTCCCTGAACTTCCTGGCGAAGTCGGGCTGCGTACGCTCGCGCAGCGTGGCGGCCACCAGGACCTTGACCCATACCTCGAGCAGGAAGTCGCGCAGATAGGACTCGATCTGCACACCGTCGAATGCGCGGCGGATGCCGATGGCGGCGTTGATCGCCATGATCTCGCGCGTCTCGGCTTCCTCGAGCGCGCGCTTGGCCCGCGTCACCGGGTCGTCATCGCGGACGCGCTCCTCCGAAAGGTACTTTTCGAACTCGTCGAGCGCCTTCTCGAAGATCGCCGGGCCTTCGTTGATCGCCACCAGCACGGTGTTGATCGCGCGGTTCACCTCCGCCAGATAGCGGACGTTCTCCTCGCCCTCCGGCAGCCAGCCGACGGCGGTGCTGGCAATGCGGTCCATCAGGCGGCGCGCCGGCTGCACCGGCGACACGAACAGCTCCGCGTCGGCCAGCGCAACTTTCATGATGGGGAACTGCAGGCGGGACAGGGCCGTCTTGATTTCGGCCGGGATGTGCTTGTCCTGGTGGATGCGGTCGAACAGCATGCCGACGAGCTCGATCGTCAGCTTGTCGACCTGCCGCGTGGCCTTGTCCGCCACGTGCTGGCGCAGGTGATGCTCGTCGCGCTCGCTGATCGCTGCAGCCGCCTCGCCGTTGCGCCCGGTCATCGTGGCGAGCGCGTTCAGGCGCTGCACCTCGTTGATCGACGCGAGCAGGGCCGGCTCGATGGCGGCGAACTGGACCGGCACACCGGGGGCAATGGGCACCGCCCCCGCCGATCCGGTGATCGTGAATATGGAGGCCGCCGACGGCATGGCGTCGATACGCTCGAACATCGCCCCCGCGGGCGGCGGCATCGCAGGGACCGCGCCGCTCGCTACGCCGGCGGGCTGCACCTGCATACGGTGATACAGCGCGCTCAGCAGTTGTTCGGCGGTCGCTCCGGTGATCGTGCCGGTGACCTGGCCGGCCTGGGTCACGCGACCGGTACCCGCCATCGTGTTGCGGAACCCGGCGACCGTGTTCCTGAACCCGGTCGCCGCGACTTCCTGCACGCCCTGCTCCTCGAGTTGCCGGTTCAGCTCGGCATACATCTTCACCAGGGGCCCTTGCAGGGCGGCATCGAACGCCTTCACGACGGTCCTGCGCTCTTCGCTCTTGAAGCCGACCTTGTCGACCGCATCGCCGAGAGCCCGGCAGTATCGCAACGGGTGGAAGGGATTCTCGCGGTCCCCCATCGCCGGCATGTTGAGCGCACGGGCGATGCGCTGGGTGAGCGGCGTGTAGGCCGAGTCGGCCGCGTTGCGGATGCGGGACGCGATGCGGTCCAGCATCATCTGTTCTTCCATCTGGTCGAAGTCCACCAGCGACAGGCTGCCCGCGGCGACTGCGGGCGGGGACGCGGCTCCGTCCTTCCGGCCGGTCAGGACATCCTCGATGGAGCCGTCGATCTCCTTGTCCACGGCTGCGAAGAATGCGGCGGAAAACGTTCGGTAGTCGACCAGCAGACCGCGCACGGATTTCTTCAGCGTGCCGGCGGCCTGCGCGTCGTTATCGATGGACTGGATCGCCTCGCGCGTTGCCTCCATCAGCAGCGGGTCGAGGATCTTCCGCGCGGTCTCGCGCAGATCGGCGAGACTGCGTTGCAGCGCGGTTCGGCTCGGTCGGCCGGATCCGGGTGTGGTCTGGGCGCTCATCAGTCTTTTCATTGGCACGCGCGATGGCGAGCCTCCGAGGAAGATTAGCGGAAGACCTCGCGCTCACTCGAAACATAATGCACACGCATTTCCCCGTATCTCCGCGTATCGACCCCACCCCAGGACGTCAGCCGGCGGGCCCCCGCTCCCACCAGGCCCGCCAGATTGCCAGCTTCTGTTCGCAGGTTCGTCCCGCATGCGCGGGGCTGGACGACGGCAGCACCGTGGTGAAGTAGCCCGCGGCGGCGAAAACAGGGGCGAAACGACCCGCAGTTCCTCCGTTAAAGGCAATGTCTCTCAGCAGCGGCGCCCTCCGCTTGAGTCCCGCGAATGGGTTGGGCCGCGCGTTGGTGATGTCAGCGTCGAGACTGCCCTGCCGGTCACACGCATCCAGCACATCCCACAGGCCGACGCCATGATCCAGCAGGCGCACCAGGCGCACTTCGTACGGCTGGTCCGCCATCGCTTCGTTGAACAGATCTCCCACCAGGCGCCAGAACTGATTGCGCGGGTGGGCGTAGTACTGCCCGGCCGCGAGCGATGCCGCGGACGGGAAGCTGCCGAGAATCAGGCGCGTGACCCGCCGGTCGATGACCGGCGGGAACCCCTTGAGGCTGGGCTGCCGGCTAACGGCCGACCTCGAGCAGCATGCCGTTGAGGCGCTTCACGAACGCGCCCGGATCGTCGAGTTGTCCGCCCTCGGCCAGAACGGCCTGGTCGACGAGCAGGTCCAGCCAGTCCTTCACGCGCGTCTCCTGTGGCTCGTCCTTCAGCCGCTGCACCAGCGGGTGATGCGGGTTCAGTTCGAGGATCGGCCTGGCCGTCGGCGCCTTCTGGCCCGCGGCCTTGAGCAACCGCTGCAGGTGCCCGCTCATCTCATGCTCATCGGCCACCAGGCAGGCCGGCGAATCGGTCAGGCGAAACGTGACGCGCACGTCCTTCACGCGGTCCGCGAGTGCGCTCTTCGCCTTCTCGACGAGCGCCTTGTATTCGTCGCCGGTCTTCGCCTGTGCGGCCTTTTCGGCTTCGTCGGCGAGTTCATCGAGATCCAGGGAACCCTTCGCGACCGATGTGAGGGTCTTGCCGTCGAACTCCGTGAGGAACGACAGCATCCACTCGTCGACGCGGTCCGTCAGCAGCAGGACCTCGACGCCCTTCTTGCGGAAGATCTCCAGGTGCGGGCTGCTGCGCGCAGCCTCGAGCGTATCGGCCGTCACGAAATAGACGTGCTTCTGCCCGTCCTTCATCCGCCCGACGTAGTCGGCCAGGGCGACCACCGGCTCGTCCTCGTGCGCGGTACTGCGGAAGCGCAGCAACTTTGCGATGCGCTCGCGGTTGGCGGCGTCGTCGCCCACGCCTTCCTTCAGGACCTGCCCGAATTCCTTCCAGAAGCCGGCGTATTTCTCCTTCTGGTTCTCGGCGAGATCCTCGAGCAGCGACAGCACGCGCTTGGTCGAGCCTTCGCGGATCGCCTTCACGTCCCGGCTTTCCTGCAGGATTTCGCGCGACACGTTGAGCGGGAGGTCGTTGCTGTCGATCACTCCGCGCACGAAGCGCAGGTAGGGCGGCATCAGCTGCTCGGCGTCGTCCATGATGAACACCCGGCGCACGTAAAGCTTGATGCCGTGGCGCTGGTTGCGGTCCCAGAGGTCGAACGGCGCGCGCTCCGGCAGGTAGAGCAGCTGGATGTATTCGCTGCGGCCCTCGACGCGGTTGTGCGTCCACGCGAGAGGCTCGCCGAAGTCGTGCGACACGTGCTTGTAGAAAGCCTTGTACTGGTCGTCGGTGATGTCGGATTTCGCCCGCGCCCACAGCGCGTTCGCCTGGTTGACGGTCTCCAGCTCGTCGGTGACGCGGAACTCGTTCCTGCCCTCGTCCCATTCCTCCTTGCGCATCCGGATCGGCAGGGAAATGTGATCCGAATAGCGGGTGACGATGCTCTTCATCTTCCACGCCGACAGCAACTCGTCCTCGCCGTCGCGCAGGTGCAGGGTCACGTCGGTGCCCGCCTCGCCGCGCTGGGCCGGCTCGACGGTGAACTCGCCCGCGCCGTCGCTCTCCCAGCGGATTGCCTCCCCCGGCGTCAGGCCCGCGCGGCGGGAGACGACGGTGACGCGGTCGGCGACGATGAAGCTCGAGTAGAAGCCCACGCCGAACTGCCCGATCAGCTGCGCGTCCTTCTGCTGGTCGCCCGTCAGCTGCGCGAAGAACTCGCGCGTGCCCGACTTCGCGATCGTGCCCAGGTGCTCGATCGCCTCGGCGCGTGACAAACCGATGCCGTTGTCGGACACCGTGATTGTCCTTGCAGACTTGTCGAAGGCGACGGTGATGGCGAGTTCCCCGTGACCCTCGAGCAGTTCGGGCCGGGTCATGGCCTCGAACCGCAGCTTGTCGCAGGCGTCGGACGCGTTGCTGATCAGCTCGCGCAGGAAGATTTCCTTGTTGCTGTACAGCGAATGAATCATCAGCTGCAGCAACTGCTTCACTTCGGCCTGGAAGCCCAGTGTCTGCCTGGTGCTCTCGGCTTCGGCGTGTGCGCCCATGGTGCTCCTTTCGTGTTCTCGATGACCTCGCGCGGCACATGGGGCCGGAGCCGCGGATTTCAAGAATCCCGCCGGAGACTCCCGCTATGCTCGCGGCGAATCGCGAGGAAGCGCACCCGGGCCAGCCATGAACCAGTTCCGCTATTACACGTGTGACGTCTTCACGAACCGGGCGTTCGGGGGCAATCCGCTGGCCGTGCTGACCGATGCGCGCCAGCTGGATGACGGCACGATGCAGGACATCGCCCGCGAGTTCAACTTCTCGGAAACCGCTTTCGTCTTTCCGCCGAGCGACCCGCCGCACACCGCGCGGTTGCGCATCTTCACGCCCGGCGGGGAGTTGCCCTTCGCCGGCCATCCGACGATCGGCGCGGCGTTTGTCCTGTCCAGCATCGGCGCCATACCGAGCGCCAGCCAGGTCGTGTTCGAAGAAGGCATCGGGCCGATCCACGTGCACATCGACCGCAGCGGCGGACAGGTCGTGCTCTGCACCCTGACGGCGGCGCAGGCACCCCGGAAGGTCGCGACGATCAACCAGCGCGTTCGCCTGGCCGCCATGCTCGGGCTGCATGCGGGCGACATCGACGCGCGGGCGGAAGTCTGGTCGTGCGGCGTTCCCTTCACGGTCGTTCCGCTCGCCACGGTGGAGGCGCTGCAGCGGGCACGGCTCGATCGCGACCGCTGGTCGCGCCTGCTGGGCGGGCACGAAGGCAGGAAGGTCTACCCGATCGCGCGGCTCGACGACGCGACGTGGCGCGTCCGGATGTTCGCGCCCTCGCTCGGCGTGCCCGAGGATCCCGCGACGGGTGCGGCCGCAGCGGCGCTCGCCGGCTGGCTCGCGGCGCAGCGGCCGGAAGGGAGCGGGACCCGGCGCTGGCGCATCCTGCAGGGCGAGGACATCGGCCGGCCCAGCGAGATCATGCTCGAGGCCGACGTCAAGGACGGCGTCGCGAATACCGTGCGGGTCGGCGGTCGCTGCGTGATGATGACCGAAGGAACGTTGAGGCTATAGCACCGCCCGGCCGATCGTCGCCACGGCGATCGTCACGATGCCGAGCACGAGGTTGGTCGTGACGAGCTGGCGCACCTGATCCAGACGCCGGGCGGCGAGCGGCCAGTCGGAAACGACGACGGCGGCACGCAGGCGCTTGAAGGGCGCAAAGCGGATGTGCAGGAAGATCGCCATCATCGCCAGGCCGATGGCGAACATCACGTGAACGGACAGGTGCGCGTTGCGAAAGCCGCCGCCCTCCAGAATCATCCCCACCCCGCTCACCAGCACGGCAACGATCGCGACGGCCACCCAGACGAAGAAGCGCTCGAGCACGGATGCGATCAGCGGCAGCCGTTGCGGAGGCTGAAGCAGTTCGACGGCCGCGGGCCGGACCGCGACGTGCATCAGGAACATGCCGCCGACCCAGACGACGACGCCGAGGACGTGCAGCAGCAACATCGTGGTGTAGAGGAGCTTCATCGCGATCCCTGGTCCGTGGAGTGTTCGAGTTTCATGCGGAAGCCTTCGGGCGTGTGGTGCGGCTTGGTGAGGTCGTAGTCTGGTTTCATGGCCTTCGGCAGGCCTGGCAAGCGAACGTCCGGCCGCGTCGCCGACGACCGGTCCCCTCGCCCCTCGCCTAGCTGCGTGACCGTGCAAGGCGGAACGGCGGTTTCAGCTTCGAGTCCACCATCTTGCCCTTGCGCCCGCGATGGCCGCGCTGTGCCTCCAGCGCCGCTCCCGACAAGTTCAGTTCGACCGGCTTGCCCGCGGCGCCCCGGGTCGCATGAAGCACCGCACCGGATTTCGGCGCGGGCAACGCGACGAGCAGTTTCTCGGCGTCATCCAGGTCCATCAGCGTCACGCCGCGACCGCCGGCCGATTGCGACTTGACGTCCGCCATGTCGAACACGAGCACCCGGCCCTTCTCCGACAGGCACATCAGGAAGCGGTCGGTGGCCGGGTTGAACGTCTGCGGGCGCAGCGGCTCGGCCCCTTCGTCGACGTTGATGAACTGCTTGCCGCCCCGCTGTCGTGAGACGAGATCGCCGAGAGTTGCCGAGAAACCATAGCCGTTCGTCGTCGCGAGCATGAGCGGGGTCGCGGACGCACCCGCAACGTACCCGATCACGCGCGAGCCCGGCGCGAGGTCGATCATCGAGGTCACCGGCGATCCGTCCCCGCGCGCCGAGGGCAGCTGGGCCACGGGCACCGAATAGACGCGCCCATTGCTGCCGATGGCGACCAGCGCGTCCACCGTGCGGCACTCGAAGGCGGCGTAGAGGCCGTCGCCGGTCTTGAAGGTGAACTGCGACGTGTCGTGCCCATGACCGCCGCGCGCGCGCACGAAGCCCATTTCCGAAACGATGACGGTGACCGGCTCGTCGGCGAGCTTCACTTCGAAGGTGGCGCGTTCGGCTTCCTCGATCAGGGTGCGACGCCTGTCCTTGTCGCCGTACTTCTTCGCATCGTCCTCGATCTCCTTGCCGACCTGCTTGCGCAGGACGGTCTCGGAGGCGAGCAGCTTGCCGAGCGCCGACTCCTCCTTGCGCAGCTCGGCCAGTTCCTGCTCGATGCGGATCCCCTCGAGCCGCGCGAGCTGGCGCAGGCGGATCTCGAGGATGTCCTCGGCCTGCCGCTCCGACAGCCGGAAGGCCTTCATCAGGTCCGGCTTCGGCTCATCCGAGTTGCGGATGAGCTTGATGACCTTGTCGATGTTGAGCAGGATCGCCTGCCGGCCCTCGAGGATGTGGATCCGGTCCTGCACCTTCTGCAGCCGGTGCTGCGAGCGGCGTCGCACCGTGGCGACGCGGAACTCGATCCACTCGACCAGCACTTCGGTCAGCGGCTTGCAGCGCGGCCGCCCGTCGCGGCCGATCATCACCAGGTTGATGGGCGCGCTCGACTCCATGCTCGTGTGCGACAGCAGTACCCGCACCAGTTCGTCGCGGTCGACTTTCGACGTCCGCGGCTCGAATACCAGCCGCACGGAGACGTCCTTGCCGGATTCGTCGCGCACGGCATCCAGCACGGACAGCACCAGTTGCTTGGTCTGCGTCTGCTCCGCTGACAGCGCCTTCTTGCCCGCCCGGATCTTCGGGTTCGTCAGTTCCTCGATCTCCTCGAGGACTCGCTGGGCGGAGGCGCCGGGCGGCAGTTCGGTGACGACGAGTTGCCACTGGCCGCGCGCGAGCTCCTCGAACTCGTAGCGCGCACGCACCTTCAGGCTGCCCCGACCGGAGGCGTAGATGTCACGGATCTCCTGGGCCGACGAGATGATCTGGCCGCCGCCCGGGTAGTCCGGCCCGGGCATGGCGCGCAGCACGTCGTCGACGCTCGCCTTCGGATCCTTCAGGAGCAGCAGCGTGGCGCTGGCGACCTCGCGCAGGTTGTGGGACGGAATCTCCGTAGCCATGCCCACCGCGATGCCCGACGCGCCATTCAGCAGCACGAAAGGAAGTCGGGCCGGCAACAGCCGCGGCTCCTGCGTCGAGCCGTCGTAATTCGGCATGAAATCGACCGTGCCCTCGTCGATCTCGTCGAGCAGCAGCCGCGCGATCGGTGTCAGCCGGGCTTCGGTGTAACGCATCGCCGCCGCGCCGTCGCCGTCGCGGCTGCCGAAGTTGCCCTGGCCGTCGATCAGCGGGTAACGCAGCGAGAAGTCCTGCGCCATGCGAACCATCGCGTCGTACGCGGCCTGGTCGCCGTGCGGGTGATACCGGCCCAGCACGTCGCCGACCACGCGCGCGGACTTCACCGGCCGCGCGCCCGAGGCGAGGCCCATGGCGTTCATCGCGTACAGGATGCGACGCTGCACGGGCTTGAGTCCGTCGGCACCGTCCGGCAACGCACGTCCCTTGACTACGGAAATCGCGTAGTCGAGATACGCCTGCTGCGCGAAGCGGCCGAGCGTCAGCGCGTTGTCGTCGTCCCCGCCGTCACCCGGGGGGAAAAGTGTCTGTTGTTCGAGCATCGGGGAGATCGCGCACGAATGGCGCGTTGCGCGGATTTTACGTCAGCTGCGGTCAGGCCCGACCCAACGCGGGTCACCGCACTTCTATACCCGGCATTGCTCGGCGAATTGAAGGTACAGCGCGCGGGCCTGGGTCGCCACCGGGCCGATCGGCATTTCGTGCGTCCCGTAACGCGTGCAGGGCATCACCTTGCCGTAGTTGCCCGTGCTGAAGATCTCCCGCGCCTGCTCCAGCTCCGACGGCTGCACCGCGCGCTGCTGCACCGATACGCCGGCGTCCGCCAGCAAGGCGATCACGCGTGCGCGCGTGATTCCGGCGAGGAACGTTCCGTTCGCCGCCGGCGTGACGACCGCGCCATCGGCCGCAACGAAGAACAGGTTCGCCGTCGCGAACTCGGCGACCTGACCGTCGGGATCGAGGATCACCGCATTGTCGAACCCGGCCGACTTCGCCTCGCGCAGCGCGCGGGCGACGTTCGGATAGAGCGCCGAAGCCTTCGCGTCGGTAGTCGCGGCCAGGGGCGAGGGCCGACGACGACTCGACAGCATCGCGGAGAACCCTGCGAAGGGCGGCATGGGCGCGTCGAACAGGGTCAGCGCGAAGCCGGAATCGGTCGGCACCAGCAGCCCTTCCGTGCCGAACACCAGGGGCCGGATGTAGAGGTCCGCGTCCTCGGGGAAACGGTGGATGCCCTGGATGCAGAGGTCGACCATGTCATCGACCGTGAGCGGAACGCCGAGACCGACCCGCTCGGCCGAATCGAATGTGCGCTTGCAGTGCGCCCGGAGGTCGGGCGCCATCCGGTGGATCGAGCGCGCGCCGTCGAACACCGTGGACGCCAGCCAGACACCGTGATCCATCGCGCCGATCAGCGGAGTGTTGCCGTCGCTCCATTGCCCCTTGAACCAGGTCGTGTACATGAGGTGAGGTCAGTGCATCAGCGAACGTTCGCGGCCGACGCCGCGACGGTCGATGAAGAGTTTCAGGAAATCGTCGCCACTCATCGGGCGGGCGAACAGGTAACCCTGGGCTGAATCGCAGCCCAGGTGCTGCATCCACGTCTGCTGTGCCTGCGTCTCGATGCCCTCGGCCGTCACGCTGATGCCGAGCGACCGCGCCATTTCGATGACGGCCTTCACGATCGTCAGCGTACGCGCATCGCGCATGCATTCGACCGTGAAGCTGCGGTCGATCTTCAGCCGGTGGATCGGCAGGTCGCGCAGATGCGACAGGCTCGAGAAACCGACGCCGAAGTCGTCGAGCGCGATCCGCATTCCGGCGTTGCGCATGCGGACGAGGTTTTCGCGCGATACGGCGGAGGTGTCGAGCAGGCCCGTCTCGGTGACCTCGATCTCGACCTCGCTCGCCGCCACGCCGTACTCGATCAGCACGTCGAGCAGGCCCTCGACGCAGCCGAGCTGGCGCAACTGCACGCCGGCCATGTTGATCGACACCGGCGGCACGTCGAGTCCGAGCATCCGCCACTCCTGCCGGTGGCGGCACGCCTCGCGTACCACCCAGTCGCCGAGGCTGACGATCAGGCCGGACTCCTCGGCGATCGGGATGAACTCGGCGGGAGAGATGTCTCCGAGCTCCGCATCGCGCCAGCGGATCAGCGCCTCGGCACCGACCATCTTGCCGTCGGTGAGCGAAACGAGCGGCTGGTAGAAGAGCTTGAAGTCACGCGACTCCACGGCCTTGCGCAGGCGCTGTTCGAGGCGCAGCCGCAGGTCGACGCGGCGCGCCACGGTCGGCGTGTAGAACGCGAAGGTGCGACGGCCGCTGTCCTTCGCCTGGTACATCGCGGCATCCGCTGCATTGAGCAGCGAGTCGAGGTCGACCCCGTCCTGCGGGAAGAAGCTGATGCCGACCGATGGCGTCACCGACACCTCCATGCCGAGGATGCGTGCCGGCTCCGAGATCGACTTGATCAGGGCCTGCGCCACTTCCACCGCGCGCTCGGCACGCGGAATGTCGACCAGAAGCGCCACCAGCTCGTCGCCGCCGCGGCGGCCGAGCAGGTTCGGCTCGCCGATGACGTCGCGCATGCGGCTGGCGACGATCGAAAGCATCTGGTCACCGACCCGATGCCCATAGCCGTTGTTCAGCAGGCGGAAGTTGTCGAGGTCGATGAACAGCAGCGCGCAGCGCTTGTCCTCCGCGTACGCGGCGGCGAGCAGGCGGCCGGCGCGCTCGTCGAACGTCTGGCGGTTCGCGAGCTGGGTCAGGCTGTCCACCGTGGCCAGGCGCTCGATGCGCTCCTGCGCCTTCACCTGATCGGTGATGTTCTTGCCGATGCCACGGTAACCGCGGAACGTCCCGTCCTGGTCGAACACCGGATCGCCGCTCGTCATGTGGAACATGAACGAACCGTCCGGCATCCAGCGCCGGACCATGACGTCGCGGAACGGCCGGCGCATCTGCAGCACCCCGCGTTGCTCGTCCCAGGACGACGGCTGGATCAGTTCGCCGGACAGCTCCCACTGGTGCTTCCCGAGCACCTCCTCGTCGGCCAGCATCAGCGTGTCTCGCGCGCCCCGCTTGAGCAGCGTGAATCGCAACTGCTCGTCCATCTCCCAGTACCAGTCCGACGACAGCTCGGTCAGGGCCCGGAAGCGTGCCTCGCTGTCGGAGATCTTCGCGATCAGCGCTTCGCGCTCGGTGACGTCCCACGCGAGCCCACGGTAACCGCTCACCTGTCCCTCTTCGATCACCGGATGGCCCGAGATCTCGTAGTACAGCGGCGCGCCGTCTTCCCCGCGGAACTTGAGCTTGACGTCGCGGAAAGATTCCCGCGCGGCGATGCGCCGCTTCAGCGCGTCCCAGTCCACCGGCAGCGAGGCGTCGAGTCCATCGAGTTCCCACAGCAGCCGGCCCTGGACCAGTTCGGCCATCCGCGGTTCGCGTTCCGGGGCACCTCGCACGCCGGTGATGCGCAACTCCGGGTCCGCCTCCCAGTACCACTCGGTCGCAAGCTGCGTCAGCGCACGGAAACGCTCCTCGCTGCGCCGAAGCGCACCGAGCGTCTCCTCGCGCTCGGTCACGTCGCGTCCCGCGCCGTAGTAGCCCTGGAACGCGCCCGTCTCGTCGAATATCGGCTTGCCCGTCACGGCGATCCACAGTGTCCGGCCATCACCGCTGCGCGACTTGTAGGTAAACCACGGGAACGGCTCGCGCCGCTCGACGTGCCCGCAGTAAGCGGCGTACGCGGCGGGATCGGCCTCGAAGCCGGGCATGTCGGTGCGACGCTTGCCCATCAGTTTCGCCGGCGCGATGCTGACGAATCGCTCCATGGCGCTCGAGAACTCGATGAAGCGTCCCTCGGCGTCCTGACGCCAGAACCAGTCGTAGGTCAGTTCGGCCAGATCGTCCATCAGCCGCCGCCGGTTCGACAGTTCGTGCTCGATCAGCTTCTGTTCGGTCACGTCGCGCCGGAAACTGATGATTCCGCCCTGGGCCGTACGGCAGTCGGTCATCAGCAGCCAGCGGCCCCCGGCATGCCGAACGGTCTCGGTGATCTCGTTGCCGCTGCGTCGCCGATTGGCATCCGCCAGAAACTTCTCGAGCGTGCGGCCATCGATCACTTCCTGGGGCGCGAGCCGGTAATACTCGTGCATCAGATCCAGGTACAGAACGCCCGGCTGCATCAGTTCCCCGATCTCGGGATACAGGGCGCGGAACGCCGGATTGCAGTTGAGCAGGCGGTCGTCCGGACCGTACAGCGCAATGCCGAGATCCATCGAATCGATCGACTCCTGCCAGACGCGGTCGCGGTCGCGCATGCCGCTCAGGGCGGAGCGGCTGGCGACGAGCCAGAACAGCAGGACCACGAAGAGGCCGGCCGCGGTCGCCGCGTGAAGCAGCGCGACCGGGCTGCCCGCCCGCCCCGGAGGGGTCAGCGTGCCGATCAGCGTCAACATCGACAGAACGGCCAGCACGGCAATGAGCCCGCGCAACCAGCCGGCATCGGCGAATGCGGAAAGGCGCGTCGCCCGTGCGGGAGTCGCGCGCTTCGCCGTGTCCTGTGTTCCCTGATCCGCCATGGTGTCCCGGGGTCCGCCGAGCCGTTCCCCGCGCGCGAAGTATGAGCGAAAGGCTCCTTCCGCAAACCACCGGTGTCCGGTATTCCGACCCGGCTAACCGGTTGAAAGAAAGTCAGATGTCCGCTTCGACCTCGTGGCCGTGCTCTTCCAGCCAGGCGCGGCGCGCCTGGCTCTCGGTGCGTCCCATCAGCATGGTCATCATGGCGGCCGTCTGCTCGACCGCCATGTCGCCAAGGCCGACACGCAGCAGCCGGCGAGTATCCGGATTCATCGTGGTCTCCCACAACTGCTCCGGACTCATCTCGCCCAGGCCCTTGAAGCGGGCGATGTTCCAGCTGCCCGGCTTCACGCCTTCATCGGCGAGTTTCTCGACCACCGCGTCCAGTTCCGCATCGTCCAGGCAGTACACGCGGCGCGGGGGGCGCTTGCCCTGCGCGGGCACGTCCACACGGAACAGCGGCGGACGCGCGACATAGATGTTTCCCTGCTGCACGAGTTGCGGAAAGTGGCGGAAGAACAGGGTGAGCAGCAGCACCTGGATGTGCGAGCCGTCGACGTCGGCGTCCGCGAGAATGCAGATCTTCCCGTAGCGCAGCGGATCGAGGTTGACGCTGTCGTTGGGGCCGTGCGGGTCGATGCCGATCGCCACCGAGATGTCGTGCACCTCGGCATTGCCGAACAGACGGTCGCGCTCGACCTCCCAGGTGTTCAGCACCTTGCCGCGCAACGGCAGGATCGCCTGGAACTCCTTGTCGCGCCCCATCTTCGCCGAGCCGCCCGCCGAGTCGCCCTCGACGAGGAACAGCTCGTTGCGCTGGATATCCGTCGACTCGCAATCCGTGAGCTTGCCCGGCAGCACGGCGACGGCCGAACCCTTCTTCTTTTCCACCTTCTGGCTCGCGCGCGCCCGCGCCTGCGCCTGACGCACCGCGAGTTCCGCCAGTTGCCGGCCTTCGTTCGGATTCTGGTTCAGCCAGAACTCGAGTTGCGGCCGCACGTAGGACGACACCAGCCGCAAGGCGTCGCGGCTGTTGAGGCGTTCCTTGATCTGACCCTGGAACTGGGGATCGAGCACCTTGGCGGACAGCACGAAGCTGGCACGCGCGAACACGTCCTCCGGCAGCAGCTTCACGCCTTTGGGCAGGAGGCTGTGAGCGTCGATGAAGGCGCGCACGGCGTTGAACAGCCCCTCGCGCAGGCCGGCTTCGTGCGTGCCTCCCGCCGGCGTCGGGATCAGGTTCACATACGACTCGCGCGCAACCGCGCCCTCGTCGGTCCAGACCACGACCCAACTCGCACCCTCACCCTCGGCGAAAGTCTCGTCGTCAGCCGCGGCGAAGGCGGAGGACTCGAACGGCGGAAGCAGCGGGTCGGTGGGCAGGAGACTGAGCAGGTACTCGCGCAATCCGCCTTCGTACTTCCAACGCTGCGTAGCCCCGCTCTTCTCGATCGTCAACGTGATCTCGGTACCCGGCAGCAGCACGGCCTTGCTGCGAAGAAGGCGTTCGAGTTCGTCGACGGGAATCTGCGGCGTGTCGAAATACTTCGGGTTGGGCCAGACGGTGACGCGCGTGCCCGTCGTCCGGTTCGTGCCCTTGGCGGACGCCGATTTCAACGGCTGCTTCACGTCGCCATCGGCGAAGCCGATCGTGTGCATCTTGCCGTCGCGCCACACGGTGACATCGAGGCGCGACGCCAGAGCGTTGGTCACCGAGACACCGACGCCGTGCAGGCCACCGGAAAACGAGTAGGCGCCGCCGGCGCGCTTGTCGAACTTCCCTCCGGCGTGCAGGCGCGTGAACACGATCTCGACGACCGGCGCCTTCTCCTCAGGATGCAGACCCACCGGGATTCCGCGGCCGTCGTCCTCGACGCTGACCGCGCCGTCCTTGTGCAAGGTGACGTCGATCCGCGTCCCCGAACCGGCCAGGATCTCGTCCGATGCGTTGTCAATGACTTCCTGCACCACGTGCAGCGGGCTGTCGGTCTTCGTGTACATCCCCGGCCGCTGCTTGACGGGTTCCAGCCCCTTCAGCACACGGATGGATGCCTCGCCATACTCGGCGGCGCGCCGGGATGCGGTGGATCGCGTGGTGGAGCGTTCTCTTTCTTCCATTGCCTGTGGGGGAAAGTTGTCCCCAGTGTCTGTGGAAAAGCCCGGGGCCGAACCGCGCGAAGCCGCGCCGTTGCTGGCTCCCGTCGGATTGTTCAGTTGCTGAGCACCGTTGCCGTCCTGGCGTAAGCGGGCGCCTCAGCGCAGCCCGCACATCTGCGCAATGGCCGCCCAGTCGAGGCGCATGTCCGGATGCAGATAACCGGCGAAGCCCACCGCGAGCAGCGCGGCGGCGGCGAGCCAGATCATCCACGTGGAACGGCGCGACACGCTTGACCTCGGCTTCAGACTGGCGTACCGGCGGGCCTCGCCAGCGGACGCTCATTGACGGGCCAGGACAGTGCGGCGGCTGCAAAGGCGAGCCCGATGCCGAGCCACCATATCAGATCGTACGACCCGGTCGTCTCGAACACGTAGCCGCCGAGCCAGACGCCGATGAACGCGCCGATCTGGTGACCGAAGAACACGATGCCGTACAGGGTCGACGCATAGCGCAGGCCGTAGATCTGGCCGATCAGTCCGTTGGTGAGCGGCACCGTCCCCAGCCACAGCAGGCCCATCCCGGCCGCGAATGCGTAGAGCACGACCGGCGTCAGCGGGAACAGAAGCAGCAGCGCGATGAATGCCGCGCGCAACCCGTACACCCACACCAGAATGTTCTTCTTGCTGTAGCGACCGCCAAGCCACCCGCAACCGTACGAGCCGGCGACGTTGAACAGTCCGATCAGCGCGATCGCCAGGGCCCCGTGCGTCGCGGTCAGGCCGCGGTCCATCACGTACGACGGCAGATGCAGCGTGATGAACGCGGTATGAAAACCGCAGACGAAGAAACTCCAGAAGAGGTAGTGATACGAGCCCGTCCCGACGGCCTCCCGGAACGCGCCCGCGAGCGACTGGTGGGCCTGCGCGGCAGTCACCTGCGCCTTGCCGCGCAGCACGAAGGCGAGCGGCAGGCCGAAGGCCGTCACGGCGGACAGGATCAGCAGCGCGGCGTACCAGTCGAAGTGGGCGATCATCTGCTGGCCGAAGGGCACCATCAGGAACTGGCCCATCGAACCCCCGGCGGCCGCGATGCCGAGCGCCGTGCTGCGCTTGTCCGCCGGGAAGTTGCGGGCAACCACCCCCAGCACGACGCCGAACGTCGTCGCACTCTGGCCGAGACCGCACAGCACACCTCCGGACCAGTAGAGTTCTGCCGGCGACTGCGCGTGCGCCATGCCGACGAAGCCGGCGGCATACAGAAGCGCACCGAGGACGATGGTGCGTCCGGCGCCGTATCGATCCGCCATGGCGCCGAACACCGGCGCGCCCACCCCCCACACGATGCTCTGGATCGCGAACGCGAGCGAGAAGACCTCGCGCGTCCACCCGTGCTGCACGCTCATGGGCTGCAGGAACAGGCCGAAGGTGGCGCGCACGCCCATCGCGATCAGCAGGATGGCGACCGCGGCCGCGAGAACCCATTCGGGACGGCGTGTTGAATTCAAGGCGGAGAGCGAGGCAGGCAGGCGAGCCCGCGATTCTACGTGACCCCGTCGCTATACTGCCGGCGCTCCCCGTAGTTCAATGGATAGAACAAGTGCCTCCTAAGCGCTAGATGTGGGTTCGATTCCCGCCGGGGGGACCATACAGTACGCCGGTGCCGCAGGCCGCGGCGCACGACAAGAGGATTCCGACAAGCCATGCCCGATATGCCGCTGTCCACGATGACCGGCCGCTTCGACGTGATCTTCCGGCTCATCGGCGCCGGCATCATCGGCGTCGGAATCTACCTGGTCCTGCAGCCGTTCCTCAGCGCGCTGCTCGTCGCCGGCGTGCTCGCCATCGCGACCTGGCCGCTGTATCGGCGCATCCACGACGGCCTTGGCGCGCGAGCGAACTGGTCTGCCGCCCTGATGATGCTGCTGATCCTCGTGCTCGTCGTCATTCCGATCGCCTTTCTCGCGGTTGCCGCGGCGGACCAGCTTCCTGGGCTGTTCGCGACGGTCAAGGGATGGTTTGCCGGCGGCGTCCATGTGCCCGAACAGCTGAAGAGCGTCCCGGTCATCGGTGAACGGATCTACGACCAGCTCACCGTTCTCGTGAGCGACAAGGATCAGCTGACCGCGATCGCGCAGAGGTTGCTCGAGCCGGCCGGCAAGCTCTCGGTCGCCGTTGTGCGCACGCTCGGCGACGGCATCCTGCAGTTGCTGCTGGTCACGTTCATTGTGTTCTTCTACTACCGCGACGGCCATCGGGTTGCCGATGTGATCGGCCGCATCTCGGGCCGCATCTCGGGCGACATGAGCGTCGAGGTCCTCGACATTGTCGTCAACACCACGCGCAGCGTCTTCCTCGGCCTCGTCGGAACGGCGGCGGCGCAGGCCGTCGCGGCGTTCATCGGATTCATGATCGCCGGGGTCCCGGGCGCCTTCCTGCTGAGCGTGGGCACCTTCGTGCTGTCGGTCGTGCCGATGGGCCCGGTGCTGCTGTGGGGCGGCGCGGCGGTGTGGCTTTACCTGCAGGGCGAGACCGGGTGGGCGATCTTCATGGTTGTCTGGGGCGCGGTGGTCATCAGCAGCATCGACAACTTCGTGAAGCCGCTGCTGATCGCGCGCGGCTCCACACTGTCGGTCGCCCTGATCTTCCTCGGCGTGCTCGGCGGCGTCATCGCATTCGGCTTCATCGGCGTGATCCTCGGTCCGGTGTTGCTCGCCCTGGGAATCGCCCTGGGCCGCAAGTGGATCAGCGCGCGCGATCCGGGGACTCCGGAAGCGACCGGCGCCGTCGCGGCCGCGGCAACGACCGCCGCGGTCGAAACGGCCGCTTCTACGTCGAACGCGTCCTGAGCGCGCGCTCCGACGCTACCCGCGAAGGAAGTGGGCGCGGTAGTGCTTCAGTTCGTCGATGGACTCGTAGATGTCGGCGAGGGCTTCGTGCCGGCTCTTCTTCTCGAACGATCGGTGCACCTCGGGCTGCCAGCGGCGCGCAAGTTCCTTCAGCGTGCTGACATCGACGTTGCGATAGTGGAAGAACGCCTCGAGCCGCGGCATCCAGCGCGCCATGAAGCGACGATCCTGGCAGATGGTGTTGCCGCACATCGGCGACTTGCCGCGCGGCACCAGCGGCGCAAGGAACGCCAGCAGTTGGTCCGTCGCGACCTCCTCGTCGACCGTCGAAGCGCGCACGCGCTCCGTCAGGCCCGAGCGTCCGTGGGTCGCGGTGTTCCAGCTGTCCATGCCCAGAAGGATCGACTCCGGCTGATGGAGCGCGAGAACCGGCCCTTCCGCGATGACGTCGAGTTCGGCATCGGTGACGACGACGGCGATCTCGATGACGCGATCGGAGTCCGGGTTGAGGCCGGTCATTTCCATGTCGACCCAGACGAAATTCGTCTCGGAGAACCGGGGGTGGCGAGAGGCGAGTGCCTCGGAGGGCTGTGACATAATTTCTCGAACTTCGAGGGCGCGCGATTGTCGCATAGCGAGACGCGCGCCTTGCCTTTTCTGGATCCAATGTCCTTCATCCTGACCGTCGCCTTCGTCACCTTCCTGTTGGCCATGGTGGGCCTCAAGTACTGGCTTGCCTGGCGGCAGATTCGCCATGTCACCGCGCATGCGAATGCCGTTCCGAGGCAATTTGCGGACCGCGTGTCGCTCGAGGCCCACCGTCGCGCGGCGGCTTACACGGTCGAGAAGACGCGGCTCGGCCTGTTCGAGACGGCCGTCGGCGCGCTGTTGCTGGTCGGCATGACGCTGCTGGGCGGGCTCGACTGGATCGTCGCGCGTCTCGATGGACTCGGAACCGGCGACTTCGTTCTCCAGATGCTCGTCGTCTCCGTGGTGCTGCTGCTGGTCAGCCTGCTCGACCTTCCCTTTGCCTGGTACCGGCAATTCCACATCGAGCAGAAGTACGGTTTCAACCGCATGACCCTCGGCCTGTGGCTCGCCGACCTCGCCAAGTCGCTGGTGCTGACCGCCCTGCTCGGCCTGCCGCTGCTGGCGGCCGTCCTCTGGTTGATGCAGGAGGCGGGAGAAATCTGGTGGTTCTACGCGTGGCTGTTGTGGGTCGGGTTCAATGCGCTCGTCCTCGTGCTGTACCCGACGCTGATCGCGCCCATCTTCAACAAGTTCGAACCCTTGAAGGACGGCGGCCTGGCTCAGCGGATCGCCGCGCTGCTGGCCCGCACGGGCTTTTCGAGCAAGGGCGTCTTCGTCATGGACGGATCGCGGCGGTCGGCGCACGGCAACGCCTACTTCACCGGGCTCGGGCGCGCCAAGCGGATCGTGTTCTTCGACACCCTGGTCGAACGCCTCGCGCCCTCCGAGATCGAAGCCGTGCTGGCGCACGAACTGGGTCACTTCAAGCTGAAGCACATCGCCAAGCGGCTCATCTATACCTTCCTTGCCAGCCTCGGGTTCCTGGCGCTGCTCGGGTGGCTGATCACGCAGTCGTGGTTCTACGCGGGGCTCGGCGTCACGCCGTCGCTCACGGGATCGAACAACGGCGTGGCGCTCGTGCTGTTCGCGCTCGTGCTGCCGGTGTTCACCTTCGTGTTCGCTCCCATCGTCAGCCTGCTGTCGCGCAAGCACGAGTTCGAGGCGGACGCGTTTGCCGCGCGGCACGCATCGGCGGGCGACCTGGTCAACGCGCTGGTGAAGCTGTACCAGGACAACGCGTCCACCCTGACGCCGGACCCCTTGCACTCCGCGTTCTACGACTCGCACCCGCCGGCGTCGATCCGCATCGAGCGACTGATCGAACGCGCGGCCTGACATGCGAACCGTCGACGAGCTTCGCGAGGCGCACAGCCGCCCGCTGGCGTCGGGCGCGCTGACGGATGCCGAAGTGACGGCGCAGCTGCAGGTCCTTCCCGGATGGTCGCTCGAGCGCGGCGCCATTGCCCGTACTTTCCGCTTCTCCGGGTATCACGAGACGATCGCGTTCGTGAACGCGCTGGCGTGGGTCGCGCACACCGAAGATCATCACCCGGACCTCGCGGTCGGCTACGACCGCTGTGAAGTCCGCTTCAACACCCACTCGGTCGGCGGCATCTCGATCAACGATTTCATCTGCGCGGCGAAGGTCGACGCCCTCTACGGGCAGCGCGTCGTCGCAGCCGGCGCATGAGGACTGCCGCGCCTTCCGTCGACGCGGCGGACTTCGATGCGCGGGTGGTCGCGACGTTCGGCAGGCAGTTCCTGATCGAGGACGACGGCGGTGCGGTCTGGTCGGCCACGCGCCGCGGCAAGAAGGGTGACGTGGTCGTGGGCGACCAGGTGCGCGCCCATGCTTCGGCGCCCGGGCTGGCGCGGATCGAGACCCTGAAACCCCGCCGATCCCTGCTGTTCCGGGCCGAAGGCTTCCGCGTGAAGGAACTCGCGGCCAACATCGACCTCGTGCTCGTCGTCTACGCGGCGCGTCCCACGTTCAACCGGTGGTTCGTCTGGAAGGCGCTGGTGGCGGCGTACGCGGCGGGCATCGAAGCCGTCGTCGTGCAGAACAAGACGGACCTCGACGAGGACGGCGAGGCGGCCGCGTTTCGGCGGTCGCTCGAGCAACTCGGCGTGGCGACCCTGGCGCTTTCCGCCAAGGCGGAGCCCGAACGCACCCGTGCCGACTTGACCGCGGTCGTCCGCGACCGCGCCAGCCTGTTCGTCGGGCAGTCCGGCATGGGCAAGTCGACCTTGCTGAACCTTCTGGTTCCCGATGCCGGCGCGCGCACGCAGGAGTACTCGCAGCGCCTTGACCTCGGAAAACAGACAACCACGGCGTCGCGCTGGTTCGATCTGCCCTGCGGCGGCTCGATCGTCGACACGCCGGGATTCCAGGAATTCGGCCTGGCCAATGTGCCGATCGGTCAACTCGCGGAGAGCTTCCCGGAGTTTCGACCGGCGCTCGGGCAGTGCCGCTTCCTCGACTGCCGACACCTGGCGGAACCCGACTGCGCGGTGCACAAGCTCGTGGACCAGGGTGCGGTCGCGGCGGACCGGTTCGCGTTCTACCGTTCGCTGGCGCTGGCGCGGCCGCTTTGAAGCTGATCGCGCGAGCCGATCATCCGCTGCAGGCGGCCATCTGGGCCGACACGCTGCGTGCCTCGGGCATCCGCTGCGAGGTTCGCAACACGACGCTTTCCGGCGCGATGGGAGAGATTCCGTTCCTGGAATGTGCGCCCCAGGTATGGGTGCTTGACGAGGGCGACGAGACGCAGGCGCGCGAAATCCTGCGACAGCTTCGTCAACCCGTCGCCGGCGCCCCGTGGCGTTGCGCGGAGTGTGGCGAAGTTTCGGAACCGCAGTTCGGAAGCTGCTGGAAATGCGGAGCCGAGCGGCCCCCTGCGTGAATCGGCGGAATCAGGCCAGCCAGCGCGCGAGCGTCAGCGCGAGCAGCAGCACGAGCCACAGCAGCATCGCTCGCCACACGAGCCCGACAACGGATCGCAGCGCGGCAACCGTCGGTTCTGCAAGGCCCGCCCCTTCGTTGCCGACTTCGTCGAAATGCTTTACCGCTTCGGCGGCGGGCATCAGTCGAAGGCCGAGCGCGCCGCTGGCCGTCGCGAGAATCAGCGTGCGCGCGTCCGGCGCCGGCACCGCGTCGACCGGGGCGTGCCGGGACACCTGCCGCCAGCAGTAGATCGCGCCCTCGAAGTCGCCGACGATCGCGAAGCCGAGCGAGGTCAGGCGCGCGGGAATCCAGTCGATCCAGGCGAAGGCGCGGCGCGCGAAGTGTCCGAAGCGGTCGGGCGGCGTGCCCGTTGGCGGAGGCCGGTTCCAGACTCTCGCAACATGCTCCGCGAGCCGGTACACGACCGCGCCCATCGGGCCCGGCAGCACGACGAACCAGAAGAACACGCCGAACACGTGCCGATGAGCGAGCAGCAGGCCATGCTCGATCGTCTGCCGCACGACTTCCTCCTGCGGCAGGTCGGCGGCGGTGAACGACGGATCGCTCTGCTGCTTCCAGGCCGACAGTTCGCCACGTGCGGCGTTGAGATCGCCGTTTGCCAGCGCCATCTGGATCTCCGTGCCGCGATGGCTGAACTGGCGGAACCCGAGCGCGAAGAACAGCACCGCGACATTGACCACCAGTCCGAGGACCACGTTGATCGACGACGCCACGGCGTAGACGGCGCCGACGACGAGCGCCAGGCCGATCACGACGAGGAGCCATGCATAGACGCCATGACGGCGCCGGCCGGCGTTCAGGTTGCGCTCCGCCCAGCCGGACACCTGGCGGACGGCACCGTAGACCGGATTCACCGCCGGCAACGGGCGCACCTGTTCCAGCAGCAACGTGATGATGAGGGAAAGCCAGCCCACGATCGGAACCTCCGCGGCGGATTGTAGAGGGCCGGCGGCCGCCGAGCGGGCCCGTCAGGCGCGCAGGAAGTGATAGAAGTTGCGCAGCATCGCCGCGGTGGCGCCCCAGATGTAATAACGGCGCTTGGCCTCGTACGGCATGGCGTAGAACGTGCGGGCGATCTCCGCGAAACGATAGAGCCTGCGCTCGTGGTTGGCCGGGTCCATCAGGAACGCCAGCGGGACTTCGAAGGCTTCCGACACCTCGAAGGTGTCGAGGCGCAACGTGAACGGCCGTTCGATGAGGGCGACCACCGGCGTTACGCGGTAGCCGGTGACGGTGCGGTATTCGGGCAGGCGGCCGAGCACGTCGACGACCCCGTGGGGAAGCCCGATCTCTTCCTCGCTCTCGCGCAGTGCCGTGGCAACCGCGTCGGCGTCGCCCTCCTCCACGCGGCCCCCGGGAAAGCTGATCTGTCCGGCGTGATCGGTCAGGTGCGCCGTGCGCTGCGTGAGCAGGACGTTGACGCCGTTGTCGCGCACGACGAGCGGCACCAGTACGGACGCCGGCCGTGGCTCGACCTCGGGGTCGAAGAGCCGCGCGTCCGAGCGCATCTCAGGCGACCACACCGGCGGTTCGACGAAACGCCGGCGCAGCGCCACCGGTTGCATCGCGGCGTGCGGAACCGGTGCACCGCGTCTGAGCGGGTCCGCGAACTCGGGATCGTGCGGGACCGACTCGGGATCGAAGCCGGGCAGGCGCGTCGGCGGGCTCGCCATCATGAAACAAGAAGGCCGCCGCAAGCGGCGGCCTTCGTTGGCCGGATTCGAGGCAAGGCCTTACTCGGTCTTCGCCGCCTCGGCCGCCTTCTTGGCCGCGGCGCTCTTGTGTTCGAGCTTTTCGCGGATGCGGGCCGACTTGCCGGAACGCTCGCGCAGGTAGTAGAGCTTCGCGCGGCGCACGTCGCCGCGGCGCTTCACCTCGATCGACGCGATCGTCGGCGAATACAGCTGGAACGTGCGCTCCACGCCTTCCCCGCTCGATACCTTGCGAACGACGAACGACGAGTTCAGCCCGCGGTTGCGGCGGCCGATCACGACGCCTTCGAACGCCTGCACGCGCTTGCGCGTGCCCTCGACCACGTTGACGCTGACGATCACGGTGTCGCCGGGACCGAACGTGGGAATCGTCTTGCCCACGCTCACGCGGGTCAGCTCTTCCTGTTCGAGTTTTTCGATGATGTTCATCTCTGCTCCTTAAGCCATCGTCGCACGGCTCTTTTGATGTGTTGCCGCCGAGAGGATGGTGCCTTGCCCTGCTTCGTCAAGCGGCGGATTTCTCCGCCGCGCCATTCTGCGCGATCTCGCGCAAATCCTTTTCGTCCTGCGCACTCAGTCGACCGGCCGCGCGGGCCTGCTCGATCAGCTCCGGTCGCGTCGCCCTCGTCATCGCCAGCGCCTGCTTTCGCCGCCACCGCGCGATGTCCGCATGATGGCCCGACAGCAGGACGTCCGGCACCGCGCGACCCCGCCACACTTCCGGCCGCGTGTAGTGCGGTCCGTCCAGCAGACCCGTCGCGAACGATTCCTCGTCCGCCGACGCTTCCTTCAGTGCACCGGGCAGCTGCCTGACCACGGCGTCGATCAACGCCATCGCCGGCACCTCCCCGCCCGACATCACGAAGTCACCGACGGACACCACCTCGTCCACGCATTCCTGGAGGAAGCGTTCGTCGATCGCCTCGTACCGACCACACACCAGCGCGAGCGACCCGCCCTGCTCCGCCAGTTGCCGCACCCGCGCGTCCGTCAACGGCGCGCCGTTCGGCGCGAAGGTCACCACGCGCGCCCCGCCGCCATCGGCCTTGGCTGCGGCGACCGCCTGCGCGAGCGGCTCGGCCATCATCACCATCCCCGGTCCGCCACCATACGGACGGTCGTCCACCGTGCGGTGCGCGTCGCTGGTGAAGTCGCGCGGATTCCAGCTCACCAGCGACCACAGGCCCTGCTCGTACGCCCGGCGCGTGATTCCGTGCTCGGTGACGGCTGTGAACATGGCAGGGAACAGCGTGATCACGTCGAAGCGCATCGGTCCCCGTTCCTGCCCATCACCGCTTTTGCCAACCTACCAATCGCGCTGCCAGTCGACCCGGACCACCTTTGCCGCTGTGTCGACCTCGTCCACGTAGGGCTCGACCAGCGGGATCAGGTGCGTATCGCTGCCGTCCGTGACTTCCAGCCACTGCCGCAGGACGCCCGCCACTTCGTTGGCACGCAACCCGCTCACTGCACCGAGCGTTTCCCCGGTCCGGTTCACCACCCGACTGCCGAGCAGGTCACCGAGGTAATGCTGGCCCTGCGGCAATGGCGGAAAACGGTCTCTCGCCACCGCCACCGTCGCGCCTTTCAGGGCATCGGCGGCCTCTTTCGTCTCGCACCCGGGCAACTTCGCCAGGATCGAGGCTCCGTGCCGGCGACGACTCTCGACGGTCACGCTCTGCTTGTCGTTGCCCCGGACGAGCCACCAATCGTCGACCGCGTCCAGCACTCCGCCATCCGTGGCAAAAGGGGCGATCCGCAGCCACCCCCGCAAGCCATAGGCGCCGCGGACGGCGCCGAGTTCGATCAGGTCGGCCGCAGCCGATGGATCGCCGGCCCGCTCAGCCACGCCGAGCCACTCAGGCGTTGGCGGGAGCGAACTCCTTGACCAGGCGCGCCACGGTCGGCGACATCTGCGCGCCCGTGCCCGTCCAGTAGGCCAGGCGGTCCTGCGCGATGCGGAAGCGCTGCTCGTTCGCGGCGGCGACCGGGTTGTAGAAACCGACGCGCTCGATGAAACGACCGTCGCGCGCGTTGCGCGAATCGGTGGCGACGATGTTGAAGAACGGGCGCTTCTTGGCGCCGCCTCGGGCCAGGCGAATGACAACCATCTGTAATCCTTTGCTTGTTCTGGGCTTGCGGGGGCCAGACGTTGACCCATGGGTTGGCCCATGCGTGGACCCATTCAGTGGGCCGCCGGCACCGCGGAAAACTCGCGATTGTAGCCGTGGCACCCCGACCCAGGCAACCGGGCGTCCCCGGGCCGTTCCCGAGCCAGCGGTACCGTGGGTGGACCACTATCATTGCGCCCGCCATGCCACGGTTCCGCCACAAGGCCCTCGCCGCCCTCCTCGCCGCCGTCACGGGCGCGCTCGGGCTGAACCGGGTGTACCTGGGTCAGGGCCTCTGGTGGCTGCCGCTGGGCATTACGCTGGGGGCGCTGCCGCTGCTGATCGGGGTGCGCAACTGGTACCAGACGCCGGCGTTCTTCGTCGCCATGGCGCCTGTGGTCGCCGGCTTCCTGCAGGCCCTGGTGCTGGCGCTGATGCCGGACGAGAAGTTCGACGCCCGCTTCAACCGCGGCGTCGACCGCCGCAACCGCAGCGGCTGGGATGCGGTGCTCGTCGCCATCGCTTCGCTCGCCGTCGGGGCGATCGTGCTGATGTCGACGATCGCGCTGCTGTTCCAGACCTACTACGAAAGCCTGGCCAGGCCAGGCTGAGCGTCAGAACAGGTCGACCTGCGGCGAGGGCGGCCGGGGGCGGATGAACAGGTCCTTGCGCAGTGCCGGCCAGTCGTCGCTGAACCCATGCCGTGCACTGATGCGATGGAAGCGCCGGGAGATCAGCTGCGCCCAGGTCCCCGCGCCTGTCATCCGTCGTCCGAACTCCGCGTCGTAGTTCTTGCCGCCGCGCATCTCCCGAATCCGGTTCATCACGCGCCGGGCGCGGTCCGGAAAGTGCGCCTGCAGCCACTCCTCGAACAGCGGGCTCACTTCCCAGGGCAACCTGACCACCGTGTAGTGCGCGTTCTTCGCCCCGGCCTCGGCCGCGGCCTCGACGATCGCCTCGATCTCCGGTTCGTTGATGAAGGGGATGACCGGAGCGAGGTTCACGCGCACCGGAATGCCGGCCTCGGCGAGTGTCCGGACCGTCCGCAGGCGCCGCTCGGGGCTGGCGGCGCGCGGCTCCAGGATGCGCGAAAGCTTCGCGTCGAGCGAGGTGATGCTGATGCTGACCGAGGCGAGGTTCAACGCCGCCATCGCCGCGATGAGGTCGACATCGCGCTCGATGAGCGCCGACTTGGTGACGAGGCCGAACGGATGGCGGGCCTCCGTCAGGACTTCGAGAATCCCGCGCGTCAGCTTCAGTTCGCGTTCGATCGGCTGGTAGGCGTCCGTATTCACGCCGACCATGATCAGTTCCGGGGAGTACCCCGGCGCTGCGAGTTCCCTGACCAGCAACTCGGCGGCGTTCGACTTGGCGACGAGCTTCGTCTCGAAGTCGAGGCCCGGCGACAGATTCAGGTAGCTGTGGGTCGGCCGCGCATAGCAGTAGATGCAGCCGTGCTCGCAGCCGCGGTACGGGTTGATCGAGCGGTCGAAGCCGATGTCCGGCGACTCGTTGCGCGTGATGATGGAACGCGCGGTCTCCAGCGTGACGGTGGTGGCAAGCGGCGGGCGTCCACAGTCGTCCTCGTCCGGGGCAAGGGACTCTGCGTCCACGGCGCGCGCGACCGACTCGAAGCGGTGCGCCAGGTTGGACACCGCCCCGCGCCCCTTGCGGGCAGGTACGACCGGAACCGATTCGGCGACGACCGGGTCGTCGCTCGGAGTCCGCTCGAAGGGGTCGTCAGCCGAAGTCCCGGGCAAGCGCGCTCTGCACCTGAGGCGCGACCTCTTCGAGCCGCACCGCGTAGTGGGGATGATCAATGCCCATGGCAATCGCCGCGCCCTGCCTGATCCCTGCAATGGCGGGGGAATCGAATTCGAACCGCAGGAAGTGGACCGCCGAGGTCTTCTCCTCGTTCTCGCGTTCCAGGTCCTCGTCGGCAATCGCGCAGACCTTCGGTTGGCCGTCGACCTGGACGTACACGCGATCCTCGATGCCCTTCAGCCGTGAGAGTTCGTCCTTGCGGACGACGGGATCGTCGTACTCGATCATCATCGTCGCCTTGAGGTTGGTGCCGTCGGGGATCAGCGGGTTGTAGGCGTCGAGTTCGTCCCGGATGCCCGCTTCCTCGAACGTCTTCTCGATCCGCAGCATCTCCTGGATCTGGTAGCGGATCGTGAGCTCGTCTTCGAAGATCAGCGTCACGTGTTCGCCCAGGCGCACGGTCCGGTTCTTCTTGTGGGCGATTACGCGCGCGCGGAAGTCGCCGCGCTGTTTCGCGTAGGCCTCGAGCGTCAGCAGGCTGTCACGCGAGATCTGTGCCATCGTCATTTCTCCAGCGTCCTCTTTTGCGATTACAGGCCGTACGCGATGCGCACGAGGGTGATCGGGTGGGCGATCTCGGGCGTCTTGCCGCCGAGCGCCTCCTTCGCAAATTGCTGGATGCCCTGCTCGATGTGGTGGCCGGCGAGCTGGCAATCCGAGCTGATGTAGTCCGGCTTCACGCTCGCCATGTTCCTGAACACCGGCTTGCCGATCTTCATCGCCATGCCGTGGAACTCGGTGCGCGTGCCCCAGATGCCCGAGTGACCGGAGCAGCGCTCCACCGTGTTCAGCGTCGTGTCGGGCACGAGCTTCAGCATCTCCTCGGTCTTGCGACCCACGTTCTGCACGCGGCTGTGGCAGGGCACGTGGTACGACACCGTGCCGAGCGCCTTCTTGAAATCCGTCTTCAGCAACCCGTCGCGATTGCGCGCGACGAGGTACTCGAAGGGATCCCACATCGCAGCCTTCACCGCCTGCACGTCGGCGTCCTCGGGGAACATCAGCGGCAGTTCCTGCTTGTACATCAGGGTGCAGGACGGAATCGGGGTGACGACGGCGTAACCCTCGCGCGCCAGCTTCGCGAGCTGCGGGATGTTGATGTCCTTGAGCCGCTCCACCGCGTCGAGGTCGCCGATCTCGAGCTTCGGCATGCCGCAACACGCTTCCTTCTCGATGAGCGCGTACGGGATCTCGTTGTGCTCGAGGATGCGGATCAGGTCCCAGCCGATGCCCGGCTCGTTGTAGTTGATGTAGCAGGTCGAGAAGATCGCGACCTTCCCCGGCGTCTTCGCACCGTCGCGCACCGGAGCTGCGCCGCTCGGACGCGCACCGGCACGAAAGGTCTTCGGCGCGAAGTCGGGCCGCCACGCGTTGCGATCGACCCCCATCAGCTTTTCCATTGCCGCACGGGCCGGACCGGTACCGTTCACGGCGTTGACGGCCTGCGTGACGATCGGAATGCCGGCAAACATGCCGACCTTGTCCGTGGACGTCAGGAACTTGTCGCTCGCGGATGCGCCGTGCTTGCGGAAGTGCACCGCCTTGCCCCGCAGCATCAGGTGCGGGAAATCGAGGTTCCACGGGTGCGGGGGCACATACGGGCACTTGCTCATGTAGCACATGTCGCACAGGTAGCACTGGTCGACGACGTCCTTGTACTTCGCCTTCGGCACGCCGTCGACCTCTCCCGTCGGCCCGTTGTCCACGAGGTCGAACAGTGTCGGAAAGGCTCCGCAGAGGCTGACGCAGCGCCGGCAGCCATGGCAGATCTCGAACACGCGCTCCATTTCCTTCTCGAGCGCCTGTTCGTCCCAGAACTCGGCGTTCTTCTGACCCAGCGGATGACGCGTCGGCGCCTCGAGGCTGCCCTCACGGACGTTCATGGTGGTTTCCAAGATGATGGGGCTGCAGGGACTCCCTCGGCCCGGCAGGTGCCGGGCCGCGGAGAACCGCGCATCGTCGCGACGCGCGGGCACAACGGCTGCGGGACCGCGCCCGCATCAGTTCAGTCGGCGATGGCGTCGAGAGTCTTCTGGAACTTGTTCGCGTGCGAACGCTCGGCCTTGGCCAGCGTCTCGAACCAGTCCGCGATCTCGTCGAAGCCCTCGTCGCGCGCGGCTTTCGCCATGCCCGGGTACATGTCCGTGTACTCGTGCGTTTCGCCGGCGATCGACGCCTTCAGGTTGGCCCTGGTCGGGCCGATCGGCAGTCCGGTCGCGGGATCGCCCACCGCCTCGAGGTACTCGAGGTGGCCATGCGCGTGGCCGGTCTCGCCTTCCGCCGTCGAGCGGAACACGGCCGCCACGTCGTTGTAGCCCTCGACGTCCGCTTTCGCTGCGAAGTACAGGTAGCGACGATTCGCCTGCGATTCACCGGCAAACGCATCCTTCAGGTTCTGTTCTGTCTTGGTGCCCTTCAGTTGCATCGAAATCTCCTGTTGCGGATAACACGAACCGAGAAACCCGCGGCGCCTGGACGCCACGGCACGAAGATCAATCTACGCGCACCCACAAAATTCAAAAAATAGATTGTCTCTATTCTTTCGATAGCCATTGACTATTTCCTAGAACTGCTCGTCGGTGAAGGCCAGCGTGCCCGCGCTGCCCTCGATCGCCGTCGCCGCCAGCGCCTCGACGCTGACCAGCATGTGATCCGCGAAGAAGCGCGCGGTCGCGATCTTCGCCCGGTGAAAGTCCGGATCGTCACCCGCGGCAAGGCGTCGCGTCGCGGCGAGCGCGGCCCGGGCCATCTGCCAGCCGCCGTGAACGATGCCGGCGAGCTTGAGGTACGGCACCGAGCCCGCGTAGACCGCCCGCGGGTCGTTCCTGAACCCGGCGACGACGAAATCGACGACCTCGGCATAGGCATCCACGGCCGCGCGCAGGCGCGCGGCGATCACGGGGCAGTCGCCGCCCGCCTTTTCGAGTTCCCCCGCGGTAAGCCGCATCTCCTCGATGAAGCGCCTGGCGGTGGCCCCGCCGTCGCGGCTCGTCTTGCGGCCGATCAGGTCGTTGGCCTGAATCGCCGTGGTGCCTTCGTAGATCGTCAGGATGCGTGCGTCCCGGTAGTACTGCGCCGCGCCCGTTTCCTCGATGAACCCCATGCCGCCGTGGACCTGCACCCCGGTGGAAGCGATGTCGATCGACACCTCGGTCGACCAGCCCTTCACCAGGGGCACGAGGTAGTCGTACGCCGCCTTCGCCGCCGTGCGCGCGTCCGCGTCGGGATGGTGGTGCGCGATGTCGTTGTAGCCGGCCGCCACGTAGGCGACCGCACGGGCCGCTTCGGTGTTCGCGCGCATGAACATCAGCATCCGCCGCACGTCCGGATGACGGATGATCGGCACCGGCCCCGGCGAGCCTTCGACCGCCCGGCTCTGCACCCGCTCCTTGGCGTACCAGGCGGCCTGCTGGTAGGCGCGCTCGGAAAGGGCGATGCCCTGCATGCCGACCTGGAAGCGAGCCGCGTTCATCATGATGAACATGTACTCGAGTCCGCGGTTCTCCTGGCCGATGAGGTGGCCGATGGCACCCGCCCCCACCTCCCCCTTGCCGTCGCCGAAGATCAGCACGCACGTGGGACTGCCATGGATGCCGAGCTTGTGCTCGATCGAGGCGCAGTACACGTCGTTGCGCTTGCCGAGTTTTCCCTCCGCGTCGAACAGCACCTTCGGCACGATGAAAAGCGAGATTCCCTTGACGCCTTCCGGGGCGTCCGGCGTGCGGGCGAGCACGAGATGCACGATGTTCTCGGCCAGATCGTGGTCGCCGTACGTGATGAAGATCTTCTGCCCGAACAGCCGGTAGCTTCCATCGCCCTGCGGCACGGCGCGCGTGCGCACCTGCGCGAGGTCCGAGCCCGCCTGCGGCTCGGTCAGGTTCATGGTGCCGGTCCAGCTGCCGTCGATCAGGCGGTGGATGTACATCGCCTTCTGCTCGTCGGAACCCGCGGTCAGCAGGGCCTCGATGGCGCCGTCGGTCAGAAGCGGACACAACGCGAACGACAGGTTGGCCGACTGCAGCATCTCCATGCAGGGCGCCGCAACGACCTTGGGCAACCCCTGCCCGCCGAATTCGCTCGGATGCTGCACGCCTTGCCAGCCGGCCTGCACGAACGCGTCGAAGGCCTGCTTGAAGCCGGGCGTCGTGATCACGCGGCCGTTGTCCCACTTCGCCCCTTCGACATCGCCGGTGCGGTTCAACGGGGCGACGACCTCGGCCATGAAGCGCGCGTTCTCCTCCAGCACCGCGGCGACCGTCTCGTCCGTCGCATCTTCGCAGCCAGGCAGGGCCTGGATCTGCTTCAGTCCGGCCAGTTCGTGCAGGACGAACTGCATGTCCTTGATGGGGGCAACGTAGCTCATGGCGTTTCCTGGAGGATGAACAAAAAGGGCACAGCTCCACGGTGGCCCGTGCGCGCTGTGCCCTGGCTTGTCATTTCACGATGACCGTCAGCCGAGTTCCTTGACCAGCTGCGGCACGACTTCGAACAGATCGCCGACGAGGCCGTAATCGGCTACCTGGAAGATCGGCGCTTCGGGATCCTTGTTGATCGCGACGATCACCTTCGAATCCTTCATCCCGGCCAGGTGCTGGATCGCGCCCGAGATGCCGACGGCAATGTACAGCTGCGGCGCCACCACCTTGCCGGTCTGCCCGACCTGCCAGTCGTTGGGCGCATAGCCCGCATCCACCGCGGCGCGCGAGGCGCCTATCGCGGCGTTCAGCTTGTCGGCCAGCGGCTCGAGGAGCTTGAAGTTCTCGGCCGATCCCATGCCGCGGCCGCCCGAGATGACGACTTTCGCCCCCTGCAGTTCCGGACGGTCGGATTTGGCGATGTCGCGCGAAATGAAGCGCGACGAGTCCGCGCCGGCGACCGCCGTCACGTTCTCGACCGCAGCGGAGCCGCCCTCGGCCGGCGCGGCGTCGAAGTTCGTCGGGCGCGCGGTGATGACCTTCACCTTGTCCGGGCTCTGGACGGTGGCGATGGCATTGCCCGCGTAGATCGGGCGCGTGAACGTGTCGGGCGACTCGACGCTGATGATGTCGGATACCTGAGCGACGTCGAGCTTGGCGGCGACCCGAGGCAGGATGTTCTTCCCGTACGCCGTGGCCGCTCCGAAGATGTGGCTGTAGGCACCGGCGAGGGCGACGACCTGGGCCGCCACGGGTTCGGCCAGGCCGCCTTCGAACTGCGGCGCGTCGGCGAGCAGCACCTTGCTGACGCCCTGGATCTTCGCCGCCTGCCGGGCGGCGTCCGCGGCCTGGTGGCCGACCACCAGCACGTGGACTTCCCCGCCGGCCTTGGCGGCGGCAGTCACCGTGTTCAGCGTCGCCGCTCTGATCGCGTGGTTGTCGTGTTCTGCGAGTACGAGTGCAGTCATGGTCGTCTCTGCTCTGTTCTGTTCTAGAGGACTTTGGCTTCGGTCTTGAGCCGGGAGACCAGGGTGGCCACGTCGGGGACGCGCGCACCGGCCTTGCGCGCCGGCGGCTCGCTGACCTTGATCGTCTTCAGGCGCGGCGTGACGTCCACGCCGAGGTCAGCCGGCTTCACGTTCTCCAGCGGTTTCTTCTTGGCCTTCATGATGTTCGGCAGCGTCACGTAGCGCGGCTCGTTCAGGCGCAGGTCAGCGGTGATGATGGCCGGAAGCGCGATGGAGATCGTTTCAAAGCCGCCGTCGACTTCGCGCGTCACCTGCGCGCGCCCGTCGGCCACCTCGAGTTTCGACGCGAACGTGCCCTGCGGCAGGTCGGCGAGCGCGGCGAGCATCTGTCCCGTCTGATTGGCGTCGTCGTCGATCGCCTGCTTGCCGAGGATGACGAGGTCGGGCTTTTCCTTGTCGACGATCGCCTTCAGCAGCTTGGCAACGGCCAGCGGCTGCAGCTCGACGTCCGTTTCGACGAGGATGGCGCGGTCCGCGCCGATCGCCATCGCCGTGCGGAGGGTCTCCTGGCACTGGGCCAGGCCGCACGACACGGCAATCACTTCGGTGACCACGCCCTTCTCCTTGAGGCGCACCGCCTCCTCCACCGCAATCTCATCGAAGGGGTTCATCGACATCTTCACGTTGGCGATGTCGACACCGGTCTGGTCGGACTTCACGCGCACCTTCACGTTGTAGTCGACCACACGCTTGACGGGGACGAGGACTTTCATGGGCCGTTTCTTGGTTGCGTTTTGGGGTCTGGTTGCGCCGGACGGCGCGCGGGACAGGGCTGCGTCTCGCCGACGATTATACGAAGGCCGGGCACCCGGGCTGGCGCCAGGGCACGCCACCGGGGTAGAGCAAGGCCCCTAAGCGAGGAACACGGCCTCGATCCAGGCCCACCCCCCGCCCACCATCACGTACCGGAACAACTTGCCGACGGCGAACGCCGCGAGGGTGAGCCACGGGTTCAGGCGCAGCCAGCCCGCGCCCACGGCCAGCGCGTCGCCGACCAGCGGCAGCCAGGACAGCAGGAGCGCCCAGTAGCCGTACTTGTGCAGTGTGATGATGGCCTTGCTCTGCACGCGATTCGGCAGCAGCCGGCCCATCCAGTAGGACGTGACTCCGCCCAGCGTGTTGCCCACAGTGGCCACCGCGATCGCCTGCCACAGGGCGTCGGGATGCTTGTGGATGACTCCAATGAGCACGAATTCGGAGCCGCCCGGAAGGATGGTCGCCGCGACAAAGCTCGCGGCGAACAAGGCAACCAGCCCGGACTCGGGGGAAAAATCGAACATGAGCGCTCCGTAAGGGGCGCGATTGTAGGAGCCAGGCCGGGCCGCGGCCCTGCAGGACAACCCGCAGTCGGGAGGCGAACCGACGACACGGTGCTAAATTTCCGCGGCCTTTCCTCGCTGGAGTTCACATGCCTGGCGTCCTGGAAGCGCTGCAACGGTTGCCCGACCTCGGCGATCCGTATGCAGACGAACGTTCTGCCATCGAGCGGTTGCTGGCACTCGGGGAACCGGCCGCCGAACGACGGGCCTCGGCGCGCCGCCGCGCACTCGGTTACGTCGAGTCGGTCCGTGCGGCCGATCCGGGGCTGCTGTCCGCCCAGAACCTGCTGAATTCGTTTCCGCTCGCCACGCCGGAAGGCATCGCCCTGCTGCGGCTGGCGGAAGCCCTGCTCCGCGCTCCGGACGCCGACACGCAAACGTGGCTGATTGCCGAGAAGCTTTCGGCGTTCCGCGCATCGCGGATCGGCATGGACGGCAATTTCGTCACCCGCGTGCTCGCCTCGGCGCTGCGGCTGGCGGGGCATACGGCCGCGGACGCCGACCTGCGCGGCGCCGACGGCGACGGGGGGTCCATGCGCGCGTGGTTCGCCCGCAGCGCACTGCGGCCCATGGTGATCGAGGGCATCCGCCGTTTCGGTGACCAGTTCGTGTTTGCGACGGACCTGCACGGGGCCCTGGCGCGCGCGGCGCAGCGGCCCGACGCGCGCATCCTCTACTCCTTCGACATGCTTGGCGAAGGCGCCCGGACGCGGGCGGATGCCGATCGCGCGTACGCCTCGTACGTCGACGCGCTTTCGGCGCTCAAGGGCACCGGGGGCGACGACTGGACGATGCGCGACGGCATTTCCGTGAAGCTATCGGCGATCCATCCCCGCTTCGAGACGGCCCAGGTCGAACGCAGCGACCGCGAGCTCTATCCGAGGCTGGTCGAACTCGGACGGTTGGCCCGGGCCGCCGACGTCAATCTCACCATCGATGCCGAGGAGTCGGAGCGGCTCGCCTTGCACATCGGGCTCTTCGAACGCCTGATGCGCGAGCCCCTGCTCGCCGACTGGCCCGGCCTCGGTCTGGCGGTGCAGACCTACCAGACGCGTGCCGTCGCCACCGTCGACCGCCTGCTGCAGCTCAGCGATGAACTCCGGCGCCCCGTCACGGTTCGGTTCACCAAGGGCGCGTACTGGGACGCCGAGATCAAGCGGGCGCAGGAACTCGGCATGACGGGTTTTCCGGTCTACACCCGCAAGTGGGCGACGGATTTGGCCTACATCGCCACGGCGCGCCGTCTGCTGGCCCACCCGGCTCCGGTGTACGCGCAGTTCGCGACGCACAACGCCTTGACGGTCGCTTCCATCGTGGAATACGCGCAGGAGCTGGCGCCGGGGCGCCGCTACGAGTTCCAGCGGCTGCACGGCATGGGCGATCCCCTCTACGACGCCCTGCTGGGGAACAGTCCCGACGTGCGTGTGCGCGTCTACGCCCCGGTCGGCGCCTTCCGCGATCTGCTCGCGTACCTGGTGCGCCGCCTGCTCGAAAACGGGTCGAACACGTCCTTCGTTCACCAGATCACCGACCGCTCGGTGCCATCCGAATCCCTCGTCGAGGACGTGCATGAACTCGCGCGCGCGTTCGTCGCTTCGAACGAACCGTCCTCGGCGCTGCCGGCCGGGACGTCGCTGTTCGGCGAGCGCCGCAATTCGCGTGGCATCGACCTTCAGCAGGCCCCGGCGCTGATCGAGCTCACCTCCGCGGTGGCGCAAGCGTCCGATACGCATGCGACATCCCTGATCGGAGGGACGCCTTCCGGCGTCGCGGTCCCAGTGCGCAATCCGGCCGCGCTCACGCAGGTCATCGGGTCGGTGGCCAACGCGTCGGCGGAGGATGCGGACCGCGCCGTGAACGCGGCACAGGCCGCATTCGACGTGTGGGATGCGCTTGGAGCCGACGCGCGCGCGGCCATCGTCGAGCGCGTGTCCGACCTCTGGGAGTCGGCGCACGACGAACTCGCCGCGCTGATCGTCCGCGAAGGCGGCCGGACCATGCTCGACGCGCATCTCGAGGTTCGCGAGGCGATCGACTTCTGCCGTTACTACGCCGCGATCGGGCGCGAACGGATGCGGCCGCAGCCGCTCCCGGGCCCCGTGGGCGAGTCCAACGTGCTGCATCTTGGCGGACGCGGGGTGTTCGTCTGCATCAGTCCGTGGAACTTTCCGCTCGCGATCTTCGGTGGCCAGATCGCCGCCGCGCTCGTCGCCGGCAACGCGGTCGTCGCGAAGCCTGCGGAGCAGACGCCGCTGGTGGCCTTCCGCGCCGTGCAATTGATGCACGAAGCCGGCGTCCCGGCCGAGGTCCTGCATCTGGTCCTCGGCGACGGGGAGACGGTGGGACGCGCATTGACGTCGCACCCCCGGGTCGCCGGCGTCGCATTCACCGGCTCGGTCGCGACGGCGCGCGCCATCAACCGCGCCCTGGCCGCGCGCGACGCCCCGATCGGCGTGCTGATCGCCGAGACTGGCGGGCAGAACGCGATGATCGTCGACTCGACGGCGCTGCCCGAACAGGTCACCGACGCGGTGATCTCGAGCGCGTTCCGTTCTTGCGGCCAGCGGTGCTCCGCGCTGCGCGTGCTGTTCCTGCAGAACGAGATCGCCGATTCGATGATCGAGATGATCGCCGGCGCCATGCGGGAACTCGTGATCGGCGACCCGTCGGATCCGCGCACCGACATCGGACCGGTGATCGACGCCGAGCAGCTCGCGCTGCTGGTCCGCCATCGCGCCTGGCTGCAGCGGCACGGACGGATCGTCCACGAATGCGAAGTGCCATCCGCGCTCGATGGCCACTTCTTCGGCCCTGTCGCCGCGGAGATCGACGCCATCGGCGACCTGGCGCACGAGAATTTCGGACCGATCCTGCACGTGGTCCGTTACGACAAGCGCGACCTGGAGACGGTGATCGACGCCATCAACGCGACGGGCTACGGACTGACGATGGGGCTGCACACACGACTCGACGGACGCATCGAACACGTGGTGAAGCGCGCGCGGGTGGGCAACCTGTACGTGAACCGCAACATCATCGGCGCCGTGGTCGGCAGCCAGCCTTTCGGCGGCGAAAGCCTGTCCGGCACCGGACCGAAGGCCGGCGGACCGAACTACCTGACAAGGTTCTGTGCCGAACGCTGCGTGACGATCAACACCGCCGCGGCCGGCGGCAACGTCGAACTGCTCGCCTAGCGCAGATCCCGCAGCATCTCGCGCGCGGCGTTATGTCCGGGAGCGCCGGTCACCCCACCGCCCGGATGTGCGCCCGACCCGCAGTGATACAGGCTCTTCAAGGGCCCCCGGTATTTCGCGTAGCCCATCGTCGGCCGCATCGAGAACAACTGGTCGAGCGACAACTGGCCATGGAAGATGTCGCCCCCGACCAGGCCGAACTCGCTTTCGAGATCGGCCGGCGATAGCGCACGCCAGCCGAGCAGCACATCGCGGAAGTTGGGACAGTAGGACTGCACGACGTCGAAGATCGCCTGCACCGCCGGTTCCTTCAGCGAACTCCATTCCGCATCCGGCTTGAACTGCTGGCAGAAGAGACTCGCGACATGCGCGCCGGGCGGGGCAAGCGTGTCGTCCACCACGCTCGGGATCAGCATCTCGACGATCGGCCGCGCGGCATACCCCTGGGCCACCGCGCTGTGCCAGGCGGCATCCATGTAGGCGAGCGAGGGCGCGAACACGATCCCGCTTGCGTGATGCGGCTGCGAGTGCGTGCCGGCCACGGCCGAGAAGTCGGGCAGTTCGCGCAACGCCACGTTGATGCGGAAGGTGCCGGAGCCGCACTTGTAGCGCTGCATCGCCTCGTTGAAGTCGGCCGGAAGATGGCTCGTGTCGATCAGCCGCCGATACAGAAGCTTCGGGTTGACGTTGGCGGCGACGGCACGCGCGCGGATGACTTCGCCGGAGTCGAGTTCGACACCCGTCGCAGCGCCGTTCTCGACGACGACCCGCCGGACCGGCGAATCCACGGAGATTTCGACGCCCCTCGCGCGGGCTTCGGCCGCCATCGCCTGCGTGATGGCACCCATGCCGCCGATCGCGTGACCCCACTTGCCCGGTTTTCCGTTCACTTCACCGAAGCAGTGATGAAGAAGCACGTAGGCGGATCCAGCGGCGTACGGACTGGCGTAATTGCCGACGACCGAGTCCCAGCCGAGCACCGCCTTCAGGGGTTCCGACTCGAACCAGCTGTCGAGCCAGTCGCCCGCGCTTTTCGTGAAGAAGTCGACGAGATCGCGCTGCCCTTCGCGCGGCAGCCGTCCCATCTGCAGGAGCAACTGCGCGCCCGCGACGAGGTCGCGCCAGCCTTCGATCACGAAGGGTCCTCCGAGATTCGGCGGCGCCCGGAGCACCCATTGCTTCAACTGGTCGGCAACCCGGTCGAGCCTTGCGTAATACGCGGGCAGTCGCTCGGCGTCGCGGGGCGAGAAGTTCGCCACGGCCGCCTGGGTCTGCGCGAGGTCTCCCCCGAACTTGAGCGAGCGTCCGTCGGGCAGCGGGACAAAGTTGGAAAACGGTCGTTCGACGATCCGAAGCCCGTGCGCCGCGAGCCGGAGATCCCGGATGACCTTCGGGTTCAGCAGGCTGACGGTGTAACTGGCCGTCGAATTGCGGAAGCCCGGGTGGAACTCCTCGGTGACCGCCGCTCCGCCAACGACCGAACGACGCTCGACGATCCGAACCCTGAGTCCAGCTTCCGCGAGGTAGCAGGCGCAGGTCAGGCCGTTGTGGCCGGCGCCGACGATGACGACATCAAGGGAAGGAGACGACATGCGCGCCCCGGTGGGTCCGAGGCGCGCATCTTATCGGCGTGCGCGAGGCCGCGAATAGATCAGCGATAGCCGACGCGATCGAGGATGCGCTGGGCCGCGATCTGGTTCTTGCCGATCGTGGCGATCGGAACGTTCTCCGCTTTCGGGGTGCCAAGCTCGGCCAGGGCCGGATTGTTGGTCACCGCATTCTTCACGACCGGCCACTCGTTGTTGCCCTCGGCGAAGTACGCCTGCGCCTTCGGGCTCGTCAGGTACTCCAGGAACGCGACGGCGTTCTCCTTGTGCGGGGCGTTCTTCGCCACGCCGCCCCCGGAGATGTTCATGTGCGTACCGGTCGTCGACTGGTTCGGCCACAGGAAGCCGACCTTCGAAACGACTTCCTTGTCCTTCGGATCGGCGGACCGCACGAGCCTCACCCAGTAGTAGGTGTTCGTCAGCGCGACGCCGCACTCGCCCGCGGCCACGCCCTTGATCTGGTCGGTGTCGCCGCCGCGCGGCGGGCGCGCCATGTTCGCCACCATGCCCTTGGCCCACTCCTCCGTCTTTGCTTCGCCCAGGCGTTCGACCAGGGAACCGATGAGCGACAGCATGTAGGGATGGGACCCCGAACGCGTGCAGACCTTGCCCTTGTTCTTCGGGTCGGCGAGTTTCTCGTACGTGTCGACGTCTTCAGGTTTGACCCGGGCCTTGTCGTAAACGATCACGCGCGCGCGACTGGAGAATCCGAACCACGTCCCGTCGTTGGAGCGCAGGTTGGCCGGAATCCGTTCGTTCAGCACCTTGGACTGGACAGGCTGGAACAGGCCATCGATCTGGGCGCGCCATAGCCGGGCAGCGTCCACCAGCAGGACGACGTCGGCGGGACTCGCCGCACCTTCGGTGCGCAACCGTTGCAGCAACTGCTCGTCGCCGAGTTCGATCCGGTTGATCTTGATGCCTGTCTGCCTGGTGAAATCGGCGTACAGCGCCTCGTCGGTCTGGTAGTGCCGGGCGGAGTACAGGTTGAGCAGTTTCTCCTGCGCCTCGCCTTTGAGCGGGACGAAGGCCGCAACGACCAGGCCGCCCACGACCGCGGCCTGCATCAGCCGGCGCAAGCCGACCTCCAACTGTTCGTTCAGGGAAAAAAAGCGCTTCATGCGTCGTCCGTGTCGTAAGTGCGATCGGGGAAAAACGTCGGCCGGACCGGCTGGCGGGGGGAGGATCGCGCAGCAGACCCGAGCCGACGACAGGAACGTTAACGCAAATGATTCTCAAATGCAAACAATTCTCATTTGCGCCCGATTGACCTTCATCAACGGACGGGAATTGTCGCTAGGGTCCGGGCGGACGCTCGATGGGAAAACCAACCGCGGAAGACCCGGGAGCCGTGAACGATGGCGAGGGGATCGCCGTGGCCGGATCCTCGTCGAGGAGCCGGCGTGCCCCATCGAAGCGCGTCGCCCAGTACCGATCGTCGAGACCTTCGATACGCACGCGCCCGTTCTTGGCGGGCGCATGGACGAACCGGCCCTCGCCGATGTAGATCGCAACGTGCGAGAACGCTCGTCGCAGGGTATTGAAGAAGACAAGATCGCCGGGCTGCAGTTCAGCGCGGGACACCGGTTCGCCGAATCCGCTGATCTCCTCGGACCGACGCGGCAGGTCGCGGTTGAGGACCGATGCGAAGACATGGCGGACAAGCCCGCTGCAGTCGAACCCGCTTTCCGGGGTTGCACCACCGAACCGGTACGGGGTGCCCAGCAGCGAGAGCGCCTGCACGACGACGTCCGCACGCGAGGCTGCCACGCGTTCCTGGGCGAAGGCGTTCATGGCGAGCAGGGAGAGCATCGCGCCCCCCACCACCCCGATCCGCCAAGCATGCCTTTGACCGCTCATCTGCCCGTCGCACCGATCGCCTGCAACGGGCCGCAAAATAGCGCATTCCAGCGAGAAAACCTAAAGAACTCCGCAAGTTACGCCGAACAATTCGGTTAAAGTGCAACGTCCAACGCGGCCGCTAACCGACGGGACCGAACCAAGAGATCGTCGTGCCGAACGAATCACAAAAAAGTACAACGGGTAGCGGACCAGCCAGGCCGCGCGTGCTGATTGCGGACGACTCCCGCATCGTTCGGGCGTCGATCGTCCAGCACCTGAAGGATCGCTTCGACATCCGGGAAGTGACCGATGGCGAAGCCGCCTGGCAGGCCATCCTGCTCGACTCGTCGATCCGTGTGGTCATCAGCGACCTGACGATGCCGAAAGTCGACGGCTTCGAACTCCTCAACCGCGTGCGCAGTTCCAAGGTGCAGCGGATCCGCGAGCTTCCGATCGTGATCATCTCGGGCGAGGACGAGGTCGCAGAGCGGGAACGTGCGGCCGGACTCGGCGCCACGGACTTCATACGCAAGGGCGTCGGCGCGGCCGAACTGCTGGCCCGCATGGAAGTGCTGGTGCGCCTGTCGACCACGCGCGAGGCGCTGGCAGAGAGCCAGGCGTCGCTGGAATCTTCACGCACCGTCGACTCCGATACGGAACTGCTGAATCAGCCCTTCTTCGACAAGCAGGTCGAGAAGCTCATTTCCTTCGCCCGGCGCAACCTTTCCGACGTAGCGGTGATCTGCGTGCGGGTCGAACTTTCCATGCCCAAAAGTGAGACTTGGGATGGGGAGACCGACCAGCGAATCAAACTCGTCGGCCGCGCATTGGCCGCCTCGATTCGACTGGAGGACCTCGGCACCAGGACGGACAAGTTCGAGTTCTGCGTGGCGACGCCCTCCTCCGGCCTCTCGGGCGTGCTGCGGTTCGCCGCGCGGCTGAGGAAGGTGCTGGAGAACGTCGAGGCGGCCGGCCCCGGTGTCGAGGTGTGGACGTGCATCGGCCTGGCGACCTTGTCCGAGGAATTGAGGCGCGGCGCGGAGGAACTTCGTGCGCTGGCTCAAAAGCGGGCCGCGCAGGCTCAGCAGAATCGGTCGCGTCGCATCATCCTCGGCACCTCCGAAGGAGTATCGCCGGGAAGCATCGATCCCAAGCCGGAAGAGGGCTCGATGGACATCAACCTCGCGCTGGCGCTCATTCGCGCCGGCCGGGCAGCCGAAGTGGTGGCGCATCTGCCAAGATTGCTCGAGCAGGTTGCACCGTTGCTGAAGCTGGTGCGACAACAGAAAGAACTACAAGCGACACCTGCGGAGGGAGGCCTGCATGACGACGTACAAGGAGTTCCAAGGTAAATCGATCAGTGACCCGCAGGGGTTCTGGGCCGAACAGGCTGCACTGATCGATTGGAAGCAGCCGTTCAAGCAAGTCCTCGATTACTCGAGGCCGCCGTTCGCGAAGTGGTTCGTGGGCGGCACCACCAATCTGTGTCACAACGCCGTCGACCGCCACCTTGCCGCGCGCAAGGACCAGGCGGCGCTCATCTACATCTCCACCGAGACCAACGAGGAGAAGACCTACACCTTCGCGCAGCTGTACCGCGAAGTGAACCGGATGGCCGGCATCCTCAAGGGGCTCGGCGTCGGTCGCGGGGATCGCGTCCTCATCTACATGCCGATGGTCCCTGAAGCGACGTTCGCGATGCTCGCCTGCGCTCGCATCGGCGCCATCCACTCGGTGGTGTTCGGCGGTTTCGCTTCGGTCAGCCTCGCCACGCGCATCGACGACGCCACTCCGAAGGTCATCGTCAGCGCCGACGCCGGCTCGCGCGCGGGCAAGCCCGTGCCGTACAAGCATCTGCTCGACGAAGCGATTGCGCTGTCGAAGTCACCGCCCAAGCACGTGCTGATGGTCAATCGCGGACTGGCGCCCGCGGCGATGGTGCCGGGGCGAGACCTCGATTACGCCAAGCAACGCGCGGAGCACATGAACGACGAGGTGCCGTGCGAATGGCTCGAATCGAGCGAGCCGTCGTACATCCTCTACACCTCGGGCACGACCGGCAAGCCGAAGGGCGTGCAGCGCGACACCGGCGGGTACGCGGTTGCGCTGGCCGCGTCGATGAGCCTCATCTTCTGCGGCAAGCCCGGAGAGACCTACTTCTCCACCAGCGACATCGGCTGGGTCGTCGGACACAGCTACATCGTCTACGGGCCGCTGCTCGTCGGCATGGCGACGATCATGTACGAAGGCACGCCGATCCGGCCCGACGGCGGCATCTGGTGGAGCATCGTGGAGAAGTACAAGGTGACGTCGATGTTCTCGTCGCCGACCGCGATCCGCGTGCTGAAGAAGCAGGATCCCGCGCTGCTGACGAAGTACGACCTGTCCTCGCTGCGACTGCTGTTCCTCGCGGGCGAACCGCTCGACGAGCCGACCGGGCGCTGGATCGCCGACGGCATTGGCAAGCCGGTGATCGACAACTACTGGCAGACGGAGACGGGCTGGCCGATTCTCGCCATCCCGCGCGGCGTCGAGCCGCTGCCCTCGAAGTTCGGATCGCCCGGCCTTCCCTGCTACGGTTACAACGTCAAGATCTTCAACGAAGCGACCGGCGAGGAGATCACTCAGCACCACGAGAAGGGCGTGGTGGCGATCGAGGGTCCGCTGCCTCCGGGATGCATGACCACGGTGTGGGGCGACGACGAGCGCTTCGTCAAGACCTACTGGACCAGCGTGCCGAACCGGCAGGTCTACTCGACATTCGACTGGGGCATCCGCGACGAGGACGGCTACTTCTTCATCCTCGGCCGCACGGACGACGTGATCAACGTCGCCGGCCACCGCCTCGGTACGCGCGAGATCGAGGAGTCCCTGTCGTCGCACCCGAACGTGGCGGAGGTGGCCGTGGTCGGCGTGGCCGACCAGCTCAAGGGACAGGTCGCCGTCGGCTTCGTGATCCTGAAGGATCCCGGCAAGGCCGACACACTCGAGAAGCGGATGGCTCACGAAGGCGAGCTGATGAAGGTCGTCGATGGTCAGCTGGGCGCCGTCGCCCGGCCCGCGCGCGTGCACTTCGTCAGCAGCCTGCCGAAGACGCGGTCGGGCAAGCTGCTGCGGCGGTCGATCCAGGCGCTGTGCGAAGGCCGCGACCCGGGCGACCTGACGACGATCGAGGATCCGACGGCGCTCGAGCAGATCCAGAACGCGGTGCGCGGCTAACCGCGCATCTCACCGAACACGGCCGCGAGCTCGCGTAAGCTCGCGGCCGTTTTCGTTTGATTCGTCCCGCCGTGGAACCAGTCTCCTTCAGCTATTTCCTGTCCGCCCTCGTCCTGCCGCCGACATCGCTCGTGCTGCTGACGCTGCTCGGGCTGCTGCTGCTGCGGAGCCGTCGCCGGTTCGCGATCCTGCTGATGGCGGCGTCTCAACTCGCCCTGCTCGCGCTGGCCATGCCGGCGGTCGCGGGAGCCATCGCGCGCGGACTCGAACCGCCGCCGCTCGCGGCGGGCGAGCTCAAGTCCGCGCAGGCGATCGTCATCCTCGCCGGCGGACTGAACCGCAGCGCCATCGAATGGGGCGGCGAGACGGTCAACGACTTCACGTTGCAGCGGGTGCGCTACGGAGCGCGCCTTGCACGACAGAGCGGGCTGCCCGTGTATGTCACCGGCGGAGTGCCGGGCGGCGCGAAGCATTCCGAGGCCGACCTGATGGCGAAGGTCCTGGTGGAGGACTACGGCATTGCACCGAAGTGGGTCGACAACGCGGCAGCGACGACGCGGGGCAACGCCGAGATGGCGGCGAAGGACCTCAAGCCCCTCGGCATCCAGCGCGTCGTGCTCGTGACCAAGGCCATTCACATGCCGCGCTCGCAGCGGGCATTCGAAGTCGCCGGTTTCAGCGTGATCCCCGCCCCGACCGACTACGTGGCGCAACGCGCCTTCACGGTCGGCGAATTGATGCCACGTGCCACTGCGCTGACGGTTTCCTACTACGCTTTGCGCGAGTGGGTTTCGCGCGTCTGGTACCGGTTGCTCGGCAGTTGAACGGGTCCAGCCGATGCTGACCCGACCCAAACAGGAGGACAGACGATGAAGACGAAACCGATGCTGACGCTCGACGACGCGCGCAGGATGGCCGCAGCCGGCGAAGCCGAGGCGAAGAAGAACCAGTGGAACGTGGTGATCGCCGTCTGCGACGACGGCGGCCACCTTCTGCTGCTGCATCGCTTCGACGGCGTGGCGCCGATCTCCAGCTACATCGCTCCGGAGAAAGCGCGCGCGGCCGCCATGGGCAAGCGTGAAACGAAGGTCTACGAAGACATGATCAACCAGGGCCGTACGTCGTTCCTGTCGGCGCCGCTGCAGGGCATGCTGGAGGGCGGCGTGCCTGTCATCGTCGACGGTCACGTCGTCGGAGCGGTCGGCGTATCGGGCGTGAAGTCGGCCGAGGATGCGCAGATCGCCAAGGCGGCAGTCGCCGCGCTCGCCTGACGTCATCGGCCGCCCGCGCTGCCGAATCGGCGGCTTCGTATACTGACGCCATGGCCACGCGCGAACTCGACCGGATCGATCGCCGGATCCTCGAGATCCTGCAGAACGACGGGCGCATCACGAACCAGGACCTCTCGGAACGCATCGCACTGAGCCCGCGTGCCTGCCTGGATCGCATGCGCCGCCTGGAACGCAGCGGCCTGATCAGCGGCTACATGGCGATGGTCGACCCGCGCAAGCTCGGCGGCACCCTGCTGACGATCGTCGTGGAGGTGACGTTGAAGGACCAGTCCCAGGCGACGCACGCGCGATTCGAGCAACGCATCCGGAACGCCGACGAGGTGGTCGAGTGCTTCCTCGTCTCGGGCCAGTGCGACTATGTACTGCGACTGGCGTGCCGCGATCTCGATCATTACCGCGAACTGACCAACGCGTGGACCGACGACCCCGCGCTCGGCGTCGAGAAGATCACCTCCAAGCCCGAACTGCAGACCATCAAGCCGTTTCGCGGCTATCCGCTGCCCTGACTGCGTCAGTCGGACCTCCGCCGTTTCGGCGGCCACGGTCGCCGTAACACGCTGTTCCTGCGCTCCTGAAACTCCACTTTCGCCGTGCCGGGCTCGCGCGGTTTCTACACTGTCCATCCAGTCGGTGTGTGAATCTTGCGAGGTGGGCAATGGATGCGCGTGTCAGGACTACCGGAAAGCTGCTGGAGCTCGAGGCCAGTGTCGCCGCGCCGAATTACGCGCCATTGCCTGTCGTGCTGGAGCGAGGTGAAGGCAGCTGGCTGTGGGATGCGGATGGCAAGCGATACCTCGACTTCATGTCCGCCTATTCGGCGGTCAGCCATGGACACGCGCATCCGCGTCTGGTGAAGGCGCTCGTCGACCAGGCGCAGCGCGTTGCAGTGACATCGCGCGCATATCACTCGACGGAACTGGCGCCCTTTCTCGCCAAGCTGGTCGAAGTCGCCGACCTGCCGAGCCCTGCGCGCGCCCTGCCGGCCAGCGGGGGCTGCGAGTCGGTCGAGACGGCGGTCAAAGCGGTTCGCCGGTGGGGTTATCGGGTCAAGGGCATCGCGCCGGACCAGGCGGACATCGTCGTGGCCCGTGGCAACTTCCATGGACGTTCAACGACTGTCATCGGCTTCTCCACCGAGGACGAGTACCGGGCCGACTTCGGCCCCTTCGCACGCGGCTTCCGCCACTTCGACTTCGGCGACATCGACTCGCTCCGCGAGGCGATCACGGAGACCACCTGCGCGGTGATGATCGAGCCCGTGCAGGGCGAAGCCGGCATTGTCGTGCCACCACCGGGCTTCCTGCGCGCGGTGCGCGAGCTCTGCACCGAGCGGAACGTGCTGCTCGTCATCGACGAAATCCAGTCGGGCCTGGGCCGCACCGGAGCCTGGTTCGCCTACATGCACGAGGGTATCCGGCCGGATGCCGTCATCGTCGGCAAGGCGCTCGGCGGCGGCCTGCTGCCGGTGTCGGCTGTCGTCGCCCGCGCGGAGGTCCTCGACCTGATGGGCCCCGGCAGTCACGGCTCGACCTTCGGCGGCAACCCGCTCGCCGCCCGGGTCGCGCTCGAAGCGCTGCGCGTTATCGAGGACGAGAACCTGATCGAACGCAGCCGCGACCTCGGCACGCATCTGCTCGGCCGCCTGCGTCGCCTGCGCTCGCCGCTGATTCGCGCCGTGCGCGGGCGCGGGTTGTGGGCCGGCGTCGAACTGGGAACGGAGGTCTCGGCGCGGCACGTGGTCGAGCGTCTCGCGGAACGCGGCGTCCTGACCAAGGACACGCATGGCACCGTGATCCGTTTCGCCCCGCCCCTCACCATCCGCCGCGAGGCGCTCGATTGGGGCCTCGACGTCTTCGCCGCGGTGCTCGCCGAGTTCGATCCGCACGCCGCGCCCCTCGAGCATTCCCGCAATGCGCACATCACCCCCTTTCCGGCACGGAGGAACGACGACGTGAATTCCAGCCCGCAGCTCGCCCGCAGCACCCGTCCCGTGGCGCACTTCATGATGAGTTCGCCGCGGCACTTCGAGGTGAGCTACAGGATCAATCCATGGATGGAGCCGTCGCAATGGTCCGTGTCTGCGCAGCGCCTCGGCGAGGATGCGCTGCGGGGCTGGGGAGAATTGAAAGCGACCTACGAGCGGCTTGGGGCGCACGTTTCGACCCAGCCGCCCGTGCGCGGCCTTCCGGACATGGTCTTCACCGCGAATGCCGCCGTCGTGCTCGACCGCAAGGTGCTGCTTGCGCGCTTCCTGTGTCCGGAGCGGCAGGGTGAGGAAGGCCATAACCGCGCCTTCTTCGAGGATCTGCGGATGCGGGGCCAGGTGGACGAGATCATCGAGCCGCCACCCGGGCTCTACTTCGAAGGCGCTGGCGACGCGATCTGGGACGCCCGTCGCCGCATCATCTGGACCGGATACGGACAGCGATCGAGCCGCGCCATGCACTCGGCCATCGAATCCCTGTACGGGGTGCCCACGGTGCCGCTCGAACTGGTCGATCCACGCTTCTACCACCTGGACACCTGCTTCTGCGTGCTGTCCGGTGGCGAGGTCCTGTGGTACCCGGCCGCGTTTTCCAACGAGGCCGCCGAGGCGATCCGTCGCGTGGCGGGCGAGGACAAGCTGATCGAGGCCACCGATGAGGACGCGATGCACCTTGGAGTGAACTCGGTGTGCCTCGGCCGCGACGTGGTGATGTGCCATGCGTCGGAGGCCACGCGCGCCGCCCTGGCCGCTCGCGGATACACGGTCCACGTGGTGCCGCTCGATTCGTTCAATCGTTCGGGCGGCGCCGCCTATTGCCTGACGCTGCGGCTCGACAACGAGACCCGCGCGGCCGGTCGCGACATCGTCCTGGAAGAAGACTTCGAGGAATACCGCCGGGCGGCGTAAGCGCCGGCGGCACAATCGCCGAAGAGGGTGACGCGCCGTCCTACGGACGGACGATGCGACCGCTCGTCCTGCCTGTCGAAACTCCCGTTACGGACAGTGATGGGAGATGGAATGGACGTACTTTCCAACGCGCAAGGCAGTGCACAGGCCGTCCGCGAAGCCGCCGCCTCCGAGGCGGTCGACAGCCGCATGGCGCTCGAACGCGAACTCGATCGACTGAACGAGGCGCTGGGAACGCACGCCGCGACGGCCGCGCAACATCTCAACTGGACCCTGCTCGCGCAGGCGTTCCTGCTGACGTCCTATCTGATCGTCCTGGTCGGCGGCTGGTCCGTTCCCCTGCCCGGCAAACGCTGGCTGCTGGGAGCCATCGTCGGCTATGGCGCCATCTCCCTCGTCCTGGGTTACCTGTCTCAACGCGGCAGCCGTGACCGCCTGGCTCCGTTGCGCAACAGCCGGCGGCTGGTCGAGGAGGCGCTGGAACGGGTGGCCAGCCGACCCACGGTGTTCTCGCGCGAGCGCGTGCTCGTGACGATGGTCGGCGACTGGGCGACCCGCCTGCTGCCGGTGATGATCCTTGCCGGTTGGGCGGCGCTCACGCTGTACACCCTGGCCTTGCCGATTCCGGGCGAGGGTCGCGCTGTGGCCGATGCCCGCAGTGACGCGCGCGCGGCAGCGAGCACCGTCCCCGCCACGCCCCGCGCAAGAGCGCCCGGGCGGAAGGCCGAGGAAAGCGCATCAGCGGCTGCGCCGGCTCCGGCGAACAGCGAAGAAAACGAATCGGGGCTGGCAGCGTTGTTCCGCCGCGCGATCAATACGCCCGCGGTGGAGTCGTCAGGCGAAACAGTCAAGCCGTGATCGTAGATGTCAGTGCGATCGCACTGACGGATGAATGCAAGAACGCGCCGCGTGTCGCGGCGCGCGAATCAGCGTGGCATCAGGACGGCGGCGCCCAGCTCGGTTTCCGCTTCGCCATGAACGCCTCGATGCCTTCCTGCGCGGCGGGATCGATGAGGTTGCAGGCCATCGTCTGCCCGGCCATCTGGTAGGCCGCCTCGGTGCCCGCTTCGACCTGCCGATAGAACATCTCCTTGCCCATCGCCACTGCCACGGCGGGCTTCGCAAGGATGGATGCCGTGAGCTTCGCGATCTCCGCATCGAGCTGATCGGCCGCGACGACCCGATTGACGAGGCCGCGGTCACGCGCCGTCACCGCGTCGATCAGGTCGCCTGTCACGAGCATCTCGAATGCTTCCTTGCGCCCGACGTTGCGCGCGAGCGCGACGCCCGGCGTGGTGCAGAAGAGCCCGACGTTGATCCCCGAGACGCCGAAGCGCACTCCGTCTGCGGCGACCGCAAGGTCGCAGGTGGCCACGAGCTGGCAACCGGCGGCGGTGGCCACTCCGTGCACGCGCGCGATCACCGGTTGCGGCAGCCGCTGGATGGTCAGCATCAACTTCGCACACTGCGCGAACAGCGCCCGGTAGGAATCGAGGTCTGCGTTCTCCTTCATCTGCTTCAGGTCGTGTCCGGCGCAGAACGCCTTGCCGGCCGCGGCGAGGACGACGACCCGCACGGCGGGATCCGCCGCGATCGAATCCAGCGCGGCCTGCAGGGCGGTCATCATTTCGACCGACAGCGCATTGAACTGCTGGGGACGGTTCAGGGTCAGCGTGACCACTCCCGGCGACTCGCGGGTCTCCAGCACATACGGTTCGACGGCGACCTTTGCGTCCGGTGCGTTCATCACGACCTCCCTGCTTCTAAAGTTGCGCCAATGTCTTGATGTGCGCGCCGACGCTCCTCGCCAGCGCGCTCAGGTTGTAACCGCCCTCCAGCGTACTGATCACGCGGCCTTCGCCGTACTCGTCGGCCACCTCCATCAGGCGCTGGGTGATGTAGGCATAGTCCGCCTCGACGAGCCCCATCTGGCCGAGGTCGTCCTCCCGATGGGCATCGAAGCCGGCCGAGATGAACACCGCCTGCGGCTGGAAGGCGCGGAGCCGCGGCAACCACACCTCGTCGACCACCTGCCTTACGACGTCGCCCTTGGTTCCGGCCGGAAGCGGCACGTTCACCATGTTTTTCGCCGGGTTGTCGGCGCCCGTGTACGGATAAAACGGATGCTGGAAAAAACTGGCCATCAGCACTCGCTCGTCGTTCGCGAGGATGTCCTCCGTGCCGTTGCCGTGATGCACATCGAAATCGATCACCGCCACCCGCTCGAGTCCGTGCGCCTCGAGCGCATGGAGCGCGCCGATCGCCACATTGTTGAGGAAGCAGAACCCCATGGCGGCCGCCTTGCGCGCGTGATGGCCGGGAGGACGAACCGCGCAGAACGCATTGGCCAGTTCCTTGCTAATCACGCGGTCCGTGGCCTCGATCACCGCTCCGGCAGACCGCAACGCCGCCTCCCACGTGCGCGGGTTCATCGAGGTGTCCGGATCGACGGGCCAGTACCCCTGCTGTGGTACGCTGGTTTTCAGTCGTTCGATGTACGCCGCGTCATGCGCGCGAGCGATGGCATCGACCGACGCCGCCTGAGCATCGTAGTGTTCGAGATGCGGCGAGATCCCGATCGCGATCAGATGGTCGTGAATCGCGGCCAGGCGCTCGGGGCATTCCGGGTGCCACGATCCCATCTCGTGCTCCGCGCAGGAGCGGTGGGTGAAAAACCCGGTATGCAGCATCTGTCTCCGTCCAGCTCGTTATTTTCGGCGGCCGTCGACCGGCGCCTTCCAGCCCAATGTTAGAGAAATTCCGCGCGACCGCCAGCCAGATCGGCACCATCATTGTCGGCAAGAGCCTGCAGATCCGGCAAAGCCTGACATGCCTCCTGGCGGGTGGCCATCTGCTCATCGAAGACGCGCCCGGGGTCGGCAAGACCACATTGGCCCACGCGATCGCCCTTTCCATGGGCCTGCCCTTCCGCCGCATCCAGTTTACGAGCGATCTCCTGCCCTCCGATGTGATCGGCGTCTCGGTCTATGACCGCACGACCGGCCAGTTCGTATTCCATCCCGGCCCCATCTTCACCGAAGTGCTGCTGGCGGACGAGATCAACCGGGCGAGCCCGAAGACCCAGAGTGCGCTGCTCGAGGCCATGGAAGAGAACCAGGTGTCGACCGATGGCCTGTCGCGCCCGCTTCCGCAACCGTTCTTCGTGATCGCCACCCAGAACCCGCTGCACCAGGTCGGCACCTTCCCGCTGCCGGAATCGCAACTCGACCGCTTCCTGATGTGCATCAGCCTCGGATACCCGGACCGTGCGGCCGAACGCTCGCTGCTTTCCGGCGATGCGCGACGCGACATGCTGAAGCTCCTGCAGCCAGTCGCGCGGCCGGCCGACCTCCTCGCTGCACAGGCCGAGGTCAAGAAGACCTACGTGTCCGCGGCCCTGCTGGACTACATACAGGCACTGATCGCCCACACGCGCGCCTCGGGCAAGTACGCCGAAGGCTTGAGTCCGCGAGGCGGCCTGGCGTTGCTTGCCGCCGCCCGGGCATGGGCCTGGCTGGATGGCCGCGAGCACGTGATCCCGGAAGACGTACAGAACATCATGCCTTCGGTGGCTGGACACCGCCTTCACGCAACGAGCCGGGAGAGCGGCCGCGCGCTGCACGGGAAGGAACTCGTCTCGCAGCTCATCACAGCCGTACCCGTGCCGTAGGCGAGGATGAGCATCACGTCGAATGCGCTGACGGTGCGCATCACCGACTGGATCGCGGGCCGGAACGGTTCCGAGGCGGGCGACGTCCTGCTCGACCGCCGGCGGGTCTACATCCTGCCGACGGTGCCGGGTGTCACATTCGGTGCCGCGGTGCTCGTCCTGCTGATCGGGTCGATCAACTACTCCCTGCAGCTCGGCTATCTGCTGACCTTCCTGGTGGCCAGCATGGCGATCGTCGGCATGCACTCGACCCACTCGAACCTCGCGCAGCTTGTCCTGCGCGGGGTGCGCGTCGAGCCGGTGTTCGCGGGCGACGTCGCGGCATTCGAGGTCACCGCGACCAATCCCGGCACGCTGGACCGCTATGCGGTGCGCTTCGCCTTCAGGCCGGCACCCGTTCGACGGCGCGACAAGACAAAACGGCCGGCCTCGCCGCCGGTGGTCACGACCGAGGTCCCGGCGCGCGGACTGAGAACGGTGCTTGTGCCCTTGCCCGCGCCGGTGCGCGGCCGGCTTCCGGCGCCGCGCATCACGGTTGAAACGCGCTTTCCCTTCGGGCTGTGGCGCGCGTGGGCCTACTTGACGCCTGCACTCACCTGCATGGTCTATCCGAAGCCCGAGGAGAATGCGCCGCCGCTGCCGCCCGCCGCCGGCGGCGACGGCGACACGACCGGCATGGCCTCGAGCGGCGACGACTTCGCCGGCGTACGCCCGTACCAGCCCGGCGACGCACAGAAGCTCATCGCATGGCGACTTGCCGCGCGCTCGGACGAACTGTCGGTCAAGCAGTTCGAGGCGGCGGGTGGCGGCGAACTGATGATGGACTTCGACGCGCTGCCGCCTTCCATGGATCTGGAGTCCCGGCTGTCGCGCCTGGCGCGCTGGGTTCTCGACGCGGAAGCCGCCCATATGCGCTACGGATTGCGCCTGCCCGACGCGATGATCTTCGTCGGCAGCGGTTCGCAGCATCGCGATCACTGCCTGACGGCACTGGCGCTCTGCAAGGGCTGACATGGCGGCGACCGCACCCGATCCCGCCGTACGCCGGCGCGTTTCCGAAGCCGCCGGGCGCGTTCGCCGGCTGTTCGGACCGCAGATGTCCAGCGCCGCGCGTGAACGCCGGGACATCCTGGTACTGCTCATCGCGGTGGCCTTCGTCGCGTTGCCTCACCTCGAGCACCTGCCGTGGTGGGCAACGTCACTGCTGCTGTTGATGCTCTTCTGGCGCGCCTTCCTGACCGTCGCGCAGCAGCCGCTTCCCGGGCGCTACCTGCTGGTCCCGCTGCTGCTCGGCGCGGGGTTCGGTGTGTACCTGCAGCACGGCACCCTCGTTGGCCAGCAGGCGGGTGTGACCTTCCTGCTGCTGCTGATGGCGCTGAAGCTGCTGGAGATGCGCGCGCGGCGCGACATCTTCGTGGTGATCTTCCTCTGCTTCTTCATCCTGCTCACGCAGTTCATGTACAGCCAGGGCCTCGGCGTCGCGCTGACGACCCTGATGGCCGTCGCGGCCCTGTTCTTCGTGCTGGTCAGCGTCAACCTCGACGAGGCCGACCTGCCGGCGGCACGAAAGATGAAAATGGTCGGGTGGTCGATGCTGAAGGCGGCACCCCTGACCATGGTCCTCTTCCTGCTCTTCCCGCGCATCTCCGGACCGCTGTGGGGGACGCCGGACGACGGCGGAAGCGGGAGCACGGGGCTGTCCAGCTCCATGACGCCGGGTTCCATCGGCAAGCTGATCGAATCGCGCCAGATCGCATTCCGCGCGAAGTTCGAGGCCGAATCGCCCGGCACCGAGCAGCTTTACTGGCGCGGCCCCGTCTTCGGAAATTTCAACGGACGCACGTGGACGCCCCTGACACGCCGGTCCGCGGAACCCGCTGCGCTCGCGATCGAGGGCGAGCGCAATTCGATCGTCGAGTACACCGTCACGCTCGAGCCTCACCAGCGCGACTGGCTGTTCGCGCTCGAAGCGCCGGCCGGGTTGCCCCAGACGACGGAGTTCAACTCGCGGCTGACGTCCGAGATGGAACTGCTGGCCGGCGACCTGGTGCGCGAACGGGTGCGCTATTCGATGCGCTCCTACATGGGGTTCCGCGTCGGCCGCAATGCCGACCCGGTCGAACTGCAGGACTGGCTGGTCCTGCCGTCCGGCTACAACCCGCGCACGCAGGAGTTCGCGGTGGCGTTGCAGAAGCGCGTCACAGCCACCGGCGATGACCGCGATCTCCGGCTGGTACGCGCGGCCCTCGATCATCTCCGCCGCGACGGCTTCGAGTACACGCTGACGCCGCCGCGCCTCGGCCGCAATTCCGTCGACGAGTTCCTGTTCGACACCAAGCGCGGCTTCTGCGAACACTACTCGTCGGCCTTCGTGGTGCTGATGCGATCCCTGGGCATCCCGGCGCGCGTGGTCACGGGGTACCAGGGCGGCGAGTTGAACCCCATCGACGGCTTCGTCACCGTACGGCAGTCCGACGCGCATGCGTGGTCCGAGGTTTGGCTCAGGGGACGCGGCTGGGTGCGCGTCGATCCGACCGCTGCGGTGGCGCCCGTACGCATCGACCGCGCGCTGGAGGAAGCACGCAAGGCGGAGTTCGACCGCGATGCGACCTTCGCAAGCAGTGACTGGCTGCGCGTCTGGCGCTTCAACCTGGAAGCCGTCCAGAACAGCTGGAACCAGTGGATCCTGTCCTACTCGCTGGACCGGCAGCGGGCGCTGGTGGGCATGCTCGGACTCGCGCCGCGCTGGGAAAGCGTGGCCGGGGTGCTTGCCGTCATCGTGGGCGTCCTCCTCGCCGGCATGGCGCTGGCCTCGATGCGACCGCGAACGGTCCGGGATCCGCTGGGCGACACGTACCGGCTGTTGCGCGACAAGCTCGAGCGCGCCGGCGTGCGCACCGAGGAGCACTGCGGTCCGCGCGAGTTGTACGCGCGCAGCCGCCGTGCGCTTCCGGAGAAGGATGCACGGCAGGCGCGCAAGCTGCTCGCCCGCTACGAAAGCATGCGATATTCGCGCAACGCCGAGGCCATCGCGGTTGCCGACATCCGGGCCCTGCGACGCGCGGTGCGCACTTTCAAACCAGTCCCGAATCCGGAATGAATTCCACGAACACGACGCGGCGTGCGCTCGTCGCCACGCTGCTCGCCGGCATGGTCGCGCCCGTCGCCGCGCGCAGCGCTGCGCGCCCGTCCTACACCTCCCGCGACGACGTGCAGCGGTTCATCGACGAAGTGGTCCAGCAGCACGGCTTCGACCGGGCCCGTGTCGAGCGCTGGCTGGGCGCGGCCCGCTACTCCGAAACGGTCGAGCGGCTGATGCAGCCGCCGATACCGTTCGGGCAACGCAACTGGCTCGACTATCGGGCCCGCTACCTCGACGACAGGCGCATCCAGGCCGGCGCGGCCTTCTGGCGATCGAACAGCGCCGCGCTGGAGCGCGCGCAGTCGCGCTACGGCGTGCCGCCGGAGATCGTGGTCGCCATCATCGGCGTCGAGACTTTCTTTGGCCGCATCACCGGCAACTTCCGGACCATCGACGCGCTCGCGACGCTCACGTTCGACTACCTGCGCCGCGCCGATTACTACCGCAACGAACTCGTCGAACTGCTGCTGCTTGCGCGCGAGCAGCGCATGGACCCGCTGGCATTCAAGGGATCTTTCGCGGGCGCCATCGGCCTTCCGCAGTTCATGCCCGGGTCGATCCGGCGATTCGCCGTCGACTTCGACGGTGACGGCCGCATCGACCTCACGGCCAGCGCCGCGGATGCGATCGGATCCGTCGCGAACTTCCTCGTCGAGCACGGCTGGCAACGGGAGCAGGCCATCCTGTTCGAGGCGGAGGCCGACGAGCAGATCGTCGATGCGCTGGGCCGCGGCATCAACGTCGGCCCCACGTGGTCAGACGCCTTGACCGCCGGCGTCACGGGCGATGTGCCGCTCGCCCTCGACACTCCGGTGATCGTGATCGACCTTCCTTACGTCGACGCGAATGGCGATACCGGCCGCCTCTACCGGGTGGGCACCTCGAATTTCAGTGCCGTCCTCCACTACAACCGCAGCTATTTCTACGCGACGGCCGTGGTCGAACTCGCCGAAGCGCTCCGGCGCGAAGTCGCCCCGCCCTGAACTCACTCGGCGTCGGGCTGGCGCGCCGGTTGCGCTTCGATGAAGGCCGGCAGTTCCATGCAGCGATCGAAGATGCCCATCACCGTCGGCACATGGTCGAGACGGCAGTCGAAGCGCCTTGCGTTGAAGATCTGCGGAACGATAACGACGTCGGCCAGGGTGACCGCGTCGCCGAGCGCGAACCTGCCGAACTTCTTCTCCGCAACCAGCCGTGCCTCGATGGCGGCCAGCCCCTGTTCCACCCAGTGCCGGTACCACGCGTTCTTCTGATCGTCGCTCACCTTCAGGTCGCGCACGAGGTACCTCAGGACGCGCAGGTTGTTCAGCGGATGAATCTCGCACGCGATCGCCAGCGCGATCGAGCGAACGTACGCGCGGTCGACCGCGCCGGCGGGCAGCAGCGGCGGCTGCGGATGCGTCTCCTCGAGGTACTCGATGATCGCCAGCGACTGCGTCACCCTCTCCCCGTCGTCCTCGAGCACCGGGATCAGGGCGTCGGGATTGACGGCAAGGAACGCCGGGGCGAACTGCTGGCCGCCGTCCCGCGTCAGGTGCACGACGGAATACTCGTAGGGCAGGCCCTTGAGGTTCAGCGCGATCCGGACCCGGAACGACGCCGAACTGCGGAAGTAGTTGTAGAGCTTCATGTCAGCGGACGAACTGGACGAGCCAGAGAGAGAGTGCGGGAAGCGCGACGAGCAGCGCGAGGCGCAGCGCGTCGGCGGCGAGGAACACGAACACGTAACGGTAGGTTTGCGCGATGGGCACATCGCGCGCCTGCATCCCGACGACGTAGACGTTCAGGCCCACCGGAGGCGCGATCAGCCCGATGTTCACCACGGTGAGCAGGAGCACACCGAACCACAACGCCTTGTCTTCGAGGCCCAGGCCGAAGAGCGGCAACTGCATCACCGCAGGGAACACGACCGGCAAGGTCAGCAGCAGCATCGACATTTCGTCCATGACGCCGGCGAGGACGATGTAGAAGAACAGTACCGCCGTGAGGACGAGCACCGGCGGAAGGTCGACGTGCGCGATCAGGTCCGCGACCAGCGCCGGCATCTGCGTCAATGCGAGCGCGGCGTTGAGCATGTCGGCACCGATGAAGATCATGAAGATCGCGCCCGTCGTCTGGGCCGTGAGAAGCAGCGCCTGTCGCACCCGTTTTGCCGTGAGCTGTCGGGCCGCAAAGCCGGCGACGGCCGTCAGCAGGACGCCGATCGCGGCCGCCTCGGTCGCCGTGAACACGCCGCCATAGATGCCACCCAGCACGATCAGGAAGATCGTCGTCACCGGCAACACGCCGGTCAGCATCGCGAGGCGCTGTCGCAGCGGCACCCGCGCTTCGGACGGACCCAGGTGCGGCCGCGCGCGCATGAAGAGGGCGATGGCCGTGCAGTAGAGCGCCGCGGCGAGGATCCCGGGGATCAGCGCCGCGGCGAAGAGCTTCGCGATGTTCTGCTCGGTGAGAATGGAATAGAGCACCAGCACCACGGACGGCGGGATCAGGATGCCCAGCGTGCCGCCGGCCGCGAGCGCCGCCGTTGCGAAGCCACCGTCATAGCGATACCGGCGCATCTCCGGCAAGGCGACCTGCGCGATCGTCGCGGCCGTCGCGACCGAGGAGCCGCACACCGAACCGAACGCCGCGCTGGCGAGCACGCTCGCCTGGGCCAGGCCGCCGCGCCAATGACCGACGAACGCGGCCGCGGCGCGGAACAGCCCGGCCGACAACCCGCTCTGTGTCGCAAGATGTCCCATGAGCAGGAACAGCGGAACCACCGAGAGGTCGTAGATGGAGAAGCGGGCGAACGCCAGGCCTTTCAGGAACGCCAGCAATGGACCGAGGCCGGAGAGCCAGACATACGCGGCCGCTCCGGGAAGGAACATCGCGGCCCAGATCGGTACTCGCACCGCCATGAGCAGCAACATGGCGACGAACATCAGGCCCGCGGTTGCGCTGTTCACGCCGTGCTCCGCGAGGAGGAGCGTCGGAACGGTTGCTCCAGACCCAGGACTCCCGCAAGCGCGAGGCCGGGAACCATCGCCGCATAGGGGATCCACAACGGGACGCCGAGCACCATGGTCGTCTCCGCCGCGCGCCGCATCTCGGCCACTGCGATTCCCGCCCGCCACGCGAGGAGAAAGAACAGGCCACCGGCCAGCACCGAGCCAACGGCGTCGAGCCGGCGCTGCACCGGGCCCGACGAGCGCGCCGTGAAGAAATCGACGATGAGGTGGCTGCCGTGCGATTGGCAATACGGCAGGAAGAGCGCGATGGCAGCCGCGGTCGCGACCTGCACCAGTTCGATGTCACCTGTTACCGGCTGATTGGCCAGCCATCGCCCGACGACCGACACCACGGTCAACAGCGCAACGCCCAGCAGAAGCGCGCCGCCGAGCAGCGCCAGCGCGGTTGCGAGCGCGTCAAGCAGGCGGCGCATCGAGTCCGCTTACTTGCGGGCAGTCCCGCCCGCCGCCGGGGCGGACGAGCCGCTCTTGGCGTGGCGTGCGATCAGCGCGCGTGCATCGGCGACGAGCGCATCGCCGTCGACACCGCGCTTCGCCATATCGCCGACCCAGTCGGTCAGCACCGGCTGCGCGGCCTTCTGCCAAAGGGCGAGTTCGGCCGCGGGCACGACGTACACGGTGTTGCCCCGGTCCACCGCCAGCTTGCGGGCCGGCGCCTTCTGTTCGTCCCACAGGCGCCCTGCCCGCCCCGACAGAGCCAGCCCGGAGTTGCGATCGATGACGGCGCGCAACTCCGGCGACAGCCGGTCGTACGTGCCGCGATTCATCGCGAGCAGGAACACGGCCGTGTACATCGCCGGCATGTTCGGGTCGGTCTCGGTGTGGAACCGAGCGATCTCGTGCACCTTCACGGCCGGCACCACTTCCCAGGGAATGACGGCGCCGTCGATCACGCCTTTCGACATCGCGTCGGCCAGCCCCGTGACCGGCATGGAAACCGGCGAGGCACCGAGGGCGGCGAGCAGGCGGTTGGTCTGGCGCGTCGGCGCACGCAGCTTCAGTCCCCGGAAGTCGGCGAGCGAGCGAATCTGCTTGTCGCGCGTGTGCAGGTACCCGGCATCGTGGACGTGCACGGCGAGTGCATGGACCTCGCGAAACTCGTCGCGCGCGTGCCTTTCGTAGAACTCCCAGGCAGCCTTCGAGGCCGCCTCGGCATCGCTGATCATGAACGGAAGCTCGAACACTTCCATCCTGGGGAAGCGGCCCGCGGTGTAACCGGGCAGTGTCCAGACGATGTCCGCGATGCCATCGCGCGCCTGGTCGTACAACTGCGGCGGCGTGCCGCCGAGCTGCATCGACGGGTAAAGCTGGCACTTCAGGCGCCCGGCCGACTCCTTCTCAATCCGCTCGCACCACGGCACGAGAAGCTTCGCGTGCGTCGTCGAGCCCGGGGGCAGGAAGTGGTGGACTTTCAGCACTACCGGCGCCTGCGCAAAGGCGCTGGAGCCGAGGAGCAGCGCGAGGACCGCGAGCGCGCGGGCGACGAAAGAATCGGGCATGGCGAAGATCAGACGATGCGGACTTTCAAGGTCCCCAGTCCGGCGACCCCGCCTTCGAGTTCGTCGCCCTTCACGACCGGGCCGACGCCCTCCGGCGTTCCGGTGAAGATCAGGTCGCCCGGCTTCAGCACGTAGAACTTCGAGAGGTGCTCGATGGTCTCGTTGATGTTCCAGATCAGCTTCGACACGTCGCTTGCCTGGCGACGCTGGCCGTTGACCGCAAGCCAGATCTGCGCCGTCGTGATTTCCCCGGTGACGCCGATCGGCTTCACCGGGCTGATCGGCGCCGAAGCGTCGAAACCCTTCGCGACATCCCACGGACGGCCCTTGTCGCGCAGCGCGAACTGCAGGTCGCGTCGCGTCATGTCGAGGCCCACCGCGTATCCGTAGATGTGGCTCGCGGCGTCCGCCGCCGCGATGTCCCGCCCCGCCTTGCCGATCGCCACCACGAGTTCGATCTCGTGATGCAGGTTGTTCGTCTCGCCCGGATAGGGCATCTGGCCGACGCTCCCGAATGGCACCGGCAGCGCGGCATCGGCCGGCTTCATGAAGAAGAACGGCGCTTCGCGTCCCGAAAATCCCATCTCCTTCTGGTGATCGACGTAGTTGCGGCCGACGCAGTAGATGCGATGCACCGGCAGCAGATCGCTTGAACCGTCGATCGGCACCACTGCCTGCGGTGGGGCCGCGAACACATAACCCATGGGAGAGCGTCTCCTGTCGTTGAAGCGCGTGCGGAAGAGCCGGAAGTCTACGCGTGGCCCGGTCCGGCCGCCCTCGAGATGGCCCGCGAGAGCAGCGCCACGGGCAGCACGCCCGCGGCCACGATGGTCAGCGCGGGCAGCGCCGCTTCGCCAAGGCGCTCGTCGCTGGCCATCTGGTAGGCGATCACAGCCAGCGTGTCGAAGTTGAACGGCCGCAGCACCAGCGTCGCCGGCAGTTCCTTCATGACGTCGACGAACACCAGCAGGGCGGCAGCAAGCACGGACGGAGTGAGTATCGGCAGATGCACGCGCACGAACGTGTCGAAGGCGCTGCTGCCCAGGCTGCGCGCGCTCAGGTCCATGGTGGGCGTGATGCGGGCCAGCCCCGCCTCCACCGACTGATAGCCCACCGCGAAGTAGCGGACGAGATAGCCGTAGAGCAGCGCGAACACGCTGCCCGTGAGCAGCAATCCGGGCCCGACACCGAGCACCGCGTGCAGGACGGTGTTCAGCCGGTTGTCGAAGAGGGCAAGCGGAATCAGGATGCCGACCGCGATCACCGCACCAGGAACCGCGTATCCGAGGCTCATCAGTTTCACCGCCCCTCGCACCAGCCACGCTGCGCGGCCCTGCGTCACGGAACGCGCCGTATACGCCAGCGCGAGCACCGCCGCGAGCACGATCACCGCCGCCGCCAGGCCGATGAAAAGCGTGTTCATGACCCACCCGCTGTACCGGGTCCAGTCGAGCGTCGACCAGGCCGGCAGCAGCAGGCGCACCAGCAGCACGAGCGGCAACGCGAAGCCGAGGAGCACGGTCGCGGCGCACAGCCCGAGGGCGCCGAAACGACCGATTCCCGTCAGCGGCGTTCGCTGCGCCGGACGCTGGCTGCTCGTTGGCGTGAAGAAGCGCGCACGGCCGCGCGCGCGATGCTCGATGTAGAACAGCACCAGCACGAGCAGCAGGAGCACCGCCGCAAGCTGGCTGGCGGCGGTACGGTCCCCGAGCGAGAACCACGCGCGATAGATCGACGTGGTGAACGTCTGCAGGCCGAAATACGCCGAAGCGCCATAGTCCGCGATCGTCTCCATCAGCGCGAGGAGCACACCCGCGGCAATGGCCGGGCGGGCGAGCGGGAGGTTCACGCGCCACCAGGTCTGCCAGGGAGTGAGGCCGAGGCTGCGTGCCGCATCGATCATCGCGGCGGTGCGCGCCAGGAAGGCAGTGCGTGCCAGCAGATAGACATACGGATACAGCACCACGGTGAACACGAAGGCGGCCCCGTGCAGCGAGCGGATCTCGGGGAACCAGTAGTCGTCACGCCCCCATCCGAACGCGTCGCGCAGCGCCGACTGCACGGGCCCGGAAAATTGCAGGTAATCGGTGTAGGCGTAGGCGACGATGTACGCCGGCATCGCCAGCGGCAGCAGCAGTCCCCACTCGAAGAATCGGCGACCCGGAAACTCCGCCGTGGCCACGACCCAGGCGGTCGAAGCACCAAGCGCAGTGACGCCGAGGCCAACGCCGGCGGCGAGCACCGCCGTCTCGAACAACGCGCTCGGGATGACGGTCGCCAGCAGGTGCTGGAGCGTGCCTGCCGCGGCGGCGACGTCCCAGAAACTGCCGAAGACACCCAGCACCGGAAGCGCGACGAAGGCGGCGCACACAAGCGCCAGCGCCACGGCACGGCCCACGTCCGATGCACCGGCCCCACTCGCGCCGCGTGGGAAAGCCTTTGAGGTCAGCGATTTCGACGCGTCGACAGCGGTTCCCCTTGTCGGGACATGGGTTCAAGATGCAAATGAGAATTATATGCATTTGGCTTACACTCGGCCCATGGATTTGCAGCGACCCCAACTGCTGATCGAAGGGCTGCGCATCGCCTATCGCGGGACGAGCACGCCCGTGGTGGATGGCCTGACGCTTGCGCTCGGCAAAGGCGAGATCGGCTGCGTGGTGGGGAGTTCCGGCTGCGGCAAGACGACCCTGCTGCGCGCGATCGCTGGGTTCATCCCGGTGTCGCTCGGCACCATCGAAATCGGCGGCGTCGTCGTCTCCGGGCCGAATTTCACGGCCGCGCCCGAGAAACGCGGAGTCGGCCTGGTGTTCCAGGACTACGCCCTGTTCCCCCACCTGCGGGTGGAGGACAACATCGGTTTCGGGCTCCGGGGAATCGGCGCCGTCGAGCGCACCTCGCGCGTCGACGAAATGCTGGACCTCGTGGGCCTGCGTCTCCAGGCAGCCAAGTACCCGCACGAACTGTCCGGCGGACAGCAGCAGCGCGTTGCCCTCGCCCGGGCCCTCGCCCCGCGTCCGGCGCTGCTGTTGATGGACGAACCGTTCTCCAGCCTCGACGTCGAACTGCGGGCGCGCCTGGGCACCGAAGTGCGGCAGATCCTGAAGGCGAGCAACACGACGGCGATCCTGGTCACGCACGATCAGCAGGAGGCGTTCGCCATCGCCGACCGCGTCGGCGTGATGAACGCGGGCCGGCTGGAACAGTGGGACCGCCCGTACGAGTTGTATCACCGCCCCGCGACGCGCTACGTGGCCGATTTCATCGGCGAGGGCGTGTTCCTCCCCGCGAAAGTGCTGAGCCCGATGAACGTCGCCATCGAACTCGGCGAACTCAAGGGCGACGTGCCCTTGCCCTGCCAGCAGGGCTGCGACACGTGCGGCAAGGGCTGCCACGTCGAGGTGCTGCTGCGTCCCGACGACGTCGTGCACGACGACACCAGTGCGCTGAAGGCCGAGGTGGTGCGCAAGGTGTTCCGCGGCGGCGATTTCATCTACACGCTGCGCCTCGACAGCGGGCGCGAAGTGCTGGCGCTGGTGCCCAGCCATCACGACCACGCCGTCGGCGAGAAGATCGGCATCCGGCTGGACGCGGACCACGTGATCACGTTTCCTGTCGGACCGGCGCCGAGCCCGCTTTCACTGCACGCGGCTTAGCTCAGCGTCTTCGATCTGGTCGCCGCTGGCCAGGGACTACAGCCCCTGTCCCGCGCTTCCGTGTCTGCGGCGCGGCCATCTGACCGTGCTTGCCCCGCGTCAATACGAGCCATTACCTCGCGTGCGACTAATAGCCCCAACGTGAAGCGTTGGAGGCGTCATGCGTATGGTCATGCTGTCGATGCTGGTTGCGCTCGCGGGTTGCGCGACGACGTCGGGCGAGCCCGACGTCGCTGCAGGACTGCACGGCTCCCAATGCGCGAGCATCGGGAGCCCGGCCAACGCGCCAGCGGAAAGAAGCTGGCTGCAATCGATCGATCCGCAGGTCGCCCTCAGTGCGTACCAGCTTCACTGCATGAGGGACACGCCGCTCGGGCTATGAGCGGCGGGCAAATGAAGAAGGGCCCTGAGGGGCCCTTCTTTTGTCTGGCGGAGAGAGTGGGATTCGAACCCACGATGGGCTTTAGACCCATACACACTTTCCAGGCGTGCGCCTTCGACCGCTCGGCCATCTCTCCTTGTTCGTTCCCATCCGAGTGGGATTGCTCGCACATCGCCTCACGGCGATCTGCTCGTCCCTCCGCTTCGCTTCGGGACCGCCCTCGCTTCGCTCCGGCGTCCTTCGCGACAGTCCCCTGGACTGTCGCTCGTCGAACCCACGATGGGCTTTAGACCCATACACACTTTCCAGGCGTGCGCCTTCGACCGCTCGGCCATCTCTCCTGAGGAAGTCGCGGATTATATCCGTGACCCGCAATGAAAAAGGCCCGCGGCAAGCCGCGGGCCTCTGTGCTGCTTGAGCGAGGAGTGTCAGCGGGCGATCGTTTCCACCGTATCGCCGCGCAGGTTCGGATACCGAACGTGCTCGACGAACTCCTGCACTTCCTTGCTGGGTTCAGGCGTCAGCATGCTCACCACGAGAATCGTGATGATGCCGACCGGCACCCCGAACACACCGGCCGAAATCGGCGCGATGCCCCACCACAGGTCCATCTTCGTGGTGCCGAACCACTCGATGAACTGCGGGTAGGTGTGCACCATGTAGTACAGGCAGATGCCCAGGCCCGCGACCATGCCTGTGACGGCTCCCCACTTGTTGGCGCGCTTCCAGAACACCCCGAGGACAAGTGCCGGGAAGAACGCCGAAGCGGCCATCGAGAACGCCGCGCCAACCAGGAACAGGATGTTGCCCGGCTTCAGCGATGTGACCCACGCCGCGAAGATGGCCACCACCAGGAGCAGGAGCTTGGAAATCATGACGCGCTTCTGGGTGGAGGCGTTCGGGTTGATCATCTTGTAGTACAGGTCATGCGACAGCGCGTTGGCAATCGTCAGCAGCAGGCCGTCTGCAGTCGACAGTGCAGCTGCAAGACCACCCGCAGCCACCAGACCCGAGATCACGTACGGCAGCCCCGCGATTTCCGGAGTGGCCAGCACGATGATGTCGCCGCCGAGGGTCATCTCCGCGAGCTGGACGATTCCGTCCTTGTTGACGTCCGAGATCGCCATCAATGTCGGATCGATCTTGCTCCAGGCAGCCACCCATGCCGGCAGGTTGGCGAACGAGGAGCCCACCACGTTGTGGTAGACCTCGTACTTCGCCAGCACCGCGAGTGCAGGCGCCGTGAAGTAAAGCAGGAAGATGAAGAACAGCGACCAGAACACGGACACGCGTGCTTCCTGTACCGAGGGCGTCGTGTAGTAACGCATCAGGATGTGAGGCAGTGCAGCCGTGCCGAACATCATGCAGAACACCAGCGCCAGGAAGTTGTTGCGCTTGGTCGCCCGTTCTTTCTCCCCGGCCTCACCCGTCTTGCTCGTGGGATACGGCGTCGCGTGAGGCAGCGGCGGCCCGGCCTTGGCGTTGTTGCCCGCGATCTGCTTGGCCCACGCGGCCTTCGCATCATCGGGTGACTTCGGGAAATCCGCCGCGGCCTTTTCCGCCGCCCGGATGTCCGCGACCGGTGCATTCGAGGCTTTCAGGTCCTCGACCCGCTGGGCGGCGGCCGTCTTGCCCGCTTCCCACGACGCCGGCAGTGCGTCGATGCGCGCCTTGGCGTCCGCGGCGTTCTTCTTGTAGATCTCGCGCACGGAAATCTCACCGGGATTGGTCGTGAGCTCCTTCTCCTTGGCCGTCACCTTCTGCAGCACCTGCCCGTAGACAAGTTGCGGAATCGGGAAGTTGGTGATCTTCACCGACAGCCACACCACCGGGATCATGTAGGCGACGATCAGGATGATGTACTGCGCGACCTGCGTCCAGGTGACCGCGCGCATTCCACCGAGAAACGAACAGACCAGGATACCGGCGAGGCCGAGGAACACGCCGACCCCGAACTCGACACCCGTGAAGCGGGACGTGATGATGCCGACGCCGTAGATCTGCGCGACGACGTACGTGAACGAGCAAAGGATCGCCGCGAACACGCCGATCGAGCGCGGGATGTTGCCGCCGTAGCGTGCACCGAGGAAGTCGGGGATCGTGAACTGCCCGAACTTGCGCAGGTAGGGCGCGAGGAACAGCGCCACCAGCACGTAACCGCCGGTCCAGCCGATCACGAAGCCAAGGCCGTCGAAGCCGCTCAGGTACAGCGTGCCGGCCATGCCGATGAACGAGGCCGCCGACATCCAGTCCGCGCCCGTCGCCATGCCGTTGAACAAGCGCAGGGACGCGGCGACCTGCGACGTAGTACTCGGCCACATCGGCCGTGCGGCTCATGATGCCGATGCCTGCGTACAGCGAGATCGTCGCGAACAGGAACGTGTAACCGATCCAGACGCGCGGCAGCCCCATCTGCTCGAGGATCGCGAGCACGACGACGAAGAAGACGAAGCCGCCCGTGTACCACGTGTAGTACTTCTTCAGCTGGTTGAAGAAGGCGCGGTTCGAACTGACGGCGCTCATTTGGCTTCCCCTTCGTCCACGCCGTACTCGAGGTCCATCTTGCGCATGGAACGTGCGCGTAATACCAGATGATGAGCACGTAGATGATCAGTGATCCCTGCGCCGCCATGTAGAACGACAGCGGCCATCCGAAGAAGTTGATTTCGGCGAGCGGGATCGCGAAGTACGCCATCACGTAGGTGACGACGAACCATATGAACAGCAGTACTGCAGTGAGCCGGAGGTTCCGGCTCCAATACTCTCTATGTTTTTCGGTCGTTTGCATTTTCTCTCCTTGGTGGTCTTCCGTCTCCTCGGACTAGGTGGCTTGCGTGGTGATTTCCTCCTTTGGTTGGGGGTTGCTGCTCACGACGGATATCGAGCGAGACGGCGTTCGCTCGAGATCCCTCTTGAGGGTGGCTGAGAACTTGGGTTCGAACCCGGTCAGCTGCTCGTGCACTTTCCACGCATCTTCGCTGCGTCCGAGGTGGTGGTACGTCATGCCGAGCTGGTAATAGCCGTAAGGACTGAACGGCTGCAGCTTGATGTTCTGCTTCAGCGCATCGACAGCTTCGTCCAGTCGTTCTTCGCGGATGAGGACCAGGCCCAGGCCGTACCAGGCGCGGTCGAGGGACGGCTTCAGTTCGACAGCCCGCCGGAAACACCGCTCGGCCTCGGCCAACTGGTCCGTCTTGTCGAGCAGGAAACCAAGGTTGAACCAGCCGTCGGCGTGCTCCGGGTTGAGCGCGGTGAGCCGCTTCAGCACGTCGACCGCCTTGGCGTGGTCACCGGACTCGGCCAGCAGATTGCCGATCATGAGGAGCGCGAACTGGTTGCCCGGATCGATGGCCACCATTTCCCGGTACGCCTCGATCGCCTGCTGGTTGCGCTTGAAGATCAGCGCGGCGTTGGCGCGCCGGTTCAGCCACCAGACCGTCAACTTCGTTGCGATGGAACTCATTGCTTCGGTACTCCCGCGCTCCAGGCTTCGACCCACTTGTAGCAACCCGCCTGGGTCAGATCGGCGCGGCAGGAGTCGCGATGCGCCAGGCCGAGCCAGAAATAGGCGAACAGGAGAACCATGAACGCCCCGATCGGGATGTGCCGGTCGAGCACGATCTTCGGTGTGATCAGTCGCACCAGTTTCACGACGGGACTGGCGACGGTCTGGAACAGCTTGTAGACAAGGTTCTGCTCGCGCGCGCGCCAGTTGAAGACGCCGACCATCAACTGGCCGAACAACGCCAGGGCGGCCACCAGCGCCAACTGCTGCGCAACGAGCAAAGCGAACGCCATCGCTACCTGTCTCCTTGGCGGATGCCGAAGTCCGCGTCATTTCTTTGCGCAGCACGGGTATACCCGAATGCTGCGCAGCTTCTTATGTACGAAGGCCCGGCGAATCGTCAGATCCGCCGGGCCCGTCACTACCAAGAGGAGCTGTGCCGCCCCTTCTGTCTGCCTCCAACAACCTCCGAAACCGTGTGCTCTTTGACGGTCAAAGCGTCACCTTCAATTGCTCAAGAATCGCCGGATTCTCCAGCGTCGATACATCCTGGGTGATCTCTTCGCCCTTCGCGATCGAGCGCAGCAGGCGCCGCATGATCTTGCCGGAACGCGTCTTCGGCAGGTTGTCGCCGAAGCGGATGTCCTTGGGCTTGGCGATCGGTCCGATCTCCTTCGCCACCCAGTCACGCAGTTCCTTGGCGATGCGAAGTCCCTCCTCGCCGCTCGGGCGGGCCTGCTTCAGGACGACGAACGCGCACACGGCTTCGCCGGTCATGTCATCGGGCCGACCCACCACCGCGGCTTCCGCCACCATCGGATTGGCGACGAGCGCAGACTCGATTTCCATCGTGCCCATCCGGTGACCGGAGACGTTCAACACGTCATCGATGCGGCCCATGATGGTGAAGTAACCGGTCTCCTTGTCGCGCACCGAGCCGTCCCCGGCCAGGTAGAGCTTGCCGCCGAGATCGGCCGGGTAGTAGGACTTCTTGAAGCGTTCCGGGTCGCCCCAGATGGTGCGGATCATCGACGGCCACGGGCGCTTGACGACCAGCAGGCCGCCCTGGCCGTTTGGAACGTCGTGACCGGTTTCGTCGACGATCGCGGCCATGATGCCCGGCAGCGGCAGCGTGCACGATCCCGGCACCAGCGGCGTCGCGCCCGGCAGCGGCGTGATCATGTGGCCGCCGGTTTCGGTCTGCCAGAACGTGTCGACCACCGGGCAGCGCGACTGGCCCACCACGGTGTAGTACCACATCCAGGCTTCGGGATTGATCGGCTCGCCCACCGTTCCAAGCACGCGCAGCTTCGACAGGTTGTACTTGGCCGGCTGGTCACTGCCCGCCTTGATCAGCGAGCGGATCGCCGTCGGCGCGGTGTAGAAGATGGTGACACCGTGGTCCTGGCACATCTTCCAGAAACGTCCGGCATCCGGATACGTGGGCACGCCCTCGAAGATCACTTCGGTGGCGCCAACGGCAAGCGGGCCGTAGCAGACGTACGTGTGTCCCGTGACCCAGCCGACGTCGGCGGTGCACCAGAAGACGTCCGATGGCTTGATGTCGAACGCCCACTTCATCGTCAGCGCCGCCCACAGCAGGTAGCCGCCGGTGGAGTGCTGCACGCCCTTGGGCTTGCCGGTCGACCCCGAGGTGTACAGGATGAAAAGCGGGTGTTCCGCGTTGACGGCCACCGGCTCGCAGGTGCTCGCCTGGCCTTTCATGACGTCGTGCATCCAAACGTCGCGGCCTTCGACCCAGTTGACCTTGCCGCCGGTGCGCTGATAGACGATGACCTTGCGTACGCCCTCGCAGCCGCCCATCGTGAAGGCTTCGTCGATGGCCGGCTTGAGCGCAATGGCCTTGCCGCCGCGCATCTGCTCGTCGGCCGCGATGATGAGCGTCGCGCCCGCGTCGATCACGCGCTCCTGCACGCTCTTCGCGGAGAAGCCGCCGAAGACGACGGAGTGCGTGATGCCGAGGCGGGCGCAGGCCTGCATCGCGACGACGGCCTCGATCGACATCGGCATGTAGATGATTGCGCGCTCGCCCTTCTTGAAGCCGAGTGCCTTGATGCCGTTGGCGAACTGGCACACCTTCGCATGCAGTTCCCGGTAGGTGATCTTCGTGACCTTGCCGTCATCGGCCTCGAAGATGATGGCGACTTTCTCGGCGTTGCCGTTTTCGAGGTTGACGTCGAGGCAGTTGTACGAGGCGTTCAGTTCGCCGTCGTGAAACCACTTGTAGAACGGCGCGTTCGACTCGTCGAGGACCTGCGTGAACGGCTTCGTCCACTTCAGGTTTTCGCGCGCCAGGCGCGCCCAGAACCCCGTGAAGTCGCGTTCGGCTTCCGCGCAAAGCGCCTTGTAGGCGTCCATGCCGGACACGTTGGCTTGTTTGACGAATTCCGCGCTCGGCGGAAAGATCCGGTGCTCCTGCAGGATCGATTCGATGTTGCTCATGGCGTTCCCGTCCGCTCTCTCGTTGCTGTGTTCTTTTTAGTGTTCCCGCTCTAGTGGGACGGACGGTAGGGAGTAGCGCTTACAGGAAGCTGACACTCTTCGACGTTTCGGCGCTGCTTCGCAGCATTGGGACGTACGCGCGCCACGGAGGGGCGGGTTTTCCCTTAGCGCTACCGTGTTAGTGGCGGAAGCTTCGGCGTACCGCGAGCCTGAGGAACGCCTCGTCAACAAGGGAGCCGATTTGTCCGCCGGGGAAAACAAAGGGGCCCTTGCGGGCCCCGTCGTACTGGCGGAAGGGGTGGGATTCGAACCCACGGTACGGTAGAACCGTACACCGGATTTCGAATCCGGCGCATTCGACCACTCTGCCACCCTTCCGGTCGAATCAGATGCAGCGAGCCCGCGATTATATCCGGGCCGTCGCGTCAGACCGGCTTCAGTACTTCCAGGCCGCCCATGTATGGCCGCAGAGGCTCCGGGACGACGACGGTGCCATCCGCCTGCTGATAGTTCTCCAGCACGGCGACAAGCGTTCGACCGACGGCCAGGCCCGACCCGTTCAGGGTGTGCACGAACTCCGTCTTGCCCTGGACGTTCTTGAAGCGCGTCTGCATCCGTCTCGCCTGGAACGCCTCGCAGTTGGAGCACGAGGAGATTTCCCGGTACGCCTGCTGTCCCGGCAGCCAGACCTCGAGGTCGTAGGTCTTGGCGGAGCCGAATCCCATGTCCCCCGTGCAAAGGAGCACCACCCGGTACGGCAGCCCGAGTCGCTGCAGCACCGCTTCGGCGTTGCCCACCATCTGCTCGAGCGCGTCGTACGACTGCGAAGGGTGGGCGATGCGAACCATCTCGACCTTGTCGAACTGGTGCTGGCGAATCATCCCGCGCGTGTCCTTGCCGTAGCTCCCGGCCTCGGAGCGGAAGCACGGTGTGTGCGCCGTGAACTTCAGCGGCAGCGCGGACTCCGGCAAAAGTTCGCCACGCACGATGTTCGTCATGGAAATTTCGGAGGTCGAGATGAGGTACAGCTCCTCCTTGTCCTCGCCGCCTCCCTTCGTGACCCAGAACATGTCGTCGCGGAACTTCGGCAGTTGCGCCGTGCCGAGCAGGCTGTCCGCGTTCACGATGTACGGCGTGTAGCACTCGGTGTAGCCGTGCTCCGTCGTCTGCAGGTCGAGCATGAACTGCGCGAGCGCGCGGTGAAGGCGCGCCACCGGGCCCTTCAGCAACGCGAAGCGCGACCCTGAAATCTTCGCGGCGGTTTCGAAATCGAGCCCGAGGGGCGCGCCGACGTCCACGTGGTCGCGCACGTCGAAGTCGAACGCGCGTGGCGTGCCCCACCGCCGCACTTCGATGTTGTCGTCCGCCGAGCGTCCGGCGGGCACCGATTCGTGCGGCACGTTCGGCACATTCAGCATGTAGTTCTGCAGTCGCGCCTGGACATTGGCGAGCTGCCCCTCGAGCGTCTTCACCTGTTCCGGGATGGCCGCCACCTCGGCCAGCACTGCGCTCGCGTCCCCGCCCTTCGCTTTCAGCTGGCCGACCTGTTTCGACAGCGCGTTGCGCTTGGCCTGCAGCTCTTCGGTGCGCATCTGCAACGACTTGCGCTCGCTCTCGAGCGCGTTGAAGCCTTCCACGTCAAGGTCGTAGGGACGCGTCTTCAGCCGCGCGGCGACCGCAGCGATGTCCTTGCGTAGCAGTGCGATGTCGAGCATGGCAAACCCTTGTATGGCCCGCCGAGCGGACCCGATGTTGTCTGGTGGGCGAGGCGATGGCGCGCGGCCAGCGGCGCCAGGTCAGGCGAAGCGAGATCGACTTCGCGGGCGGACGGCGGGGAAGATCAGGAGCGGCATGGCCCGATTTTCTCCGCTCGGGCCGGCCTGCGCAACTCGATCGCATCAAGGGCTGCGCAAAGAGCCCTTCACGTGCCGTAGCGCGGATCGCCGGCTGCGCACGGCTCCCGACCACGGTCACGTCATCCGGTCGTCAGGTCTTGTCCGGTCCCTTGCGCTGATGGCGGTCAAGCCCGCGCAGGTACTGCAGCCGTTCGCGAATGCGCTGCTCGACGCCCTGTTCGGTCGGTTCGTACCAGTGCACGCGCTTCATGCCGTCCGGAAGGTAGGTTTCGCCGGCGGCGTAGGCGTCGGGTTCGTCGTGCGCGTAGCGATAGCCTTCGCCGTAGCCGAGATCCTTCATCAGCTTCGTCGGCGCGTTGCGCAACCGCATGGGCACTGGCCGCGAACCGTCCGTTGCAACAAACGCGCGCACGTCGCCATAGGCCTTGTACAGCGCGTTCGACTTCGGGGCACACGCCATGTAGACCACGGCCTGGGCGATCGCGAGTTCGCCTTCGGGTGACCCGAGTCGCTCGTACGTCCCGATCGCGGCCAGCGCCACCTCGAGCGCGCGCGGGTCCGCGAGACCGACGTCCTCGGTCGCCATGCGCACCACGCGCCGTGCCACGTAACGCGGATCCACGCCGCCGTCGAACATCCGCGCCATCCAGTAGAGCGCCGCATCGGGATCGGAACCGCGGACCGACTTGTGCAGTGCCGAGATCTGGTCGTAGAAGTTTTCGCCACCCTTGTCGAACCGGCGCAGCGTCGCGGGCAGCGCGTCCCGCAGGAACGGTCCGCCGATCGCCGCGAGACCGTTGTCCCGCGCCGCGTTGGCCGCCACTTCGAGCGCGTTCAGCAGGCGCCGCGCGTCACCGTCGGCCAGATCGACGAGCATCGCGCGCGCTTCTGCTTCAACGACGAGCCCGCCGAGTTCGTGCTCGCAGGCACGGTCGATGAGTTGCTCCAGTTCATCGCGCGTCAGCGGCTCGAGCACGTAGACCGCGGCGCGCGACAACAAGGCACCGACAACTTCGAACGACGGGTTCTCGGTGGTGGCGCCGATGAAGACGAACAGGCCCGACTCGACGTGCGGAAGAAAGGCGTCCTGCTGCGCCTTGTTGAAGCGATGGACTTCGTCGACGAAAACCACGGTGCCCCGCTGCGACTGTGCCCGGTTGAGCTGCGCGCGCTCCACCGCCTCGCGGATGTCCTTCACTCCGCCGAGCACCGCCGAGATCGCGATGAAGTCGAGCCCGAAGGCATCGGCCATCAGCCGCGCGAGGGTCGTCTTGCCGACTCCCGGCGGCCCCCACAGGATCATCGAGTGCGGCCGCTTCGACTCGAACGCCACGCGCAACGGCTTGCCGGGACCCAGCAGGTGCGACTGACCGACCACCTCGTCGATCGAGCGCGGTCGCACGCGCTCGGCGAGCGGGACGCCGGCGGGGCTGGAACTGAAAAGATCCTGCATGGTTGTAAGTGCGATCCGCTCGAAGGCTACACCGCGCTCCCGGCCGGGCTTCGGTGCCTGTCGGCCGGTTGGTCCCTCGGTGAGCGCTACTCGGTGAGCACGTCCGCACCTTTCGGCGGCGCGAACGCGAACGCCGCCGCGTCGAGCTTCGGATTGCGCTCGACCTTAGCGAAGGTCAACTGGGTGACCTGCCCGAAGTTGTCGGCGAGCCGCATTGCCAGTGGCAGGCCGTCCCTGAACCCGATCTCGATGCGCTCGAACGTCGAGTCCTTCGCCCGCGGCTTCGCCTGCACCCACTCGAGCCCGTCGCGCGCCCCCGCATCGGTGACTTCGAACTCTTTCTCGAAGTCGTTGGAGCCGAACAGGATGGAGGCCGGGCTCGACGGCAGTGCGGCGCCGAGCTTGCGGATGGTCACCTGGTTCAGGTCCTTGTCGAACAGCACCAGGCGCATGCCGTCGGCGACGATCAGTTGCTCGTACGGCTTGTCGTAGCTCCAGCGGAACTTGCCGGGGCGCTGGAAGACGAAGCGCCCGCTGGAGACGGGCTGGGCACTGCCGCTGCGTCCCGACACACGTTGCTCGAACTCGCCGCGCGCGGTCGTTGTCTGGGTCAGGAACGCGCGCAACTGGTCCATCGAAGCGGCGTCCGCCGGCGCGAGCCACGCGCAGGCCACCGCCAGGAAGGCAAGCCGTAACCAATGCATAAGAAACCCCTGAAATGCGCGTCAGTCGTCGCTGCGGCTGGGCACGAGAATGTCGCGGTTGCCGTTGCTCTGCATGGCAGAGACCATGCCGGCCCGTTCCATGTCCTCGAGCAGGCGTGCGGCCCGGTTGTAGCCGATCCGCAGGTGACGCTGCACCAGCGAGATCGAGGCGCGCCGGTTCTTGAGCACGATCTCGACGGCCTGGTCGTATAACGGGTCGGCCTCCCCGCCCGGTTGACCGCCGGCGCTTTCGTCCCCGCCGGACTCCGGCGCTTCGAGCAGGCCCTCGATGTACTGCGGCTCCCCCTTGGAGCGGAGGTACTCCGCCACGCGGTGCACCTCGGCGTCAGCGACGAAGGCGCCGTGAACGCGCGTGGGCAGCCCGGTGCCGGGGGCGAGGTACAGCATGTCGCCCTGCCCCAGCAACGACTCGGCGCCCATCTGGTCGAGGATCGTGCGCGAGTCGATGCGGCTCGAGACCTGGTAGGAGATGCGCGCCGGTATGTTGGCCTTGATGAGTCCGGTGATCACGTCGACCGAGGGCCGCTGCGTGGCGAGGATCAGGTGCATGCCCGCGGCCCGCGCCTTCTGCGCGATGCGCGCGATCAGTTCCTCGACCTTCTTTCCCGCGACCATCATCAGGTCGGCCAGTTCGTCGATCACGACCACGATCATCGGCAGCGGATCGAGCGGTTCCGGGTCGTCAGGTGTCAGCGAGAACGGGTTCGTGACGAACTCGCCTTTCGAGCGCGCCTCGGCGATCTTCTGGTTGTAGCCTGACAGGCTGCGAACGCCGAGCTTGCTCATCAGCCGGTAACGCTTGTCCATCTCCGCCACGCACCACTGCAGCGCGTTGCCGGCTTCGCGCATGTCGGTGACGACGGGCGCGAGCAGGTGCGGAATGCCCTCGTAGATCGACAGTTCGAGCATCTTGGGGTCGACCAGGATCAGGCGCACCTGCGACGGATCGGCCTTGTAGAGCATCGACAGGATCATCGCGTTGATGCCGACCGACTTCCCGGACCCGGTGGTGCCCGCGACCAGCAGGTGCGGCATGCGTGCGAGGTCGACCACGACCGGTTTGCCGGCGATGTCCTTGCCGAGACCGAGCGTCAGCAGCGAATGGCTCTCGTTGTAGACGGCCGAGCCGAGGATCTCGGACAGCCGCACGTTCTGGCGTCGCGGATTCGGGAGTTCCAGGCCCATCAGGTTCTTGCCCGGGATCGTTTCGACGACGCGGATCGACACCAGCGAGAGCGCGCGTGCCAGGTCCTTGCCGAGGTTGACGATCTGGCTGCCCTTCACCCCCACCGCAGGCTCGATCTCGTAGCGCGTGATCACCGGGCCGGGATACGCGGCGACGACCGCGGCCTCGACGTTGAAGTCGCGCAGCTTCTTCTCGATCAGCCGCGACGTGAACTCCAGGGTCTCGGTGGAGATGGTTTCGGTGTGCGGCGGCGCATCGTCGAGCAGGTCGAGGGCGGGCAGGCGCGCATCCGCCATCTCGGCGAACAAGGGAACCTGCTTCTCCTTCTGCTTGCGCTCGGAAGGCTTGACGGCCGTGGGCGGCCGCTCGATGTGCACGGGCGGAGCGTCTTCGATGCGCTCGCGCTCCTCGACCAGTGCTGCTTCGCGCACCTTGCTCGCCGCCTCGCCGATCGCGCGGTCCTCTTCCTCCTCGCGCCGCAGTTCGGCACGGCGGGAAAAGCCCTCGATGAACCGGCCCACGCGCTCGGCGACCGCCAGCCATGAAAAATCGAGGAACAGCGACAGACCGATGGCGATGGCCGCCAGGAACAGCACCGTCGCCCCGGTGTAGCCGAGCCCGGCGCGGACGAACTGCGCGATCGCGTTGCCGAACACGCCTCCGGCTGAACCCGGCAGGGATGCGCTCAGGGCAAGCCGCAGCGATTCGAGCCCCAGTGCGCCCGCGATGAGCAGCACGAAGCCGAGGGCATGCGCCCACGCCGGCAACTCGTCGCTCAGCGGGTCGGCGCCGGCCGCCGCGCGGTGCAGCGCGCGAAATCCACGCACCACCCACACGACGAGTCCGAAGACGATCAGGTAGGCCGAGACGCCGAAGAGGAGCAGCGCGATGTCCGCGACCCACGCGCCGACCCGGCCTCCGATGTTGGTGACGTTGGCGTTCGATACCGTGTGAGTGAACGACGGGTCGGACGCGCTGTAGGTGATCAGTATCGCGAACAGGGCGAGGGCGAGAAGCGCCCCGACAATCCAGCGTGTTTCCGCGAGCAGGCGCGTCAGCCGGCCGTTCGTCGGGACCTCGGCCGCCGCTCCGCGTGTTCGCACCCAGGCCCCGTCCGCCGATGATCCCGCCATGCTTCCCGCACCCGTCCTTGACGCCATGGCGGCGGATTATAGGTGGCGAGGGGAGCAGGCCAGCGAAAACCGGGCCCGCCAGACCCCGCGTTTTGGGTCGGTTTCATCGCCATCAGTGGCGGTTCACGCCAGCCGCGGTCGGATTCATCGCGCTGCCGATTGCAGCCCGGCGCGCGCGCTTCCAGAATGGGCCATGGCCACGATCTCTGGCGGCACGACTGCCGCGGGCGCGACGGACACCGGCGCCCGCGCGGCGTTCTTCCGCGTGTTCAACCTGAAGAACGTCGCGGTTACCCTGCTGTTCTGCATGCTGCTGATCGTCGGTCGGATCATCGTCACGATGTACCAGGAACCGATCGAAGCGCTGATCTCCGCTTTCGCCCGCGCCACCCGGGCCAACATGATCACCGGGATGATGCTGCTGTTCGGCATCGCGGCCGCTGGAGTGCGTACGCCGCCGCGAAGCGCCTCCCGCAACGCTCCGCGGTCAGCCTCGGCGTGCTGGTGGCGGTCGCACTGACGGCGCTCAGCTTCCCGGTCCGGTTCTACGCGGAAGGCGTGCCGCTGCTCGGACCTGATCGGAAAAGCCACCCCTCTTCCTGGCCATCTTCTCCCTGTGGGCCGTTGTCGGCGGGCTCGCCTACTGGCTCTTCAGTTCGCTGCGCCAGGAAGAGCGCGCACGTGCCGACCTCGTGGACGCCGAGTGTCGGCGGCAGACGCTGACCGCGCAGATGATCCAAGCGAAGCTCTCGGCGCTGCAGGCGCAGATCGAGCCGCATTTCCTGTTCAACACCCTCGCCAACGTGAAACGGCTCTACGAGACGGCGCCGCACCAGGGCAGGGAGATGCTGTCGAGCCTCATCAGCTACCTGCGCGCGGCGCTGCCCACGATGCGACAGTCCGGCTCCACGCTCGCACGTGAACTCGAACTGGCGCGCTCCTTCCTCACCATCCTGAAGATGCGCATGGGGGAGCGGCTGAACTTCACCATCGAGGCGGACCCGGCGCTGGACGATGCGCAGGTGCCGCCGATGGTGCTGCCGACGCTGGTGGAAAACGCGATCAAGCATGGCCTGTCGCCGCTGCCGGAAGGCGGCCGCATCGACATCGTGGCCCGGCGGGACGGCGACGACCTGTTGATCGACGTGCGCGACAACGGGGCAGGGTTCTCTTCCACCGGAGGCAGCGGCGTCGGTCTCGCCAATACCCGATCGCGCCTGACGGTCTTGTACGGGCCGCGCGCGGCGCTGTCTTTGTTGGCGGCCGAGCCGCGCGGCGTCGTCGCGTCAGTCCGCATGCCGCTCTGCCGTCGCGACGCCGTCCAGCATGGAGCGCGGCCGCCCGCTCTTCCGGGCGCAGGCACAGGTAGTCCGGTGAGCGCAGTCGACCAGCGGGTGACGACGCGCTGCGTGCGCGGCCTTGGGGCGGGGCCGGCTCAACCGCCGACATGGACTTGCTCTCGTCCTCGGGCACGCTGCTGGTCGCCGTTCACGACATCTCGCTCCTCGCCGACAAGTTCGGCCGCCCGGGAGTCGGACACATCATCGTGTTCGACGTGTTCAGCACGATCGTGCTGTTCATCATCACCCTGCTCGCCTGGTCCGCGGCGACCTCGGCCATGCGTCCACCGGACCGCCCGGAACCGGGCCCTCGCCCTCGCCATCGTCATCAGCGGCGTACTGGCTTCGTCGTCATCGTTCCGCTGTTGCACTCCATCGCCATCGGGGAGATCTGGGCGGAAGTGATCGGCAGGAAGCGGGCGCTGCCGCCCGTCTGGTCGCCATCCTCGGCAACACCTTCCACCTGGGGCTGTTCAGCTTCCTCTTCGTTGTCGCCCTCGAGATCCTCCAGCGGCGTGCGGCGACGATGTCGGCCATGTCACGCCGCGCGGCAGGAACAGACCATCGATCGCCCGCGCCGCCCTCGAATCCAGGCTCGCGGCAATGCAGGCGCAGGTCGAGCCGCAGTTCCTGTTCAACGCGCTCGTGGCGATCGAGACGCTCTACGAGAGGAACGCCGCCGCCGCGGCCGACACATCTCGACCGGCTGATCCAGTACCTGCGGGTGGCGTTGCCGCGCCTGCGCGAGCCGGGTTCGACCGTCGGCGCGGAACTCGACCTGGTGCGCGCCTATCTGGCCGTCGTCACGTCCCTGCACGGCGGGCGTCCCACGCTCACCGTGACCGTCGGCGAGCCGTGCAGCGCCGCCCGCTTCTACCCGATGCTGCTGCTGCCGTTGATCCAGCGCGCCGTGCGCGGACAGGACGAGGCGTTGCCCGAGTCGATCCGCATCGGCGTGCAGCAAGCGGGCAACGAGGTGGTCATCGTGACCCGCATCGAGTGCGCCGGCGGCTGCGACGAGGACTTCGAACTGGCTCGCGTGCGGGACCGCCTCGCGGGGCTGTACGGCGACCGGGCGAGGCTGGAGTGCGTCGAACTCGATTCGAACACCACCCAGTTCACCCTGCGCGTGCCCGACCGCTAAGCTTCTCGCCATGAGCCCCGCGACTGCCATCGTTGCCGAGGACGAAGCCACGTTGCGCGGACAACTCGTGGAGCAACTCGGGCAACTGTGGCCGGAACTCGCCATCGTCGGCGAAGCGGCCGACGGCGTGCAGGCGCTGCGCCTGCTCGACGAGCATCGGCCCGACGTCATGTTCCTCGACATCCAGATGCCGGGGGCCACAGGGCTCGAAGTGGCGCGCCAGGCGAGCGGACGCTGCCACGTGGTCTTCGTCACCGCCTACGACCAGCACGCCGTGGCCGCCTTCGACCAGGGCGCGGTCGACTACGTCCTGAAGCCGGTCTCGGCTGCACGGCTGTTCACGGCGGTCTCGCGAGTGAAGCAGCGGCTTGGTTCGCCCCCCGCCCGCCTGGACGCGGCCCTGAACGCGCTGGGCTCCTCGAGCGGCCCGTCGGCCACACGGCAGTACCTGCGCTGGATCAACGCCTCGGTGGGCCAGAACCTGAAGCTCATCACGGTCGACGAGGTCAGCTATTTCCAGGCCGACAACAAGTACACGCGCGTGGTGACGCACGAGGGCGAGGCGCTGATCCGCAAACCGCTCAAGGAACTGGTGGAGGAACTCGATCCGAACCAGTTCTGGCAGATCCATCGCTCCACGCTGGTGAACGCCGCATCGATCGCCGGCGTGACGCGCGACTTCCGCGGCCGCATGCTGGTGAAACTCAAGACGCGCCAGGAGACGCTGCTCGTCTCCGACAGTTACACGCACCGCTTCCGCCAGATGTAATTGCCGCCCGTCCGGGGGCCACCGGGCATGGGTAATCCGAAGGTCCTGAGTGGCATCCCGCCATCGGGAAAGCTCGGACCGTCCCCATATAATCGACTCGAATCAGGGGAAACCACATGGCCACCACCAAACACGCCCGCGTCCTCATTCTCGGATCCGGACCCGCCGGGTACACCGCCGCCGTCTACGCCGCGCGCGCCAACCTGAAGCCGATGCTGATCACCGGCCTCGCGCAGGGCGGCCAGCTGATGACGACCACCGAGGTCGACAACTGGCCCGCGGACCACAACGGCGTCCAGGGCCCGGACCTGATGGCGCGTTTCCTCGCGCACGCCGAGCGCTTCCACACCGAAATCGTGTTCGACCACATCCACACCGCGCTGCTCGCGGAGCGGCCGATTCGCCTGATCGGCGACAGCGGCGAGTACACCTGCGATGCGCTCATCATCGCCACCGGGCGCCAGCGCGATGTACCTCGGACTGCCGTCCGAGCAGGCCTTCATGGGGCGCGGCGTGTCCGGCTGCGCCACCTGTGACGGCTTCTTCTACAAGGGCCAGGACGTCGCGGTCGTCGGCGGCGGCAACACGGCCGTCGAAGAAGCGCTGTACCTGTCGCACATCGCGAAGAAGGTCACGCTGATCCATCGTCGCGACAAGTTCCGCGCGGAGCCGATCATGGTCGACCACCTGATGGAAAAGGTGAAGGAAGGCAAGATCGAGCTGAAGGTGTTCAACGTGCTCGACGAAGTCCTCGGCAACGACGGCGGTGTGACCGGAGTGCGCATCAGGAGCACGGCGACCGGCGCGACCGAGGACCTCGCGCTGCAGGGCGTGTTCATCGCGATCGGCCACCGACCGAACACGGAAATCTTCGCCGGCCAGCTCGAGATGGCCAACGGCTACATCATCACGAAAACCGGTCTGGCTGGCATGGCGACCGCGACGAGCGTGCCCGGAGTGTTCGCGGCCGGCGATGTGCAGGACCATGTCTACCGGCAGGCGATCACGAGCGCGGGCACCGGCTGCATGGCCGCGCTCGACGCCCAGCGCTACCTGGAAAACCAGCAACCGGTGACGACCGGGGCGCAGCAGGCGCTCGCCGCCTGACCGCGGCGCACCGGCCCCTGGCCGTCCGATGGGCCGCTCCCTGAAGGACCTGTCGCAGCTCGCGACGCTGCGCGATCGGCTGGCCGCCGAGCAGCGCGATCGCGAGCGGGCCGACGCCGAAAAGCGCGAGCGCGCGGCCCAGGCGGACAAGGCGGCCAGCGAGTTCCGCGACGCGGTGGGAGACGTCACGCCGCTGACGATCCGCGCCCGCGTCGAGCACGACCGTCCCCCTCACCCGCCGCTGCCCAGGAAACGCTGGGAAGACGACGAGCAGGTGCTGGTCGCCTCGGTCTCGGACGAGTTCGAGATCGACACGCTGCTGCACACCGACGACGAACTGTCCTTCCGCCGCCCCGGGGTTGGACCCGACGTGCTGCGCAAGCTCAGGCGCGGTGACTGGGTCATCCAGGACGAGATCGACCTGCACGGCTGCCGCACCGACGAAGCGCGCGAACTGCTCGGCAGCTTCTTGCGCGAAGCGGTCAAGCGCGGCGTGCGCTGCCTGCGCATCGTCCACGGCAAGGGACTCGGCTCGAGGGACAGGCAGCCGGTGCTCAAGGGCAAGACGCGTGTCTGGCTCGCACAGCGCGACGAAGTGATCGCCTTCTGTCAGGCGCGGCCCGCCGAAGGCGGAAGCGGCGCGCTCGTCGTGCTGCTGAAACCCGCGGCCGCCCGCCCGTGAACGAGGCCCTGACGCTCGTCTTCGCCGTCGAAGTGGTGGCGGTGCTCGCTGCGGCCCTCTCCGGTTTCGCCGAGTCGCAGCGCAAGGACATGGACGTCGTCGGCGTGTTCACGGTCGCCTTCATCACCGCGTTCGGCGGAGGCACGCTGCGCGACGTCCTGCTCGACCGGCGTCCGTTCTTCTGGGTGCAGCACGAAACGTACGTGATCGTGATCTTCGCGCTGTCGCTCGTCGCCACGCCGATCATGCGTCATGCGCATCGCATCATCCCGAACGCCGGCTTCATCGTCGCGGACGCGATCGGCCTCGGATTCTTCAGCATCGCCGGCGTCTCGCTCGCGCTGGAAGCGGGCATGCCGACCTTCACGGCAACGATGATGGGAGTCATCACCGGCGTGTTCGGCGGCGTCCTGCGCGACGTGATCCTGAACGAGGTGCCGATCGTGCTGCGCGACAACCGGCCGTACGCCATCACGGCGTTCGTCGGGTGCTGGTTCTACGTGCTGTTGCGCGGCGTGGGCGCCGAGGAGGCGCTGGCGCTGTGGGCCTCCGCCGCGCTCATCACCGTCACGCGGCTGGTCGGGTGGCGGTACGACTGGTCCCTGAAGCAGCGGGACCGGCCGGGCTAGACCGCCGCTTCGCCTTCCTCGCCGGTCCGGATGCGGATCACCTGCTCGACCGAGCGGACGAAGATCTTGCCGTCGCCGATCTTGCCGGTCCGGGCGGCCTTCATGATCGCCTCGATGGCGCGCTCCACCAGCGCGTCCGGAACCACCGCCTCGACCTTCACCTTCGGCAGGAAGTCGACCACGTACTCGGCGCCCCGATAGAGCTCGGTGTGGCCCTTCTGCCGCCCGAAGCCCTTGACCTCGGTGACGGTCAGCCCGTTCACGCCAACGTCGGCCAGGGCCTCGCGCACTTCGTCCAGCTTGAACGGCTTGATGACTGCGGTGATCTGTTTCATTGGTCTTTCCCGGTCGATTCGGTGCAATTCTATGTCCAACGGGCGGGCAGCACGGAGCGGCTTACGAGTTCTCCTCGCGGAAGCGGTTGGTGATGGGGTAGCGCCAGTCGCGGCCGAAGCCCCGGTGGGTGACGCGGATGCCCACGGGCGACTGACGCCGCTTGTACTCGGAAAGCCGGATCATCCGCACCACCCGGCGGACCACCGCCTCGTCGAGGCCCTCGGCGACGATGTCCGGAATCGCGAGGCCCTCCTGCATGTAGAGCTCGATGACGCGGTCGAGCACTTCGTACGGCGGCAGCGAGTCCTGGTCGGTCTGGTTCGCCTTCAGTTCGGCGCTCGGCGCCCGGGTCAGGATGCGCTCCGGTATCACGGGGGCGATGTCGTTGCGATACCGGCACAGGCGGTACACGAGCGTCTTCAGGATGTCCTTGATGACGGCGAATCCACCGGCCAGGTCGCCGTACAGGGTGGAATAGCCAACCGCCGTTTCCGACTTGTTGCCCGTCGTCAGCACGATCGCGCCGTACTTGTTCGACAGCGCCATCAGCAGCGTGCCGCGGATCCTTGCCTGCAGGTTCTCTTCCGTCGTGTCCCAGGGAAGTCCGCGGAACTCGCGCGCGAGGGTGGAGAGAAACGCGTCGAAGGCGGGCTTGATCGGCAGCACGTCGTAGCGCACGCCGAGAGCCTCCGCGAGTTCGGCGGCGTCGTCGAGGCTCATCTGCGAGGTGTACTGCGACGGCATCATCACTGCCCGCACCCGCTCGGCTCCAAGGGCGTCGACCGCCACGGCGAGCGTCAGCGCGGAATCCACGCCGCCGGACAGCCCGATGAGCGCGCCCGGGAAGCCGTTCTTGCCGACGTAGTCGCGCACACCGAGCACCAGCGCCGAATAGGCCAGTGCTTCTTGCGACGGCTCGGCCGCGCGCTCGCCGGCCTGCGGGGCGCCGTCGACGAAGTCGACGATCAGCACGGACTCCTCGAAATGCGGCGCGCCGGCAACGACGTTGCCGCCGGCATCGAGCACGAACGAGGCGCCGTCGAACACGAGTTCGTCCTGCCCGCCGGCGAGATTCGCGTAGACGGCCGGCATGCCGAACCGGCAGACGTTCGTCCGCATGATCTGCAGTCGCTGCTGCTGCTTGCCGAAATGGAACGGCGACGCATTGAGCACGAGGAGGACGTCCGCGCCGGCCGCGCGCGCACACTCGGGCGCATACGCGAACCACGTGTCTTCGCAGATGTTGACACCGAAGACGGTGCCCTTGACATCGAAGACGAACGGTCGATTGTCGGGCGTGAAATACCGCTGCTCGTCGAAGACGTCGTAGTTCGGCAGGTCGTGCTTGCAGTAGGTGCCGAGCACCATGCCGCCGGAGATCACCGACGCAGCGTTGAAGCGACGCCCCTCGCGCGCGAGCGGGTGGCCGACGACCACCTTCATCTCCGGAAACTGCAGCAGTTGCGCGCAAAGTTTCTGCAGGGCGTCGTCGGTCGCTGCGTAGAATGCCCGGCGCAGCAACAGGTCTTCCGGCGGGTATCCCGTGAGAGAGAGTTCAGGCGTCAGCAGGACATCGGCGCCCGCCGCGCGGCGCGCCGCTTCAACGATCTTCCGGCTGTTGCCCTCGAAGTCGCCGACGGTGCAATTCAGCTGAGCGACCGCGACTTTGACGTTCGAACCCATTGATGGTGCTGCGGTGAAGGTGGAGCAGGCGGGATCGATGAATTATCGCATGCGCATCGTGGGGAACCTGGCGGACCTCGGGGTCGCGCGCTGGAACTCCCTGCTCGCCCGCGAGCCCGCCAATCCCTTCGTGCGCCATGAGTTCCTGCATGCGCTTCATGCCACCCGGTGCGCGAGCACCGCCACCGGCTGGGAGCCGCACTACCTCACGCTGTGGAGCGGCGAGGACCTCGCGGCGGCCGCACCTCTGTATCGGAAGGAACACTCGTACGGAGAGTACGTGTTCGACTGGGCATGGGCCGACGCGCATCAGCGCCATGGCCTCGAGTACTACCCCAAGTGGCTCGTCGCCGTGCCGTTCACGCCGGTGCCGGGACCGCGCCTGCTCGCGGTCGACACGGCGGCACGCGACGCGCTGGCGAAGGCGCTTCACGAGCACGCCGTGGAGTCGGGCCTGTCGTCACTGCACACGCTCTTCCTGCCGGAAGCCGATGCCCTGCGGTTCGCCAACCTCGGCCAGATGACGCGCCGCTCGGTGCAGTTCCACTGGTTCAACCGCGGCTACGCGACCTTCGACGATTACCTCGCGGCGCTGACGCAGCCGAAGCGCAAGAAGGTGCGCGCAGAGCGACGCAAGGTGGTCGAGTCCGGGATCACTTTCCAGCGCAAGGTCGGAACCGACATTGCGGAGGCCGACTGGGCGTTCTTCGCGCGCTGCTATGCGCGCACGTACGCCGCGCATCATTCGACGCCCTACCTTACGCACGCCTTCTTCCTCGAACTCGCCCGGTCCATGCCGGAGACGCTGCTGCTCGTGACCGCGCACCATGCGGGCCGACCCGTCGCCGCGGCGCTGGCGCTCTTCGACGATGCGCGGCTGTACGGGCGCTACTGGGGTGCCGTTGAAAACATGCCGTTCCTGCACTTCGAAACGAGCTACTACCAGATGATCGAGTTCGCGATCGAGCGTCGGCTGGCCGTGTTCGAGGGCGGCGCGCAGGGCGAACACAAGCTCGCGCGAGGTTTCGAACCGGTAACGACGTTCTCGTCGCACTGGCTATCGCATCCGGCGTTCAACGCGGCCGTGCAGCGCTACCTGGAGCGCGAGCACGGCGGCATCGAGGCTTATGTGGACGAACTGAACGAACGCACGGCGCTGAAGCGGGAGCCGATCGGCACCGGTGGCGGTCGGTCCGCGTGACGCGGCCCCCGGCCCGCGGATGGGCCGGACGAATCAGAACGCCGGCTTCGGATTCGCCAATTCGTACGCGCGGACGGCGTCCATGATGTCCTTGCGTGCCGAATCAGGGCCTTCCCAGCCGATCACCTTCACCCACTTGCCCGGCTCCAGGTCCTTGTAGTGCTCGAAGAAGTGCTGGATCTGCGCCAGGCGCTCGGGGGCGAGGTCGGACCACTTCTGCCAGCTCTTGTACCAGGGCAGGATCTTGTCGCCCGGCACCGCAAGCAACTTCGAATCGCCGCCCGCCTCGTCCTCCATCTTCAGCACGCCGAGCGGACGGCAACGGACGACGACGCCAGGCTGCAACGGGAACGGCGTGATCACCAGGACATCGAGCGGGTCACCGTCGTCTGCCAGCGACTTCGGCACGTAGCCGTAGTTGCACGGGTAATGCATCGACGTGCCGATGAAACGATCGACGAAGAGCGCGCCGGTTTCCTTGTCGACTTCGTACTTGATCGGGTCCGCGTGCGCGGGGATTTCGATGATGACGTTGAAGTCGTCCGGGATGTTGCGGCCAGCGGGTACGCGATCGAGGTTCATGGATGTCGTCCTGTTGGGAATCCCGATTCTACTGAGGGATGCGTTGATCACCCCGGGTGCTTTGAGTGACGGCGGGTTTGCTCAATAATCGGCCGGCACGCACACAGGAGACGCGCCATGGATGGCGGATGGACGGCGACCCGCGGGTCGCATCACTTCATCGACAATCGCTGGAGGGAGTCAGCCACCGGGCAGACGATCGACGTCGTCGACCCGTCGGACGGGCAGGCATTCGCGAAGATCGCGCGCGGCACGGCGGTCGACATCGACCGCGCGGTCACCGCTGCGCGCCGCGCGCTGGGCGAGGCGCTCGACGGGCCCTGGGGCCGGATGAGCGCCACCGAACGCGGTCGCCTGCTGATGAAACTCGCGCAGGCGGTCGCCGCGAATCACGAGGACCTCGCGCATCTGGAGTCCCGCACGACCGGCAAGCCGCTGAAGCAGGGACGCGCGGACGCCACCGCCATCGCACGCTACTTCGAGTACTACGGAGGAGCCGCCGACAAGCTGCATGGGGAGACGATCCCGTACCAGACGGGCATGACGGTGCTGACGATCCGCGAGCCGCACGGCGTCACCGGTCACATCATTCCGTGGAACTACCCGATGCAGATCTTCGGTCGCAGCGTCGGCGCCGCGCTCGCGGCCGGCAATGCCTGCGTCGTGAAGCCAGCCGAAGACGCGTGCCTGTCCTTGCTGCGCGTAGCCGAACTCGCCGCGGAAGCGGGCTTTCCCGAGGGCGCACTGAACATCGTCACGGGCTACGGCGCCGAAGCCGGCGCCGCGCTGTCCGCGCATGCGGGCGTCGATCACATCTCGTTCACCGGCTCCCCGGTCACCGGCACCGCGGTGGCGCAGGCCGCCGCGAAGCATCACTGTCCGGTCACGCTGGAACTCGGCGGCAAGTCGCCGCAGATCGTGTTCGACGACGCCAACCTCGACGAGGTAACCCCGGTCGTGCTGAACGCGATCGTGCAGAACGCGGGCCAGACCTGCTCGGCGGGCAGCCGGTTGCTGGTCCATCGGCCGGTATACGAAGCGCTGCTGGAACGCCTGGCCAAGGCGATGGCGGCGCTGCGTGTCGGGCCGGCCCTCGCGGATCTCGACGTCGGCCCGCTGATCCGCCAGAGCCAGCTGCAGCGCGTCTGGGACTTCCTGAGCCAGGCGCAGCGCGATGCGATACCGATGGCCGCGCAGGGTCACGTGGTCGACGATGCGCCGCAGACCGGCTTCTACCAGGCGCCGACCCTGCTGCGCGACGTGCCGGCGGGCCACCCGCTCGCGCAGGACGAAGTGTTCGGGCCGGTCCTTGCCGCCATGCCGTTCGAATCGGAAGAGCAGGCCATCGGAGTCGCCAACGGCACGCCGTTCGGCCTCGTCGCCGGCGTGTGGACTCGGGACGGCGCACGGCAGATGCGGCTCGCGCGCAAGCTGCGGTCAGGCCAGGTGTTCATCAACAACTACGGCGCGGGCGGCGGCGTGGAACTGCCCTTCGGGGGCGTGAAGTCGAGCGGGTATGGACGCGAGAAGGGCTTCGAGGCGCTGCTCGGGTTCACGACCCTCAAGACCATCGCGATCAAACACGGGTAGGCGCAAAGCCGCCCGGGCTACAGGCGCAGCCCGACGCGCCGTGCAACGCCGTGCTCACTCTGCCGCACGGTCAGCTTCAGGCCGTTGACATTGAGCGCGTCACCGGCAGCCGCGCGCCCGCGCAGCCGACGCGATACGAACGCGGTGAGCGGCATCGCGTGCCCGGCGTCCGCCGGCAGTTCCCTGCCGTAGTAGTCGAACAGGTCGCCCACCGTCGCGGCGGGATCGAGCATCAGTTCGCCCCCCGGAGGCGGAGCGCTGAACAGGCTCTCGAGTTCCCGGATGACCGCTTCCGGCGCAACGACCGTGACGAGGTCGCCCGCCCGCAGGCGCTCGACCTTCTCGATGGCGCCGCCCCGGCACACCTCGACCACCCGAACGTGGTCGGGCCAGTCGACATCGTTGGTCGGCGCCGTCGTTACCTGGGCACCTGCAGCCACCTTGAATTGCACGACCTCGCGCGGCGGCTCGCCGCCTTCGAGCGTCGCACTGGACAAGGCAACCGATCCGAGCGGTCGCTCGACGCCCGCCAGGCGCGCCGCGACGCCCAGCGTGCTTCCCTGCAGGAGCAGCGAGAGCAGCGTGATCAGGAATGCAACGTGGAAGAGCAGCGTCGCCTGGGGCAGTCCGGCCAGCAGCGGGAACAGCGCCAGCACGATCGGGACAGCGCCCCGCATCCCGACCCATCCGATGAAGGCGATCTCCCGCCGCGCATAGCGGAAAGGCAGCAGACAGATCACGGCCGCGAGCGGTCGCGCGACCAGCATCAGCCCCAGGACAACGATCAGGACGCGGCCACTGACGACGTCGGTCAGCTCGCCGATGTCCGTGATGATGCCGAGCAGCAGGAACATCCCGGCCTGGGCCAGCCACGCGAAGCCGTCGCTGACGCGCAGCACGTCGACCGTCACGTGGCGGCGCTGATTGGCGACGATCATGCCGGCAAGGTAGATCGCCAGGAATCCGCTCCCGCCGAGCACGCTTGCGACCGCGAACACGGTGAGGCCGCCGGACTGGATCAGCAGCACATACAGCCCCTCGCCGAGCTGGATGCGGGCAACGACGCGGCCAAGCAGCTTGCCGAGCGACCAGCCGACCGCGAGGCCGACCAGGAGTTGCTGCAGGAACAGCGGGACCAGCGTGCCGAGATCGCTGCCCGGGGTGCGGATCAGTTCGATCATCGCGACTGTCAGGAACACCGCCATCGGGTCGTTGAGGCCGGACTCGACCTCCAGCGTCGCCTCGACGCGTTCGTTCAGGCGCAGCCCGCCTCCGCCGACCAGCGCGAAGACGGCGGCCGCGTCGGTCGATCCGACCATCGCGCCGAGCAGCAGTCCATAGCGCCAGTCGAATCCCAGCAACGCGACGGCCGCCGCCCCCACTACCGAGGCCGTCACCAGTACGCCGACCGTCGCAAGCGTCAGCGCCGGCCCCGCCACCATGCGCAGCGTGCCGAACCGTGTGCGCAACCCGCCGTCGAGCAGGATGATGGCGAGCGCGAGGTTGCCTATCAGCGCGGCCGTCGAGACGTCGACCTGGATGCGCGGCGCGCCGGGCAACTCGGTGGCGACGAGCCCGACCGCGAGAAACACCAGCAACGACGGGACGCCGAGGCGCTGCGACACCGCCGACAGCGCGATCGCCGCAAACAGCAGGAGGGCTGCGATCAGCAGGAGCTGGTTGATGTGTTCCACGGCGGCATTTCAGCACGCCACCGTCCAGCCGTCCGCGGAACCGGAAAAATGGCTCAGCGGTAGACGAGATCGCGCAGGCCGAGGCTCAGCGACGGCACGTAGGTGATGATCAGCAGGCAGGCCAGCACGACGGCGACGAAGGGCAGCAGGCGCGGAACGATCTGGTCGAGCGAGATCTTCGCCACGGTGCAGGCCGCGAACAGGTTGACGCCGAACGGCGGCGTGATCATCCCGAGCGCGAGATTGACGACCATGATCATGCCGAAGTGCACGGGATCGATCCCGAAGTGCATCGCCACCGGAACGAGGATGGGCGCCAGCACGATGATCGAGGCCGAGGTCTCGATGAACATGCCAATCACGAAGAGCGCCACGTTCACTCCCAGCAGGAAGAATTGCGGGGTCTGCAGCGACTCCTTCAGGAAGGCACCGATCTGCTCCGGAATGCCGGCCCGGGTGATGAGGTAAGCGAAGAGCCCCGCGTTGGCGATGATGAACATGATCACCGCGGAGGAGATCGCCGAGCGCTTCAGCGCGTGCCAGACGTCTTTCGGTCCGACTTCCCGATAGACGAACATGCCGACGATCAGGGCGTAGAACACCGCAACGACGGACGCTTCCGTGGGCGTGAAGACACCTCCGTAGATTCCGCCGAGGATGATCACCGGCATCATCAGCGCGAACGTCGCGCGCTTCAGCAGCGCGGAGCGAACGCGCGGAATGGTGACCAGCGCGACGAAGTACGCCACCCCGAACAGCAGCCCGGTGAGGTCGGTCATGCGGTCGAAAGCGTCGGCCGTGGCGTCCCCGGCCAGCCAGGGACCCACCACCCGCTTGCCCAGGAAGAACACGAGCAGGGCGACGACCAGCGCGCCGAGGTCGATCGCCGCGGTGCGCAGCGGCAGTCTTCCGTCGCCGTCGTTGCGTCCCCACCCCTGCCACTTGCAGTAGACGAAGACAAACAACATGAGCGCGCCGCCGATCAGGAAGCCGGGACCGAAGCCGGCGATGAACAGTTCGCCGATCGAAACCTCCGCCGCCACGCCGTACAGGATCATCGGGATCGACGGCGGAATCACCACGCCCAGTTCGGCGCTCGTGGCCTGCAGTGCCGCAGCCCAGGGTCTCGGATATCCGTGCCGGATCAGCGCCGGGATCAGGATGGCGCCGATCGCGAAGGTCGTGGCGACCGAGGAGCCCGACACCGCGGCGAAGATCATGCAGGTCAGCACGCAGGTCATGGGCAGGCCGCCCTGCACGCCGCCCACGAGCGACTTCGCGAAATCGACCAGCCGGCGCGAGATGCCGCCGGTTTCCATCAGGTTGCCGGCGAGGATGAAGAACGGAATCGCCGCGAGCGGGAACTTGTCGATCGCGGTGAACATCTCCTTCGGCATTGCGAGCCACGGCAGGTCGGTGAAGCCGGCGATACCGACCCAGGCTGCGAATCCGATGGCGACGGCGACCGAGATGCTGAAGGCGAAGCACAGCAGCATCGTGACGAGCAGTGCGATTGACATGGCGCGCTACTGCTGCACTTCCAGTTCGCGGTTGATCGGATCGAAGTAATGCGCCACCACTGCGAGCAGCGAGAAGGTGGCTCCGACCGGCAACGCGAGATAGGCCCAGCTGATCGAGATCGGCATGCTGGCGAACGTCTGGAAGCGGATGCGCCACGCCAGGTCGTAGCCGAGCCAGGCGATGAGGCCGAGGAAGGTCGCGGTCACGAGCAGGATGATCAGCCGAACCACCTGGCGCCAGCGGCCGCGCGACCAGCGCAGCATCACGTCCACCGAAACCAGCGCGCCCTGCCGGAACGCGGCGACGACACCGAGCGCGACGGTCCAGATCAGAAGGCGGCCGATGATCTCCTCAGTCCACGAACTGGGCTGGTTGAAGACGAAACGGATCAGGACCTGGTACAGACCGAGGACGGAAATCGTCCCCAGCAGCGTCGCCGCCAGGGCCCAGATCGCGTTCGTGACGATCCGGTCGATCGCAAGAATCCACTTCACCATGTCAGCGCGCAGAAAAAAGGCCCCGGGGAATCGCCGCGGGGCCCGTTTCCCGAGTCCAAAGGGCCCTTACTTCACGTCCTGGATGCGCTTGATGTTGTCCGCGCCGTACTGCTTTGCGAACTCGCTCCACACCGGCGTCATCGCGTTGCGGAAGGCGGTGCCGTCCACGTTGGTCACGACTTCCATTCCGCCGGCGCGCAACTGGGCGATACCGTCGCGCTCGTCGTCGTTGACCTTCTTGCGCTGCGCAGCCGAACCCGCCTTGCCCGCTTCGCGGAACGCCGCCTTGTCGGCATCCGACAACTTGTTCCACAAGCGCCGGGGAGACGATCAGCAGGGCTGGCGAATACACATGGCCTGTCAACGACAGGTGTTTCTGGACCTGCACGAACTTCGCCGACAGGATCACCGGGATCGGGTTTTCCTGGCCGTCGACCGTGCCCTGCTGAAGTGCAGTGAAGAGTTCCGGGAACGCCATCGGGGTCGGCTGGATGCCGATCGACTGGAAGGCCTGGATGTGCACCTTGTTCTGCATGCTGCGGATCTTCAGGCCCTTGACGTCTTCGGGCTTGTTGATCGGGCGCTTGCTGTTGGTCATGTGGCGGAAGCCGTTTTCCGTCCAGGCGATCGCGATCAGGCCCTTGGGCGGGAACTTGGCAAGCAGGTCCTGCCCGATCGGGCCATCGAGCGTCTTGCGCGCATGGTCGTAGTCGCGGAACAGGAACGGAATGTCGACGATGTTGACTTCGGGAACGAAGTTGCCGACGGGGCCCGTCGATGTGTTCACCACGTCGAGCGTGCCGAGTTGCACCGCCTCGATCATCTCGCGCTCGCCGCCGAGCGCCGAGTTGGCGAAGTGCTGGCACTTGTAGCGCCCGGAGGTCCTTTTTTCGAGGTCCTCGCAGAACGCCGTCGAACCCACGCCGTAGTGGGAATTCGCGGCCGTTGCATAACCGATCTTGATCGTCGTCTGCGCGGCGACTGGAAGGCTCGCGCACGCGCCGGCGAGGGCAAGCGCGGCGCTCAGCTGCATCAGCTTCATTGGGGTGTGTCTCCTGGCTCTCGTTGAATCAGCGGCCGGTGCTTTTCCGGCACTCGGTCCGCAAGTATGGATGGCGGCAACAACGTGTCAAGCGAAGTACGAAACCTGGTGCGGGCTCAGTGCGCGATCTCGCGTACGCCCGAGCGCAGGCTGGCCATGGAGTTCTCGGGATGCGCGGCGGGCAGCTGGGCAAAGCCGAGGGCGGCCTCGCGGTACTGAAGTGCGGCTTCGGCCTCGTCGCCCACGGCCTCCGCGAGCCGGGCCAGCGCAAGGAAGGTTGCCGGATGCTTTGCCTCCGCCAGGCTGTCCTGCAGGTAGCCCTTCGACTTCCCCCACAACTGCTCGCGCAGGCACACCAGCCCCGCCGTGCGCAGCAACGCCGCGCGGATGGCGCCGCGCGCAGGCGCCTGCGCCAGCCACGCCTCGGCCCGCTCGAGCTGGTGACGAGCGGGAAACGATTGCGCGCGCGCGTACTCGTCAAGCAGTCGCTCGGCCATGTCGTCCCAGGCCACAGGGGATTTGCCGAGTGCGCCCTCGATGACCGCGGCCGCGAGCTGGCCTCGCCCCGCCACGTTGAGCATCCGCGCGCCTTCGAGCGCGATCTCCGGCACGTGCCGGTCTGCCTCCGGCAGCCGACGCCACAAGGCCTCGAGTGAAGCCGCATCGTGGCGCTGCGCCAGCATCAGTTCGCGGTAGATCGCATGCTTGAGCTTGCGCGCCAGCACCGCGTGCAGCGCGTTGCGCTTTTCCAGCAGCCGCACCGCCTTGAGCGCCTCTTCCCAGCGGCCTGACTGGAGGTTGGCGTTCAGCGCGATGCGCGTCGCGTGGATGTGCCGGGCTCCGGCCCCCTGCAGGCGATCGATCGCGTCGAGCGCGGAATCGTTCTCGCGCTGCTCCGTCCACATCTCGGCGCTCGCCACGAGCCGCGCCGTCTGCATCGCAGTGTCGTTCTCGGCTCGGTGCAGCCACTCGTCGCGGCGTTCGTACTCCTGCATCCGGTGCGCGGCGCGCGCGCCGATCAGCGCGGCCACCCCCGCCGTCGTATCGGACGACTGCGCCGCCCGCGCGGCACGTTCCGCGCGTGCGAAGCGCCCTTCGAGCAGGCTCTTCACCGCCTCGATCAGCGCCTGCTGCCCGCCGACCTCCTCCCGTCGCGTGCGATACAGCCGCACCTGTTCCGGGAAATCCGCAACCTTCTGGATCGCGCGTGCGATCCAGTAGACGGCCGCCAGCAGCACGACCAGGGTGACGATGAACAGGTTCAGCGAGACATCCACCCGATAGGGATGCACGAGGAACGCGACGTTCCCGGCGTTGATCTGCAGGATGAGCGCGATGACCGCGGCCAGCAGCGCGAGCAGCAACGCCGAAGAGAGCCAACGCATCGCTAACGCCCCGGGGCGGTGCGCACCGCCCGCACGGCGGCCACGCTGTCGTTGATGTTCGGCGTTTCGACGGACAGCGGGGCCGATGCCAGCTGCTTCATCGACACGAGTGCCGAGGCGGCATCGCGCTGGCGCACGTCGAAGTAACGGTTCATCAGCACCTGCGCCTCGGACAGGTCGGCGCGGTACAGGCGGTCGTTTCGGCCGAGAAGCGCCTGGCGCGCGTTGAGCAGCCGCAGCCGCAACTGCTGGCGCACCAGCACCTGCTGCTGCTGGCCGAGCAGCATCGCGTCGGGCGTGTCGACGACGCGGATGCGGATCAGGTCGCGGTACTCGCCCAGCTCGCGCTGCAGCGCGTCCCAGGTGCGCTCCCACCACTCGAGCTGCCGCGGCGGTGGCGCCGCAGAGCGGGCGGACGCCGCCGCCGGCGACGTCGCGTTCGCGTTCGCGTCCGAGAGCAGAGGCCACGTGTCGGTGCTCGCGATCAGCTGGTCGATCTTGAGCGCGATGCCCGTGACGTCCACCGTCGGCGCCGCCTTCAGGCGCTCGATGTCGCGGGCCAGCACGCGGCGCAACGGCAGGAATCGCGGAGCTTCGAGGCGGGCGAGCCGCGCGTCCGCGGTCTGCAGCGCGGCCAGCGCCGTCGGAACGCTGCCGCTGATCTGCAGTTCCTGCGCGCCCAGCGTGATGAGGCGTTCGACTTCCACCAGCACGGCCTCGTCGCGCCCGCGCGAGAGATCGGCATACAACTGCTCGAGCGCCTCACGCTGGCTTTCGACTTCGGCCAGACGCGACTCGAGGACGGCGTTCTGCTGGCGCGCGGAGCGAGCCTCGGCGTCGGCACGCGCTGCCGTTTCCGTCGCTGCCGACGCGGCCTGTTGCAGTTCGCCGAGCCGGCGCGCAGTTTCGCGCTTCACCTTGGCGAGCTGCGAGTACGACAGCACGCCGACGGCGATCGCGAGCAGCAGTGCGAGCAGCGCGACCCATGGCGCCCGCGCACGCCGGGCCGACGCGACCGGAATGGGCTCGACGACCGCAGGCGGCGCGACCGCGGGTTCGTGGCTCGTGGTCGATTCGGTACTCACGTTGGATGACTGCCAGTGTCGATGCGACTCACGGTCGCGGTGCGGGACGGCTCGTTCAGCCTTGAAACGATTCTAGCTTGCGGACCACGGACGAGTCGTCGCTATCGGTGGTTACGACGTTCTGGAATCCAGCCGCTTGCAGCCGCTGCGCAACACGCGGATGGGTGGCAATTGCCCGCCCGGCCTGCAGCCACTCGGCGGCACCTTCGATGCCGCGCACCTGTTCGAGGCTAGCGCCCACGGCTTCCGCGCTCGTGACGATGACGGCCGGGGCAACGCCCCGCTGCATCCAGGTGCGCAAGCGGGCCAGTTCGCCCGCCGGAAGGCGGTGCGGACAGCGGTCATAGACGGCCAGGGCGTCGACCTCGGCGCCCTCCGCCCGCAACTGGTCGACGATCCAGTCCCGCCCGGTGGCAGCGCGCAGCAGCAGCACCCGCCGAGCGCGGCGCCCGGTGGCCCGCCACGCCCGCCAGAAGCCCTCGGAGCCCGATTCGTCGCGGTCATCGGGCGCGACGACCGTCGCCATGGCGGCGCCCGCCAGTTCGGCGAGCGCCGAATCACGGGTGCTCGCCCCGACGGCGCCGATCACCGTGCCGGCTGGCCATGCCCCGCTCAGTCGCTCGGTCGTCGCGTGAACCGCGTTCGGACTGACGAAGAGCGCGAGGTCGTAGTCGGCCAGTCGGGCGAGTGCCCCGCGAACCGCCGTCTCGTCGGCGGGCGGGAGGATGTCGAAGGCCGGCCACCAGGCCACATCGCAGCCGCGGTTCCGCAGAGCCGCCGTCAATCGTTGCCCGGGGGCGGCCGGACGCGTGACGATGACCGGAGCGCCCATGATCCGGGGCCGCTCAGGCCGTGCCGAGCAGTTCGAGTGCGCCGTCCGCCTTGAGCCGTGCCACCGCCTCGGCGGCGATCGCGTCGGCGTCCGCGACCGGGCCTCGGATCTCCGTCTCGACGAACTCGCCGGTCGCCGCGTTTCCGACCAGCGCCCGCAACCGCAGCTCGCCGCCCTCGACTTCGGCGTACGCGGCCAGTGGAACCTGGCAACTGCCACCGAGCCCGCGCGAGACGCCGCGCTCGGCGGCGGTCGCCGCACGGGTCGACGGGTCGTTCAGCGGGGCGAGCAGCGCCCTGACCGTCGGATGGCTGCGCAGCACCTCGATCCCGAGAGCGCCCTGGCCGGGCGCGGGCAGCGACACGGTCGTCGGGATGATCTGCCGGATCCGGTCGGCCAGTCCCAGCCGCTTGAGGCCCGCCGCGGCCATCACGAGCGCGTCGAACTCGCCGCGGTCGAGCTTCCCGAGGCGGGTGCCGACGTTCCCGCGGATGGACTGGATCGCGAGCCGCGGGAAGCGCGCACGCAACATCAGCTCGCGCCGCAGGCTGGAAGTGCCGATGCGGGCTCCGGCCGGCATCTCTTCGAGCGTGGCATAGCGGGAGGACACGATGCAGTCGCGCGGGTCTTCGCGCGTCATCACGGCGGCCAGTTCGAACTCGGGCGGCAGTTCCATCGGCACGTCTTTGAGCGAGTGAACGGCGAGGTCGGCGCGGCCCTCGAGCAGCGCGACCTCGAGCTCCTTCACGAAGAGGCCCTTGCCGCCGACTTTCGACAGCGTGCGGTCGAGGATCTGGTCGCCGCGGGTCGTCATGCCCAGCAGTTCGACCCGGGCGCCCTGCTGCCGCAGCAGGCCTTGCACGTGCTCGGCCTGCCACATGGCCAGCGGACTCTCGCGGGTCGCAATCACGACCCGTTGCGGTGAATTCATGGGGTGGGCCCTTTGAAGGAGCCCGGAGTTTAATCGCCCGGGAGAGGGCGACGGACCCTGGCGGTCCGAGGCAAGCGCGTGACCGGTTCTAGATCCTCGCCGCCGCCTTGACGGTCGGCCATTGCCGGCGGCTGATGGGCAGGCGTTCGGGAACCTCCTTCAGCAGGACTTCCCAGTGCCCCTCGGAGGCTTCGCCTTCGTCGTCCACGCTGCCGCGGACGCGCTGGAAGCCGAGGATCGCACTGCGGGCGACGAGCGCGTTGCGGTGGATTCGCACGAACCGGTCGCCGAATTCCGCTTCGAGCGACGTCAGCGACTCCTCGGTGAGGTATTCGCGGGTCGATGTCTTGATCGTGACGTACTTCAGCTCGGCCCGAAGGTAGACCACCTCCTCCATCGCCACGAGGATCATGCGGCCGCGTTCCGACACGGTGAGGTGCGAGCGCACCGCGCCGATGTTCTTGGCCAGTTCCTCTATCCGGGGCTCGTTGGTCCGGAAGCGTTCGGCACGCGCGAGGGCGGCCACGAGACGTTCTGCGCGTACAGGTTTCATGAGGTAGTCGAGCGCCTGCACCTCGAAGGCTTCGAGCGCGTGTTCGTCATAGGCCGTCACGAAGATCACGGCCGGCGGGTTTTGCCGCTGCGCCAGATGGCGCGCGACCTCGATGCCGTTCATATCCGGCATGTTCACGTCGAGCAGCACGACGTCGGGTCGCAACCGGTCCGCCTCTTCGAGCCCGCGAATACCGCCTTCGGCCTCTCCGACGACTTGCAGCGATACCTGTTCCGAACAGTCGCGCAGCACCTGGCCGAGGCGCGCTCGGGCCGGGGGCTCATCGTCGACGATCATCACGTTCAGCATCGTTGCTCCACCTCAGGTGCGCCGTTCGACCGGAAGAGTCATCGTCAACTCGAACCGATCGCGCCGCATCTGTGTTTCCACCTTGGCCTCGAGGTCGTAGATCAGCGCCAGTCGTCCCCGGATGTTCGCGAGGCCGATCTGGTTCCCCTCCCGCTCCGGTCTTTCCGGGGCGATCGGGTTGCTGACGTAGATCTCCAGCACGAACCCGTGCTGACGAACGCGCACCACGATGTCGGCTTTTCCCGGAAGCTTCTCCGCGCCGTACCGGATCGCGTTCTCGATGACCGGTTGCAGGAGTAACTGTGGCACCTTTGCCCGGGGGTGGTATGCCCCGATTTGCCAGTCGACAGCCAGCCTATTTCCCAGCCGGGTCTGTTCGATCTCAACATAGTTCCTGCAAAGCTCGATTTCCTGCTCCAAAGGCACCAACTTCCGCGTATCGGCCATCACCGCACGGAAGAGTTCGGCGATGCTCTCGAGCATCCGCTCGGCTTTCGCCGGCTCGGTGCGGATCACCGACAGCACCGCATTGAGGCTGTTGAACAGGAAGTGCGGCCGGATGCGGGACTGCAGCGCCTGGTACTTCGCCTCGGCCACGGCCGGAGAGAACGCGCGCTCGCGCAGTTCGCAGTAATGCTGGAAGCCCGCGCCCACGGCAAAGGCCGCGGTGAAATGGGCGATCGCCGCCCACGATCCTCCGGGCGCGTTGAACACCAGGGCCACGAACAGCGCCAGCACGGCGGGGATCAGCCATGCGATCACCCGCTGCACCGGGACGTCGAGCGCAGGCAGCGAGCGGCGGGCCGCGCACCAGAGCATCAGGCTCGCCAACGTGGTGGGCGCCGCGAATGACATCGTCCGGAGCAGAGCCGCAATCGCCTCGGGGGCGGAGGCGGAGTCGGCCAATGCCGCGGCCGCGACGAGGGTGAACACGGTGCCGGTCACGCGGAGCAGCACGCCCATGTTGCAGCCGTCGGGAATCACGTTGCGCGGGGTCGGCACGGCCGTCTCGTCGCGTGCCAACGGCCCCTTCAATGCGGGTGGCGATGTCTTCAAACCTATAATCCCCGCAAACGACAACGCACGGGACAACGTCAGGCGCCGGACGATCTGCCTTCACGCGCGCCTCCCCTTGAATCGATTATGTCAGAGCATCCTGTGCAACCCGCGAATCCCCTGGCGTCGAAAAGCAGTGGATGGTCGGGTCGATTCGACGAACCGGTGGCCGATTTCGTGCTCCGCTACACCGCGTCGGTCGGCTTCGACCGGCGTCTGGCCTTCGCCGACATCCAGGGCTCGCTGGCGCATGCCGCCATGCTGGGCCGGGCGGGAATCATCACCGCGACCGACCTGGCCGACATCGAGCGCGGGCTCGCCCAGATCCGCGCCGAGATCGAGCAGGGCCGCTTCGAATGGCGCCTGGAGCTCGAAGACGTCCACCTGAACATCGAGAAACGCCTGACCGACCTCGTCGGCGACGCCGGGAAGCGGCTGCATACCGGGCGTTCGCGCAACGACCAGGTCGCGACCGACATCCGGCTGTGGCTGCGCGGCGAACTGGACAGCATCGTGGGCCTGCTCAGGCGCGTGCAAAAGGCGCTTGTCGAGCAGGCCGCACGCCACGCCGCCACCGTCATGCCGGGGTTCACGCATCTGCAGGTGGCCCAGCCGGTCACGTTCGGGCATCACCTGCTGGCGTACGTCGAGATGTTCGAGCGTGACCGCGAGCGCTTCGTCGACGCCCGCCGCCGCATCAACCGGCTGCCGCTCGGCGCGGCGGCGCTGGCCGGAACGACCTTCCCGATCGATCGGGGCTACGTCGCAGAGCAACTGGGTTTCGAGGCGGTCGCCGCGAATTCGCTCGACGCCGTGAGCGATCGCGATTTCGCGATCGAGTTCTGCGCGGCCGCGGCCCTGGCGATGATGCACGTGTCGCGGCTGTCCGAAGAACTGGTGCTGTGGATGAGCCCGCGCTTCGGCTTCGTGCGTCTGCCGGACCGGTTCACGACCGGCTCGTCGATCATGCCGCAGAAGAAGAACCCCGACGTCGCCGAACTGGCGCGCGGCAAGACAGGCCGCGTCTATGGCAGCCTGGTGGCCCTGCTGACCCTGATGAAGGGCCAGCCGCTGGCCTACAACAAGGACAACCAGGAAGACAAGGAACCGCTGTTCGACACCGTCGATACGCTGGCCGACACGCTGCGCGCGTTCGCCGAGATGCTGCCGGGGCTCGAAGTGAACGCGGCGGCAATGGAGCGGGCGGCGAACGAGGGCTTTTCCACGGCAACCGATCTCGCCGATTACCTGGTGCGCAAGGGGATGGCCTTCCGCGATGCGCACGAAGCCGTCGCGCGCATCGTCCGTCTTGCCGTGGAGCGCGGCTGCACCCTCGATGCCTTGCCGCTCTCCGAGATCCAGGCTCTGGCCCCGCCGGTGGCGGACGATGTGAGCGACGTGCTGACGACGGCCGGATCGCTCGCTGCGCGCAACCACGTGGGCGGAACCGCGCCGAACCAGGTGCGGGAGCAGGCCGCGCAGTGGGCCGCCCGCCTCGCCAAGGTGTGAGGTCGCGCACCGCCGAACGCTAGAATCTCGCCGCGCCGCCCAGCGCGGCCCGCTGCGCCGAGGCTCGGCGCTGTCTCGGAGGACTTCATGCGGTTCCTGCTCCGGCTCTCACGCGGGATGGACGCGATCAGCGAGCGCGTCGGGTCGATACTGATCTGGGCACTGTTCTCGACGGTCATCATCAGCACCATCAACGCCGTCATCCGCAAGGTGTTCAGCATCGGCTCTAATGCCTGGCTGGAGGTGCAGTGGTACCTCTTCGCGGCGGTCTTCCTGCTCGGCGCCGGCTACACCTTCCTGCACAACGCGCATGTGCGCATCGACTTCATTTCCGCGCGACTGAGTCCGCGCACGCGGAACATCATCGACATCGTCGGGATCCTCGCGTTCCTCGCGCCGCTGGCGTTCATGCTGCTGTACCTGTCCTGGCCGCTGTTCGTCAATGCATGGACATCGAACGAGATGTCGCAGAACGCCGGTGGCCTGATCCGCTGGCCCGTGCTCGCGCTGGTCCCGCTCGGCATGGTGCTGCTCCTCGCGCAGGGCGCCTCCGAGCTGGTCAAGCGCATCGCGTATCTGAAGGGAATGATTCCCGACCCGCTTGCGCACGCCGAATCGCCGCAGTCGCAGGCGATCGTCGAGGACACCCCCGAAGCGGCCTCGAAATGAGCCACTTCATCGCCGCGAATTTCGTCCCGCTGCTGTTCGGCGGGCTCCTCGTGTTTCTCCTGACGGGCTTCCCGGTGGCCTTCTCGCTGGCCGCGACCGGACTCGCCTTCGGCTTCATCGGCATGGAGATCGGCCTGTTCCCGCCCAGCCTGTTCCAGGCGCTGCCACTGCGCGTGCAGGGCATCATGCAGAACGACACGCTGCTCGCGGTGCCCTTCTTCACGCTGATGGGAATCATCCTCGAGAAAAGCGGGATGGCCGAGGACCTGCTCGAAACCGTCGGCCAGGTGTTCGGCCCGCTGCGCGGCGGCCTCGCGCTGGCCGTGATCTTCGTCGGCGCGCTGCTCGCGGCGACCACCGGCGTCGTGGCCGCAGCCGTGATCTCCATGGGGCTGATCTCGCTGCCGATCATGCTGCGCTACGGCTACAACCGCACGATTGCCACCGGCGTGATCACCGCTTCGGGAACGCTGGCGCAGGCGATTCCGCCGTCGCTCGTGCTGATCGTCCTCGCGGACCAGCTCGGCCGCTCCGTGGGCGACATGTACGAAGGCGCGCTGCTGCCGGCCCTGCTGCTGGTCGCCTGCTACGCCATCTACGTGGTCATCGTTGCCTTCCTGCGGCCGTCCTGGGTGCCCGCACTGCCGCCCGAGGCGCGCATCTACCGTGAGGCAAACGGCGCGAGCGGACACAGGTCACTGCTGGCGCTGCTGGCGATCGCCGCCCTGGCGGGGTTCGCGTGGAGCCGGGTTCACCAAGGCGTCATCAATCCGCTCGTGGATCGTCAGGTGCCGGCGCCGGGCGACGAAGTCCTCATCTTGTCGATGACAGTGGCCTCCTTCACCGCCCTCGGACTGGCACTCCTCAACCGGCTACTGCGACTGAATCTCGTCTCCAAGCTGTCCGAGCGCGTGACCTTCGTGCTGATCCCGCCGCTCGTGCTGATCTTCCTCGTGCTCGGCACGATCTTCCTGGGTGTGGCCACCCCCACCGAAGGCGGCGCCATGGGCGCCGTCGGCGCGCTGCTGATGGCGGTCGGCCATCGCCGCCTGTCGATATCGCTGCTGAAGCAGGCGCTGGTCAATACGACGCGGCTGTCGTGCTTCGTGATGTTCATCCTGATCGGGTCGACGGTCTTCAGCTTCACGTTCAACGCGGCCGAGGGCCATCTGTTCGTCGAGTCGCTGTTCAGGGACATGCCGGGCGGAGCGCTCGGCTTCCTCATCATCGTCAACGTACTGATCTTCATCCTCGGCTGCTTCATCGACTTCTTCGAGATCGCGTTCATCGTGATCCCGCTGCTCGCGCCGGTCGCCGAGAAGATCCTCCCCGCCCTCCTCCCCGCCGGTACGCCGCCAGAGTGGACCCTGATCTGGTTCGGCGTCATCGTGGCCATGAACCTGCAGACCTCCTTCCTGACGCCTCCGTTCGGGTTCGCGCTGTTCTATCTGCGCAGCGTCGCACCGCGCAACGACTATCCGGATCGCGTCACCGGCAAGGTGATCCCCGCCGTCGGCACGCCGGAGATCTACAAGGGCGGCCTCGCCTTCATCGCGATCCAGTTCGTGATGGTGGTCGCAGTGATTGCCTTCCCCGCGCTGGTCGTGGGCGACGTGCAGAAGCCGCCCGTGGACCTGGACAAGCTGCAGTTCGAAGCGGCGCCAGGCCGGTACAGCGACGAGCCGGCTGCGCCCGCGGGGAACCCCGCCGGCGAGGGCTCGCAGGTGCCCGAGGCAGAGATCAAGGGACCGCCACCGCCGGAGCCGGCGCAGGAGGATCCGATGGAGGCCGTCCGACGCGCCCTGCAGAGCGACGCCAACAAGAAGTAGCGGGTGCGTCCACAAAGAAATCGGGCCGCGAACGCGGCCCGATTTCGTTTGACGCCGTGATCCCTACAGCTTCTGCGACTGCATGAAGTCGTCGAACGACGCCTCGGCAAAGCGGAACCACAGGTTCTGGTCGCGACGGAACCCGATGTAGTCGTCGTAGACCTTCTTCCACCCGGGGTTCTTGGCACTGATCTCCGCGTAGACCTCGTTGGAGATCTTGAACGCGGCGTCCATCACGTCCTTCGGGAAGCGATGCAGCTTGGTGCCGGCTGCCACCAGCTGCTTCAGAGCCGCCGGGTTCCGTGCGTCGTATTTCGCCTGCAAGTCGACTCCGGCGGCGGCCGCGGCCGCCTCGACGATCGCCTTGTGCTCGCTCGACAGGGCCTCCCACGACTTGCTGTTCACGTACAGCGACAGCTGCGGGCCGCCTTCCCACCAGCCCGGGTAGTAGTAGTTCGGGGCCACCTTGTTGAATCCCAGCTTGAGATCGTCGTAGGGACCGACCCACTCGGCGGCGTCGATCGTTCCCTTTTCCAGCGCGGTATAGATCTCGCCGCCGGGCAGCGTCTGCGGCACCACGCCCATGCGCGAGCAGACCGCGCCGGCGAGGTTGGAAATCCGCATCTTCAAGCCCTTCATGTCGGCGACCGACTTGATCTCCTTGCGGTACCAGCCGCCCATCTGCGCGCCGGTGTTGCCCATCGGGAAATTGACGATGCTGTACTTGGCATAGAACTCGCGCAGCAGCTTCATGCCGTTGCCTTCGTACATCCACGCCGACATCTGGCGCGAGTTCAGGCCGAACGGAATCGCGCAGTCGATCGAGAAGGTCTCGTCCTTGCCGAAGAAGTAGTACGGCGCGGTGTGCGCGCACTCGACGGTGCCGTTCTGCACGGCGTCCACCACGCCAAACGCGGGCACGAGTTCACCTGCCGCATGCGCCGTGACCGTGAACCTGCCGCCCGTGGCGGTGGTCACGCTCTTGGCGAAGGTTTCCGCCGCACCGAACAGCGTGTCCAGCGACTTCGGAAAGCTCGAAGCGAGGCGCCACCGAATCTGCGCCTGCGCGTGCACCGCCGGCGCCGCGATCGTCGCGACTGCCGCTGCACCGGCCCCGGCCCCAGCCAGGAACTTGCGTCTTTGCATAACGTCTCCTCGTCCCGGACGGGACTCTTTGTCGTTCAACAAGCGTTGCGGGCCATGCGGCCGCGCGTCGCCCAGGATTGTAGCGACCCCGGCCCGGCAAGGCGGCGCCCGGGGAAACCCGTCAGGCCCCGCCGACCGTCAAGCCGTCGATCAGCACGGAGCCGGCAATCTTGCTGCCGCGAATCACCTTGTCCGTGCCGACCCCGGCGATGTTGCGGAACATTTCCCGCAGGTTGCCCGCGATCGTGATCTCCTCCACCGGGTAGCGGATCTCGCCCTTCTCGACCCAGAAGCCGCTCGCGCCGCGCGAGTAGTCGCCGGTCACGTAGTTGACTCCCTGGCCGATCAGGTCCGTCACCAGCAGGCCGGTGCCCAGTCGCCGCAACATCACCTCGAAGTCGTCCTCGACGTCGGTGGCCGCGGAGCGCAGTTCGAGGTTGTAGGCGCCGCCGGCATTGCCGGTGGACTTCATGCCGAGCTTGCGGGCCGAATAGGTGGACAGGAAGTAGCCGTTGAGCACGCCGTGCTCGACGACATCGCGCTTGATGCCGCGCACGCCCTCCTCGTCGAACGGGCTCGATCCCGCTCCCTGCGGAATATAGGGATCCTCGTGCAGGCTGATGTGGTCGGCGAAGATCTTCTTGCCGAGCGAGTCGACCAGGAACGAGGACTTGCGGTACAGGGAACCGCCACTCGCCGCCTGCACGAAATTGCCGAGCAGGCCGCACGAAAGCGGCGCCTCGAAGAGCACGGGGCACTGGCGCGTGCGGATCTTGCGCGCTGCCAGGCGCGCCAGTGCGCGCCGGGCCGCGTAATCGCCTACGGCTTCAGGCGACGCGAGTTCCGCGTGGATGCGCGACGACGAGTACCAGTCGTCGCGCTGCATTCCGCTGGCGTCGCGCGCGATCGGCGACACGGAGATCGAGTGGCGCGAGTACGGATAGCCGCCGAGGAAGCCCCGCGTGTTCGCCAGCACGAAATGGCCGGACGACGTGTAGACGTTGGCGCCCTCGGAGTTGACGATCTGCGGGCTGACCGCGAAGGCGGCCTTCTCGCACCGCTGCGCGAGGCGGATCGCCTCGTCCGTGTCGAGCAGCCACGGGTGGAAGAGGTCGAGTTCGGGCGGCTTCTTCTGCAGCGTTTCGGCGTCCGGCAGGCCCGCCGCGTCGTCCTCCGCCGTGAAGCGCGCGATGTTGTAGGCCGCGTCCACCGCCTGCCGGATCGCTGCCTGCGAAAAGTCCGATGTCGATGCGTGTCCGCGGCGCTGCCCGATGTAGACGGTCACCGCCAGGCCCTTGTCGCGGGTGCGCTCGATCGTCTCCACCTTCTTCCGGCGGACCGTGACCGACAGTCCGGTGGACTCGCTCGCCTCGCACGACGCGTCGCTCGCCCCGAGCGAGCGGGCGTGTTTCAGCGCATCCTGCGCGAGGTCCGTGAGGCGGTCGTCCGAGATCGAGAAGATGGTCATGTGGGTTTCGGTGTCGCGTGCGCGGGAGGGAGACGGCGGGCAGGCACGCGAGAGTGTGGCCTGAGTGTGGCCGGTATCATAAACAACGATGATCGATGACGATTCGGCGGATGAAGGGCACGGGGAAACCGGCGAACGCCCAAGCAAGACGCAGCGGAAGAAGGAGATGCACGCGCTGCAGCAGCTCGGACAGCAACTCGTGGACCTGAGCCGCGATCAGCTGGCGCGGGTGGACCTGCCCGACGAACTGCGCGAGGCGATCGACTTCGCCCACAAGGTCACGAGCCATGAAGGGCGGCGCCGGCACATGCAGTACATCGGCAAGCTGATGCGCCGGGTCGATGCCGACGAGATCCGGGCGGCCATCGGTCGAGCCACCGGCGAGTCGCGCGCGGCCGTGGCCCTGATGCATTTCGCCGAGCGCTGGCGGGACCGGCTGCTGGCCGATGACGATGCCCTGACCGAATTCATGGCCGAGCGGCCAGGCGCGGACGTGCAGTGGCTGCGAACCGCAGTCCGCGCCGCCCGCCGCGAACACGCCGCCGGCCAGCCGCCGAAGCACGCACGCGAGTTGTACCGCTGGCTGCACGATGAACTCTCGCCGAGCCTTCCTACCGACGACGGACATGAAAGCTGAACGCTCCCATCCAGACGAACTGATCCTCGGACTGGTCTCCATCTCCGACCGGGCCTCGCACGGCGTGTACGAGGACCAGGGCCTGCCCGCGCTGAAGGCGTGGTTCGGGCGCGCGCTGAAGAGTCCCTTCCAGGCGCACGAGCGCCTGATCGCCGACGAACGCGCCGCCATCCAGGCAACGCTGATCGAACTGGTGGACGGTGTCGGGTGCGACCTGGTGCTCACGACCGGCGGCACCGGCCCGGCGCGGCGCGACGTCACGCCGGAAGCGACCCTCGCTGTCGCGACGCGCGAGATGCCCGGGTTCGGCGAACAGATGCGCCGCGTCTCGCTCGAATTCGTGCCGACCGCGATCCTGTCGCGCCAGGTGGCCGTACTGCGCGAGGTCGCCGGTCACGCCGCGCTGATCCTGAACCTGCCCGGACAGCCGAAGGCCATTGCCGAGACACTCGAAGGCTTGAAGACGGCCGAGGGCAAGACGGTGGTGCACGGAATCTTCGCCGCCGTGCCGTATTGCATCGACCTGATCGGCGGCCCTTACATCGAGACGCACGAAACCGTAGTCAGGGCGTTTCGTCCAAAGAACGCACTGCGGAAACCGGCATGAGCGCCGCCCGGCCGCCGCGTCGGCGCCTGCATATCTTGCGCGCGACTCGCTTCGCGATTCGCCTGGACGCCGAGGAAACGCGATGAGCGAACTGCTGCAATGCGTTGAAGTCCAGCCGAACACCTCCACGGGGGCCACGGTGATCCTGCTGCATGGCCTCGGCGCCGACGGCTACGACTTCGTGCCCGTGGTCCGCGAACTCGAAGCGCACGGCGCGCCGCCCGCGCGCTATGTGTTCCCGCATGCGCCCACGATGCCGGTGACGATCAATGGCGGCTACGTCATGCGCGCCTGGTACGACATCCTCGGCACCGACCTCGTGCGGCGCGAAGACGAGCAAGGCATTCGCGCGTCGCAGGGCATGGTCGAGGCGCTGATCGAGCGCGAAGTCGGGCGCGGAGTGCCCCGCGCCCGGATCGTGCTGGCCGGTTTTTCCCAGGGCGGCGCGATCACGCTGCAAACGGGGCTGCGGCAGCCGCAACCCCTGGCCGGGCTGATTGCGCTGTCCTGCTACCTCCCGCTGGCCGATCGCTTCGGCGCGGAAGCGGCGCCGGGCAGTGCCAAGGTGCCGATCTTCCTCGCCCACGGCACACAGGACCCCGTGGTGCCGCTGGCCCGCGGCTCCGCCTCGCGCGACGCGCTGACGACCGCCGGGTACGCCATCGAATGGCACGAGTACCCCATGCCCCACTCCGTGTGTGCCGAGGAAATCCGCGACATCGCCGCGTTCATGAAACGCGTGCTCGCCTGACCCCGCTGTCGCTCAGCGCCTGTCGACGCTCCAGCGCCCGGGGCCGAACGCGACGATCATCAGCAGGCCGCCCGTGATCGACAGGTTCTTCAGGAACATCAGTTTCTGCACGAAGCGTTGCGCTTCCGGCATCGTCCAGTAGTTGTGAAACAGCAGGGTGGCCGCGATCGTGAAGACGGCGAGCGCGAGCGCCATCCAGCGGGCCTTCCAGCCGATCACGAGCAGCAGCCCGCCCAGCACTTCCAGTGCGATGGTCGCCGCGGCCAGCACTTCGGGCGCCGGCAGTCCCTTCGACCCGATGTAGCCTGCCGTGCCGGCGAAGGCGCCGATCTTGTCGTAGCCCGAGACGAGGAACAGGCCAGCGAGCAGGATTCGCCCGATCAGCGACAGGCCGTCGGTCATCGTCGTGTTCATTCCCGTCTCTCTTCTTGTTATGGCAGGTCGAACGCAATGACCTCCGCGCCCCCGCCGTCGGACAGCACTGCGCCGTCCGCATTCGTGACCATCGCCGCGTCCCCGGCGACGAGTCGTTGGCCGTCCACCGCGATTTCACCGCGGGCCACGTACACGTAGCCGCGCCGGCCCGCCCCAAGCGTCAGCGTCGCGCGTTCGTCGCCATCGAACAGGCCGGCGTAGACGCGGGCGTCCTGATGAATCGTGACGGAACCCTCGGCGCCGTCGGGCGAGGCTACCAGCCGCAGGCGGCCGCGCTTGTCCGCCGCCTCGAAGCGCTTCTCTTCGTAGCCCGGGGCGATCCCCTCCACGTGCGGCTCGATCCAGATCTGCAGGAAGTGGGTGACCTGGCTCGAGGAATGATTGAACTCGGAATGGCGAACGCCGGTCCCTGCGCTCATCCGCTGGACATCGCCCGGGCGAATGACCGAGCCGTTGCCCAGGCTGTCCTTGTGCGCGAGTTCGCCGTCGAGGACGTAGCTGATGATCTCCATGTCGCGATGGCCGTGCGTGCCGAAGCCCATGCCCGGCGCCACGCGATCCTCGTTGATCACGCGTAGCGGACCGAAGCCCATATGCCGCGGATCGTGGTAGTCGGCAAACGAGAAACTGTGGAAGGACTTGAGCCACCCGTGGTCCGCGTAACCGCGCTCGTCGCCGCGCCGGATTGAAAGCATCGAAACGTCTCCTGTGGTTCCGCGCCGGATCACCGCGCGGAATCGTATGGTCGGGCAATTCCCGACTGAACACATCGGGTTTAGACTCACCTACTCGTTCATTCTGATTCACTATCTTTTCGATGAAGCTGACCCTGGAATCGCTCGAACTCGTCGATGCGATCGCCCGCCGCGGCAGCTTCGCCGCGGCGGCGGAGGAACTCGGGCGCGTGCCTTCGGCGGTCACCTACGCCGCGCGCCGCCTCGAAGGGGAACTCGACGTCCTGCTGTTCGACCGCCGGGGCTACCGCGCGCGCCTGACGCCGGCCGGCGAGGAGTTGCTGCGCGAGGGGCGGCACCTCCTTGCCGCCGCCGACGACCTGGCCCGCCGGGTCCAGCGCGTGGCGGCCGGTTGGGAGCAGGAACTCCGCATTGCGCTCGACACGATCATTCCGTTTGAGCGTTTCCTGCCGCTGCTTGACCGCTTCTGCGACGTCGCGCCGACGCAAGTCCGCATCACCGAGGAGGTCCTCGGCGGCACGTGGGACGCGCTGCTGGCCGGCCGGGCCGACCTGGCGGTCGGCGCCTCGCAGGAGGGGCCGGTACCCCACCGGCTGAGCGTCGGGTACCGGTCGGAGCCGCTCGGGAGCGTGGGACTCGTGTTCGCCGTGGCGCCGTCGCATCCGCTGGCCGCCCTGCCCTCGCCGCTGTCCCATGCAGAGATCCGCCGCCATCGCCAGGTCGTGGTTGGAGACACCTCGCAACAACTGGCGCCGCGCACGACAGGGCTCGTTGGCGCGGTCGACGTGCTCACCGTGCCGACGATGGCCGCGAAGATCGAAGCCCAGATCGCGGGACTCGGCTGCGGTTACCTGCCGCGCGCACGCATCCAGGAGGCGGTCACGCGCGGACATCTGGCGGTGAAGGAAACCGACCAGGGCGAGCGCGAAAGCATGCTCAGCGTCGCCTGGCGGCAGGACGCGCGCGGGAAGGCCGCCGCGTGGTGGATCGCGACGCTCAGGAACTCCGCGACACGCGCGGCACTAATGGCCTGACCTTGAAGGGCGCCGTCGCGCCCTGCGCGAAGGCGAAGCGGTTCTTGCCCCTGAGCTTGGCGTCGTACATCGCGAGGTCGGCCAGCTGCAACAGCCGCTCGAGATCGCGCCCCTGCTCGGGTGCGAGCGCGATGCCGATGCTCGCCGACACTTTCATGTCGTGCGGCGCGCCGGCAAGCGTCGCGGGCTGCGCGATGGCGGCGAGCAGTCGCTCGGCGATCTTCTCGACCTCCATCACCGAACCGACATCGGGCACCAGCACCGCGAACTCGTCGCCGCCGCGACGGGCGACCGTGTCCTGCGGCCGCATGACGCGCGTCAGGCGCACGGCAATCTCGCGCAGCATCAGGTCGCCGACCTCGTGTCCGTGGCGGTCGTTGATGTCCTTGAATCCGTCGAGGTCGACCGCCAGCACGGCGCAGCTCACGCGCCGCAATTCGGAAGTCGCCAGCGCGGCCGCCGCGCGCTCCGCGAGCAGCCGCCGGTTCGGCAGGCCGGTCAGGTCGTCATGCTGAGCCTCGTGCAGCGCGCTGGCCTCGCGCTGCTTCAGCGTGTCGATGTCGGCGATGACCAGCACGTACTCGTGCGGCGCGATCGAACGCGCCGTCACCTGGCACCATGCGGAGTCGGCGATGCCGAGCGTCTTTGCGCGCTTCACGCGCAGTTCCCGCACGATGGCCTGGTCGCGCGTGCGCGCTTCCTCCGCGGCCGTCGTCACTTCCTCCCAATCCTCGGGATCGAGCAGCGCACCGGCGACCGGCACCTTGGCCAGTTCATCGGGCGGCATGCCGGCCAGCCGCAGGAAGGCGTCGTTGCACCGCTGCACGACCCCCTGCTTGACCACCGCGATCGCCTGGCCCGCGGAATCGAGGACCGTGCGCTCGACCCGCAGCGCTTCGGACAGGCGCCCTTCGCGCGACTTCAGCGCCGTCAGGTCGGCGTTCATGCCGATGACCCCCGCGAGCCGGCCATCGCGATGCCGCATCGGCACGGCGCTGATCGACACGATGACGCGACGGCCGTCCTGCGTCATGTGGACGGCCTCCAGGTCGCGTATCGGCTTGCCCTCGCGCAGCGCCTCGAACGCGCTCTTCACCGCCGGCTGCTCGACGTCGGTGGGCAGCAGCGCGTCGACCGGGCGCCCGAGCAGCTCGCGCGGCTCGTAGCCGTAGATGTCGCGCGCGGCGCGCCGGCTGACGAAGGTCAGCGTGAAGGTCTGGTCGCAGGCCCAGATGAGGCTCGCGGACGCCTCCACGAGGGACTTGTACTGCGCCTTGCTGCGCTTGAGCTTCTCGATCTCGAGCAGTTCGGTCGGCGAGGCGATCGTGTCGAGCACCATCACCGCATTGCTCTTGCTGCCGGCGTACGGCACGAAGTGGCTGCGAAGGTGCAGACGCCCGCCGGATCGGCTGGTGCGCGCGTTGACGACGTCGAACACGGGTTCGCCGCGCAGCGCCTTCTGGATCCCGTTCATCACGGTGGCGCGCGACTCCGGCTTGAACTCGAAGGCCTCGTCCCACTGCGGGACGCAGGCGCGGCTCCGCGCGCAGGCCCCAGCGGCGCGGCTCGTTGCCCTGGGCGTGGACCACGCGGCCCTGCCCGTCCACGAGCCAAACGAGGACTGGCAAGCGCGCCATCAGGTCGCCCACCGCGTCGGTGATGCCGGACGCGCCGCCCGAGCGCGCCTCGGCCAGCGTGCCGATCACGGAATGCACGGCTCCCGAACCCATCGGCGGCCGCGTCATGCAAACCACGCGCACGTTCCTGACGGCGCCCTTCGCGTCGTGCACCTGCATGCACTCGTCGAACACGGCGCCGGAGCGCAGCGCCGTGCGGTACTGGCTGTTGACCCGCGGGCGGTCGGCCTCGGGAATCAGGTAGGCGAGCGGGAATCCGTGCGGATCGGGGGTCAGCGGACCGTCCTTCGGCGCCGGAAACTCCCGCGGCACGACCAGGCGTCCCTTCTCGTCGCGGAACCACGGCAGTCCCTGCAGGCCGCCGATCCACTCGGCGAACCGCCGCGCGTCGTCGAGAAGTCGCTCGGGGCCGAAAGCCGCCTTCGCTTCCTCGGTCAGCGCGATGACCATCACGGACGTCGAACGCCCCGGCTCCATGAAGCGAACGCGCCCGTTCCACGTCGCGCCCGGCGGCTTGCGGTGCGCCGCGCGCACCTCCACCGGGACGCTCGATTCCGATGGATGCTCCGCCGGATCGAGCGCGCCGGGCGGATCGGCGACGATCGACTGCCCGACCGAGTTGCCGACGATGGACGGTTCCGCCCGTCCGATGAACTCGCACGCGGGACGATTCACTTCGATCACCCGGCCGTTGCGCGCGACGATGACCGGCGTCGGCATCGCGTGGATCGCCGCCTGCCACCCGAACTTCGTCGGATTGCTGATGAGGGTCGGCGGCGCCTTCGGAGCGCCGTGGCGTCCGAGCGGCTGCTGGCGACCGATCCACCAGGCGGCGAGCAGCCACAAGGGAAAGGCGAGCCCGAACACGATGTCGCCGGGGGCACGCAGCACGCCGACGCAGAAGATGCCGACCCACGCCGCCACGTAGAACGTCCAGACGCGCGGCCAGCCGCCGTAGCTGAGGGCGCCCATCAACACGGCGCCGGCCGCGGCAAAGCCGCCAGAACCGGCGAGGAACAGCGCGGGTCGCGGGACGAGGGCGATCATGGCGCCCCACAGGATCAGGTCGGCGACGCAGGTCCAGAAATAGAGGCGGCCGCCGGTCGACTCGGGCACCACGATGTGCCGGGCGTCGGCGTGGGTGGTGGCGACGAGGAAGCGCAGCGCGGCGTTCACGGCGGCCAGTGCCAGCCAGCCGAGCGCAAGCGCGTCGGCCCCGGCGCCCATCGCGGCAAAACAGGTCAGGACGGCGAGCAGCAGCAGCGCGGGAAGCAACCGGCGTTCAACCGCGAACGAGGTTCGAAGGTCGAACAGTTCCGGCGTGGTCGAACGCGGAGGCGCTTTACGCGACTTGCCGACGGCTCCGCTGTGCTCCATGGATGGCGTTCTGCTGTGTACGGGTGATGCGCGACGCGACCCGCCCGAAGTGACCGTCGGGCTATCACGGAGTCACGGAGTCGCCGCGCCTCGTCCGCATCGTAGCTGGCGCCCAACTCGTGCAGCAATCGCCGGTCGTCGGGCGACGCCCCGTCCGAGCGACCGCCGCATCGCCCTTGACAAGGAAGCGGAAAGAGTCAGGTCGGCAGGGCGGCTTCGCCGGCGAACAGGTAGCGGTTCTTCCCGGCCGCCTTGGCCGCGTACATGGCGGCGTCGGCCGCCGCCATCAGCGACTCGAAGTCGTGGCCGTCGCCCGGGAACAGGGCGACACCGACGCTGGCGTGCATGCGCACGCTCCGGCCGGGGACCTCAAGGCTCTCGCTGGACGCCGCGATCAGTTTCTCGGCGACGATGATCGCCACTGAAGGCTGTTCAATCTCCGGCAGCAGCACGACGAATTCGTCGCCGCCGGTACGGGCAACGACGTCGTAGTCGCGCAGGACGCCGGACAGACGCTGCGCGACCCGCCGCAGCAGGGCATCGCCGTAGGCGTGCCCGAACAGGTCGTTGATCTCCTTGAAGCCATCCAGGTCGAGCACCATCAGGGCCGCCTGGCGGCGCTGGCGCAGCGCCACGGACAGCAAGCGCCTGGCGTGCTCAACCAGCAACCGGCGGTTGGGCAGGCCGGTGAGTTCGTCGTGGTTGGCCTGGTGCCACGCCAGTTCCTCGCGTCGCTTGAGCGCCGTGATGTCGGTCAGCACGAGGATGCGCGTGACACCGTCGCCCGCCTCGCGGGAGGTCAGCTGGCACCACACCGTGCGGCCGTCGGTCGCCCGCAGCATCACTTCGTGGATCGCGGCGTCCCCGCGGATTCCGGCGGCGCTGGTGGCGTGTTCGATCGTTTCCCAGTCCGCGCGATTCGCCAGGACGTCGGCCATCTGCTGTCCCAGCAACCCTTCGCGGGTCACGCCGAGCATGCGGGCAAGCGCGCCGTTGGCGGTGTCGATCCGCCCGCGCCGCACGAAGGCGATGCCCTCGCCCGCGGCATCGAAGATGGCCTGCTGGTTGCGCAGCGCCACGTTGAGTTCCCGCTCCCGTTGCTTCACCCCGGTGATGTCGCTGCACACGCCGGTGACGGATTCGATCGCGCCGGCGGCATTGAGCGTCGGCAGCGCGCTGACCGACATGTGCAGCGACTCGCCGCGTTTCGACCGGTACACGGCCTCGGTGTCGAACTGCGGGCGGCCGTGCAGCACCGGGGCGAACCGGCGCAGGAACTCCCGGCGCGGGAAGTCGTCGGCGTTGAATTCCCAGACCGGGCGACCGATCACCTCGCGGGGGTCGTAGCCGAAGAGTTCACGGCACGCACGGTCGGAGACGAAGGTCAGCCGGCCGCGGTCGTCGCACATCCAGATCAGCGACGGCGATGCCTCGACGAGTGCGCGGTAGCGCTGCTCGCTTTGAGCCAGTCGCTGCTCCGCGGCGCGGCGCTCGGTGGTGTCGACGATGGAGGTCACGAGACGTGTCGCCTGGCCGTCCGGCCCGCGCACCGATTCGCCTCGCAGCATCACCCAGACGTAGCTGCCATCGGCGCGCAGCATCCGGCACTCCTCGCGCAGCGGGGAACCGTTCGTGACGTGCTTGCGGCGCGCGGCCCGCACTCGGTCGCGATCCTCGGGATGTATCGACTCGGAGAACCGGTAATCGCGCAGGAAGGTGTCGAGGTCGCCGTACCCCAGGATTTCGTAGTAGCGAGGCGAGAAGAACCGCTCGCCCCCTTGCAGGCTGATGTCCGCGACGCCGGCGTCGATGGCATCGAGCGCCAGGCTCAGCTGCGCCTGGCTGCGCAGGAGGTCGGCATTCGCCTGTTCCTGCGCCCGAACGGACTGGTCGGCCCGGTTCCTCGTCGCCACGATCGTGGTGAGCGTGTTGCGCAGCCAGCGGGCTCCGAAGGCGGCACCCACCATCGTCAGCGCCCACGCCAGCAGGGTGACTTCCCGCAGCGGCACCTCGCGGGCGAGCAGGAACACCAGCTGGGCGAAGCCGAGCGGAACGGCATACGCCGCCCAGGCAATCCCGACCGGAGCGAAGGCGAACACGGAGCCGAGCAGCACGGCCATGGTCAACGCAAGCTGGATCACCGCGGATGACGGCGTGGCGGCCGGCATCAGCACCAGCAGCAGCGCCCACACCGATCCCTCGAGTGCCGCCAACGCCGGGTATGCCTCGGCTGCGGCGGGCAGGCGTCCGGGCCACGCGGTCAGCCGTCGCCCCATGACCCGGCAGTACCAGGCGCGCGCGGCGACGATGACGGCCAACCCGCACCACCAGGCCGCGGCCTGGAGCAGCCGGTCCTCGTGCCAGAGCAGCAGCACGATGACGAGTCCGAAGCCGAGGTCGGCAATCCAGGTCGCCCGGCCGAGGTTGACCGAGAGCCGGAAGAGATCGGAGCTGACTGTGTTTTTCGCCAAGGGGATGCGCCTGCGACCGCCGGGGTCGCGTGCACCTTGGATAATCGACGGGACGATGGACGCGATGAGGGCCGATATGCCCCCGGTTCCCGGCGCATTCCCCATCGAACCTGCCGGAATTCCGAATTGAGCGGATATCGGGGCCGATTTGCCCCTTCACCCACCGGCCCGCTGCATGCGGGCTCCCTTGTCGCCGCCCTTGCGAGCTGGCTGGATGCCCGCGCCGGGGACGGGGTCTGGCTCGTGCGCATCGAGGACCTTGACCCGCCGCGGGAAGTCCCTGGCGCCAGCGACGAGATCCTGCGCCAGCTGGCTGCGTGCGGGCTCGAATCCGACGAACCGGTGGTGTTCCAGAGCACCCGCGGCGAGGCGTACGAGGCGGCGTTCAGGTCATTGCAGTCCCGCGGCCTCGTCTATGGCTGCGCCTGCTCCCGCAAGGACATCGATGCCGCGGTTGCCGTGCGGCCCGGGCTGCACCCTGGCGTGTACCCCGGCACGTGCGCGCGGCGCACCACCGCACCCGAGGCCGTGCGGGCATGGCGCGTCCGCGTGCCGGCCGAAACGGTGTCGTTTGTCGACCGCGCGGTCGGTCCCACGTTCCAGCGACTGGACAGCGAAGTCGGCGACTTCGTGATCCGGCGCGCCGACGGCCTGTGGGCGTACCAGCTCGCGGTCGTTGTCGACGACGGCGCGCAGGGCATCACGGACGTGGTGCGCGGCGCCGACCTGCTCGACAACACGCCCCGGCAGATCTTCCTTCAGCGCGCGCTCGGACTGCCGACCCCGCGCTACCTGCACGTCGCGCTGGTAATCAACGAACGAGGCGAGAAGCTCTCCAAGCAGACGCTGGCGCCCGCGCTCGACACGGCCGACGCGCTGGGCGCGCTCGAACGCGCGGCACACCACCTCGGCCTGCCGCGCATCGGCGCCGACGGTCGCGCTGCCTTCCTGCGGGCGGCCACGCGGGCGTGGCGCGAACGCTTCCGGGCTGCGCCGTAACCCGGCGCGGGCGCCTCAGCGCACCGCGGCGACGACGCTCGCGACCGCCGCGGTCAGCCTCTTGGCGTACGGGATGTGCAGGAACTCGTTCGGCCCATGGGCGTTCGAGTGCGGCCCGAGCACGCCGGTGATGAAGAACTGCGCGCGCGGAAACTTCTCGCCGAGCATGCTCATGAACGGAATCGTTCCGCCCTCGCCGATCCACGCGACGTCGCGCTGGTAAACGGCGCGCGAAGCCGCGGCGAGCGCCTGCTTCAGCCAGGGCGCGGTCGGGGGCGCGTTCCACCCGGTCGCCCCGTGGTCGGGATCGAACGTCACGCGCGCGCCGTACGGAGGATCCTCGGTGAGCGCCTTGCGCATCGCCCAGGTGGCCCTTTCGCCATCGACGGTGGGCGGTATGCGCATGCTGAGCTTGAACGTCGTCTTCGGCCGCAATACGTTGCCGGCGGAGTCGATCGCCGGGAAACCCGCCGCACCGGTCACCGACAGCGCGGGGCGCCACGTGCGGTTGACGATCGCCTCGACCGGATCGGTCGTTGTCGGCATGGCGTGCGCATGCGCATCGGGCCCGTGGTTGCAGGTGACCCACGGGAACTCCTTCCACACCTGATCGCCGAGGATGGCGCCCGCGGCATGCGCCTGCTCCACGCGCTCGGCCGGAATGTCGGCATGCAGTTCGGGGAGCAGGACGCGGCCGGTGTTCGGATCGTCGAGACGGTTCAGCAACTGGCGCGCAATGCGGAACGACGAGGGCACGATGCCGCTCGCGTGGCCGGAGTGCACGCCTTCGGACAGGATCTCGACCGTCAGCGTGCCTCCGACCAGACCGCGCAGCGAGGTCGTCACCCAGAGCTGGTCGTAATTGCGGCAGCCCGAATCGAGCCCAACCAGCAGTTGCACGTCACCGAGTCGCGGCGCGAGCAGTTCGAGGTAGGCCGGCAGGTCGGGACTGCCGCTTTCCTCGCAGGTCTCGATGAGTCCGACACAGCGCGGCCGCGGCGTCGCCTGGGCGTCGATCGCGGCGATGGTCGTCAGCGCGCAGTACACCGCATAGCCGTCGTCGCCGCTGCCCCGGCCATAGAGCTTGCCGTCTTCGACCACCGGCTTCCAGGGACCGAGGTCGTCACGCCAGCCCGTCATCTCCGGCTGCTTGTCCAGGTGACCGTAGAACAGTACGGTGCGGTCGTTGCCGAGGCCGCCGGTCGCCGGCACGTCAAAGAACAGGCATGGCGTCAGGCCGTCAATCGTCACGATCTCCAGCGTAAGCCCGGCGATCGGCTGCGCCCGGCACCATTGTTCCGCCGCCTGGATCACCGCCTTCAGGTGGCCATGCGCCTCCCAACTGGCGTCGAACGCCGGCGACTTCGCGGGCACCCGAACGTAGTCGATCAGCCGCGGCACGAGATCCTCGTCCCAGCGGCGGGTGACGAAGCGATCAAGGTCGGCGAGGTTCATGCGGAATCTCCATGCGAAGAAGCGGGCGCGGCGCGCGAGGCCGACGAGTTTATGCCGCGGGCAAGGCGGACGCCCGGGAAGCAAAACGGCCGCCCTCGGGCGGCCGCTTCTCCAAACGGGACCGACTCTACTTCTTGTCGGCCTTGGCCTTTTCCGGCTTCGCCGGCGTCGATGCCTTGGTCACCGCCGCGGCGGGTACCGCGGCCGGCGCGGGAGCCGAGGCCGGCTTCGCTTCGACGTTGAGGTTGACGGCCGGCCACTGACGACCGTGGCACGCCGGGTTCGCGCAGAAGTTGCCGCCCTCGCGCCCGAACTCGAGCTTGCCGTGGCACATCGTGCACGTGTCATCGAGCTTGAAGCGGTGCTCGTGCATGAAGTTGGGCTCGTTGTGGCTGTCGGGCGGGGTCACGCCGGAGACCACCGTCGAAGTGACGCTGCCCTTGCCGTTCTCGAGCTTCACCTGGGGCAGGTTGTGGCACAGCGTGCACTGCAGCCGGATTGCCTCGCCCTTGTCGTTCAGGTGCTTGCCGTCGTGGCAGCGGAAGCAGCCGGGCGAGTCCTTGTGCTGCGCGTGGTCCGGGAACGACTTCCACGTCACGCCCTTTTCGTCGAAGGTGCTCGTCAGCAGGATCTCCTTCATCACCTTCTGGAACTGAGCATCCTTCTCCTTCAGGTTGGCCGGAACCGGGAACTTCGCAGCGTTTTCGGCAAGCAGTTTCTCGATCGCCGCGGTGCGCTGAGGCAACGGCCCGCTCAGGTCCCCGGTGGCCGTGATCATCGCCACGGCCCGTGCCTTCACCGACGGCAATTCGCGGTCGATCTTGCCGCCCGCGATGGCTTCATCCACCTTGTCGGCGGGATTCGGGAAGGGATGGCCCACGGCGTTGTGGCAGTTGAAGCATTCCATCCGGCGCGACTCGAGCTTTCCGAGTTCGTCCTTGGAGAGCTTGGATTCCGCGTCGACGTAGGTGACCTTGGTGCCATCCGGCTTCGTGATCTGGACCCACGGAATCGTGCGTCCCTGCACGTCGGTGGTCTTGTACTGCACGTCGTTGGCGATGTGCCAGTGGATGCCGGACACCCGCCACGGCACGTCGCGCGGTGCGTCGGCGCTCGTGTGCAGCGTGAGCCGGTACTCGGTCTCGCTGCTCTTCGGATCGGTCGCATAGCGCTTGTTGACCGCGATGCTGTCGTGATGCTCGGTCTGCGGGTAGTGGCAGGCCTCGCACGCTTCACGCGCCGGGCGCATGCCGGACGCATGCAACGGCCGCTCGTAACCGGCGATCATCCCCCACAGTTCCTTGAAGTGCGTGGGCTTCATCGCTATGAGCTTCAGGGTGGAGTTCCTGCCCATGTGGCACTCGACACAGTGCACCCTGGCGTGCGCCGCCGTCTTGTGCGACTCGATCTCCTCCGGGTGCACTGCGTGGCAGGTGCTCTCGCAGAACTGGTCGCTGTTGGTGTACTCCCAGCCCGCGATGCCGGCGGCCGCGAGCACCATCGCCCCGATCCCCGCCGCCACGAGTGTGCCGATGGCCCCCGCCACCGTCTTGCGTCCGAAACTCAACTTCATTTGCTGCCCCTCCCCCTGATTGTCAGAAAGGGCCCCACCCCAAGGGGCGGAGCCCTTCTATTCCCTGCTTTCCTGCCTGCGGCGTCTTATGTGAGGACGCTGAAGATGATCAGGCCGATCGTGATCAGGCCAAGCACCAGACCGATGCTACCGAGAATGCGGCTGAAGAGCACGGTTTCCGACGCCGGCACCGGCGCTTCGATCGCCGCCAGTCGGCCCTGTTCGATCAGCCGGGCGTACTCGATCGGGCGTTCGTCCTTCAACTCGTGTTCGGGCAGGCGTCCGGTGAAGATGACCAGATCCATCGGGAACTTCTCGGGGCGCAGGTGGCCGTTGAAGAAGTGGATCGTGAAGATGAAACCGACGGCGAGCAGCGCTTCTTCGCCGTGCACGATCATCGCGATGTTGAACACCCAGCCGGGCAGCACTTCCGCGAAGAACATCGGGAACCAGAGCATGAAGCCGGAGCCGCCGATGATGAACATCCCCCAGAACACCGCCCAGTAGTCGAACTTCTCCCAATAGGTGTAGCGGTCGAACTGCGGGCGCGGTCCCTTGCCGAAGAACCACTTGAACATGCCGACGATGTCCTGACCGTCCTTCAGGTTGGGCACCATCGAGTACGGGCCCCAGAAGTACGCGAGCCAGTCCTCGGCGAGGAAGGCGCGGACAAAGACCCGGACGATGTGACCGACAAAGAGCACCGTCATGATGACCGCGGAGATGCGGTGGATCAGCGCCGCACCCCGGAAGCCTCCCATCAGCGTCACCAGCCCTCCAGCCCAGGTGTGGTCCGCGAACAGCAGCGGCACCCCGGTCAGCGCGAGGCCGATGAACGAGATCATCATGAACGCGTGCATCACGATCTCGATCGGGCCGAAGCGGCGGTAGTGGCGATTGGATGCGTGGGGGCGCGCAGCCGACATGGTGTTTTCCATTGTTAGCGAGTTGGGCATCTGTTCGTCCTTTCAGCGGCCGCCGCGCCGGTCGCGCACTTCCTTCAACGAACGGATCATCCACAGCAGCGTGTGCAGGCCGAAGAACGAGAACACGCCGAACAGCAGCCACACCATGAAGAGGCGCGTGTAGTACAGCAGCGGCTCGCCCTTGCGGTCCTGCGGGTTGCCGTGCGGCTTGTACGCGGCGAAATTCGCATTCGCGCCGGGATGGCAGCTGCGGCAGGTGTTGACCCGGTTTTCCCGCGAGATCATCGACTTCGGATTGGACGCCGGGAGCACTTCGTGCGCACCGTGGCAGCTGTTGCAGGTCGCCACCCGCGTGAAGCCGAGATTGGTCACCTGGCCGTGATAGGTGTCGCGATACGTCGTCAGCAATCCGCCGTGGCAGTTGCCACACTCCTTGATGACATCGACCTGCCATTGCGGGGACGTGTGGGACTGGATGTGGTGGGCGCTGTGGCAGTCGATGCACGTCGGCGCGGCCGAGTTGCCTGCCTGCTGCATCTGCCCGTGCATGCTCTTGGTGAAGCGGCTGAAGACCTGCTGATGGCAGCTGCCGCACATCGCAGCGATGTTCTCGCGATTCACGCGGCTTTTCGCATCGGTCTTGCCGAGGATCTTGTGAGCACCGTGGCAGCCCGTGCACGTGGGCGCCTTCGCGGCGTCGGCTGTGCCGCCGTTGGTCTTCTTGCCGTGAATGCTGTCGTGGTATTGCGTGACGATGTTGCCGCCCGGCAGGTTGGCCTTCTGCACGATGGCGTCGTTGCCGTGGCAGGCACCGCAGGTGGCCTCGCGTTTCGCGACGTGCGTACGCGACGCCGGCTCGGTCGACTTCAGGATGTCGTGCTTGCCATGGCAGTCGGTGCAGGTGGCCGCGACCATGTTGCCCCCGGCGCGCGCCTTGGCGTGGGCCGTCGACTGGTATTCCTTGACGGCCGCCTCGTGGCAGCCCGCGCAATTCGCCGGCTTCAGCTTCTGCGCGTGCGGGAGCCTCTCGGCCGACACGTCGCTGTGGCAGTCGGTGCACTTGAACTGCATCTGGCCGTGCACCGAGCCGGCGAACGTCTTGGCGTCGACGGCGATGGACTTGCCCGCTTCCGATATGGCCTTCGGATCCGAGTGGCACATCATGCAGCTCTCGTTCGGATCCGGAGGAGGCGCTGCGGCCGCGGCCGGGGCAGGCTTGGCGTCGATGGAAAGGGACAACGTCAGGGCAGCCAGCGCCACCAGGCCGGACAACAGGCGAGACGATTGGATTTGCATGATGAGCCCGCGCATCGAATTACTCGGCATTCAACGGCGGCGCGCGGTGAATGCGCATCAGGGCGCGCTGCTTTGTCTCATGGCGCGGGCAGTGTTGCATGCGACTACCCGGCGCCGTTGATACACATCAAGGCGTTCCGGCCGCTGCACGCCCGTGCAACACGTTCATTTCGATCACGTCAAGGGACTCGCCCTGCGGCACACCCGCTGACGTTCCACTCCCTTGCGTGCGGTCAAACGTGCATGGCCACGGCTGCTAGGCTGAATCCAGCGCCCCGTGCCTCGTCAAGGGGTTCGTATGCCCGGATCGACAACAGGAGATGAAATGAAAGCGATATTCACGCTGCTCGCCGCGACGTGTCTTGCCCTCATTGGGGTGGCCCATGCGCAGACCGGAACGTACGCGGTGCGGCAGTTGACTCCGGAGACTGCCGCCAAGGCCGTGCGAGCGGCGCTCGATGACTGCCGCAAGCGCGGATACCAGGTGGCGGTTGCGGTCGTGGATCGCGCGGGTGTGGCCCAGGCCCTGATGCGCGACCGCTTCGCCGGTCCGCACACGGTCGGCACCGCGATCAACAAGGGCTGGACCGCGATCAGTTTCCGCACCGACACGCTCGAATTCGCGAAGGCCACCGAAGGGGCGAGCGCGAGCGCGGGCATACGGCACCTGCCGAACGTCGTCGCCGTCGGCGGCGGGGTCAACATCCAGGCCGGCGGAGCCACGGTGGGTGCGATCGGCGTGTCCGGCGCTCCGACGGGCGAACTGGACGAAGCCTGCGCGAAAGCCGGCATCGCCGCGATCCGCGACGACCTCGACTTCTAGGGCGATGCGCACCACGCCCGCGATAAAATCGCGGGCGTGACATCCCGCCTGACGCCTGCGACGGCCGCGCTGCTGGTGCTGCCGCCGTTGTTCTGGGCCGGCAACGCCGTCGTCGCGCGCGCGCTGGTCGGCCACTTTCCACCGCTCGCCCTGTCCTTCTGGCGGTGGGCCATCGCGTTCGCGATCCTGCTGCCGTTCGCGGCGCGCTCCATCCACGCGCACCGACACACGCTGCGCGCGCACTGGCGCATCCTGACGGCCGTCTCCTTTCTCGGCGTCACCTGCTACAACTCCCTGCAGTACCTCGCGCTGCAGACCTCGGGACCGGTGAACGCGACCCTGATCGGCGCATCGGGTCCCGCCGCCGGACTGCTGATCGGCGCGGCGGTCTACGGCGTCCGGGTGACGCATCGCCAGTGGATCGGGGCGGCCATCTCGGTCGCCGGCGTGGTGTGGGTCATTGCGCACGGCGACGTCGGGAACCTGCTGAAGCTGCATCTGGCCCTCGGCGACGTCATCATGCTGGTCGCGACGGTGCTCTGGAGCTTCTACACGTGGCTGTTGCGCCGGCATCGACCGCCGCTGCCGATGACCCCGTTCCTGACCGCGCAGATCGGACTCGGCACGCTGATGATCCTTCCCGCCTACCTGATCGAGCTCGCGCTCACCGGGAGCGCGCCCGAAGCGACCGGCGCCAACGCCGCGGCGCTCGCGTACGTCGTGCTACTACCGTCGATCGTTGCCTATTACTGCTGGGATCGGGGCGTGGCGCATGCCGGTGCGGTCCTGCCGATGTATTTCACCAACCTGACGCCGGTATTCGCCGCCCTGCTTGCGACGCTGTTCCTGTCCGAACCGCTCGGCCTCTATCACTTCGTCGGCGGAGCGCTGATCCTGTACGGAATCCACCTCGCCAACCGGCCGTCGGACTAGGCAACGCCGCCTGCGCGCGCAGGCGGCCATGCGCAGGTCGCTGGCTACAATGGCGTGTTCAGGAAACCCGACCGCTGTCCAGGATCCAGGTCTACCCCGATGCCGATGCGCAACGAACAGGTCGTCACCGTACGACGCACCGACTACCGGCCCCCTGCCTTCCTGCTCGACCGGGTCGCGCTCGAGTTCGACCTCGATCCCGCGCTGACGCACGTCACTGCGACCCTGGTGGTCCATCGCAATCCGATGCGGCTGTCCAACAACGAACCCCTGGTTCTCGACGGCGAGGATCTCGAACTCGTGTCGGTGGAGGTCGATGGGCGGGCGCTGCCGAGCGCGGGGTACGAGCTGCGCGACTTCAGCCTGACGATCCCGGCGCCATCGGACCGGTTCACCGTGAAGATCGTCAATCGCATCCGGCCGACGGACAACACTGAACTGATGGGCCTGTTCGTCTCGAACGGCAACTTCTTCAGCCAGTGCGAAGCCGAGGGTTTTCGCCGCATCACCTACTTTCCCGATCGCCCGGACGTGATGGCCCCATACCGGGTGGTGCTGCGCGCCGACCAGGCGAAGTACCCGGCGCTGCTGTCGAACGGCAACCTCGTCGACCAGGGCACGCTCGAGGACGGTCGCCACTACGCTGTGTGGGACGACCCGTTCGCCAAGCCGAGCTATCTGTTCGCGCTGGTGGCCGGCGACTTCGAGGTGCTCGAGGACCGCGTCGCGCGCGCGAGCGGCCGCGAGGCGCTGCTGCAGATCTACGTCGAGCACGGCAACCTCGAGAAGACCGGGCACGCGATGGCCAGCCTCAAGCGCGCCATAGCGTGGGACGAACGGCGCTTCGGCCTCGAACTCGACCTCGACCGCTTCATGATCGTCGCCTCCAACGACTTCAACATGGGGGCAATGGAGAACAAGGGCCTGAACATCTTCAATGCGAAGTACGTGCTGGCCCATCCGAACGTCGCGACAGACGCGGATTACGCCGCCATCGAGGCGATCGTCGGCCACGAGTATTTCCACAACTGGACCGGCAACCGGGTGACGTGCCGCGACTGGTTCCAGCTCAGCCTGAAGGAAGGGCTGACGGTGTTCCGCGACCAGGAGTTCTCGACCGACATGATGGGCGACGCGGCGAGCCGCGGCGTGAAGCGCATCGAGGACGTGCGGCTGCTTCGCGCGCTGCAGTTCCCCGAGGACAGCGGGCCGATGGCGCATCCGGTGCGTCCCGACACGTACCAGGAGATCGGAAACTTCTATACGGCCACGGTGTACGAGAAAGGCGCCGAGGTCGTGCGCATGCTGCAGACCCTGGTCGGCGTCGACGGGTTCCGCCGTGGCATGGACCTCTATTTCAAGCGCCACGACGGTCACGCCGTCACGTGCGAGGACTTCGTCGCCGCCATCGCGGACGCGAACGGCCGCGACCTGACGCAGTTCAAGCGCTGGTACGCGCAGGCCGGCACCCCGCGCGTGACCGCGACGATGCGCTACGACGAGGCCGCTGCGGCGCTCGAACTCACGCTGTCGCAGGTCACCGCGCCAACGCCCGGCCAGCCGGTCAAGGAGCCCTTCCACATTCCCTTCGCGGTCGGGTTGATCGGCCGCGGCGGCGCCGACCTGCCGCTTCAGCTCGAGGGCGAACCCGCGTCGCAGGGAACGACGCGCGTGCTCGAACTGACGCAGGCCACGCAGACCTTCCGCTTCATCCACGTCAAGCCTCCCGTGGTGCCGTCGCTGCTGCGCGGTTTTTCGGCGCCCGTCACGCTGGAAGCTCGCTACAGCGACGAGGAACTCGCCTTCCTTGCCGCGAACGATTCCGATCCCTTCAACCGCTGGGAAGCCGGCCAGCGGATGGCAATCGCGCGCCTGATGGCGCTCACGGATGCGGTCGAGGGCGGCCAGCCTCTCGTGCTCGACGACGCCTTCGTCCAGGTGGTGCGCTCCACGCTCGCCGATCCGCGCATTTCGCCCGCGTTCAAGGACCAGGCGCTGACGCTGCCGGCGGAAAGCTTCATCGGCGAGCAGCGGCAGGTGATCGAGCCGGAGGCCGTCCGGACGGCACGGCGTTTCATGCTCGGCGAACTCGGGCGCCGCCTCGCGCCCGAGTGGAGCGGCGCGTACGCCGCGCTGGCAGTCGACGGGCCCTATTCGCCCGATCCCGCCTCGGCGGGCAAGCGCGCGCTGCGCAATCTGGCGCTTGCGTATCTCGTCGAGGGCGATGTCCCGGGCGCGCTCGACCTCGCGCGCGACCAGCTCGTCGCGGCCCCCAACATGACCGAAGCGCAGGGTGCGCTCACGGCGATCATCAACAGCGCGGCACCGTTCAAGGCCGAGGCGCTGGTGCAGCTTGCGCGCATCTGGGCCAACGAACCGCTGCTCATGAACAAGTGGTTCCAGTTGCAGGCCACGGCGATCACCCAGCCCGGCGAACCACCTGTCGCCGAGCGCGTGCGGGTGCTGATGCAGCATCCGGGCTTCTCCCTCGCCAACCCCAACAACGTCTTCGCCCTGCTCCGCTCGTTCTGCGTGTCGAACGAAGCGGAGTTCCATCGGCGCGATGCGGACAGCTACCAGCTCTGGGTGGAAACCGTGCTGGCGCTCGACCGCATCAATCCCACGGTGGCGGCGCGCATCGCGCGCGGGCTCGACCGCTGGCGGCGCTTCGCGCCCGACCGGCAGGCGTCGATGCGCGAGGCGCTCGAGCAGGTCGTCGCCGCCGATCATCTGTCGCGCGACGTGCGCGAAATCGTCACCAAGTCGCTGGAGAACTGATGGCGCGCCTTTCCCTGACGCATCACCTGATTCGCTGCGAACGCGAACACGGCCTCGACCCCGACCTCAGGCTGCTGCTCGAGGTGATCGCCCGGGCGGTGAAGGCGATCAGCCATGCGGTCGGCAAGGGAGCGCTCGGCGGCGTGCTCGGCCACGCCGGCTCGACCAACATCCAGGGCGAGGCGCAGAAGAAGCTCGACGTGCTGTCGAACGAGATCCTGGTCGAGGCGAACAGCTGGGGCGGCTACCTCGCCGGCATGGCATCCGAGGAAATGGACGGCCCGGTCGGCATTCCGGTGGCGTACCCGCGCGGCAAGTACCTGCTGCTCTACGACCCGCTCGACGGCTCGAGCAACATCGACGTGAACGTGTCGGTGGGGACGATCTTCTCGGTGCTGAAGTGCCCGCCGGGAATCACGGAACCTGACGAGAGCTGCTTCCTGCAGCCGGGCACGCAACAGGTGTGCGCAGGCTATGCCGTGTACGGACCCCAGACGCTGATGATGCTGACCATCGGCCATGGCGTGTTCGGTTTCACGCTTGACCGCGACACGGGCTCGTTCCTGCTGACGCACGAACACGTGTTGATTCCCGCGGACACGAACGAGTTCGCGATCAACGCGTCGAACGCGCGCCACTGGGAGCCGCCCGTCAAGCGCTACATCGAAGAACTGCTCGCCGGGAAGACCGGCGCGCGCAAGCGGGACTTCAACATGCGCTGGGTCGCATCGATGGTGGCTGACGTGCATCGCATCATGTCGCGCGGCGGCATCTTCATGTACCCGCGCGATGCGCGCGACCCGGACAAGCCCGGCCGCCTGCGCCTGCTCTACGAAGGCAACCCCATGGCCTTCCTGGTCGAGCAGGCCGGCGGCGCCGCCACCACCGGCCACAAGCGGATCCTCGAAGTGCAGCCGACGAAGCTGCACGAGCGCGTCGCCGTCTTCCTCGGATCGAAGAACGAGGTCGACCTCGTGACGTCGTATCACCACGCATGAGTGCGCACCCGGCGGCGCACGGCGCCGAGGGTAGTCCAGTGAGCGCGCCGGGCTTCTCCGAAGCGCTCATCCCGGAGCGCGCTGGGCGGAGGGCGGTCCGGTGAATGCCCGGCGACGGGTGCCGTCGACCGTACTCGTCGCGCTGCAGTTCGGCCTGATCGTCGCGATCGTGGTCGCGATGCGCTGGCCCGTCCCTCCGAAGGCCTGGCCGCTGACGCTGTTCCTGCTCGCGATGGCCGTCGTGCTCGGGCTGTGGACCCTGGGCTACAACCGGTGGGGCAACTTCAATATCCGCCCGGAACTGCGCCGCGGCGCGAAGCTGGTCACGGGCGGGCCGTACCGGTGGATCCGCCACCCGATGTACGCGTCGGTCCTGCTCGCCGTCGGCGCGCTCGTCTATGCGGACGCGCGCCTGTGGCGCGTCGCGCTGCTCGTTGCGCTGCTGATCGTGCTGATGACGAAGGCCGCGCGCGAGGAGGCGTACCTGCGCGCGGCCTTTTCCGAGTACTCCGCCTATGCGTCACGCACCTGGCGGCTGGTCCCCTTCGTCTACTAGCGGCGGCCTGCCGCTAGGGCAGGATCACCGTCGAGCCCACCGTCTTGCGGGAGGCCAGGTCGCTCTGCGCGCGCGCGGCGTCCGCCAGTGAGTAACGCTGCTCGATGTCGACCCTGATCTTGCCGCTGCCCATCATGTCGAACAGTTCCTCGGACGACGCTTCGAGCCGCGAACGCGGCACGATGTGCGTCGCCAGGGTGGGACGCGTGACGAAGAGCGACCCCTTGGCCGCAAGGATGCCGATGTTCACGCCGGTCACCGGGCCCGACGCGTTGCCGAAGCTCACCATCAGCCCGCGCGGCTGGATGCAGTCGAGCGAACCGTCCCACGTGTCCTTGCCCACGCTGTCGTAGACCACCGGCACTTTCGCGCCCTTCGTCAGCGCCAGCACGCGCTCGACGAAGTTCTCCTTCGTGTAATCGATCGTTTCCCACGCGCCGTACTTCTTCGCGAGTGCCGCCTTTTCGGGTGAACTCACCGTGCCGATCAGTTTCACGCCGAGGGCCCGGGCCCACTGGCAGGCGATGAGGCCGACACCGCCGGCGGCGGCGTGGAAGACAATGGTCTCGGTGCCCTGCAGCCGGTATGTCTGGCGGAACAGGTACTGCACCGTCAGGCCCTTGAGCATCACGGCCGCCGCTTCGTCGAAGCCGATCTTCTTCGGCAGCTTGACCACCGTCGCCACCGGCATCGTCCGCATCTCGGAGTAGGCGCCGATGGGTCCCTGGGGATAGGCAACCCGGTCGCCCGCCTTCAGGAACTTCACGTTCGAGCCGACCGCTTCCACCACGCCGGCCCCCTCGAAGCCCAGGCCGTGCGGCAGCGCGTTGGCATACAGGCCGGTCCGATAGTAGATGTCGATGAAGTTGAGCCCGATCGCGTGCTGCCGGATGCGGACCTCGTCCGGGCCGGGATCCTTCACATCCACCTCGACCACTTCCAGAACTTCCGGACCGCCGTGTGCCCGGATCATCACTGCCTTGCTCTTCATGTCGCCTCCTTTGGAGTTGAGCCCGCTGCCGCCTGCGCCGTCCCCGGCAGCGTCAGCACATACACGCCGGCGAGCACCAGCGCCGTGCCCGCGAGTTGCCAGATCGACACCGGTTCACCGAGAAACACGAACGCCAGCCCGATCGTCGCGACCGGGCCCACCATTGCCGCCATCGACGCCCGGCCGGCGCCGATGCGTTCGATCGCCAGCATCGTCGCGAACACCGGCAGCACCGTGCACAGCGTGGCGTTGAGCAGGGACAGCCAGTACACGGGCACGGGCTGGCGCAGCGCACCCAGCGGGTTGATCGCGAGGAAGTGCAGGATCACCGCCGCGCTGGACACGCACATCGCGTACGAGGTCAGGCGGATGGCGCCCAGCCGCTTGACGAGTTCGCCGCCGATGACGAGGTAAAGCGCGTAGCAGACGGCGCTGCCGAACACCAGTGCGCTGCCCAGCGCGATGCGCCCGCCGTCGAAGCGCACGTCGTGCCAGAACGCGAGCACGATGCCGGCGTACGCGACCGACAACGCGATCCAGTCGAGCCGACGGATCCGCTTCGACAGGAAGAACGCGGAGATCATCAGGACGATCGTGGGATTGAGGAAGAGGATCAGGCGTTCGAGCGCGGCGGTGACATGCTGCAGCCCGAGGAAGTCAAGATAGCTGGCCACATAGTAGCCGAGCACCCCGAGCACCATCAGCCTGACATGGTCCCCGCGGGTGAGCGGCGCGGCGCCGCGCGAAGTCCACCAGTAGGACACGATGAAGAAGGGCGCGGCGAACGCCATGCGCAGCGCGATCAACGTGAGCGGATCGACGTCGTACCGGTAGGCGAGCTTGACGACGATGGCCTTGCCCGAGAACAGCACGCTGCCGGCAACGGCAAGCGCGAGACCGGTCAGGAACGTACGACGCTGGGAGGCATGCACCCGGCGATTCTACGGAGCACCAAGGGCCATCCGCTCAGCGATCGCCGCGCCAGGCGCACCACGCCAGCAGCGCCCAGCCAAGGAGGAAAGCAACCCCGCCGACGGGCGTGACGGCCCCCAGTCCGCGCACGCCGCTCAGGGCCAGCGCGTAGAGGCTGCCGCAGAAGAGCACCGTTCCCGCCACGAAGCACCAGCCCGCCCAGCGGACCGGGGTCCCGGGCCAGCGCTGGCAGGCCCACGCGACGGCCAGCAACGCGAGCGCGTGGATCAGCTGGTAGCGCGAGCCGGTATCGAAGATCGCCAGCAACTCGGGCGCCAGTCTCGCCTTCAAGGCATGCGCGCCGAAGGCGCCGGCTGCCACGCCGACGAATGCCGACAGCGATCCGAGTACGACGAAGAGCCGGTCGAAGCCGTCGCGGGTCATGGGTACGCCGATCAGCGGCCGTTCAGGAGGAACTGCAAGGGTACCTCGCCCTCCCCATGCGGCCTCGCGCGTCCCTCGCTACGGCTTGAGATAGGCGTAGCCCTCGCGAATCTGCAGCCTCGCGATCTCGGCCACCGCCGCCTGGACCACCACGGCTTCGCTCGCGAACGCTTCGTCCGTCAGCTTGCGCGACGTCAGCGTGTTGCGGCAGACCTTGAACACCACGCCCCTCTTCTTCAGTTCGTCCAGCGTCGGCTGGAATGGCGTGCCCCGCTTGTCGACGGCGTCCTTCAGCAGCAAGTCGATGCCGTTGCCGTTGGCGACCACCACGATCTTCGTGGCCGCGTCGTCACGCAGGTGGTTCTGTATGTTCCGCAGCGCGGTCCATGTCTTGTCGACTTCGTTGACGTGATAGACCGCCTTGATCGGCTCGAACTCGGCGGCCGCAGTTGCCGCCCGTGGGACCGCCAGCAGCGCGGCCGGACCGGACACGACGGCAGCCGCCAGCAGGTTCTTCAGGATCGACTTCATCGGTTGCCTCCTGACGCATCGGGAGTCGATGAACAGGATCGACTCCACGAATCCGCGGTGGCCACGCGTTCGGCGAAGGTCAAGTGGAACGCGGTTCCCTCATGCGACTTGTGCATCACGTGATGCCTTGCCATGCTCCGTGCTCCTTTCTTCCCAGGGACAACCATGAGTTCCTTCGTTCCGTCCGTGGCCCAGGCGTGGATGCTGCTGCTCGTCGCCGGAGTGCTCGAGGTCGGCTGGGCGGTGGGCATGAAGAGCACCGAAGGCTTCACGCGCTGGGGACCGACCGCTGCGGTGCTCGTCACCGCGCTGCTGTCGTTCTATCTCCTGGCGCTCGCCATGAAGACGCTCCCCGTGGGCACCGCCTATGCCGTGTGGGTCGGCATCGGCGCGGCGGGTGCGGCGCTGCTCGGCGTCGTCCTTCTCGGTGAACCGACATCCCTGCCGCGGACCTTGAGCCTGCTGCTCATCGTCGCCGGCGTCGTCGGCCTGCGCGTGTTCTCGGGCGAGTGATCGAAGCCGCGAACGGAGCCCGTTCCGCGGCGTTGATATGCTTCGCTGTCATCCGCTTCGCCGCATCCTTCCAGAAGTGCCATCGCTCCTCCGCCTGCTGCTCGGGGCCGCCACCGCGGTCGCACTGACCGCGTGCCGCCCGGGCGGCAACGACGCCGTCGCGCAACTCGAAGGCTGCCGCATTCCGGGCGTGGACCGCGAGGTCCGCTGCGGCAGCGTGACGATGCCGGAAGATCCGGATCAACCGCAGGGCGCGACGATCGCCGTGCGCTTCGCGGTCGTTCCGGCCGTGGCCCGCAACAAGCGGCCCGATCCCGTGCTCGTGCTCGCCGGTGGCCCCGGTCAGGCCGCGACGCGCACCGCGCGCCAGATGATGGCGGTGTTGAACGAGGTGAATGCACGGCGCGACATCGTCTTCATCGACCAGCGCGGCACCGGCGGTTCGCATCCGCTCGAATGCGAGGTCGAGGAAACGTCCCTCGGCGCGACCTTCGAGCAATCGCAGCAGATCGAACGCCTCGGCAAGTGCCTCAAGGGACTGCGCGGCGATCTCCGCCAGTACGCGACGTGGATCGCCGTGCGGGACTTCGACGCCGTGAGGGAGCGCATCGGCGCCGAGCTCGTCAACCTGTGGGGCGGCTCGTACGGCACGCGAGCCGCGCTCGAATACATGCGCCAGTACCCGCAGCGCGTCCGCAGCGCCGTGATCGACGGCGTTGCCCCGCCCGACATGGTGCTGCCCGTGTCGTTCGCCCTGGATGCCGACGCGGCGCTCAAGGGACTGGTCGAAACGTGTGCGCGGGACGAACGCTGCCATCACCGGTATCCGGACATGGCGAAGCACGTCGAGGATCTCCTTGCGCTGGCGGACAAGGGCATCGACATCCAGGTGCCGCATCCTCTGACCGGCATCACTGAGACCCTGCGGCTCGACCGCCGTGTGCTGTCCTCGCTGCTGCGGGTGCCGCTGTATGCGCCCCAACTGGCCGTCGTGCTGCCCTACGCCCTGGCGCGCAGCGGGCAAGGCGACTACACGCCGCTCGTCGCGCTCAGTGCGGCCGTGGCCGGTGGCATCAACGAGAACTTCGCCGCAGGCATGCACTTCGCGGTGGTCTGCGCCGAAGACATCCCGCGCGTGACCGGCGAGGACCGCGTGCGCGTCGCGGCGACCCGTTTCGGCGGCGCGTTCCTGGACGTGTACGAGCAGGCCTGCCGCGGCGTGCCATCGCGTCCGGTGCCCCCGGCCTTCTACGAGATACCACCGAGCAAGGCGCCGGTGCTCGTCCTGTCGGGAGGGCTGGACCCGGCCACGCCGCCGCGCCACGGCGCCCGCGTGGCCGAGCGCCTCGGCAACGCGCGGCACGTGGTCTCGCCGTACCTCGGCCACATCGTGAGCACGAACGGGTGTGCGCCCACCCAGATCGCCCGCTTCATTCGCGATGCTTCGTTCGCCAACGTCGACACCGGCTGCCTGACCCGCCTGCCGGCGGCCACCTTCTTCGTGCCGATCGATCCGGCGCGACCCGCCGCCAACGGAAGCGCGCGATGATCGAAGTCGAAGGACTGGCCAAGCAGTTCGAGGCGCGCGTGGAAGGCAAGCGCGCGCGGGTCGTCGCCGTCGAGGACATCAGTTTCGTGGCGCACGACGGACGCATCACCGCGCTGCTCGGGCCCAACGGCGCAGGCAAGACGACGACGATGCGGGTGGTCGCGGGGCTCGTGCACGCCGACCGCGGGCACGCCCGCGTGGGCGGAGTCGACGTGGCGGCCGATCCGCACGCCGTTCGCGCCCAGCTCGGCCTGCTCTCGGATGCCCGTGGCCTGTATGCGCGACTGACCGCGCGCGAGAACGTCCAGTACTACGCCGACCTGCGGCAGGTGCCGCGCGCGGACCGCGAGCAGCGGCTGGCGATGATTTCGGAGCTGCTGGACATGAACGCCCTGCTCGATCGCCGCATCGAGGGCTTTTCCACGGGCGAGCGCATGAAAGTCGCGCTCGCCCGGGCCTTGATCCACGACCCGCAGCACCTGATCCTCGACGAGCCGACCAACGGCCTCGACGTGGTGTCCACCCGCGCGCTGCGGCGCCTGCTGCAGCACCTGCGCGAGTCCGGAAAGTGCATCGTGATCTCGACGCACATCATGCAGGAGGTCGAGCAGCTCGCCGACGAGATCGTGATCGTCGCGCACGGCCGCGTGGTGGCGCACGGCACGGCCGCCTCGATCCGCGAATCGGCGGGGACCGTGACGCTCGAAGACGCATTCGTCGCCCTTGCCTACGGCGGACACCGGGAGCCGACGGCATGACGACGGCGTGGGTGGTCTTCCGCAAGGAAATGAAGGACGCTCTGCGCGACCGGCGCACGTGGATGGTGGTGCTCGTCAGTTCGATCCTCGCCGGGCCGATCTCGCTGCTGCTGCTGTCGAAGTTCGTGTCCAGCGTGGAGGAGAACGTGGCCCGGCGTGAAGTGTTCCTCGCCGGGGCCGCCGCCGCGCCGACGCTGGCGAATTTCATCCAGCGTGCCGGCGGGACCGTGAAGGAAGCCCCCGCCGAATTCCGCGAGCTCGTCCGCTCGGGCGAACTGCAGAACGCGGTCGTCATCGTGCCGCCGGACTTCGAAGCCAAGCTGGCACGCGGGGAGAGCCTTCGCCTCGACGTCGTTTTCGACGACACCTCCAGCCGCAGCCAGGGACCCGCGCGGGCGACGCTCGCCCTCCTGCGCGGATTCAGCCGGGAGCTGGGCAGCCAGCGCCTGCTGGCGCGCGGCGTCGGACTGCAGGTGCTGAGCCCGGTCGACACGGAGGAGATCAACCTCGCAAGCGGCAAGGCGCGCGGCGCGCAGCTGCTGTTCCTCGTGCCGTGGCTCGCGCTGCTCGGCGCCGTGGTCGGCGCGATCAGCGTGGCGATCGATGTCACGGCCGGCGAGCGCGAGCGCGGCTCGCTCGAGCCGCTGCTGATGAACCCGGTGGCCACGCCGGCGATCGTCCTGGGCAAGTGGGCGGTGGTGGCCGCCTGCTCGGGCGCGGTCGTCGTGCTGACCCTCATCGGTTTCCGCACGGCGATGCTGTTCATCTCGAACGAGAGCCTGGCCGCCCTCATGCAGTTCGGCGCCGCGGAGTCCGCGCTCTTCCTGGCGATGCTGTTGCCGTTCGCGGCGATGATCGCGGCCGTGAACATGTTCGCCGCGACCTGGGGCCGCAGCCACAAGGAAGCGCAGACCTACGCGAGCTACCTCACGATGCTCGTCAACTTCGCGCCGGTGGTCCCGCTGTTCCTGTCAGTTCGGGATGCCGCATGGCAGCTTTTCGTGCCGGCCATGGCCCAGCAGACGGTCATGATGCGGGCGCTGCGGGGCGAGGAGGTCAGTGCCATGGACATCCTGCTGCCCGGAGCGATCGCCCTCGCCATCACGGCGCTCGCACTGGGCGCGCAGGCGCGTTTGTTGCGTAACGAGCGCATCGTGTTCTCGCGCTAGCGCACCGCGCAAGCGGCCGTTCCGGCACCTTTTTTCGGGCGATCCGCGCTCGAACGCCGAATGAGATAATCGAGCGCCCATGTCCGAGCCGCTGACCGCCACCGTCCCGCAGGCCGCATCCGAAATCCCGGTGCCGCCGAAGACCATCGGCCGCTTCACCGTCCAGAACGAGATCGGCCGCGGTTCCTACGGGGTCGTCTATGCCGCGCACGACCCCGTGCTCGGCCGCGAAGTGGCGATCAAGATCATTCCGCTCGCGAGCGAGGAGCGGTACCGCACCCAGATCGAGGCGAGCTTCCTTCGGGAAGCGAAGTCGGCGGGCGGGATGAGCCACCCCAGCATCGTCACCATCTTCGACGCCGGCAAGACCGACGCGCTGGCGTACATCGCGATGGAGCGGCTGCACGGCCAGGACCTGCACGAGTATCTGGCGAGCGGCAATCGGATGAATCCGCGGCAGGCGGCGGCGATGATGATGCGTGTCGCTGACGCGATCCATTACGCGAACAAGCGCGGCCTTGTGCACCGCGACATCAAGCCGAGCAACATCTTCCTGTCGCGGGACCTGAAGCCCAAGCTGCTGGACTTCGGCACCGCGCTGGCCCCGGTGTCCGAGCCGGCCTCGCGCGGTTCCCGCCAGCTCGTCGGCACGCCGAACTACATGTCGCCGGAGCAGGCCAAAGGCGAGTCGCTCGACGCCCGGAGCGACATCTTCTCGCTGGGCACCATCCTGTACGAGCTGCTGGCCGGCCGGCGCGCCTTCGACGGCCGCACGGTCGACGAAACGCTGGACCGGGTGCTCGGTGCCGCGCCGAAGCCCGTCGAGAAGATCCGGCCGGAGACGCCGCCGGCACTGGCCCAGATCGTGCACAAGGCGATGGCGCGCGAGCCGGGCGACCGCTACCAGAAGGCGTCCGAACTGCGGAACGCGCTCGCCGAGTTCGTCGACGGTTCGCGCCCGGCCTCGGTCGACGCCGCCACGGCCGGGCCGCCGACGCTGCAAGCGCCCGCGTCCTCGCGGGTTCCGATCCTCTTCGCGGCGGCATTGCTCGCGCTCCTTGCCATCGGCGGGGGCTCGATGCTGATGAACCGGAACGCCCCGGCCTCAGCCGAGCCGCAGGTCGTGGCCCCGGCCGAGCGCGTTGCGCCAGTGGCGCTGCCGCCCGTTCCGGAGACCGCCACCGCGGCCCCTGCGACCGAGGCAACCGAGGCTCCAAAAACCGAACAGAAGGCGGCGCCCCGAAAGCGGTCCGAAACGGTGGCCTCTCCGAGCGGCGACGGCACGGTGCAGATTGCGGTGGCGCCGTGGGGCGAAGTGCTCGTCGACGGCAACGTCCAGGGTGTCTCGCCGCCGCTTACGCAGGTCACGCTGTCTCCCGGGTTGCACACCATCGAGATCCGCAACGGATCGTCGCCCCCGTTCGTGGCTCGCGTAGAACTGAAGGCGGGCGAGAAGGTCCAGTTGCAGCACCGTTTCTGAGGTCGGTGCGTTCGCGCCCGACCTGCCAGTCCCACACGCCACGCCATCGTCGCCGATTGCCCTCCTTTTCGGCGGTTCGGCGCGTTGTGACGCCGGGATGCATCGACTAGCCTCAGCGGAACCGACGGGGCCTGACCGACCCGCCCCGGCACGTCCCCGCCATGGCAGAAGCACTGAAAGACAACCTCAAGCTGCTCGGCCGCTACTCGATCCTCCGTGAGTTGCGCAGGGACCGATACACCGCTGCGTACCTCGCGTTCGATCCGGTGCTCAACCGCGAACTGGTGGTGAAGGCCGTGCAGCTGCGGCCGGCCGCGGGGCAGGATGCGACCGGCCACGACCGCATCGACCAGGCGTTCATGCGACAGGCGCAGGCCGCCGGCCGACTCCACCACCCGCACATCGTCACCGTCTTCGACGCCGGACGCTTGCGCAACGTCGGCTATCTCGCGCTGGAAAAGGTCGACGGCAAGCTGCTCAGCGAAGCGCTCGCCGACGGCTTCCGTCCGGGCTTCCCGGAAGCCGCGGACATCGTCGCCCGGGTCGCCGACGCCGTGGACTACGCGCACTCGCGCGGAATCCCTCACGGGCATCTCGGCGCATCGCGCATCTACCTGCAGGACCGGGACCGCTCTCCCCGGGTCATGGGCTTCGGCGGCTGGATCGACACCGGCGTGACGGGCGACTTCGAACTGGCGGCGACGCAGGCGATGCTCCCGTACTTCGAGAACGAGCTCGGACCCGAAGCGCGGCGCAAGGACGTGCAGGCACTCGGAGCGTTGCTGTTCCTGCTGATGACCGGCACCCGGCCGGACCTGAAGGCGCTGCGCGAGCGTCGCAGCACGGACAGCGCGATCGTTGATCTCGACCGGGCCGCGCCGCGCGAGCTCGCGGAGATCGCCGAAAGCGCGCTCGGGCTGCGCGACCTCCGTTCGTTCGGCAGTGCCGCCCAGATGCGCAATGCGTTGACTTCGTACCTGTGGGGCCAGTCCGAAGCCCGGACGCTGCCCAACGTCACCACGGCCATCGGCTCGCCGGCAAGGCCGGCCCTGACGTCCGCCCCGGCGTCCGCCGTCCCAGCGTCGCGCGTGCGAACGGGGACGGCGCCTCGTCGGCCCGCGGGCAAGGGAAAGCTCGCCGCAATCGCCGTGCTGGCCCTGGCCTTGATCGGCATCGCGGTCGCCGCGTGGCACGACGACGCCGACCCGAACGCCACCCAAACGCCCGCTCCGCTCGTGCGGCCCGCGCCACTGAAACCGGCACCGAGCGCGGTCATCGCCGCACCGCCCGGCTCGACGGCGCGCAGCTCCGCGCAGACGACCCGCTTCGGGCCCTCGCCCTCCAGCGCCGCGGCCGACACACAGGGCGTCGTGAACATTGCCGTCGCTCCCTGGGGCGAGGTCTATGTCGACGGTGCCGCACGGGGCATGGCTCCCCCGCTCCAGCAACTCACGCTGCCGCCCGGCCCGCATACCATCGAACTGCGCCACGGCGATCGCACGCCCCATGTCGCGCAGGTCGAGGTCGCGCCCGACCGACCACAGCGCGTCTCGCACCGTTTCCAGTAGTCTCGCGCCATGGCCCGGTTCCGACTTCTCAACTGCGTTGCCGCCGCCGCACTGCTCGCAGGGTGCGCCGCTTCATCGCCGCCACCGCCGCCTGTCGAGACCGTCAGCATTGCGCGCCTGTATGAGCAGCCGGCCGAGCGTTCCTTCCTGAACGCCATGCGGTCCTACGAAGACGGTCAGCATGAACGTGCGGAAGTCCTCTTTCGCCGCGCGCTCGCCGAGGGTCTGAAGAACAGCAACGACGTGGCGATGGCCGACAAGCACCTCGCGTTCATCGCCTGCGCCTACAACCGCCCGGCCGAATGCGAGACGGCCTTCCGTGCGGCCTTCGCGGCGGATCCGAATTTCCGCCTGACCGACGCCGAAGTCGGCCACCCCATCTGGGGGCCGGTGTACAGGCGCGTGGCCGAGGAACAGGCGGCGAAACAGCCGCCACGGAAATAAGCCGGCGGTCGCGTAATCCGGCGCGCAGTCAGAAACCGATGCGCGGCTTCCTTGCCACCCGATCGTCCGTGATGTCCTCGGGCAACACCTCGTTGCGCCCGGCCAGCTTCGCGTTGCCGAAGGCGGCCAGCATCATGCGGCGCATCTCCCGCGGTTTCATGCGGGCCAGCCGGTCGAGGCTCGCGCGCCCGAGCTGATCGGGGAACACCCGTCCCCACGCGTGCTCGCTGCGCAGTTCGTCGTAGATGCTTTTCGCGATGCGCCGCGCGCCGTCTTCGTCGGGCGCGTCGATCGCATAGACGTTCATGCGGTTCAGGATCGGCTCCGGAATCCTGCGCGCGTCGTTGGCGGTGGCGATCCAGACCACGTCGGAGGCGTCGATCGGAACCTCGGCGAACTCGTCCGTGAACTCGGCCGCCGTGTCGTGCTCGAGCAGCGTGTAGAGGCTTCCGAGCGGGTCGTACTGGGTATCGCCACCGGCCTTGTCGATCTCGTCGACGACGATGACCGGGTTGGCGTAGTCGCCGTTGACGAGCGCATCGAACACCTTGCCCGGCTTGGAGTTCTTCCACTGCGCCGAGGCTCCGGAAAGGATCCACCCGGCGGTCAGCGAACTCATGCCGATGAAGTTGTAGCCGGTTCCCAGCAGCTTGGCGAGGCGACGCGCGAAGTGCGTCTTGCCGATGCCGGGGTCGCCGAGCAGGAGGATGGGCTCGAGCTCGAGCGGATCGTCCGACGACAGGCAGAGCGCGAGCTGCTTGCGGATGTCCTCGAGCGGCTCCTCGAAGTTCGGCAGGTCTTCGACCAGCGCGTCGATGTCCGGCAGGGCCGAAGGCTTGATCACGAAACGCTGGCCACCGGTGCGGATCATCCGCACGTAGGTCGCCCGAAGCGCCTCGTTGGCCCCCGCGCCGAGTTCATGCAACTCGCTCAGCGCTTCCTCGACGCGCGGGACGCGATAGACATCCTTGAATCCCGCGATGGAGATCGGCGGCGCAGGAAGGGTCGCTGGCAGGCTCATGGAAACCTCCGTGGGTCCGTCACGTTCGCTCGTTCAACGCGACCGGAATGCAAAAGGTATACAAGCAAGTCGCTTGCCGGATTCTGCAAAAAGACGGACGGAAATCAAAAGCACTCTCGTTCGGAGAGTGCCAGCCGCGCGCGACTCAGGACGCCGGCGCTGCGGTGCAGTGCGTCAGACGGCGACGCGAAGGCCCTGCTCCGAGGCCCAGACCGCCGCCTCGACGCGCGAGCGGAAACCGAGTTTCTTGAGCAGGTGCTTCACGTGGACCTTGACGGTGCCCTCGGTGATCGAAAGGTTGCGTGCGATGACCTTGTTGCTCTGGCCGCCGGCCAGGCACTTGAGGACCGCGAGTTCGCGGTCCGTCAGGTCGCGCACGTCGCGACGCTCGCCGCGCGCTTCGTCGCGCAGTGCGCTCGCCAGCGCCGCCGTCAGCGTGTCGCTGATGACGGTGCGGCCCTCCAGCGCGTCGCGCACCCGACCGAGGAGCTGCTCGGGCTCCATGTCCTTCAGCAGGTAGCCGTCGGCGCCCGCGCGTATCGCGGCCATCAGGTCCTCGGGCGCGTCGGACACGGTCAGCATGACGACGCGGCGCGACGGGTCCTCTTCCTTCAGGGTCGACAGGATTTCGAGGCCGCCGCTGCCCTTCAGGTTGAGATCCAGCAGGGTGAGGTCCGGCTCCTTCTCGCGGGCCAGGCGGATCGCGCTCTCGTAGTCGCCGGCTTCGCCGACCACGTCGAAGGTGGGTTCGAGCTGCAGCAATTGCGAAACGCCGCGGCGGAACAGCGGGTGATCGTCGACAACCAGGATCGTATGGCGGGTCGTCATTGGGGACTCTCGGTGACGGTGATCGATTCGACAGGCGGCGCGGACGAACCGAACGCGGTCTGCGCCCGGAAGGTCAGCCGAACGCGCGTGCCCGGCTCGCGCCGCTCGATGTCGAGTTCCCCGCCGACCGATTGCGCGCGGTCCCGCATGATCGACAGGCCGAAATGGCCGCGCGGGGACTGGTCGCTCTTGATGCCGATGCCGTCGTCTTCGACGGTCACGACGATGAGCGGGCCCTCGCCGCGCTTCAGCGAGACCCACGCACGGCGGGCGTGGGCGTGGTGCTCGACATTGGTCAGCGCTTCGCGCACGACCTGCAGCACGTGCACCTGCTCGTTGGCCGACAGTTCGACCTTCAGCAGGTCGTTGACGAGCGTGGTGCGAACTCCCGACCGGCGCTCGAACTCGGCGACCGTGTCGCGCAGCGCGCCGGCGAACCCTTCTTCGCCCAGGCCGAGCCGGAACGTGGTGAGAAGTTCCCGGAGCTCCCGATAGGCGCTGTTGACGCCCTCGCGCAGTTCCATCAGCACCGTGAGCGACTGCGGCGAGTGGCCTTCGCGCTCGATGTTGGCGGACAGGCGCGCGATCTGGATCTTGGTGTACGAGAGCGACTGCGCCAGCGAGTCGTGCAGTTCACGCGCGATCGCGGCGCGTTCCTCGAGCACGCCGAGGCGGCGATGTTCGTCGCGGCGCTCGGCCGCTGCGAGTGCGGCGCCGACGTGGCGTCCCATGGTTTCGGCCAGTTCGAGCTGCCACACCTCGAGTCCCTTGCCGGGCGGCAGGACCAGCGGCATCACGCCATAGCTCACGCCGCCTTCCACGAGGGGGATGCCGAGAATGCGACGCTCGCCCGCCTCGCCGGGAACCGTGCGCCAGCTGACCTTCGCCCCGTCCGCGCAGAGCCGGCAATCGGCACCGCCGCACGCCTTCACGGTCGTTTCGTCGCGTGCCAGGGGCATGCCGCGCGCGCTGTCGCCGTGGATCGAGCAGATGACGCCGCTTTCGACCCCGAGTGCCTGCCTCACCATTCCCAGCACGCGCGTCAGCGACTCGGAATCGACCGGCTTCTCGGCCAGCGTGCGGGTCGTCTCGTACAGCAGCGCAAGCGAACTCGTTGCGCCGCTCGAGGTCGCGCGTCTTCTCCGCGACCTGCTTCTCGAGCGAGCCGTACAGGCGCGAGAGGTCGTCGACCATGTAATTGAAGGCCTGGCCCAGCTGGCCGATCTCGTCGGGTCCGGTGCTTTCCGACCGCACCCGGAAGTCCCCGGTGCGAACCCGCTTCGCCGCCTCGGACAGCCGGGCGATTGGCTGGAACACCTCGATGTTGAGCAGGAAGAGCGCCGCGACCACCAGCATCATCATCACGAAGAAGCCGATGCCGAGCACGAGACGCAGCTTCTGGATGCGGCCTTCGAGATCGGTCTCGATCTGGCGGACCAGCACGTCGACCTTGCCGACGAAGCCGGAGATGGTCGACAGGAACTCGGCACGCGCGTGTTCGTCGTCCACCGCCGCGCGTGCCAGCGGCTTGATTCGCGACTCCCAGTCGATGACGATGCCCGAGTAGATGCGGTGCACGGGATTGGCCCCGTCATCCGGGATGCCGGCCATCAACGCCGGGCTCTTGAGCCGGCGCTCGAACTCCTTGATCGCATCCTCCGCGGCCGCCTGGCGATCCTCGGCGGCGCCGCGCGTATCGGCGACACGCGTGGACAGCGCGTAGGACTGCATGCGCAGCGAACCCGCGATGTTGATCGCGCTCGCCTTGCCGGTGGACTGCTCGGTGAACACCGTCGCCGCGACGATCACCGACAGGGCAAGCAGCGCCACGACGGACAGCATGAGACCGACCCGCACCAGGGTCGAGTCCGCCCACACCCGCCGCAATGACATCAGCACGCTCATGCGCTCATTTTCCCACTGTCGGTCCGGTGACGCGGTTGCGTGCGTGTAAGACCTTGCAGGGTCCCGTACCACTCGGGCGCCATTGTCCCGCCCATTCGTATTTTTCCCTCTACTCACCTCGGGGTAGCCACCCTTTCCTCCGAGGATCAAGCGTCCGGAATGGCTTGATGTGGATCATGGAAAAGACCCTTCCCGCATCTAGCTTGCAGCCCGACGCGCATTTTTCGTGGGAGACGCAATGGCGGCAGTGGCGGGCAGTTCCGCACAGTCAGGCACCAGCCTGCGGACCAAGCAATGGTCCGTGGTGATCATGAGCACCGTTGCCTTCACCGTGTGTTTTGCGGTGTGGATGATGTTTGCCGTGATCGGCATCCCGATCAAGAAGACGCTCGGCCTGAACGCCACCCAGTTCGGCCTGCTGACCGCGACGCCTGTGCTGACCGGATCCCTGATCCGCGTCCCGCTCGGCATGTGGACCGACAAGTTCGGCGGTCGCATCGTGCTGTTCGTGCTGATGCTGTCGACCGTGATTCCGATCTGGCTCATCGGCTACGCCACCGAATACTGGCAGTACCTCGTGCTGGGCCTCTTCGTCGGCCTCGCCGGCGGCTCGTTCTCCGTCGGCACGCCGTACGTCGCCCGCTGGTTCGACAAGAAACACCAGGGCTTCGCGATGGGGATCTTCGGGGCGGGCAACTCCGGCGCGGCCGTCACGAAGTTCGTCGCCCCGGCCATCGTCGTGGCCTTCGGCTGGGTCTTCGTGCCGAAGGTGTATGCGGTGGCGATGCTGATCACGGCCATCGCCTTCTGGATCTTCACCTACAGCGATCCGGCGCACCTGACGCCCGGGCACATCACCTACCGGCGTCAGCTCGAGTGCCTGCGTGACCCGCGGGTGTGGAAGTACTGCCAGTACTACTCGATCGTGTTCGGCGGCTACGTTGCGCTGTCGCTGTGGATGGTCAATTACTACGTCGGCGAGTTCGGCCTCGACATCCGCATCGCCGCGTTGCTCGCCGCCTGCTTCTCGCTGCCCGGCGGCGTGCTGCGCGCCATCGGCGGCTGGATGTCGGACAAGTGGGGCGCGCACCGCGTCACCTGGTGGGTGATGTGGGTGAGCTGGATCTGCCTGTTCCTGCTCGCCTACCCGGCCACGAGTTACACGGTCGACACGATCAACGGCCCCGTGACGTTCACGCTCAAGCACAACGTCTGGACCTTCACCTTCCTGATGTTCCTGCTCGGCATCGCGTGGGCGTTCGGCAAGGCCTCGGTGTTCAAGTACATCGCCGACGACTTCCCCACCAACATCGGCACGATTTCCGGCGTTGTCGGCCTGGCCGGCGGCCTCGGCGGGTTCGTGCTGCCGATCATCTTCGGCGCGCTGCTCGACCTCACCGGCGTGCGCTCCACGGCCTTCATGCTGATGTACGCCGTGGTGTGGGTCTCTCTGATCTGGATGTACTGGACCGAAGTGCGGCGCTCCGAAGTGATGGGACCGCGCTCCACCGAATTCAGCCTCAAGGGCTGATCCCCCTTTCGCAAAGGACTCCGCCATGAGCGTCGTCACCCCTGTCCAGATCCCGCCCAAATCGGCCTCGGGAGCCGACGTCGTCGACTGGCGTCCCGAGGACGCAGCGTTCTGGGAGACCACCGGCAAGCGAATCGCATACCGCAACCTCGCGTTGTCGGTGCCCGCCCTGCTGTGCGGCTTCGCCGTGTGGGGCATGTGGGGAATCATCACCGTCCAGATGCTGAACCTCGGCTTCCCGTTCACGCAGGCTGAGCTCTTCACGCTGACCGCCATCGCCGGCATCGCCGGCGCGACCATGCGCATTCCGGCGTCGTTCCTGATCCGGCTGGCCGGCGGCCGCAACACCATCTTCCTGACCACGGCCATGCTGCTGGCGCCGGCGATCGGCACCGGCATCGTGCTGCAGCACAAGGACTGGCCGCTGTGGGCGTTCCAGCTGATGGCGCTGTGGTGCGGCGTGGGCGGCGGCAACTTCGCCAGTTCGATGTCGAACATCAGCACCTTCTTCCCGAAACGGCTGCAGGGCACCGCGCTCGGCATCAACGCCGGCATCGGCAACTTCGGCGTGACCACGATGCAGATCGTCATCCCGCTGGTGATGACCGTCGGTCTCTTCGGCGCGCTGGGCGGCGCCCCGGAGACCCTCATGAAGGACAGCGGCTGGATCTTCGGCAAGATCCCCGCCGGTGCCCCCACGTGGATCCAGAACGCGGGCTTCGCCTGGGTGCTCTCGCTGGTTCCGCTGTCGATCCTGTGCTGGCTCGGCATGAACAACCTGAAGACCGTGTCGCCCGACACGAAGGTGATCCCGTCCTTTGCCAGGATCACCTACCTCTACACGCTCGCCTTCATCCCGTCGATCCTCGGTCTGTACCTCTACCTGCCGAAGCCGACAGGCCTGGGACTGATCAGCATGTGGGTCGCGATTCCGCTCGACGTGATTGCCGCGCTGCTCGTCATGCGGCTCGCTGCTTTCGGGCCGATGAAGGAAGGCGTGAAGAAGCAGTTCGCGATCTTCCGCGACAAGCACACCTGGTCGATGACGCTGCTGTACATCGTCACCTTCGGCTCGTTCATCGGCTTTTCGATGGCCCTGCCGCTGTCGATGAAAGTGATCTTCGGGGTGATCCATCAGGCCGACGCGAACGGCGTGATGCAGCACACGCTGAACAACCCGAACGCGCCATCCGTGCTTGCCTTCGCATGGATCGGCCCCTTCGTCGGCGCCGCCGTGCGGCCTATCGGCGGCTGGATCTCCGACAAGGTCGGAGGCTCGATCGTCACGCAGATCATCTCGGTGGTGATGATCATCGCTTCGGTCGCCGTCGGCTACGTGATGATGCAGGCCTACGCCTCGGCGACGCCCGAACAGTACTTCCCGGCTTTCCTCGGCCTGTTCATCGTGCTGTTCTTCGCCAGCGGGATCGGCAACGGTTCGACCTTCCGCACGATCGGCGTGATTTTCGACCGAGTGCAGGCCGGCCCGGTCCTTGGCTGGACATCCGCGATCGCCGCGTACGGCGCGTTCGTCGCCCCGATCGTGATCGGTGAGCAGATCAAGGCCGGCACGCCGCAGTACGCGATGTACGGCTTCGCGATCTTCTACGGCCTGTGCCTGATTCTTAACTGGTGGTTCTACCTGCGCCGCGGGGCCTACGTGAAGAACCCCTGATCAGCGCGCTGCCACCTTGTAAGTACACCCTCGGATCAATTGTCGCGGCTGTCCGCAGCACCGACCATCGAGCACCACCGGAGACGCACTCAATGAGCAACTTTCTCGACCGCCTGCTGTTCTTCACGAAGGAAACGCAGTCGTTCTCGGACGGCCACGGCGTCACCACCGGCGAGAGCCGCGCATGGGAGGACGGCTACCGCAAGCGCTGGCAGCACGACAAGATCGTGCGCTCGACCCACGGCGTGAACTGCACGGGCTCGTGCAGCTGGAAGATCTACGTCAAGGGCGGCATCGTCACCTGGGAAACGCAGCAGACCGACTACCCGCGCACGCGGCCCGACCTGCCGAACCACGAACCGCGCGGCTGCTCGCGCGGCGCCAGCTACTCCTGGTACCTGTACTCCGCGAACCGCGTGAAGTACCCGATGGTGCGCGGCCGCCTGATGCGCGCCTGGCGCGAGGCCCGCAAGTCGCTCGGCCCGGTCGAGGCGTGGAAGTCGATCGTCGAGGACGGCGCGAAGCGCCGTGAATACCAGAGCAAGCGCGGCATGGGCGGCTTCGTCCGCTCGAACTGGGACGAGGTCAACGAGATCGTCGCCGCGGCCAACGTCTACACGGCGAAGACCTACGGGCCGGATCGCGTCATCGGCTTCTCGCCGATTCCCGCCATGTCGATGGTGAGCTACGCGGCCGGCAGCCGCTACCTGAGCCTGATCGGTGGCGTGTGCATGAGCTTCTACGACTGGTACTGCGACCTGCCGCCGTCGAGCCCGCAGACCTGGGGCGAGCAGACCGACGTGCCGGAATCGGCCGACTGGTACAACTCGACGTACATCATCGCGTGGGGCAGCAACGTTCCGCAGACCCGCACGCCCGACGCGCACTTCTTCACCGAGGTCCGCTACAAGGGCGCGAAAACCGTCGCCATCACGCCGGACTACTCCGAAGTCGCGAAGCTCGCCGACATCTGGCTGCATCCGCAGCAGGGCACGGACGCCGCGCTCGGCATGGCGCTCGGCCACGTGATCATGAAGGAGTTTCACCTGGGCGAGGGCAAGTCCGCGTACTTCGAGGACTACGCGCGCAAGACCACCGACCTGCCGATGCTGGTGCTGCTGAAGAAGGACGGCACCGGCGCGGGCGAGCGCTACGTCGCGGACCGCTTCGTGCGGGCCTCGGACTTCGACGGCAAGCTCGGACAGGACAACAACCCGGAATGGAAGACGGTCGCCGTCGAGGAAGGCACGGGCAAGGTCGTGCTGCCGAACGGCTCGATCGGATTCCGCTGGAACGAACAGGGCGACAACAAGGGCAAGTGGAACCTCGAGCCGCGTGAGGCGCGGCATGACGGCGAGGTGAAGCTCGCGTTGTCGCTGCTGGGATCGCACCACGCCGTCACGCCGGTTTCGTTCCCCTACTTCGCCGGCACGGCGCCGGACATGTTCAAGGCCAACCCGCTCGTGGGCAGCGCCGACGTGATGGTGCGCAACGTGCCGACGCTGAAGATCCGCCTGAACGGCGAGGATGCGCTGGTTGCGACCGTGTTCGACCTGCAGGCGGCCAACTACGGCATCGACCGCGGCCTGGGCGGCGGCAACGTCGCGGCGAGCTACGACGACAACGTCCCGTACACCCCGGCGTGGCAGGAGAAGATCACCGGGGTGCCGGCCGCGCAGGCGATCCGCCTGGCGCGCGAGTTCGCCGACAACGCCCACCGCACGCGCGGCAAGTCGATGGTGATCATCGGCGCGGCGATGAACCACTGGTACCACTCCGACATGAACTACCGCGCCATCATGAACATGCTGATGATGTGCGGCTGCGTCGGCCAGAGCGGAGGCGGCTGGGCGCACTACGTGGGCCAGGAGAAGCTGCGCCCGCAAACGGGCTGGACCCCCCTGGCGTTTGCGCTGGACTGGGCGCGGCCGCCGCGGCAGCAGAATTCGACGTCCTTCTTCTACGCGCACACCGACCAGTGGCGCTACGAGACGCTCAACGTCGACGACGTGCTGTCGCCGCTGGCGGACAAGAAGCGCTTCGGCGGCAGCTTCATCGACTTCAACGTGCGCTCGGAGCGGATGGGCTGGCTGCCGTCCGCCCCCCAGCTCGAGACCAACCCGCTGCAGATCGCGCGCGACGCCGCCGCCGCCGGGCTCGACCCGAAGGAGTACGCGGTCAAGGGGCTGAAGGCCGGCACCCTGAAGATGAGCTGCGAGGACCCGGACAACCCGGTCAACTGGCCGCGCAACCTCTTCGTCTGGCGCTCCAACCTCCTGGGGTCGTCCGGCAAGGGCCACGAGTACTTCCTCAAGCACCTGCTCGGCACCACCAACGGCCTGCTCAACAAGGATCTCGGTGCCGAAGGCAAGGCCGTGTCGACCGAAGTGAAGTGGCACGAGCAGGCACCCGAGGGCAAGCTCGACCTGCTGGTCACACTCGACTTCAGGATGAGCACGACGGCGCTCTACTCCGACATCGTGCTGCCAACGGCCACGTGGTACGAGAAGAACGACCTGAACACCTCGGACATGCATCCGTTCATCCATCCGTTGTCGACCGCGGTCGACCCGGCGTGGGAGGCGCGCTCCGACTGGGACATCTACAAGGGCATCGCCAGGAAGTTCTCCGAAGTCGCGGTCGGCCACCTGGGCGTCGAGAAGGATCTCGTCCTGACGCCGACGATGCACGACACGCCGAGCGAACTGGCGCAGCCGTTCGACCCGAAGGACTGGAAGAAGGGCGAGATCGACCTGATACCGGGCAAGACCGCGCCGCAGATGACGGTCGTCGAGCGCGACTACCCGAACGTCTACAAGCGCTTCACCGCCGTCGGGCCGCTGATGGAAAAAGTCGGCAACGGCGGCAAGGGCATCAGCTGGAACACCGTCGACGAAGTCGAGGGGCTGCGCAGCCTGAACGGCGTCGTCACCGACGAGGGCGTGACCAAGGGCATGGCACGGATCGAGTCCGACATCGATGCCTGCGAAGTGATCCTGATGTTCGCGCCCGAGACCAACGGTCACGTGGCCGTGAAAGCCTGGGAGGCGCTGTCGAAGATCACCGGCAAGGAGCACGCGCACCTGGCGCTGCCGAAGGAGCACGAGAAGATCCGCTTCCGCGACATCCAGGCGCAGCCGCGCAAGATCATCAGCTCGCCGACGTGGTCGGGGCTCGAGGACGAGAAGGTCTCGTACAACGCCGGCTACACCAACGTCCACGAGCAGATCCCGTGGCGCACGATCACCGGACGCCAGCAGTTCTACCAGGACCACCCGTGGATGCTCGCCTTCGGCGAGAACCTGTGCGTGTACCGGCCGCCGGTCGACCTTAAGACGATCGCGCCGGTGGCAGGCTCCAGGCCCAACGGCGAGAAGGAACTGGTGCTGAACTTCATCACGCCCCACCAGAAGTGGGGCATCCACTCGACGTACACCGACAACCTGCTGATGTTGACTCTGAGTCGCGGCGGCCCGGTGGTCTGGATTTCCGAGATCGACGCCAGGGCCGGCGGCATCGAGGACAACGACTGGATCGAGGTCTACAACAGCAACGGCGCGATCGCCGCCCGCGCCGTCGTCAGCCAGCGCGTGAAGCCGGGCATGGTGATGATGTATCACGCGCAGGAGAAGATCGTGAACACGCCGGGCTCCGAGATGACGGGCACGCGCGGCGGCATCCACAACTCCGTCACGCGCATCGTGCTCAAGCCGACCCACATGATCGGCGGCTACGCGCAGCAGAGCTACGGCTTCAACTACTACGGGACCATCGGCACCAACCGCGACGAGTTCGTGGTGGTCCGCAAGATGAAGAAGGTCGACTGGCTCGACGAACCGGCGCCGGGTGCATTCGACGCCACCGCGGCCGCGGCCAACGCCTGAGGAACACAGATGTACCCCCACGCTCACATTCGTTCGCTGCCCCCCGAGGGGGCGCTTGCCTCCCTTGAGGCGGCTCGGCGGGAGGCAAGATGAAAGTACGCGCACAGATCGGCATGGTCCTGAACCTGGATAAATGCATCGGCTGCCACACCTGTTCGGTCACCTGCAAGAACGTGTGGACCACCCGCAAGGGCATGGAGTACGCCTGGTTCAACAACGTCGAGAGCAAGCCGGGCATCGGCTATCCGAAGAACTGGGAAAGCCAGGAGAAGTGGAACGGCGGCTGGATCCGCAAGGAAGACGGCACCCTGCAGTTGAAGCAGGGCAGCAAGGCGAGCGTCCTGATGAAGATGTTCGCCAACCCGAACCTGCCGGAGATCGACGACTACTACGAGCCGTTCACGTTCGACTACGAGCACCTGCACAACGCGCCGGAAATGAAGGCCTCGCCGACCGCCCGCCCCCGCTCGCTGATCACCGGCGAGCGCATGGAGAAGATCGAGTGGGGCCCCAACTGGGAAGAGATCGGCGGCGGCGAGTTCGTCAAGCGATCGAAGGACTCGAACTTCGAGAACGTCCAGAAGGAGATCTACGGCGAGTTCGAGAACACCTTCATGATGTACCTGCCGCGGCTGTGCGAGCACTGCCTCAACCCGTCGTGCGTGGCCAGCTGCCCGTCCGGCTCGATCTACAAGCGCGAGGAAGACGGCATCGTGCTGATCGACCAGGACAAGTGCCGCGGCTGGCGCATGTGCGTCTCGGGCTGCCCGTACAAGAAGATCTACTTCAACTGGGAAACCGGCAAGGCCGAGAAGTGCATCTTCTGCTACCCGCGCATCGAGGCGGGCCAGCCGACCGTGTGCTCCGAGACCTGCGTCGGTCGCATCCGGTACCTCGGCGTGCTCCTGTATGACGCCGACCGCATCGAGGAAGCCGCCAGCGCCGAGCACGAGACCAACCTGTACTCGTCGCAGGTCGACATCTTCCTGGACCCGAACGATCCGAACGTGATCGAGCAGGCGCGCGCGGACGGCATTCCGGAGGCCTGGCTCACCGCCGCGAGGTCCTCGCCCGTCTACAAGATGGTCGTCGACTGGCGCGTCGCGTTGCCGCTGCACCCCGAGTACCGCACGCTGCCGATGGTCTGGTACATCCCGCCGCTGTCGCCGGTGCAGTCGCGCGCCGAGGCGGGCGAAGTCGGCATGAACGGCGAGCTTCCCGACGTGCGCAGCCTGCGCATCCCGCTGAAGTACCTGGCCAACCTGCTGACGGCAGGCGACGAGGAACCGGTGGTGCGTGCGCTCGAACGGATGATGGCGATGCGCGTGTTCATGCGCAGCCGTCATGTCGACGGCGTCGACAAGCCCTCGGTCCTGGAGCGCGTCGGCCTGACGTCGCTCGAGGTCGAGGACATGTACCGCGTGATGGCGATCGCCAATTACGAGGACCGCTTCGTCATCCCGACCACGCACCGCGAGTACGCGGAGAACGCGTTCGACCTGAAAGGCTCCTGCGGCTTCTCGCTCGGCAACAAGGAGGACGACAAGTCCGAGGGTGGCACCGGGTTGTTCGGGACGCGCCGCAAGGTCATCCGGATCAAGGAGATGACATGAGCAAGCGCATCGATCCCCGCGCGGTGAAGGCGGTCGCCGTGCTGCTGAGCTATCCGACCGAAGCGACGGTCGAGGCGCTGACGGAACTGCGTTCCGCCCTCGGCGATGCGGCACGGCTGCAGCCGCTGTTCGACCTGCTCGCCGGCGACCTCTTCGACGCGCAGGAAGCCTATGTCGAAACCTTCGACCGCGGCCGCCGCACGTCGCTGAACCTCTTCGAGCACGTGCACGGCGAGTCGCGCGACCGCGGGCAGGCCATGGTCGACCTGCTGCAGGTCTACGAAGAAGCCGGGTTGCAGATGACGGTGCGGCAGTTGCCCGACTACCTGCCGGTCTTCCTGGACTTCGTCTCGACCCGCGAGCCGGAATCGGCGCGGGAGCATCTGCGCGAAGTCGCCCCGCTGGTGGCCGACATCGGCGAAGGACTCGCGCGCCGCGTCAGCCCGTGGAAGCCGCTGGTCGATGTCCTGCTGAAGCTGGCCGGCGAGTCGGCCGTCCCCGACCGCGAAGCGCCGGTCGAAGACGAAGAACAGACCCCCGCCGCGCTCGACGCCGCCTGGGAGTCGGCACCGGCGTTCGACGCCTGTCCGCCCGTGGCGCCGCGGCCCGAAACGCAACCCGTCCATCTGGTCCGGAGGGCCGCATGAACATGGCCAATACCCTGCTCTTTGGCATCTACCCATACATCTGCCTCGCGGTTTTCGTGGTCGGCTGCTGGCTGCGCTACGACCGCGAGCCGTACAGCTGGCGGAGCGAGTCGAGCCAGATGCTGCGTCGCGGCCACCTGCGCGTGGCGTCGAATCTCTTCCACATCGGCATCCTCGGCATCTTCTTCGGCCACCTCGCGGGATTGCTGACACCGGTCGCCGTCTGGCATGCGATCGGCGTGGAGGCGCCGGTCAAGCAGCTGATCGCGATCCTCGCCGGGGGCGCGGCGGGACTGATCTGCTTCGTCGGCCTCGCGATGCTCATCCACCGCCGCCTCACCGAGCCGCGCATCCGGGCCAACACGAAGCGGATGGACTTCGTGGTCCTGTTCCTGCTGCTGGCACAGCTCGTGCTGGGCCTGGTCAGCATCCTGTTCTCGGTGCAGCACATGGACGGGGCCGAGATGATCAAGCTGATGACCTGGGCCCAGCACATCGTGACGTTCCGCGCAGACGCTCCGGCCTTATGTCGGCGACGTCGCGCTGGTCTTCAAGCTGCACCTGCTGCTCGGCATGACGCTCTTCCTGGTCTTCCCGTTCTCCCGCCTCGTTCACATCTGGAGCGGCCTCGCTTCGGTGCGATACCTGGTGCGCCCGCACCAGATCGTGCGCGCGCGCTGAAGCGGCCGGGGGGAAACCATGGACGACATGCTCGAACGTCTGGCGCGGTTCGAGAAGGCATCGTTTCCCCGCTTCGAGCCGGAGTACCGGCAACGGATCGCCCGGGCCCAGATCGACGCCCGCGCGTGGTCGGCGCTCCGCGCTCCGGCCTGACACGGCATGCAGCACAGGATCGTCTCGCTGCATCCGAAGATGGCACCCTCGCCTGCCTCGGCGGGCCCGTCCATCGAGGCGCTGCTCGCGGCTCCGCACCGTCCGGCGTTCCTCGGCGGCATGCTCATGCTGCTCATGGTCTCCACCTGGTGGGCCGCGCTGCTCGTCGCACCGCCGCTCGGCGGATCGGTGCCAACGTCGATGCCGCCGATGATGGTGCACGGATTCACCTTCGCGGCCGGCTTCATGCCGCTGTTCATGACCGGGTTCCTGTTCACGGCCGGCCCGCGCTGGCTCGACGTACCCGCACCCTCGGCGCGCGTCCTGAAGTGGCCGGTGCTGCTGCATTTCGGCGGGGTGGCCCTGCTGGTCATCGGTTCACTCACCGATTCCGGCATCACGGCCTTCGGTGCGCTGCTGCTCGCCATCGCATGGACCGCTGTCGGCGTCGGCTTCGCCGGGTTGATCCGGGCGAGCCGCGCGCGCGACAAGCTGCACGCGAAGTGCGTGATGGCATTCTGGTCAGTGGGCATCGGCTGCGCGATGCTGTTCGCCGCGGGCCTCGCCATACGCCAGTACTCCGTGGTCGCGGCGGCGTTGTGGCTGATGGTGTTCGGCTTCATCACGCCGATCTACGCGACCGTCGCGCATCGCGTGCTGCCCTTCTTCACCTCCAACGCGGTGACGCGCTTCGTGCCATGGAAACCGAACTGGGCGCTCGGGCTGCTGCTCGCGGCCCTGCTCGTGTTCGGCGCACTGCAGCTTTCCGGCCGCCTCGAGCTGATGCTGCCGCGCCAGAACGCGTGGATGACGCTCCTCACCGTGGGCCCCGCCGCGACCGCGCTGGCCGCGCTGGCGCTGCGCTGGGGCCTGTTGCAGAGCCTGCGCGGCCCTTCCCTGCGACTGTTGGCGATGCTGCACCTCGGCTTCGTCTGGTCCGTGATCGCCCTGCTGCTGGCGACCGCGGACGCTGCGCTGGTCCTGCTCGGGGCCGATGGCGGCCTGCGCCTGGGCCTGGCGCCACTGCACGCCCTCACGATGGGCTTTCTCGGAGGGCTGCTGTTCGCGATGGCGACGCGCGTGATCTGCGGCCATGGCGGCATTCCGGTCGTGGCCGACGGCTACGTCTGGGCGCTGTTCTGGGTGCTGCAGGCCGCCGTGCTGCTGCGCCTGGCCGCTTCCGTCTGGCCGACGCACTCGGCGGTCCTTTCGGCGGCGGCCGCCGTCACCTGGTGCGCCGTCTGGATCGCCTGGGCGTCGCGTTATCTGCCGGTGCTGCTCCGCCCGCGCCGCGACGGCCGGCCGGGCTGACCCTCCCTCCATTTCAACACGCGACCGCCCCGTTGTACGCCGCCCTGAAGCTTCTGCACGTCGGCGCCGTTGTGCTGTCCGGCCTGGGCTTCATGATCCGATACCGGTTGTCGGTGACCCAGCCGCGGACGACCGGTGCACTGATTCGCGTGGCACCGCACATCGTCGACACGGTGCTGCTCGTCAGTGCCCTGTCGCTCGCGTGGGTCGGTGGCTTCAATCCACTTCGGGTTCCTTGGCTTGAAGCAAAGCTCGGCGGCCTCGTGGTCTATATCTTGGTCGGCACCATCGCACTGAAGCGCGGTCGCACCCACCGGATTCGGGCGACTGCCTTCGTGGCCGCGCTGCTCGCCTATGCGTACATCGTGTCGGCGGCGCTGACGAAGAGCCCGCTGGGACCGCTGGCCGGAGGACTGCAATGACAGGCACGATCGATTTCCGCACACCCGGCGCCGGCTTCGACCAGCCCGTGGAGATGTGGCTCGCGTGCCACGAACGCGTGCAGCGTTTCGCGGCGCTCTTGTCCCGCCTCGCAGACCACCTGTCGAAGCAGGGGGCCGACGAGGACGCCCAGGTGACGGCCGTATCGATCCGCCGCTATTTCAACGAGGCGGCGCCGCGACACCACGAGGATGAAGAGGTCGACATGTTCCCGCGACTGCGGGAGCGGCTCGACAGCGAACGCGACAAGACGGTGCTCGACGTCCTCGAGCAAGTCGAGGCGGACCACCTCGAGATGGCGGGACTGTGGAAGCGCCTCGACGAGGCGCTGGCCGAGGTATCGCGCGGCAAGAGCGTCACGCTCGCGCAGCCGCTGATCGACCGCTTTGCCACGATGTACCGGCATCACATCGACGCCGAGGAGCGCGTCGTGCTGCCGGCGCTGAAAAAGGCGCTGAGCCGGAGCGACTGGCAGGCCGTGGGCCGCTCGATGGCCGAGCGGCGAGGCCTCGACTGGGACGAACTGGCGAAACCGGTGCCCGTGAAAGGCCGCCGCCCCGCCTGATCTGCACGGTCAGCGGCCCTTCTTCCCTCCGCCGAGCAGCGAGCCCAGCATCCCGCGGGTGATCTCGCGTGCGAGCGATGACCCGACCGAACGCGCGGCGCTCTTCGCCATGGCGTCGACGACGCCCTCACGGCGCCCGCCGCGTGGACCGGTCGAGCCGAACAGGATGTTGCCCAGGCTGCCCATCAGGCCGCCGCCCGAGTCGCTCGGCGCAGCGGCTTCGCCCTTCGGAGTTCCGCCCGCCGGCAGCGTCTCGCCGCCGCCAGCGCGCTGCTTCAGCCGCTCGAAAGCCGACTCGCGGTCGACCGTCTTTTCGTACTGACCCGCGACCAGCGAGTCGGCAATCAGCTTCCGGCGATCGTCGGGCGTGATCGGGCCGAGCTGGGAGCCCGGCGCCAGCACCCAGGCGCGCTCGGTGATGCCCGGCGTGCCCTTGGCATCGAGGAAGGACACCAGCGCCTCGCCGACGCTCAGCTCGAGGATCGCCTTTTCGGCATTCAGTTTGGGATTGGCGCGCATCGTCTCCGCGACCGACTTGACCGCCTTCTGGTCGCGCGGGGTGAAGGCGCGCAAGGCGTGCTGCACGCGGTTGCCAAGCTGGCCAAGAACCTTCTCCGGAATGTCGAGAGGATTCTGCGTGACGAAGAACACGCCAACGCCTTTCGAGCGGATCAGCCGCACCACCTGCTCGACCTTCTCGACCAGCGCGCCCGGGGCGTCGTTGAAAAGCAGGTGCGCCTCGTCGAAGAAGAACACCAGCTTCGGCTTGTCACGGTCGCCGACCTCCGGCAGGTTCTCGAACAGCTCCGACAACAGCCACAGCAGGAAGCTCGCGTACAGCCGCGGGTTGTTCATCAGCTTGTCCGCCGCGAGGATGTTGACGACCCCCTTGCCATCAGCCGTCTGCATCAAGTCCTCGATGTTGAGCATGGGTTCGCCGAAGAAGCGGTCGCCGCCCTGCTCCTCGATCTGCAACAGACCTCGCTGGATCGCCCCGATCGATGCCGAGGACACGTTGCCGTACTGCGTCTTGAACTGCGCCGCGTTGTCGCCGACGAACTGCAGCACCGCGCGCAGGTCCTTCAGGTCGAGGAGCAGCAGGCCGCTGTCGTCCGCGACCTTGAAGATCAGCGACAGCACGCCCTCCTGCGTCTCGTTCAGGTTCAGCAAGCGCGCGAGCAGGAGCGGGCCCATGTCGGAGACCGTCGCGCGCACCGGGTGGCCCTGCTCGCCCCAGACGTCCCACAGCGTGACCGGGCTGGCGCCCCATTGGGGCTCGGGCAGCGCGTGCTCCTCCAGCCGCTTCTTCATCTTGTCCGACAACTGGCCCGCCTTGGCGATGCCGGTGAGATCGCCCTTCACGTCGGCCATGAAGACCGGCACGCCGATGCGCGAGAAGCTCTCGGCCATCTTCTGCAGCGTCACGGTCTTGCCGGTGCCGGTCGCGCCGGTGATGCAGCCGTGGCGGTTGGCGAGCGCCGGAAGAAGAGCGAGGTCGGTGTCGCCGATCTTGGCGATGATCAGGGGTTCGGGCATGGGAAGACTCGCGTGTGAAGTCGGTGTCGTGAATCGGAAGGACTGTGCCGAATGATAGACTCGCGGCCCTTCCGGGAACCTCATACTCCCCAGCGGAAAAGCACCATGGCCGGTCACTCCAAGTGGGCCAACATCCAGCATCGCAAGAACCGCCAGGACATCAAGCGCAGTTCGCTCTGGACCAAGATCATCCGTGAAGTGACGGTCGCGGCCCGCGACGGCGGGCCCGACCCGGCGATGAACCCACGGCTGCGGCTCGCGCTCGACAAGGCGCGGCTAGGCAACGTGCCGAAGGACCGTCTCACCAACGCCATCCAGCGCGGCGCCGGCAAGCTCGAAGGCGCGTCGTACGAGGAGATCCGTTACGAGGGCTACGGCATCGGCGGGGCGGCGCTGATGATCGACTGCATGACCGACAACCGCACGCGCACCGTGGCGGAAGTACGCCATGCGCTGGCCAAGCACGGCGGCAACCTCGGCACCGACGGGTCGGTCGCCTTCAACTTCAAGCACTGCGGCCAGTTCCTGTTCGCGCCCGGCACGTCGGAAGACGCCGTGATGGAAGCGGCGCTCGATGCCGGCGCCGAGGACGTCATCGCGAACGACGACGGCACGGTCGAGGTGATCTGCGCTCCCGCCGACTTCGAGGCGGTGCGCGCGGCGCTCGACAAGGCCGGACTGAAGCCCGAAGTCGCGGAGGTGACCATGAAGGCGCTCACCGAGACGGTTCTCACCGGCGAAGACGCCGAGAAGATGCAGAGGCTGCTCGACGTGCTCGACGACCTCGACGACGTGCAGCAGGTCTACACCACCGCCGCTCTCGAGGAGTGATCGTGAAAGTCATGGTGATCGGCGGCGGCGGACGTGAACACGCGCTCGCCTGGCGGCTGGCGCAGTCCCCGCGCGTGCAGTGCGTCTACGTGGCGCCGGGAAACGGCGGCACCGCCCGCGACAAGCGGCTGCTCAACGTGCCGTACACCGGCAACGAGGCGCTGGTCGAATTCGCGCGCTCGGAAGGGATCGCGTTCACAGTCGTCGGCCCCGAGGCGCCACTCGCCTCCGGCGTGGTCGACATCTTCCGTGCTGCAGGGCTGCGCATCTTCGGGCCGACGAAAGCAGCGGCACAGCTCGAGAGTTCGAAGGACTACGCCAAGGCCTTCATGCAACGCCACGGCATCCCGACCGCGCAGTACCGCACCTTCACGGACGCCGCCGCCGCGCGCGCGTATGTGCAGGACCGCGGCGCGCCGATCGTGATCAAGGCCGACGGGCTGGCTGCGGGCAAGGGTGTCGTCGTCGCCCAGACGCTCGACGAGGCGCTCGGCGCCGTCGACGCGATGCTGCTCGACAACCGCCTGGGGTCGAGCGGCGCGCGCGTCGTCATCGAGGACTTCCTCGAGGGCGAGGAGGCCAGCTTCATCGTCATGAGCGACGGCCGCAACGCACTGGCGCTCGCCACCAGCCAGGATCACAAGCGACTGCTCGACGGCGACCGCGGTCCGAACACCGGCGGCATGGGCGCCTACTCGCCCGCCCCGTGCGTCACGCCGACGCTGCATGCGAAGGTGATGCGGGAAATCATCCTGCCGACCATCAATGGCATGGCGGCCGACGGCATCCAGTACACCGGCTTCCTGTACGCCGGGCTCATGATCGGCGCGAACGGCGAAGCGAAGACGCTGGAGTTCAACTGTCGGATGGGCGACCCGGAAACCCAGCCGATCATGATGCGGCTGAAGTCCGACTTCACTCACCTCGTCGAGGCGGCGATCGACGGCCGGCTCGACCAGGTCGAGGCGCAGTGGGACCGCCGCACCGCGCTCGGCGTGGTGATCGCTGCCCACGGCTATCCGGATCATCCCCGCAAGGGGGACGTCATCTCCCGCCTGCCGGCCGATAGCGATCATTGCGTGACATTTCACGCCGGCACCGCCTTGTCCGACGGCAGGCTGGCGGTGACGGGCGGGCGCGTGCTCTGTGTGACCGCGCTCGGCGACAGCGTCCGCGCGGCCCAGAAGCTGGCGTACGAGGGCGTCGACCAGGTCGCGTTCGAGGGCGCGCAGTTCCGCCGCGACATCGGTTACCGGGCGCTGAAGAAGCCCGCCTAAGCACTCTCCAGCGCAAGAAACTTGCTGGCAGGCAAGGTTCGCGCGGCGAGCCCGATACAGACTCAGGCGCGTGGGGCGCGTGGTCCAACACGGTGATGGGCGCATCGCGGCTGCTCGGCGACAAGGCGACCCTCAAGGCGTTGAAGTAAGGCGAGGAAAGCGGCATGAAGCAGTACCGCGCCCTGATCGAAGACAGCGACACGCCGGCGGACGTCCGTGACGCCGCGATGAAGCTGATGAAGTACGACAAGGCACACTGCACGCGTCTCGATACGATGATGGAGACCGTGGCGGCCTGACGACGTCGGGCGGATCGGAAAACGCCCCTCGCGGGCGCCTCTTCCATGCGGCTGCAGTCCGGGCACGGCACGCGCGGGGACGACCAACGGACGGCGAAATTCGCGGCGCCAGGGAGCACAATGCGGCCCTTTGCCGGTCTCTCCCGTGAGTCCAGAACAAGAATGAATCCCCCGTACAGCGTCGAGCAGCACATCACCCTGAAGCGCGTGTCTTCGATCGCGCCCTCCCCCGACGGAACCTGGCTGGCGGTCGCGGTCCAGCGCCTCGATCGGGAGGGCACGAAGTACGTGTCGGACCTGTGGAAGGTGCCCACCGACGGCAGCAGTCCGCTGCAATTGACGCGCGGCGACAGCAAGGACTCGTCGCCGTGCTTCCGGTCCGACGGCGCCCTCGGCTTCCTGTCGAACCGGCAGCCGAACGAGATCAAGCCCGACGAAGACGCCGACAAGCGCATGCAGGTGTGGCTGCTGCCCGCCGGCGGCGCCGAGCCGCGGCAGCTGACCGACGAGCCGCTCGGCGTCGAGGCCTTCCGCTTCGCGCGTAACGCCGACCGCCTCGTGCTGCTTGCGCCCGTGCTGTCCGGCGTCGAAGGCGCGAAGCAGCGCGAAGTGGAGGCCGACCGGCGCAAGAAAGGCAGCAGCGCACGCCGGTACACGGGCCAGCCCGTCCGCCACTGGGACCACTGGCTCCACGAAGGCGACACGCGACCCAACACGCACGTGATCGCGTATGCCGCCGACGGCACGGGACGGAAGGACCTCACACCCGAGGCCCGGCGTGAACTCGCGATCGAACCCGGATTCGACGTGTCGCGCGATGGGACGCAGGTCGCGGTGACCTGGCAGACCACGGGCACGGATCGGGAACTCGATACGGCGATCCTGCTCGTCGACATCGAGAGCGGCGCCTCGCGGGTGCTCGGTGCTGCGGATTGCACCAGCAACGAGTCACCGCTGTTCGCGCCCGATGGCCGCACGCTGGTGGTCATTCGCAGCACGCGCTCCGCCCAGCGACTCGAGCGGCCGACGCTGGCGCTGATCGATACGGCGAGCGGGACCTCGGGCTCTCTGGCGCCGGAGTTCGACGTCTGGCCGTACATGGGGGACTGGAGCGACGACGGCAGGTATCTGTATTGCTCGGCGGACCTGGCCGGCCATGTGCCGGTCTTCGCCGTCGAGATCGCCACGCACCGCGTCGAGCGCATCACGCGCAGCGAGAGCTCGGGCGCGCACTCGGACCTGCACGTGCTCGCCGATGGACGCATTGCCGGAATCCGCTCGACGTTCCTCGAACCTCCGGAAGCCTTCGTCGTGCAGCCGAAGGCGAAGTCGCCCCCGCAGACGCTTGCGCGCCTGTCCGGATTCGCCGTGCCGGACTGGGCCGAGGTCGAGAGCCACGCCGTGAAATCCACGGACGGCGCCGACGTGCAGTACTTCGTGGTCAGGCCGAAGACCGAGGGCCGGCATCCGGTCCTGCTGTGGATCCACGGCGGTCCCATCGGCATGACGGGCGACGCGTGGCACTGGCGCTGGAACCCCTTGCTGGCCGTGGCGCAGGGATACACCGTCGTGCAGCCGAATCCGCGCGGCTCGCTTGGGTTCGGACACGCATTCGTGCAGGGCATCTGGGGCAACGTATGGGGCGACCAGTGCTACCACGACCTGATGGCGGTCACCGACGCGATCGAGCAGCGGGCCGACGTCGAACCCGGCCGCATCATGGCGATGGGCGGCAGCTTCGGCGGCTACATGACGAACTGGATCGGCACGCAGACCCGGCGTTTCCGCTGCCTGATCACGCACGCCTGCGTGACGACCATGGCGCAGTTCACCGGAACCACCGATCATCCGGCGTGGTGGTACCTGGAGATGGGCGGCGAGAACCCGTATGCCGATCCGGCGAAGTTCGACCGCTATGCGCCCATTCGCTACGTCAGCCAGTGGAAAACTCCGGCGCTGATCATCCACGGCGAGCAGGACTACCGTTGTCCCATCAACGAAGGCCTCAACCTGTTCGAGGCGCTGCAGTACCACGGGGTGCCGTCCGAACTGCTGATCTTTCCCGACGAGAACCACTGGATCCTGAAGCCGCGCAACGTCGTGGCGTGGTACGAAGCGGTCCTCGACTTCATCGGACGCCACATGAAATGAGGGAATTCGTCGACGGCCAGGCGGTGCGCGAGTACCTCGTCGGCCTGCAGCAGAAGATCGTCTCGACCTTCGAGCACCTGGACGGGCTGCCCTTCATCGCCGACCACTGGGAAAAACCCGCCGACGCGCCGCTCGGCGGCGGCGGGCTCACGCGCATCATCGAGGAGGGCAACCTGCTCGAGCGCGGCGGCGTCGGCTTCTCGCACGTCGTCGGCCGGAAGCTGCCGCCCTCGGCGTCGGCGCACCGGCCCGAACTCGCCGGCCGCGGCTTCGAGGCGATGGGCGTGTCGCTGGTGTTCCATCCGCGCAATCCCCACGTGCCGACCGTGCACATGAACGTGCGGATGTTCCTCGCGCGCGCCGAAGGCCAGGAGGATGTGTTCTGGTTCGGGGGCGGCATGGATCTGACGCCCTACTACGCCACGGAAGAGGACGCGTGCCACTTCCACGCCACCTGCAAGACGGCCCTCGCGCCCTTTGGCGAGGACAAGCATCCGCGCTTCAAGAAATGGTGCGACGAGTACTTCTTCCTGAAGCATCGCAACGAACCACGCGGCATCGGAGGGGTCTTCTTCGACGACTTCAGCGAACTCGGATTCGAGCGCAGCTTCGCGATGATGCGCGCCGTCGGCGACGCCTTCCTCGACGCCTACGTGCCGATCGTCGAACGTCGTCGCCACGCCTCGTATGGGGAGCGCGAGCGCGCGTTCCAGGCGGTCCGCCGCGGCCGCTACGTCGAGTTCAACCTCGTGTACGACCGCGGCACGCTGTTCGGACTGCAATCGGGCGGGCGCACCGAGTCGATCCTGATGTCGCTGCCCCCGGTGGTGAACTGGCGGTACGACTGGCGTCCGGAGCCCGGCACGCCGGAGGCGATGCTCTACACCGACTTCCTGAAGCCGCGCGAGTGGGTCTGAGCGGATGATCGCCCCGGTGATCGGCCTGCTTGGCGGAAGCTTCGACCCGATCCACGCCGGTCACCTGCAACTGGCCCGCGACGCGCTCGCGCACCTGCCGCTCGACGAAGTGCGTTTCCTGCCGGCCGCGCAACCGTGGCAGAAGGGCCGCGTCAGCGACGCCGCGCACCGCGCCCACATGATCGAGCTCGCCATCGCCCGCGAGCCGCGCTGCGTGCTGGACATGCACGAGATCGAGCGCGGAGGCACGACGTACACCGTCGACACGCTGCGCGCCCTGCGAGCGGGTCCGTGGCCCGAGGCATCGCTGGTCCTGATCATGGGATCCGATCAGTTCGAGCGGTTCGACACCTGGCGCGAATGGCAGACCATCGCCGACCTCGCCCACCTCGCCGTGGCGCGACGCGGCGGCGTTGCCGCCCGTCTCAACCCGGAACTGGCCCGGCTCTTCGAAGCGCGCCAATGCGGGCCGGCCGAGCTTGCGCATCGCCCCGCCGGCGGCATCGTCGAATTCCGGATGACCCCGGTCGAAGCCTCCGCCACGGAGGTGCGTCGTCTCCTCGCGGCCGGCACGGCCGACCGCTCGCTTGCCGGCTTCGTGCCGGCCCCTGTGCTCGACTATATTCGGGCGCATCACCTCTACACCTGACGCAATGGACCTACGGAAACTGCAGCGCGTGGTCGTCGACGCCCTCGAGGATGTCAAGGGGCAGGACATCAAGGTCTTCAATACCGAGCACCTGTCCGACATGTTCGAGCGGGTCGTCGTCGCCAGCGGGACGTCGAACCGGCAGACCCGTTCGCTGGCCTCGTCGGTGGTCGAGAAGGTCAAGCAGGCCGGTGGCTATGTCGTCAGCGTCGAAGGCGAGGACACGGGCGAATGGGTACTCGTCGATTGCGGCGAGGTGGTCGTCCACATCCTGCAGCCGACCTTTCGCGCGTACTACAACCTGGAAGAGATCTGGGGCAGCAAGCCGGTGCGGATGAAGCCGGCGACCGCGGCACCGCCGTCCGCTACGCGCGTGCGCGAGGCGCCGGCCGGGACCGCGACCGCAGCGAATGCGGCGAAGACCCCGCGCAAGAGCGTCGTGCGGAAGACGGCAGCGCGGAAGACGGCCGCGGCCGACACGGCATCGCGCAAGACGGCTGCAGGCAAGACAACCCCGGGCAAGACAGCTGTGCGCAAAGCCGCGGTACGCAAGACGGCTGCAAAGCGGCGTGCGGCGTGAATCGCGTCCCATCGCGGGCGCCGTCGGGGACTTGAACGCGCGCGCGCTAACCCGTCGGGCGTATCGCCCTGCCCGGCCGCCCCGATGAGAATCACCATCGTCGCCGTCGGTCATCGCCAGCCCGCCTGGGCGCAGGCGGCGGTCGACGAATACCTCGCCCGATTCCCGCCCGAGTTCAAGGTGGACCTTAAGGAAGTGAAGGCCGAACCGCGCAGCGGCAAGAGCAACGATCCGGTCCAGCGGATGATGGCCGCGGAAGCCGCAAGGATTCGCGCGGCATCACCGGCCGACGGCCGCTTCGTCGCACTGGACGAGCGGGGGGCGGACTGGTCGACCGACAAGCTGGCGGCGACACTGGCGCGCTGGCGCGACGAAGGCGCTCACCCCGTGTTCGTGATCGGTGGCCCGGACGGCCTCGACCCCGGCTTCAGGCAGGCGGCCCACACCCAATTGCGATTGTCGAGCATGACGCTTCCCCACGCGCTCGCCCGTGTGCTGCTCGCGGAGCAGCTCTACCGTGCCTGGTCGATATTGGCCAATCACCCGTACCATCGCGCCTGATGACCGCCTCCATCTACCTCGCCTCCCGCAGCCCGCGCCGCCGCGAACTGCTGAAGCAGCTCGGCGTCCGGTTCGAACCCCTGCTGCTGCGCCTGTCCGGGCCCCGCGGCTCCGACGTCGACGAAATACAGCACGAGGGCGAACCGGCTGCGGAGTACGTCGAGCGCACGGCCCGCGAAAAGGCCGCCTTCGGTCTGCGGGTGCTGGGCATGCGCTCGATGCTGCACCGGCCCGTGCTCGCGGCCGACACGGTCGTGATCGTCGACGGAGAAGTGCTCGGCAAACCGGCCGACCGGGACGAAGCAGCCGCCTTCCTCCGGCGGCTGTCCGGCCGCTCGCACGAGGTGCGCACCTGCGTCGCGCTCGCGATGGAAGGTCCGCTGATGCACGAGACCTCGGTGTCGAAGGTCGCCTTCCGCGAAGTGTCGGACGACGAGATCCAGCGCTACTGCGCCACGCAGGAACCGTACGACAAGGCCGGCGGCTACGGCATCCAGGGCCTGGCCGCCCTGTTCGTCGAACGCGTTGAAGGCAGCTACACCGGCGTGATGGGACTGCCCCTGTTCGAGACGGGGCGTCTGCTGAACCAGGCCGGCATCAAGCTGCTGTAGAACGCCTCCGCAGCCGTCGCGGCCCCTGCGCGGGGCGCGACATCCGTGCGTCCGCATTTGAATACCGGTGCGTACACTTGCGGCGACCATGGAAGACATTCTGATCAACATCACCCCGCAGGAAACCCGCGTGGCGGTGCTGCTCGCCGGCGTGGTGCAGGAACTGCACGTCGAGCGCAGCACGCTGCGCGGCCTCGTGGGCAACATCTTTCTCGGCCGCGTGGCGCGCGTGCTGCCCGGCATGCAGTCGGCCTTCGTCGACATCGGGCTCGAGCGCGCGGCATTCCTCCATGTCGCCGACATCTGGGAATTCCGCCAGTTCACGCAGGAGAAGCCGCCGCCGATCGAGCGGCTGATCCACGAAGGCGACACGCTGCTCGTGCAGGTGGTCAAGGATCCGATCGGCACCAAGGGAGCGCGGCTGTCGACGCAGGTGAGCCTGGCCGGCCGCATGCTGGTGTACTTGCCGCAGGATCCGCACATCGGCATCTCGCAGCGCATCGAGGACGAGTCGGAGCGCGCCCTGTTGCGCGAGCGGCTGCAGCGCCTGCTGCCGCCGGGCGAAAAAGGCGGCTACATCATCCGCACCAGCGCGGAGGACGCCACCGAGCAGGACCTCGCGAGCGACCTGCAGTACCTGAGCGTGCTGTGGAACCGGATCCTCGAGCGGCGCGCGATCAGCGCGGCCCCGGCGCTCCTGTACCAGGAACTGTCGCTCGCGCAGCGCATCCTGCGGGACGTCGCCACGGAAGAGACCACGGCGATCCAGGTCGATTCGCGCGAGAACTTCCAGAAGCTGGAGTTGTTCGCCCGTCAGTTCGTGCCGCGTGTCGAGGCCAAGCTCGTGCACTACACCGGCGAGCGGCCGCTCTTCGACCTGTATTCGATCGACGTCGAGATCGAGAAGGCGCTCGGCCGCCGCGTGGAACTGAAGTCGGGCGGCTACCTGATCATCGACCAGACGGAGGCGATGACGACTGTCGACGTCAACACCGGCGGTTACGTCGGCACCCGCAATTTCGACGATACGATCTTCAAGACCAACCTCGAAGCGGCGCAGGCGATCGCGCGGCAACTGCGATTGCGCAACCTCGGCGGCATCATCATCGTCGACTTCATCGACATGATGAACGCCGACCACCGCGACGCCGTCCTGAGTGAATTCAAGAAGGCGCTGTCGCGCGACCGCACCCGGATGACGGTCAGCGGCTTCACGCAGCTCGGGCTGGTCGAGATGACCCGCAAGCGGACGCGCGAGTCGCTCGCGCACATCCTGTGCGAGCCGTGCCCGATGTGCCAGGGCCGGGGTGAACTCAAGACCGCGCGGACCGTCTGCTACGAGATCCTGCGCGAGCTGCTGCGCGAGGCGCGGCTCTTCAACGAGACGCGCGAATTCCGCATCCTCGCCGCGCAGAAGGTGATCGACCTTTTCCTCGAGGAGGAGTCGCAGTCGCTGGCGATGCTGTGCGACTTCATCGGCAAGCCGGTGTCGATGCAGGTCGAGACCGTGTACACGCAGGAGCAGTACGACATCGTCCTGATGTAGCGGCGCCCTGCCGGAGCGCCGCGCGGCTCAGGCCGGCTTCTTCTCCCGCGGCAGGCGCCCGAGCAGGTAGAACTCGTCGTTCGGCCGCATTCCGGTCATGTTGGCAATGCGATTGGACAGCGCGAAGAACGCGGCGATGGCGCCGATGTCCCAGATGTCCTCGTCGCTGAACCCGTGCGGCCGCAGCGCCTCGAAGTCCGCTTCCTCGATCGTGGCGGCCGCGGTGGCGATCTTCATCGCGAAGGTCAGCATGGCCTTCTGGCGCGGCGCGATGTCTGCCTTGCGGTAATTCGTGGCGACCTGGTCGGCGATCTGCGGATTCTTCTCGTAAATGCGCAGGATCGCGCCGTGGGCCACAACGCAGTACAGGCAGTTGTTGGCGCCGCTCGTGGCCACCACGATCATTTCCCGCTCGCCTTTCGTCAGTCCCGAGGGTTTCAGCATGAGCGCGTCGTGATAGGCGAAGAACGCGCGGAACTCGTCGGGACGGTGGGCGAGCGCGAGAAACACGTTGGGCACGAAGCCGGACTTCTCCTGCACTTCGAGAATGCGCGCCCTCATGTCGTCCGGAATGGCGTCGAGCGACGGCACCGGATATCGGCTGATCGGTTTTGCTGTCATGACGAACCCTCCACAACGGGCTGGGAGAACTGGATCCGGTATAGATGCGCGTACAGACCGCCGGCGGCCAGCAGCTTCGCGTGGCTGCCGACCTCGACGATGCGGCCCTGTTCGAGCACAACGATGCGGTGCGCGCGTTCGATCGTCGACAGGCGGTGGGCGACGACGAAGCTGGTGCGTCCCTGCATCAGCCGCTCGAGGGAGGCCTGGATGTAGCGTTCCGATTCGGAATCGAGCGCCGAGGTCGCTTCGTCGAGCAGCAGGATCGGTGCGTCCTTCAGGATGGCGCGGGCGATCGACAGGCGCTGGCGCTGCCCGCCGGACAGCTTGACCGCGTTCTCGCCGATCCGCGTGTCGAACCCGCCCGGCAGCGATTCGATGAAGGGCAGCAGGTAGGCTGCTTCCGCCGCCGCCCGGATCCGCTCCATCGAGGCGCCGCGCTGCGCGCCGTACGCGATGTTGGCCGCGATCGTGTCGTCGAACAGCACGATGTCCTGCGATACCAGGGCGAGCTGCGCGCGGAGGCTCTCGAGCGTCAGTGCGCTCTGCGGGACACCGTCGAACAGGATTTCCCCGCTGGTGGGCACCAGGAAGCGGGGGATCAGGTTGATTAGCGTCGTCTTGCCCGACCCCGAAACTCCCACCAGGGCGATCGTTTCGCCCGCCTCCACGCGCAGGCTGAAGTCGACGAGGGCCGGCTTGTCCGAGCCCGCGTAGCAATGCGTGAGCTCCTGGAACTCGACGTCACCCCGCACCCGTCCCAGCGTGCGGGAGCCGGGATCCTGCTCCGGCGCTTCGTCGATCAGCGCAAACACGCTTTCCGCCGCCGCGCCCATGCGTGCGACCGAAGCGTTGATGCCGGCAAGGTGACGCAGGGACGGCAGCATCATCAGCATGGCGGAGAGATAGGTGACGAACTCGCCCATCGTGAGGCGGCCGGTCTGCGCCTGCAGCAACGCCACGGCGATGACCACCGCCACGCCGCTCACGGCCACCAGCTGCGTGAGCGGAGTGCCCGCCGACCACGCCACCTGGATGCGCATCGCCAGGCCCTGCAAGCGGCGGTTCAGGTCCGCGAAGCGCTCGCCCTCGTAGCGGTAGCCGTCATAGATCTTTACCACGCGCTGCCCGTCGTAGCCTTCCTGCAGCGTGCTCGTCATGGCCGCCAGCGCTTCCTGGTTGCCGGCCGCCAGCCGGCGCAGGCGCCTGCCGATCAGGCTGAGCACGATGGCGAGGACCGGCGCGACCACCAGCGTGACCAGCGTCAGCCGCCAGTTGTGCCACACCAGAATGCTGGCGAGCGCCAGCACCGACAGCGTGTCGCGCACGACGGTGGTGAGGACTTCGGCCGCCAGGTTGAGTGCGTTGGACGCCTCGTTGAGGAACTTCGAGACCACGGTGCCCGACGGATAGCGCAGGTACGTCGACGCCGGCCACCGCAAGACGCGGTCGAACATGAGCTTCCTCAGCTCGACCAGGACCGACTGCGAAACCCGCTGCAGCAGGTACGAGCTCACGAAGGTGGCGCTGCCGTGCACGACCGAAATCCCGATGAGGGCCAATGGCGCCCACAGGGCCACCATGCCGCCTTTCTCGTAGAAGCCCTGGTCCGTGAGCTTGCCGAGCAGCAGCGCGATCAGCGAAGACGACCCGGCCGCGATGATCATGCCCACGAGGGCGAAGCCGATCACCCGCTTGTGGGCGGGCAGATACATGAAGAGGCGGCGGAGCCCGGGATCGCTCAGCAGTGTTGGAGACTTGAACTTGACCATGTGCGGGGAGAAGTGGCCCCGGTAAAGCGCCTGCGATGCCTGCGGAGCTGTGGCCTAGTGTATAGATACGGAGTCCGACACCCCCCGATCACGTCTTGGTTCTCGTTCGTCTCCCGAATCACGTCGGCGATGCGTGCATGGCCCTGCCGGCGCTGCGCCTGCTCGCCGCCTCGGGCTGCACTCCGGCACTCGTGGGCAAGGCCTGGGCGGAGGACCTCTTCTCCGGTCACCGCTGGCCCTTCCGCGCCCTCCCGGGCGGGCTGCTCGAGGACATCGCATGCGTCCGCGCACTGGCCAGCGAGGCGGGTTCATCACCGCGGGGCGTGCTGCTGCCGAACTCATTCAGCTCGGCCTTGCTGTTCCGCGCCGCCGGCATCCGCAGCGTGGGGCTCGCCACCGACGGCCGCCGCCTGCTGCTCGGAACATCGATCCCGGAGCCGCCCCGGATGCACGAAGTCGAGCGGTTCTGGCGCGTGGCGCAGGCCGCCCTCGCCGCGTGGACTGTGCCTCCGGCGCTCAACGGTGTCCCGCGCGAACTCGGCCTCGAACTCGCGGCCCGTCACACCGAGGCCGTCGACCGACTCATGGCGGAGCGCAGAGTGCCGCCACGATTCGCCCTGCTGGCCCCCATCGCGACCGGCCTGCACCACGGCCGCATCAAGCACTGGTCACGGTTTGCCGAGTTGATCGAACCGCTGCGTGCGCGGGGCCTGGAACCGGTGGCGATGCCGCCCGCCATGGAAAGCGCGGCGAGCCGGGCGGCACTTCCGGGCGCGATGGTCCTGCCTCCCGCATCCCTCGGGATCTACGCGGCGTTGTCGCTGCGGGCGTCCGTCGTCGTCGCCAACGACTCGGGCATCAGTCACGTCGCGGCCGCGGCCGGTGCCCGGCAGGTGACCATCTTCGGCGTTACCGAACCCGACCGCACCGGCCCGTGGAACCCGCGGGCCGTGCCGGTGGGCCGCTACGGCGCCTGGCCCGAGCCCGCGGAAGTCCTGGCCGCGATCGACCGCGCTTTGAACCTCTAGCCAGCCCATGCCTTCGGACTTCCCGCCGCCGCGCCGCGTACTCGTCGTCTCGATGCGTTTTCTCGGCGACGCGCTGCTCACTACGCCGCTGGCCCGCGCCGCCAGGCACGCCTGGCCGGGCTGCGAGGTCGACATGCTGGTCTTCCGCGGATGCGAAGCCATGCTCGAAGGCAACCCGCACATCGACCATGTCCTGGCGGTCGACCAGCGGCCGGGCAAGCAGCAGCAGTGGCGCGAACTTCGCGCCCTCTGGAACCGCTACGACCTCGCTTTCATCACGCAGACCGGCACCCGGCCCTTCTTGTACGGCTGGGCGGCGGCGAAGTTCGCGGTGGCGCCGAGTTCGGGCGAACGCCGCAAGAATTGGTGGAAGCAGGCGCTGCTCTGGAAACACGTGCCGTCGGCCGGGCCGACCGCGCGTGTGCTGGACAATGAAGGCCTGCTGAAGGCGGTCGGCATAACGCTGTCGTCCGCCGCGCCCACGCCGCCGTCCGCCGGGCTCGATCGCGCCGGTCTTTCGTCTCTCGTCGGCAGCGACCTCTCGCACCCGTACGTCGTGCTCCATCCCTCGCCCCGCTGGCGCTACAAGCAGTGGCACGACGACGGATGGCGTTCGCTGATCCGAAGCCTGCTCGAACGCGCCTTCACCGTGGTCGTCACCGGCGGACCGGGGGACGACGAAGGTCGTTATCTGCAGCGCGTGCTGGGCAATCTGACGTCGCCGGAACTGATCCCGCTGCCCGGCCGCCTGAGCCTCGCGCAGACCGCCGACCTGATCCGCCATGCGAGCCTGTTCGTCGGCGTGGACACGGCGACCACCCACCTGGCCGCGGCCACCGGGACGCCAACCGTCGCTATCTTCGGCCCCACCGACCCCACGGTCTGGGGACCGTGGCCGCGCGCGGGCGGCCGCCCCTACGAGCGGATCGCTGCCGTCCAGGTCCGCGGCACCGTCCGTCTCATTCAGAATCCGGTCTTCGGCTGCCAGCCGTGCCATCAGGAAGGGTGCGAACGTCACGTGAACAGTCCGAGCGCCTGCCTCGACGAACTGTCGACCGACCGCGTCATCGCCGCAGCGATCGAAATGCTCGAGCCGCCCGCGAGTCCGGTGCCCGCATGAGGACCATGCCATTCGCCGCAGGCAGTGAGGCGCGATTCGGACCGCTCTGGCTGCGCTCGGCGCTTGCGCTCGTGCTGCTCTATTACCCGGTCTGCGGCATCGCGGGTCTCCCATTCGGCAATGGCGGCAGGTACGCCAACGTCCTCGCCGGCCCTCTCGCACTGCTCTTCCTCGTTGCCGGGTTCCGAACCGGTTGGCGTGATCTTGCACGCGAAGGCTTGCGCTTCCTTGCACCGTTCGCTCCGTTCCTCGCGGCCTGCCTCCTTATCCTCCTGGTGCACCCGAATGCGGAAGTCGGCGACCCGTTCAGCCGTGTGCTGTGGACCGTTCCCATCGTCCTCGCGGCCAGGCGCCTCGGAATCACACGGGCCGCCGTCTTCTCCGCAGCGGCCGTTGGAGCGCTTTTCTATCTCGGCACCGCCGTCCTCGACGTTTACTTCCATGGAATGCCGCGCGCCGGCACCAAGGCCAACCAGATCATCTTCGCCCAGAACGCGTCGCTCTGCGCCGGCCTCGCGTTCATCGGTGCCATCTGTGAACGCCAGACTCCCGCGCTGATGCGCGCCGGCTGGCTGGCGGCCGGCGTCGCGGGGATCGTCGCGGTCGCGATGACCGGCTCCCGAGGGCCCCTCCTGGCGACGCTCTGGCTCGTGCTCCTGCTGGGTGTGCCCGCCTCCCGCCACCGAAACAGGACCGCCGCTCTCGTCGCCCTGCTGGCCGTCGCACTTGCCATTGCCCTAGCCTGGTCGCTGGGACCTCTGGGCGACCGGTTCCAGCTGGCCTTGAAGGAGTTCGACGCTTACTACGGAGCCGCGCACGCGCCCCTGACGTCGATCGGAATTCGGCTGGAGCTCTGGCGGATCGCCCTCGCATCGCTGCCCGATCACTGGCTGCTCGGGTACGGCTACTCGACACTGGAGGAACTGGCGGCCCGATTACCGGCGCTCCAGGTACTGCCGAAAGAATTGCTCCAGGAACTGCACCACTTCCACGCGGATTGGGCCCATGCGGTGATGGCAGGCGGGCTGGTCCTGCTGGCTGGGGTCTTCGCCACCGCGGGGGCGCTGCTTTACCAGGCGCGGTCGGACCCGGGGCGGTGCTGGCTTGTCGGCGCGATGGTGATCTTCGGAATCACTGACATCGCCTTCTTCCGCAAGCCGACGCTGACCCTCTTTGTCGCGTCCTACGGGCTGCTGCTGTCGGCCCGCGATACCAGGCCGAATGACTCCGCGCCCAGTCCTGTTTCTCGTTGATACCCTCGCGAAGGGCGGACTCGCGCACGTCGTGCTGACCGTCGCGGAGCGCCTGCGCGCCCGCGGACATCCGACCGGCATCGGGGTGCTGGACGGCACCGTCGACACGCGACCGAGCGACGCCGTCTGGCTCGCCTGCAATCCGGTATCGCGCGCGGAGCAAGGCTCCCGGATGCTCCGCTCGCGCGCCGCTCGCTTCGGTCTGGCCACGATCGCCGAATTCACCCGGCGGGCTGGCACCCCGGACCTCATCATCGCGGCCGGAGAACTCGCGATTCGTTGCGCAGACGTCTGGCAGCACCCGAGGATCGTGTTCAGCTCGCACTCCTCACAGCTCGGTGCCCCCAAGCACGCGGGAGCGATCGGTGACCTGCGCCAGGCGTTCAAGCGCTTGCGGCGCGGTCATCGCCTTCGCCGGTTGCTGAACGGCCGCCACGTGCACGTCGTGTCGAGCGGTCTGGCCGACGAACTCGTCGAGGACTTCGGCGTGAGGCCTGCGAGTCTGAGCGTGATCGGCAATCCGTTCGACATCGAGGCGATCCGACATCAGTCCTGCGAGGCAACGCCCGAAAGTGCCGCGCAGACCGGACCGTTCGTCGTGGGTGTGGGTGAACTGAATGCGAGGAAAGACTTCGGGACGCTCGTGCGGGCGTTTGCCTCGAGCGGACTGGACGGAGACCTGGTGCTCGTTGGTCAGGGCGAGGAGGAGGAAGCCCTCCGGCAACTCGGGTCCACGCTGGGTCTGGCGCAGCGACTGCGGATCGTCCCCTTTCATGCCAACCATTACGCGCTGGTGCGCAAGGCGCAGGCCCTCGCCCTCACGTCGAGGAGCGAGGGTTTCGGCAATGTCCTGATCGAAGCGTTGATCCTCGGCGTGCCGGCGGTCAGCACCGACTGTCCGCACGGGCCGCGCGATATCCTCGCGCCGCTCGACCCGCGGGCCCTCGTCCCGCCGGGAAACGTCGAACTCTTTGCCGAGAGGCTGCGCGACATCGTGCAGCGTCCGTACCCGATTCCGGACTCGGCTGTCGGCCGCTACGACATCGATCGTGTCGTGGACCGGTACCTTGCATTGGCCAGCCGATTCTCGACGGCCTGAATCACGTGCGCGGCGGCGTGGCCGCAAGAAGCGCACGCACATGGTGGACCGGGTCAATGGGGAAGCCGAGATGCGAACGAGGGTCGGCGAGCCGCCCCCGTCCCGCGGCCACCCGATCGACAGCGCGCCTGACGGCGGCATCGAGCGATGCGAGATCGTCCGCGGCGAACTCCTCCTTGGCTGCGTCGTCGAGGACCTCGCTGCAACCGATGTTGCTCGCCAGCAGCGCCGGCGTGCCGCACAGGACCGACTCCACGCCGACCAGCCCGAAAGGTTCATAGCGGGACGCCAGCACGGTGAAGTCGGCCGCCTGGTAGACACGTTCGACGTCCTTGCGGAAGCCCAGATAGAGGATGTTGCGCAGGCCCGAGGGCACCGGCCGTCCGGCCACCGCAAGCGTCACGGGCAGTTCCGTGCTTTCGAAGAACCTGCGCAGCAGCGGGAACCCTTTCCGTTCGTGGCTGGACGAGGGAAATGCGAAGACCACCCGATCGTCTTCCATGCCGAGGGATCGACGCAGTGCGGCCCGTGTTTCCGTATCCACCGGCCTGAATCGCTCGGCCGTCACGGGCGGATAGATCACACGGATCTTCTCGCGAGGCGCCAGCGAGAACTCGAGAAGCTCGGCTTCCATCAGGCGCGAATGTGCAATGACGACTTGCGCAGCGGCGAGGTACCGCCGCTCGAGTTCGATCATCCGGCGATCGAAGAACCGCGGCGAACGCTCCATGGCGCGAAGGAATCCCGGATGCGTGCCCCCGCAGATCGCGACATCGGCATTGAGGATCCGGTTGCAGGCGATCAGCACGTCGGTTCCGGCACGTTGCCTGCGTCCCTTCAGCAGGTACGCGAAGGCATGATCGCGCAGCTTTCCGGGCAGCCAGCCGACGCGGATCCGCTCGGCGTTGATCATCGCGAACTGCGGCAACGCTTCGTCGAAGGACCTTGAAAACACGGTGGGCCGAATGCCGATCGCGTGCATGCCGTCGACGAGGTCCATCGTGTAGCGTTCCATGCCGCCCCCGAACTTCAGCGCGTGACAGGAAATGCCGACGCTCATGCCGGTGCTGCCCATGCGATCCTCCCGTAGACCTCGCGGCCGAAGTCTACGCAGGACGGAAGTGCGCGCGACATCGAAGACGGTGCGTAAACTCGACCCTCGCCGCCGCCCCCCTGAACGGGACGGCGAACGACGGTCGACCTTCCACAGGAATCCGACGCGCGAATGCACGACTCTCCCCGCGACGTGAACCGCCCTCGCTTGTCCGTGGCGCTGATCACGCGCAACGAACGCCACAACATCCGGGAGTGCCTCGCCTCGGTGGCCTGGGCCGACGAGATCGTCGTCGTCGACCAGGCGAGCACCGACGGCACCGGGGACGCCGCCCGCGAGGAAGGCGCGCGCGTGATCGTGGCCCCCGACTGGCACGGATTCGGCCATCAGAAGAACCTTGCGGTCGATGCGTGCACGGGCGACTGGATCCTCTCCCTGGATGCGGACGAGCGCATTCCGGCGCCGCTGGCGCTCGAAATCACTGCCGCCGTCGCGACGGCGAACGTGGCGGCATTCGAGATCGCGCGGACTTCGAGCTTCTGCGGCCGCTTCATGAAGCATGGCGGGTGGTCGGACGACCATGTGCTGCGCCTGTTCAGGCGCGGAAGCGGACGGTTTTCCAACGACCGCGTTCACGAGCGCCTGCTGGTCGACGGTGCGGTGGGAAGGCTCGCCACGCCGATGCTCCATTACAGCGTCCGCACCCTGGACGATGCTCTCGACAAGGTGAACCGCTACTCGACCGAGGGGGCGCTGATGCTCCAGAAGCGTGGCGCCCGCCCCTCGATCGTCAGCGCACTGACGCACGGTTTCGCCTCTTTCGTGCGGACCTACATCCTGAGGCTGGGGTTTCTCGACGGCCGCCACGGCCTGATGCTGGCGATCGCGAACGCGGAGGGGTCCTACTACCGGTATGTCAAGGCGATGCTCGCACCGAGGGAGCAGCGGGACGCCGAATGATGCAGGTGTCCGTCATCGTGTCGACCTACAACCGGCCGGACGCGCTGCGCGCCGTGCTGGCGGGACTGGCGGAACAAGGCGATCGCGGGTTTGAAGTACTGGTGGCCGATGACGGATCGGGCGACGAAACACGAGCCACGGTCGCCGAGTGCGCGGCAGTCTCCGCGGTTCCCGTTCGACACATCTGGCACGAGGACAAGGGCTTCCGGCTTTCCGCCATTCGCAACCTCGCCGCCGCGCATGCTGAGGGCGAGTACCTCGTCTTCATCGACGGTGACTGCGTTCCCCGACTCGACTTCGTGATGCGCCATCGCGCCCTTGCGGAGCCGGGGTGGATGGTCGCCGGCAACCGCCTGCTGCTTTCGGAAGCTTTCACGCGCACCGTCCTCGCACAGCGCACGCCGATCCACCGGTGGAATCTTTCGGACTGGTGGCAGGCAAGGCGCGCGGGCAACCTGAACCGCATCGGACCGTTGCTCCGTGTGCCTCTCGGTCCGTTGCGGAAGCTTGGAGGCCGGCGCTGGCAACGCGTGCGAGGCTGCAACATGGGAGTGTGGAAAGCCGACCTGCTGGCGGTGAACGGCTTCGACGAGACGTTCGAGGGCTGGGGCTACGAGGACTCGGATTTCGCGGTGCGGCTCGTCAATGCCGGACGCGGACTGAAAAAGGGTGCCTATGCATGCGGACTGCTGCATCTGTGGCATCGGGAAAACGATCGGCGCCAGGAAGGCCCGAACTGGGACTTGCTGCAGCAGCGGATCCGGTCGCGCGAGACCCAGCCGCTGAAAGGGATCGCGCCGGCCAGGGAACCGTCTGCGACAGTGCTTCCAGCGGAAGCTACGGGTAGTTGAAGTAAGCGCGCCGCACCCGGGGCTGCGCGGCGAGTTCGGTCACGAGGCGATCCTCGCCCCGCACGCGCCAGTCCTCGGGAAGCGGGATGTCGACGCTGCCCTTCCCGTTGCTGTAGTTCACGACGATGCGGCAACCCGTCCCCGTGTGCCCGTTGGTCGTGCGGTACGGCATCAGCGCGTCGCGCAGGCGCGCAACGTCGCCCGCGCCTTCGACCTCGATCTTCAGGCGCGCCGCCGCCTTCGCACGCGCCTCGGTCAGGTCCATCAGGTCCTCGGCGGAGATCGACAACCGCTGGGCGAACTCGTCGTAGCGCACCTTGCCGACGACGAACAGCAACTGGTCCTCCTTCAGCAGCGCGCGCTTGCGGTCGTACAACTCGGAGAAGACCATCAGCTCGAGCTGCGCGCTGCCGTCGTCGAGCACGACGACTCCCATGCGCCCCCGCCGCGTGTTCTGGCTGCGCGCGGCCACGATGATCCCGGCGAGCTTCACCAGGTCACGCGCCTGTTTCACTTCCGCCAGGCGCGTCGGCGCAAGTCGCCGCGCCTCTTCCGCGAATTCCGTGAAGAGGTGGCCGGAGAAGTAGTAGCCCAGCGCCATCTTCTCGTTGGTCAGCTGGTCGCGCGTGCTCCAGCGCGTCGACTTCACGTACTCGACGTGGCGCGCAGCGCCGTCGGGAACTCCGAAGAGGCTTGCCTGTCCGGCGGACGCCGCCTCGTGCTGTGCTGCCTCGATTGCACGGCCCACGGTGGCGAGCTGCGTGGCTCGATCGTCGAGCAGCCGATCGAGCGCGCCGGCGCGCACCAGCGCCTCGACCACGCGCCGGTTGATCACGTGCTTGTCGACCCGGGCGCACAGGTCGAAGAGATCGGAGAACGGGCCGCCGGCGTTGCGTGCCGCGAGGATCGCCTCGATCGCGCCCTGCCCCGTGCCCTTGATGCCGCCGAGCCCGTATCGGATGGTCTTCCCGTCGACCGGCTCGAAGCGCCAGCTGCCGGCGTTGATGTCCGGCGGCAGCACCTTCAGGCCGAGCACCTTGCAGTCCTCGATCAGGTCCTTGACCTTGTCGGTGTCGTCCATCACGGTGGACAAGTTGGCGGCCATGAAGGCGGCCGGGTAGTGCGCCTTGAAGTACGCGGTCTGGTAGGCGACGACCGCATAGGCGGCCGAGTGGCTCTTGTTGAAGCCGTAGCCCGCGAACTTCTCCATGTGATCGAAGAGTTCGGTGGCCACCTCCGCCGACACGTCCTTCCTGCCCGCGCCCTCCACGAAGATCGTGCGGTGCTTCGCCATTTCCTCGGGCTTCTTCTTGCCCATGGCGCGGCGGAGCAGGTCGGCGCCGCCGAGCGAATAGCCCCCGACCACCTGGGCGATCCGCATCACCTGCTCCTGGTAGACCATCACTCCGTAGGTCTCGGACAGGATCTGTTCGATCGACGGATGCAGGTACTCGACCCGCTGGCGGCCGTGCTTGCGCTCGATGAAGTCCGGGATCAGGTCCATCGGCCCCGGCCGGTACAGCGCGTTCAGCGCGATCAGGTCCTCCAGCCGGTCGGGCTTTGCGCGCTTCAGCAGTTCGCGCATGCCGCGCGACTCGAACTGGAAGATCGCCGTCGTCGCCGCCTGCTTGAAGACGTCGTAGGTCTTCGGGTCGTCGAGCGGCAGGGTTTCGAGCGTCAGCGCGAAGGACGGGTCCAGCTGCTTCACGTACTTGAGCGTGAGGTCGAGGATCGTGAGCGTGGTCAGGCCGAGGAAGTCGAACTTCACCAGGCCGATCTGCTCGACGTCGTCCTTGTCGAACTGGCTGATCGCCGACTCGGTGCCCTGCGCGCAGTACAGCGGACAGAAGTCCGTGAGCTTGCCCGGGGCGATCAGCACCCCGCCCGCGTGCATGCCGACGTTGCGCGTCAGCCCTTCGAGGGGCCTGGCCAGCGCGACCAGCGTCTGGAACTCCTCGTCGCCGTCGACCGCCTCCGCGAAGGCCGGCTCCTCCGCGAGCGCACGGTCGAGCGTCCACGGATCGGCGGGGTTGTGCGGGATCAGCTTCGACAGCGTGTCGCACTTGGTGTACGGAAGATCGAGCACGCGGCCCGCGTCGCGCACGACGGCCTTCGCACCGAGCGTGCCGAACGTGGCGATCTGCGAGACGGCGTCGTAACCGTACTTCCGCTTCACGTAGTCGATCACGCGGTCGCGGTTGTCCTGGCAGAAGTCGATGTCGAAGTCCGGCATCGACACGCGCTCGGGGTTGAGGAAGCGCTCGAACAGCAACTCGTACCGCAAGGGGTCGAGGTCGGTGATGCCGAGCGAATAGGCCACCAGCGAGCCTGCCCCCGATCCGCGCCCAGGCCCCACCGGGATGCCGTGCGTCTTCGCCCAGTTGATGAAATCGGCGACGATCAGGAAGTAGCCCGAGAAGCCCATCTTCGCGATGGTCTTGAGTTCGAGGTCGAGCCGGGCGGCGTACTCGGGTCGCTTGCGTTGGCGTTCCGCATCATCTGGATACAGCGCGGCAAGCCGCCTTTCCAGCCCCTCGCCGGACAGAGCACGGCAGTGGTCGTCGAGCGTCACGCCCGGAGGCGTCGGATAGTCGGGCAGCCGGGGCTTGCCGAGCTCGAGCACGAGGTTGCACCGCTGTGCGATCGCCAGCGAATTGGCCAGCGCAACGGGAACGTCGGCGAAGAGCTGCTCCATTTCCGCCTGCGTCTTGAAGTACTGCTGCTCGGTGTAGCGGCGCGGACGACGCGGGTCGGCGAGCGTGTAGCCCTCGGCGATGCACACGCGCGCCTCGTGCGCGCGGAAGTCGTCCTTCTCCATGAACTGGATCGGGTGCGTCGCCACCACCGGCAACTTCGCCTGCGCGCCGAGCGCGAGCGCGGCGCGCGTCTGTGCCGCGTCCTTCTCGTTGCCGGTGCGATGCAGTTCGAGGAAGTAGCGGCCCGGGAACGCGGCGGCCATGCGTTGCGCCGCCAGCCTCGCGGCGTCCATCTTGCCGGCGAGCAACAACGCCCCGACGTCGCCGTGACGCCCACCGGACAGCGCAATCAGCCCGGCGGCGCGCTGGCCACCCTGCTCCTCGAACCACTCGAGCCGCACCTCGGCGCGGTTGCGGTGCTGGTTCTCGAGGTACGCACGCGTCAGCAGGTCGCACAAATTCAGGTAACCGGTGCGGTCCTGGACCAGCACGGCCAGGCGGAAGGGATTGTCGCGGTCGGCGTCGTTCGTGATCCAGAAATCGCAACCAACGATCGGCTTGACGCCCTTCTTGCGTGCGGTCGCGTAGAAGCGGACGGCGCCGAAGATATTCGCGCTGTCGGTGAGTGCGAGCGCGCCCTGCCCGTCGCGCGCGGCCTTCTTGACCGCCTCGTCGATGCGTACGATGCCGTCGACAACCGAGAATTCGGAGTGCAGCCGAAGATGGACGAAGCGCGTACTGCTCATCCGTGGAATTCTGCCACCCGCGACCCCGACGAACTGTGGATAACCCGGGGACGAAGCGCTTTCGCGGGGCTTTCGGGACGACAACGGACAACCGATCATCAGTCAGACGTCTGAACGGTCGAATTCGGCGCGATCGAAGGTTGACCCGGATCACCGAGCGGCTATCGTTGGACCGAACACCGAAGGAGACCGAAATGCATCGATTCGTTGCCGCCGTTTGCCTGGCCGTTGTGCCGGTGATCGCGGCCGCCACGATCTACAAGGTCCAGATGCCAGACGGCACCATCCTGTTCACGGACAGTCCGCCGGCGAACGGCAAGATCCTGGAGGAGCGTGAATCGAAGTCGACGGCGCGGCCCCCCGTCAAGGCGGCGCCGCCCGCGGCCGGAAGCGCAGCGGCCGGAACCTCGGACAAGCCGGCGATCCCCGTGCTGCCCTCCCCGACGCCGCGTTCGGGCTCTGGTCCGGGGCTGCCGCCCGGCATGGCTCCGCAGAATCTCGACGCCGCCAATGCGGAGGTGACCACGGCCGAGCGCGAACTCGCCGTGGTGAGGCGCAAGCTCGAAGTCGGCCGGGAGCCGTTGCCCGGCGAGCGGCTCGGCACGGCGAAGGGAGGCTCGCGCCTGTCGCCGGAGTACGAGTCGAGGATCGCCGGGCTCGAACGCGAAGTCGCCGCGGCGGAGGAGCGGGTCAAACGGGCCTACGAGGCGCGCAACACGCTCAAGTGACGGCGGGTATGCGTGCCGACTACGCTCGGCAGCGCGCGGTCTTGAGCCGCCCGACGCGGCGAGCGAAGCCCGATCGTCTCCCTGCCTGGAAGGGGCCGCACGGCCGCGCGAGAGTCGCCGATGACGGCGAGCGGCGCGCGAAAGGCGCCCATGTCCTTCGCCGCCCCGGCGACGCGGCCTGAGCCCTTCAGCTCCGAAATTTCCCCGTCGACTGACGCACCGTCCGTGCGTCGCCGACCTGTCAGAAGCCCGCGGACCCGCCTCGAGAATCGAAGCGGATCTGCTAGCCCAGCGCGTTGCTGATCATCCCGAGAAGGAACACGACCGCCACAAGGCTTGTCGGCATCATGACTATCCAGAACGCGTCGTTCTTCCAGAACGGCTTCAATGCTCGTGAGTGCTTCCGACTTGCGTAGGCGCTCATTCCAAGTACCCCCCGGTGCTTGCGATGTGACGCTTACGTTAAGGGAACGCCAGGACGGACCTTTGCGCGAGGTCAGGTATTTCACATCGTGAGGGATAAAGCGTGAGCCGGATCACTCAGAACCCTGTTGTTCGGAAGGCCCGAAAGCACCATCCACCGGTCACGCGGCGCCCGAGGGTGCTCGAAACGCTGATCCGAGGCTGGCGGATGCACAATTCCAACCCGCAGAGACTCGAAGCGCTGATTCCGCTCGCGAAATGACTGACCGGCGATTCGATCCATGCCAATCCGACGAACGCTCTTCCTGCTGGCCGTGCTGTCGACGGCGTGCAGCAGTGCCATGGAAACCACCCCACCGGGGTCCGAGTCCGGCTTGACTATCCGAACCACCGAAGTCGTCTCTCGAATCGATGGTCGATGCCGCGCTGGACGACGCGGCGCGGCGCATGAAGCGTGACCGGTCGCGGCTGGAGGTGCTCAGCAAGGAATACGTCACGTGGACCGACGGCTCGCTCGGCTGCCCACAGCCGGACGTGATGTACACGCAAGCGCTCGTGCCCGGGTATCGCATCCGCATCCGGGCCGGCACCGAGGTGCTCGACTATCACGCGGGCAAGCGTGGGCTACCGGTGCTCTGCCCGCCGTCGCGCTCGGTAGAGCCGGCGGTGGGTGGACCGACGTAGCGCGTCCTCGGCTGCCATTGCGCTGATGGCGCGCAAGGCGGGCGCACCAAAGAAAATGCCCCGGAGAGCTTCTCCGGGGCATTGAAGTGAAACAGCCTTCTGTCTACGGCGTATCGATGCGCACGATGGTCGGGTTAGGCATGCCCGGCCGCGCCTGCTGTAGGCCACTGACCCGAGGTACTTCGTGCCAGCGGCCAGCCCGCTGGTGCTGATGGTAATCGTGCCCGTTCCCGCCAACGGCCGCCGTGGTCGGCGCGGAGACGGTCATGTTGCCCGCCGCAGTGCTGCCGAGCAGCCAGGTGTGCAGCTTGAACGGGCTTGAACCGGCGACGCCCCAACCCTGCACCACGACCGTGTAGTGTGCCGGCCGCCGGGTTGAGTCAGGTTCACTTCCTCGGCCGACGTCCCGCTGCCGCTGCTCCCGACCAGCGTGGCGCCGTTGAAGACGCACATGTCGATGTCCGACCCGGGGTTGACGTCCGCATCGAACAGCGAGAAGCGTGCGTAGGTCGTACCGGCCGGTACTGCGACCGGGATCAGTTGCGCGTTGGGGGACGTGAGGCTGCAGGTGCTGTCGGTCGGGTCATCGGCAACCGTTCCCGGCGTCATCGCGGCAGGGATGAGACCGCGCGCCGTGGCCGTGAAGGCGCCGTTGTAGCCGAAGGTCACGTTGTACGAGCCACTGACCTGCGTCGGCGCCGCCAGGGCGACCGGGCGCACGACGATCGGGCTGCGCACCGAGAACGCCACCGCCGGTCCAGGTGAGCTGGCCACCCGCGTAGGTCGCCGTGGCGGCGGTGACGTTGGTGAACGTCACAGTGAAGGACTGTTCGCTCTCCCGGTTTCAAGCGTAAGCGACGCCGGGCTCGACCACCGCGGTTATGCCTGTCAGCCCGCTGATCGACGCATTCACTGTGATCGGCTTTCCACTGACGTTGGTCAGCCAGCGCGTGACGGTCTGCGTGCCGGCCATGTCGCCGATGGCAATCGACGGCGTGTTCAGGTTGCTCGGGTCGATCGGTGTCACGCCAGAGCAGCCGCCGCCCGGCTGGACGGCGCAGATGAAGCTCAGCCATTCGCCGAAGCCCGAGTCGTAGACCAGGCCCGGGTTCATCGCCGCGGCCGGATTCACGTGGCCGGCGCCCTGACGGAAGATCAGAACCGGGTTGGTGTTCGGTGCAGGTGTGCCACCGTCGAGCACGTCATAGCCTGTCGTCATCAGCGCGGACTTGATCGCCATCGGCGACCAGTTCGGGTACTTCTGCTTGAACAGCGCCGCCAGACCTGCCACGTGCGGGCTGGACATCGAGGTGCCGCTGTACAGATCGAACAGCCGGCCGCTGTTCCCCGGAGGCGCCACGCCGGCGAGGATGTCCTGCCCCGGCGCGATGAGGTCCGGCTTCAGCAGGTCGCCGTTGCCGGCGAGCAAGGGGCCGCGCGATGAGAACGAGGCCGTGAACGGTGCCGGCGCATTGTCACGATGGCCGCGCCGTTGATGGTGCGGTTGCTGTCGCTTCAGCAGCGTATGTCTTGACAGGCGCGTATGCCGTGTTCGGCAAGTGCACGGTTGGGATCGCGTACGAGACGAACGGCGTCGTATTGGCGCTGGTCGGCGTATTCACCAGCACCATGCCGACACCGCCGGCGGCCTTCACCGCCAGTGCCTTGTTGACGAGCACGTTGCCGCCGCGGTTGCAGACGACGATCTTGCCCGCCACCTTCGCCGGATCAAGGCGAGAGACGCCGTCGTCGGCGGTGCCGAAGCACAGCGCCAGGTTTGCGTCCGCTCCGGCGAGCCCCGACAGTGCGCCGTCGACCAGCGGCTTCGGGCCGACCGGCGTGACGTTGCCCACGCCCTCGAAGGTCGACCCGTTGCCGAGCGTCACCGAGCCGCCCTGGGTGGTGCGGTTGTGCGTTCCCGCCGCAACTGTGGTCAGCCACGGACTCGGGTGCGCCACCGTGTGACGTCGGTCGGGCCGCTGTTGCCGGCCGATGCCGCGACGAAAACACCGGCATCGGCAGCGAACAGGAACGCAATCTCGACCGGGTCGCGGAAGTTTGTTGTCGTGCCGCTGATCGAGAAGTTGATGACGTCGACGCCGTCGGCCACGGCCTGGTCGATTGCAGCAAGCTGTCCGCACCTGAGCAGGATCCAGCCGTTCCGGTCACCGACCAGCAGGCCTTGTAGGCCGCGATGCGAGCGCGCGGCGCGATGCCGCTGATGTTGCCAAACGCGGCGGCCAAACCGGTCGCCGGCACGTCGGAATTGCCGCCTGCCGTGGTAGCCGTATGTGTGCCGTGGCCGTTGTAGTCACGCGGTGAGTTGAACTCGAACGGCAACTCCGCATCGATGCCAGCGTTGCCGCCGAAGCCCGCGTTGTAGAAGCGCGCGCCGATCAGCTTCTGGTTGCAATTGCTGGCGGTGAATGTCTCGCCAGGGACACACCGGCCATGCCAGCCGGGAATCTGCTGGTAGGAAAGCTTGCCATCCTGCGTGCCATTGCCGTTAGTGCCCGTTCGGTCGGAGAAGCTGGGGTGCTCGGGCCAGACTCCGCTGTCGACGATGCCGATGATGACGTTCTCGCCAGTGACCCCGTTCGGACCTGTCCAGACGCCAAGTCGGGCCCGCTGAGGCCCAGGAAATCGGGCGTTGACGAGGTATCCAGCTGCGCGAAACTCGTCCTTTGTTACGGCCAGCACGCCCTTGGTCTGCGCCAGTTTCTGGGCCTGTTCGGGAGTCAATTCGGCGGCGAAGCCGCTGAACACGAATCCATAGCTGTGAAGCTTCTTGCTGGCGCCGACGCTCGCGAGCAACGCGTCCTGCCGGGAAGCCAGAAAACTCATGTAGCTGACGACGGCCGGCGAATTCGGGTCGATCTTCTGGCCCTTGCGCGGTCTGGTCGCGGCATAGCCCTTGACGCCGCCGGCGTAGGCAACGACCGGGTCGTCGGCCAACTGCACGATATAGGCGTTGTTCGTGAACTTCTTCTGTCCGACCGCCTTGCCCTCCCCGCCTGCCGCCGCGGTGGCGAACATCGGCTGCGACAGCGATGCAACCGCGACGAGCGCGGCCGCCGACAGCCATGTCAAATGTTTTCTACCCATGACTCCTCCTTGTGGTACTGCAACTTCTTCTGATGTTCTGTGCGAGGGATCTGCCCTGCTGCCTCGCCTTGCGATACGTATGCCGTTCAACGCTCGCAGAGCGCAGCAACGTACCGTGACGTGGCGAGAGAAGCAAGCGCTAACGGGAATGAGCAGGCGCAGGTACGCGCTGCGTTCGGCTGCGCCTCAAATCGCTGCAGTGCGATGCGACTTCGCCGGCTCAACGGCGTGCCCTCATCGGCGACGGGTTCGCCTCTGCACGATCTGGGCGCGTGGCGCCTCGGATCGTTGGGACTCTGACAGCCGGGATCTTCAACGCGGCGCCGATCCACGGCGCGACGCAAGTTGTCCGCGCTGCTTATTCCTGTGGCGCGCCGCCGGCGACGCAGCGACGATCACGAAGCTGATGCGCGGGGCGGCTGATGCCGCGCCTGGCCATCATCGCGATGTGGCTTCGCGGCGGCGCGGATGAAGGCGCCGAGCGCGCGCCGCTGCTGCCATGGTTCGCGGTTGCGTTCGCGATGCGACGCACGTAACGTCTCACCGAGGACAACTGGCAGCACGCCGAACCCTCGATGTACTGCATCAAGACGAACGAGCAGCGTCGAATGAGTCCGCAGCCTCGCAAGCCGTTCCGCCACTATCGGCACATCGCGCAGAAGGACTTCCCGTTCATGACGTCGCTCGCGGAGGACGCCCGCATCGGCCTCGTTCGGCCGGACGGGATTGGCGACCAGATCCTGTGCCTGCCGGCCGCGACGGCGCTTCGACGGCTCATGCCGAAGGCGCACATCACCTTTGTCTCGAGCGAGTATGCGGCGCCGCTCTTCCAGGACCATCCGGACCTCGATGCGGTGCTGCCGCTGAGCCGCGACGCACCGCTCGGCGAGTACGCCGCCTTCTTCCGCGGCCGGTTCGACGCTGTAGTGTTTCTGATGCCGTTTCGGAAGCCGATGATGGCCGCATGGCTGGCGCGCGTTCCGGTTCGCGTCGCCACACCTAATCGCTGGCACAGCGTGTTTGCCAATCGATGGGTCCGTCAGCACCGCAGCGACTTCTCGCGTCACGAGCGCGATTACAACGTCGAGATGCTCAGGGGACTGGGTCTCGATCCGACCCCGTACGCGCGGGGCCGGCCGCGGCTCTACCTCACGGACGCCGAGCGGGACGCCGCGGCGACGCGGCTGCGCGCGCTGCCGCGGCCCGTCGTGACCCTCCATCCCGGCGGCTTTACTGCCCGGCCCTGGGCTCATTACCGCGAGCTTGCGCAGCGGCTCGCCGGCGCGGGGTGTGGCGTCGTCGTCACCGGCAGCGAGAGCGAGGGCCGCGAGTTTCGGGCGAGCGGGATGCCGGAAGTCGGCCGGCCTGCTCGATCTTGCAGGCGAACTGGGTCCGCGCGAACTGATGGCGGTCATCGGCGCGAGCGACGTGGTCGTCTGCGGCTCGACCGGCCCCGCGCACATCGCCGCGGCGCTCGATGTGCCGACCGTCACCATCTACGATCCCCGGCGGATGAGCCTGCCGATCCGCTGGGGGCCGCTCGGACGCGGCGTAGTGCTGACGCCGGCCGTGCCGACGTGCGAGAAATGCATCCGCGAAGCCTGTCCCTATTGGGACTGCATGGATCGAATCACCGTCGAAGAGGTGGTGCGCCATGTCCAAGCCACGGTGCCAGGGCCGCCGGAATCGGTGTTGGTAAGGGTCTGAGCCGGCGCCGAGGCGCTCAGTCTGCATCGTCGCGCCCGCGCGGCAAGCGGAGCTGCACGCGGCTCACCGGACGCCGCGACTTCTCCCGCGCTTGACAGACACCAACGCAAAACGGCCCGCGCGAGTGCGGGCCGTTTTGCGTGCTGAGTTGGCGTCCCCTACGAGATTCGAACTCGTGTTATCGCCGTGAAAGGGCGGTGTCCTAGGCCTCTAGACGAAGGGGACAGGAAGCGACATCGATCGCGTCCGGTGTCCTGTGGTGGAGGTAAGCGGGATCGAACCGCTGACCTCTTGCATGCCATGCAAGCGCTCTCCCAGCTGAGCTATACCCCCACAGCGAGCCGGCAAGTATAGCGATATTCCGGACGCGATCAAACTCGTCATCCGCCCGCGAGTCCCAGCGCCGCGTCGATGCGGGACATGACCGCATCGCGTCCGATGAGTTCGAGCACGGCATCGATGGATGGAGTCTGCGTCTGGCCGGTGACGGCCACGCGCAGCGGCACCGCCACCTGCGGCATCTTCACTTTCATTTCCGCCACGATCTGCTTGATCACGCCGTTCAGCGCGGCACGCTCCCAGGCGACGCTGCCTGCGCGCTCCCGGAACGCGACCAAAGCCGCTCGCCCTGCTTCGGTCAGGTGCTCCTCAAGCGCCGCGGGATTGCGCGCCGGCTCGCGGTAGAACAGAAGCGCACCTTCAGCGAGTTCGTTCAAGGTGCGTGCCCGGTCCTTGAAGAGTGCAACGACCGCCTCGAGTGGGGGTCCGCCCGCGGTCTGGCCGCCACGGCTGGCGATGCGCGGCGCCACGAGCGTGGCGAGCCGCGCCGTGTCGGCCTCCTTGATGTACTCGCCGTTGAGCCACATCAGCTTGTCAAGGTTGTACTGGGCCGGCGCGCGGTTCACGTGGTCGACGTCGAACCATTCGACGAGTTGCTCGCGCGTGAATTTCTCGGCGTCGCCATGGCTCCAACCGAGACGCGCAAGGTAGTTGAACAGCGCCTCCGGCAGGTAGCCGTCCTCGTCGTACTGCAGCACGCTGACGGCGCCATGGCGCTTCGACAGTTTCTGGCCGTCCGGCCCGAGGATCATCGGGAGGTGGCCGAACTGTGGGAGCGATGCGCCGAGTGCCCGGTAGATGTTGATCTGGCGCGGCGTGTTGTTGATGTGGTCGTCGCCGCGAAGCACGTGCGTGATCCGCATGTCGATGTCATCCACCACCACCGCGAAGTTGTAGGTCGGCACGCCGTCGCCGCGCGCGATCACCAGGTCGTCCAGTTCGCGATTGGAGATGCTGATCGGGCCTTTCACGAGATCGTTCCAGCCCACTTCCCCGTCGTCGGGATTGCGGAAGCGGATCACCGGCGCCACGCCGGCCGGCGGCGTCTTGCTCGCGACGTTCTCGGGCCGCCAGCGGCCGTCGTAGCGAGGCTTCTCGCCGCGGGCCATCTGCCCTTCGCGCAGCGCCTCGAGTTCATCCTTGCCGGCGTAACACTTGTAGGCCTTGCCTTCCGTGAGGAGCCGATCGATCGCCTTTGCATAGTGGTCGAGCCGATGGGTCTGGCGAATCGGGCCTTCGTCGTAATCGAGGCCGAGCCAGTCCATGCTGTCGAGAATGACCTGCACCGCCTCTTCGGTCGAGCGCTCGAGATCCGTGTCTTCGATGCGGAGGATGAACTGGCCGCCGAAGTGGCGGGCATAGGCCCAGCAGAACAGCGCGGTGCGCGCCGTGCCGAGATGGAGCATGCCGGTGGGACTGGGCGCGATACGAGTGCGGACCTGGCTCATCAATGACAGAGCCCGCGCAGAACGCGGGCTCGAGGACGGTGAAGCGACGGGCGAAAGTCTACTGGATTGGCGCGGGCCGGCCGTGGCGCGACGCGCGGGTGGATAGCACGAAGACCGCCGTCGAGATCACTCCGATGACGATCAGGACCGTCGAGCGTCCGTTCGTAGCCGCCGAGCCATGCGAACAGCAATGCCGCGACCAGCGGGCCGGCCGCCTTGGCGACGATCACTGGCGCGGCCATCGCGCCGTTGATGGCGCCATAGGCTTCGCGTCCGAAGAGTTCGGCGGCGATGGCGCCGCGCACGATGGTCATCACCCCATTGCCGATGCCGTAGACCACCGCGAAAGGCGACGAGCAGCGGCCACTGCACGCCGGCGACGCCGAGCAGCCACAGCGACAACGGCAGGAAGGCCATGGCGAGGATGCCGATGGCCGACGCCGAAAGGCGCGAGGCAAACGCGAGTTCCAGCACGCGACCGGTCACCTGCATGGGACCGATCATCGCGCCGACAAGCGCGGCGGAGGCCGCCGACAGCTGCTTGTCCTGCAGCATCGACATCAGGTGGACTTGCGTCGCCGAGAACACTAGAGCGTTCCCGGTGAATGCGATGGTCAGCAGGTAGAAGACGGGCGTGCGCAGCGCGGCGCGAAACGCGCCCGGCGTGCCCGAACCACCCAGGCGTGGACGATCCCTGCGGCCGTCGCGCGGCAGCACCCGCCAGTGCAAGGGAGCGCACACCACGAGATTGAGCAGTGCCAGCACGAGGAGCGCATTGCGCCAGCCGAACTCGGCGATGAGCAACTGCGTCAGCGGCCAGAACACGGTGCTCGCGAAGCCGCCGAACAGCGTCAGCGTCGTGATCGCGCGGCGATAGTTGGTGGCGAAGAGTCGCGTGATGACGGCGAAGGCGGGGTCGTACAGCGTCGCCGCCATCACGACGCCGAGCCCGGCCCAGACCGCGTACAGCGCAAGGACCGACTGGACCTGCGATAGAAGGGCGAGCAGCGCCGCCGCCGCGATGGACCCGGCCGTCATCACACCGCGGCCACCGATGCGATCGATCAGGGCTCCAACAGGTGCCGAGAGCAGCCCGCTGACGAGCAGGCCGAACGAGAAGGCGGCGAACACGGTCGGCTTGTCGCCGCCGCTCGCCTCCATCAACGGCGTGATGAGGAAGCTGAACGCGTAGTACAGCGATCCCCAGGAGACGATCTGGGCGATGCCGAGCGCACAGAGCGTGCCGAACGACGCGCCGTCATGCTTCGGTGCCGAGGGATCGGTGCCCATGGGCGCCACTCTAAGGCGGTTCGCGCCCGCCGGCACGTTGGGTCAGTCGACGAGCTTGCCACCAACCCGGACGGGACATGTGCCGGGGAAGTCGCCGACATCCGCGGTGTGTGTCACGAGCTGCGTCCCGCTCCAACCGTGGAGCTGGTTCGCTGGCGGCACGAGCCTGTAGTCATCCTTTGCATCGGCTGCGATGTCGAGGGCCTGCTGATGCACGGTACTCGGGCAGGTGCCCGCAGGGTCCCGGCTAACAACGCACCGTGATGGGACGGAGATGCCCCGCGATGACGCGGTCGACCTTTGGGTGCCGCCCGATCACCCCGTCGAGCCCCGCGACACTGTCAGCGTCGAGCGCGATCTTGTCCGTGCAACCGATGCCGGTCCTGAACGGCGGGTGAGGCAATTCGACGACTGTGGGCGCCGCGGCCCGCGCGGACAACGTGCGGTCCAGCCATGCCAGCCGATCGGCGCACAGGACGCCGCCGCCCTTGCGCGGGACCAGGGTGTCGAGCGCCACGATGCGCACCGGAAAGTCGTCGATGGCGTACTGGATGAACGGTTCCCACTGCCGCAGGTAGGCATGCTCCGGAAACGACGCGCGCAGTGCATCGCGCTCGTCGTGGTTGCCCGGCATCAGGTAGAGCGGCATCGTCAGCGGCGCGAGCAACTCGCGCAGCAGCCCGTACTCGTCCGGCCGGCCGTAGTCGACGAGGTCACCGGTCGCGATGACGGCGTCGGGCTGCTTCGGCAGTTTCAGGATGTCGGCGACGCAGCGCTCGAGCAGGCCCGCGGTGTCGACCACGCCGTACGCCAGCTTGCGCCCGGCCTTGATGTGGGTGTCGCTGATCTGGCACAGGATCATGGCCTCGCCCTCACTCGTCGACCGGCCGCAATGCAACCACCGCGCCCGCATCCACCGCACAGTGCACGACATCGCCCGCGTGCAGCTTCTCGCGCTGCTGCACGCGCGCGATCAGCATCGAATCGCCGCCGACGTCGATGACGAGCCGCGTGTGATCGCCGAGGAAGAAGCTGCTGACCACGCGTCCCCGGAACTGCGAGCTCCCCTCGTCGACAAGCCGGAGGTCCTCGGGACGGAACATGGCGTCTTCGCCGTCGTGACCGTGGGCCAGCGGCAACCAGCCGCCGGCGAAGCGCAGCCTGCCGTCGGCGACCTGGCCGTGCACGCGGTTCATCGTCCCGATGAAGTCGGCGACGAAGGCATCCGCCGGCGCGAAATAGATGTCCTGCGGCGTGCCGATCTGCGCGATCCGCCCGTGCGCCATCACCGCGATGCGGTCGCCGAGCGCCATCGCCTCGGCCTGGTCGTGGGTGACGTACACCGTCGTGATGTTCAGCGAGCGCAGCAGCCGGTCGATCTCGACGCGCAGGTCCTCGCGCAGCTTGGCATCGAGCGCCGTCAGCGGCTCGTCGAGCAGCAGCACGCGCGGGCGCGGGGCGATGGCACGCGCCAGCGCCACCCGCTGGCGCTGGCCGCCGGACAACTGGTCAATGCGGCGCCGCGCGAGCGGTTCGATCCGCATCATCGCGAGCATCTCGCGCACCCGCGCGTCCCGCTCGGCGGCCGCCATGCCGCGCACCTTCAGTCCGTACTCGACGTTGCCCTCGACCGTCATGTTCGGGAACAGCGCATAGCTCTGGAACACCATGCCCACGTTGCGTTTCTCGATCGGCACCGGCGTCACGTCGGCCGCGTCGAACAGCACCTGGCCGCCGGCGTCGGGCGCTTCCAGCCCGGCGATGATCCGCAGCGTCGTCGTCTTGCCGCAGCCGGACGGCCCGAGCAGGACGATGGTCTCGCCCGCCGCGATCGCGAGGTCGAGCGGTTGCAGCGCCACCGTCCCGTCGTCGAACGTCTTCTTGCAGGAGCGCAGCGTGATCGGGATGCCGCTCATCGTCTTTCTACCGGATGGACTTGTTGCTCAGAGGCCGGTGACGCCAGTTGCAGGGCGACCAGCAGTGGAATGATGATCACGAAGAACACCAGCGTGTAGGCGCGATCCGACCTCGATCCGCAGCGATGCATAGCTGTCCGCCAGTCCCACCGGCAGCGTGGGTGTCAGCGGCGTATGCAGCAGCAGCGTCATGTTGAACTCGCCGAGCGACAGCGTAACGACCATCAGCGAGCCGGCGACGATGCCGGAGCGGCAATTCGGCAGCACGATGCCGAAGAAGCGCTGCGAGAAGCTGGCGCCGAGGCTGCGCGCGCCCTCCTCCAGCGTCTTCAGGTCGATCGACGCCAGCACGGCGAGCACGCTGCGCACCATGAAAGGCAGCGTGAACAGCACGTGGCCGATCAGGATGAAGACCCAGCTCGTGCGCAGCCCGCCCCAGCCTCCGAACGTGACGATCAGCGCCAGTGCCGTCGCCAGGCCTGGAATCGCCACCGGCATCACCAGCAGTTCCTCGATCGCCCGCGTGAGCGCGTTCGGTCTTGCGCGCCAGCACGTACGCGGCGGGCACGCCGAGCACCAGCGTGCAGGCGAGACAGGCGACCGCGATCTGGATCGACAGCAGGATCGTGTGCCGGTAGTCGGTCCAGACCTTCAGCACCCAGTCGCAACGTCAGGCCGGCCCGCCATGCCTTCGAAGTAGTTCCGCGTCACGCCGGCCATCATCGACATCGCCACCGGCACCACCAGGAAGGCGCAGACGAACAGCGTGAAGGCCAGCAGCAGCCAGAAGACGACGGAGCGGCGCTGCGTCATCAGCCCGCCGCCGCCACGGTGTTGCCCGCCGCCGTACGCGCTACCGCCAGAACGGCCCAGGTGATCGCGCCCAGCACGAACGACAGCGCCGCCGCCATCGCCACGTTGGCCGCAAGCGTGAACTCGGTGTAGATCACCATCGGCAGCACGTTGATCTTGGTCGCCAGCGTGAACGCCGTCCCGAACGCACCCATGGCCGTGGCGAAGCAGATCGCCCCGGCCGCCAGCAGCGCCGGCTGCAGCGCCGGAACAATCACATCGCGGACGACGCGCAGCGGACCCGCCCCGAGCGAGCGCGCCGCCTCCTCCAGACGCGGGTCGAGTTTCTCGGCGGCGGCCATGACGGTGAGAATCGTTCTCGGAATCGAGAAGTAGAGATAGCCGATGAAGAGACCCGCCATCGAGTACGCGAAGACCAGCCGCTCGCCGAAGAGCGCATCGGTGATGTCCGGAATCAGCCCCTGGCGGCCGGCCAGCATGATCACCATGAACCCGATGACGACGCCCGGAAACGCGAGCGGCAACGTCAGCAGCGCTGTGAGCACCTCGCGCCCGCGGAACCGGTTGCGCGTCAGGAAGACACCGCTGATGCCGGACACGACAAGCGTGGCGACCGTGGTCGCGCCGGCCAGCACGACCGTCGAAACCAGGCTCGACAGGTAGCGCGGCTCGGTCAGCACCGCCGCGTACGCGGACCAGCCGAGCGCGCCGGTGCCGCCGATCACGAACAGATTCGCGAGCGGCAGGAGGAAGAACGCGAAAAAGACGGCGCCCGCCGGCAGCATCAGCGCGACGAGCGTGTAGCGATCCCTGGTCAAGACAGCGGCCGTGTTGCGGGCGGGGGACCGTCCCCCCGCCCTTCACTGGAAGGTTCAGCCGACTTCCTTCTGGTAACGCTCGCCGATGGTCTTGGCCGCGGCGGCGAGCTTGAAGACGTCGAGCGGCTTCGCGCGCGCATAGTCGGCGTCCGGCAGGAAGCGCGACTTGACCTCGGCGCTCATCGCCGCCGGGATGACGGGCCGCAGGAACGCGTTTGCCCAGTGGCGCTGGCCTTCGTCGCTGAGCACGAAGTCGAGCATCTTCTTGCCCTGCTCGGGGTTCGGCCCGCGGTTAACCAGGCCCATCACGTACGGCAGCTGCTGCGTCCCTTCCTGCGGGATCACGAACTCCACCGGCGCCTTGTCCGTGTACTTTCCCCGGTAGGCGTTGAAGTCGTAGTCGAGCAGGATCGGGATCTCACCGGAGAGCACGCGCGCATAGGCCGTCTGCGTCGGCACGATCGGCTGGTTGGCCTGCAGTTGCTTGAAGAAGCCGATGCCGGCGTCGAGCTTCTCGTAGCTGCCCCCGAGCGCCAGGTTGACGGCGACGACACCGACCTGCCCGACGGCCGCGCTGGCCGGGTTCAAGTAGCCCACCAGGCCTTTGTATTCAGGCTTCAGCAGATCTTTCCAACTGGCGGGAACGGGTTTGCCGCGCAGCGCGGCCTTGTTGACGAACAAGCCCAGCGTCCCGGAATGGATCGTGAACCAGTACCCGTCCGGATCCTTGAGGGTGGCCGGGATGTCGTTCCAGCGCTGCGGTTTGTACGGGGCGAGAACACCGGCCTCGCGCGCCTGCGGGCCGACCTGACCGCCGAGATAGACGACGTCGGCCACCGGGTTCGCCTTCTCCGCGATCAGGGCCGCGAGGGACTGGCCGGAATTCTTGTTGTCGGGAGGAACGGCGATGTTGATCTTCTGGCCGATCAACTTGAGCATTCCGCCCCAGTCCGCCCATTCGGGCGGGCAGTTGTAGCAAATGGCGCGCTGCTGCTGCGCGAGCGCCAGGCCGGGAAAGGCCGCGGCAACACCGAGCGCGGCAGTGGACTGAAGCAGGTGGCGGCGATTCATTCTGTCTCCCTCGTTGGTTTTGGAACGGCGCCGCGCGCATTTGATTGCGCAAGCGTCGAACAGGGGCGGAGATTAGCGAATCCGCGCGAGTACGAGCAGCGGACCGCCGGCCAGACCCTCAGTTAGTGCTTGGATCGGGCGCTGCCGAACAGGCTCGGAGGGAAGTGAGCCAACCGACCGATGGGGGGAAAAGGAAGGGTGACGGAGCCACCGGCCGCCGGGAGGCGGCACTCGCTTTGGGCCGGCTCGGTGCGCTGCTACAGGAACGCCGCGGCGTAGATCATGAGCCACACCGTGGCCCCGGTCAGTACGCCGAGAAGGATCCCGCGCATTGCATTTGTTTCTTCGTCCATTCATTTCTCCCCGCAGGCGTACTTTCCTTCAGATCGGTAAAAGCAGGCAACACGACTACTGCAAGAAATGGGCAAAAAACGCCTCGAATAACGTGTTTGCGCGGTATCGAAGTAGTAAGCGCGGTCCCGGTAGTGAGAACAGCAGGCACAGCTACGGTATTCCCGCTGGACATGCGGGCGGTGACGGCTGGCGAAGGAACTGCGAGGAGTTGATGGTGGGTGGTACAGGGTTCGAACCTGTGACCCCTGCCGTGTGAAGGCAGTGCTCTACCGCTGAGCTAACCACCCGAGGAAGCAGCTCGAAGGGCGCGCATTATTGCACAAGGTCCGGCCCGGCCCGGGGCCCGCGTGCCTCGCACGGCTGCGGCTACGATACGAACATAGCTTCCGGGAGAACGGTGTGAATCTGTCTCACACCCTGTTTCGCACGGCGCGCCGGGTCCCCCGCGCGGTCGCCGTCATCGAGCGCGATCGCATCGAACTCAGTTACGAGCAGCTTGCCGAGCGCGCCCTGCGCCTGGCGGCCGGCCTGTCGCGACTCGGCGTGCAGCGCGGCGGCGCCGTGGCGATCGTCGCGAAGAACTGCACCGCCTACGTCGAATTGCTCTATGCGTGCTGGACGCTCGGCGCAGCCGCGATCCCGGTCAATGCGCGCCTGCACCCAAGGGAAGTGGCCTTCATCCTGGACGACGCCAATGCAACCGTCTGCTTCATCACTGACGACGCCGATACCGCCGCCATCGAAGCCGCGCGCGCCGGCGGCTCCACCACCTTCGTGGACGTCGACGGCCCGGACTACGCCGCGTTGTTGAAGGAGGAACCGCTTTCCGCGCCGGTCACGGGCGCAGTCAGCGACCCCGCCTGGCTCTTCTACACCAGCGGCACGACCGGGCGGCCCAAGGGTGTGGTCCTGACGCACGGCAACCTGATGGCGATGGCGCTCAACTACCTCGCCGACGTCGACCACGCGGCCGTCGGAGACCACCTGCTGCACGCTGCGCCGATGTCCCATGGTTCGGGCCTCTATACGGTCCCCAACATCGCGACCGGGGCGACGCAGCTGATTCCGGCGGCGCGCGGATTCGATGTCGACGAGATCCGGCAGATCCTCGCCTGGACTCCCAACGTGAAGCTCTTCGCCGCGCCGACGATGGTCATGCGCCTGGTGGACGCGATCGGCGACGACGACGAACCGGTCAACCTGAAGAGCATCATTTACGGCGGCGGGCCGATGTACGTGGCCGACAGCCTGCGTGCGCTCGACTGCTTCGGGCCGCGCCTGGTGCAGATCTACGGGCAGGGCGAAGCGCCGATGACGATCACGGTGTTGCCGGTCGAGGACCATTTCGACGATCACGACGGCCGGCGACTCGAGCGGCTCGGATCGGTGGGCCGGGCGCAGACGGGCGTCGAACTGGCCGTGCTGGACAACGACGATGGTCCGCTGCCGGCCGGCGAGATCGGCGAAGTCTGCGTGCGCGGCGACATCGTGATGGCGGGGTACCTGAACAACCCGCAGGCCACGGCAGCCGCGCTGGCCAACGGCTGGCTGCACACCGGGGACCTCGGCCGGCTCGACGACCGCGGCTACCTGACGCTCGTCGATCGCAGCAAGGACCTGATCATCTCCGGCGGCTCGAACATCTACCCGCGCGAGGTCGAGGAGGTCCTGCTGCTGCATCCCGCCATCAAGGAAGCGGCGGTGATCGGGGTGCCGGATGCGGAATGGGGCGAGTCCGTACTCGCGGCGCTGGTCAAGAAGGAAGGCCACGTGCCGGACGAGCGGGAACTCGACCTCTTCTGCCTCGAGCACATCGCGCGCTTCAAGCGGCCGAAGCGCTATGTGTTCGTCGACGAACTGCCGAAGAACGCCACCGGCAAGGTACTGAAACGGGAACTGCGGGAGCGTTTCAGGCAGGCCTGACGGCGGCACGCCACACCGGCGTCGACTTCGTTTCCTTCTCGATGGCGTCGAGCAGCGCCTCGTGCGCGGCGATTTCGTCGGCCGCGGCCGTCACGACCATCAGCTGGCCCATGTCCACCGGGCCGAAATTGGCGAGCAGGGACTCGTCGGCCAGCACGTCGATGACGAGGCTGTCCTGCCCGCGCGTCATGGCGAGGAAGACTTCGGCGAGCAGTCCGGCGTCGAGCAGCGCGCCGTGCAGCGTGCGATGGGTGTTCGACACGCCGTGGCGCTCGCACAGCGCGTCGAGCGAGTTGCGCTTGCCGGGGTTCTGCTCGCGTGCGAGCAGCAGGGAGTCCGTGACCTTTCCGCAATGCTCGGCAAAGCGAGCTCGACCGAGCCGGCCCAGTTCGGCGTCGAGGAACTCGACGTCGAACGCGGCGTTATGGATGATGACTTCTGCGTCCTTCACGAACGCCAGCAGGTCCTCCACGATCTCCGCGAACTTCGGCTTGTCCTCGAGGAAGTGGCGCGTCAGGCCATGGACCGCGAGCGCGCCTTCATCGCTGTCGCGCTCCGGATTGACGTACTGGTGGAAGCGCCGTTCGGTGACGCGTCGGCCGACGATCTCGATGCAGCCGATCTCGATGATCCGATGGCCTTCCTTGGCCTCGAGACCCGTGGTCTCGGTGTCCAGCACGACTTGTCTCATGTCCGAAGTCTAGCGTCCGCGAGGCAGCAAGCCGCCCGGAGATCGCTCGCCGCTTCCGTCACTCCGCGCCGTGGCGTGCAGCGCCGTCAGGCGCCACAGCCGGCTCGGCGTGGTGGTGCGTCCCGAGCCAGCGCCCGAGAGCCTGCTCCATCAGCGTGTACATCGTCGGTACCACGAAGAGCGTCAGCAGCGTGCCGAAGCTCATGCCGCCGACGATCACCCAGCCGATCTGGATCCGGCTTTCGGCCCCGGCTCCCGCCGACATTGCCAGAGGAAGCGCGCCGAGCACCATGGCGCCCGTCGTCATCAGGATGGGGCGCAGCCGCAGGACCGCGGCTTGGCGAACCGCATCGAACAAGGACTCGCCGCGCTCCTGCAACTGGTTGGCGAACTCGACGATGAGGATCCCGTGCTTGGTGATCAGCCCGACGAGCGTCACCACGCCGATCTGGCTGTAGATGTTCCAAGTGCCCCCGGTGGCCCACAGCGCGAACAGCGCGCCCGCCATCGACAGAGGCACCGACAACATGATCACGAAGGGGTCGGCAAAGCTCTCGAACTGCGCCGCCAGCACGAGGTAGATGAAGATCAGCGCAAGCGCGAACGTCAGGTAGATGGATCCCTGCGAATCGCGGAACTCGCGCGAAACGCCGTTGAGGTCGGTCACGGCCCCGGTCGGCAGGACCCGCTTCGCCGTTTCATCCATCATCTTCAGGGCGTCGCCCAGCGCGTAACCCGGCGCGATCTGCGCCGTGACCGTGACCGCGCGCAGGCGCTGGAAGTGGTTCAGCGACTGCGGCGCGACGCCTTCGAGCACGTTGACGACGTTGGCCAGTTGCACCATCGAACCGTCGCGACCGCGCACGTAGATGTCGCTGATGTCGTTCGGGCGACTGCGGTCGCGCGGCGCGACCTGCACGATGACGTCGTACTGCTCGCCGTCCTTCTTGAAGCGCGTCACCTGGCGGCCGCCGAGCATCGTCTGCAGCGTCAGGCCGACCGTCTCGACCGAAATCCCCATGTCGCCGAGCTTGTCGCGATTGACGTCGACCCGCAGCTCCGGCGTATTCAGACGAAGGTCCGACTGCGGGTTCTGCACGATCCCCGTCTTGCTGATCTCGGCGATGAACTGTTGGACGATGCGGTCGAGATCCGCGTACGGGATCTGCGCCATGATCACGTACTCCACCGGAAGCGTGCGTGGCGACTGGCCGAGTGAGGGCGGGTTGACGGCAAAGCCGATGACGCCGGGCAACTGCTGGAACTTCGCGTTGAGTTCGCGCGCGATGTCCTGCTGCTTGCGCTTGCGTTCCTCCCAGGGCTTCAGGCGCAGGATCGCGTTGCCGTTGTCGACGGTCGGGAATCCCGCCACGGCGTTGTACGCCGCGGCCTCCGGGATCGTGTCGTAGTAGCGCTCGACCGCGCGCAGTTGCTCCGAGGTGTAGTCGACCGTCGAACCCGGGGGCGCCTGCAGCCGGCCGAAGATGACGCCCCGGTCTTCCAGCGGCGCGAGTTCGGACCGCAGCAGCGAGAAGAACAGCCCTCCGAGGCCGGCAACGACGGCCCAGACGATGACCACCAGCCAGCGCCGCTCCAGGACCCAGGCCAGCGAACGCGAATAGCCGTTGGTCAGGGCCTCGAGCCAGCCTTCCACCAGCTTGAAGATCCGGCCGTGATTGTTCTCGTGACGAAGCAGCTTGCTGCACATCATCGGCGACAACGTCAGTGCCACGAAGCCCGACACCAGGACGGCACCGGCCAGCGCGAGCGCGAACTCGATGAAGAGGCGGCCCGTGCGTCCGGTGGCAAACGCGAGCGGGGCAAAGACCGCCGTCAGCGTCAGCGTCATCGCGATCACCGCGAAGCCGATTTCCTTGATCCCCTTGATGGCCGCCCCGACCCGATCCATCCCCGCCTCGATGTTGCGGTAGATGTTCTCGAGCACGACGATGGCATCGTCCACCACGAGACCGATGGCGAGCACCATCGCCAGCAGCGTCAGCGTGTTGATCGTGAAGCCGAAGGCGTACATGAGCGCGAACGAGCCGACCAGCGACACGGGGATCGTCACCAGCGGAATCAGCGTCGCGCGCAGGTTGCGCAGGAAGAAGAAGATCACCAGCACGACCAGGATGACCGCCTCGGCAATGGTCCGGAACACCGAGTCGATGGAGCGGTCGATGAAGACCGACGAGTCGTAGGCGATGTTGATCTTCATCCCCTGCGGCAGCGTCTCGTTGATCTTTTCGACCTCGGCACGCAGCGACTTCGACAGTTCCAGCGGGTTGCCGGTCGCCTGCTTGACCAGTCCCATGTTGATCGACGGCTCGCCGCGATAGCGCGCGATCACGCGCTCCTCCGCCGGCCCGATGGCGATGTCGGCCACGTCGCGCAACCGCACGGAATATCCGTTCGAGTTGGCGATGATCAGGTTCTCGAACTGCTCACGCGTGCTGACGTCGGTCGCCGCGACGATCGAGAACTCGCGTTTCGCCGACTCGATGCGCCCGGAGGGCAGTTCCACGTTCTGGCGGCGCAGCGCAGCCTCGACGTCTCCGACCGTCAGCCGATAGCCCGCGAGGCGGTCGCGGTCCACGGCAATGCGCATCGAGGACTTGCGCTCGCCGAAGATCCACACGTCGGCGGCGCCGGGGAGCACCGACAAGCGCGGCTTCACGTAGCGGTTCAGGTAATCGGAGACCTCGATGGGATTGCGATCGGCGGCGGTCACGGCCATCCAGATCACCGGGAACGAGTCGGCCTCGACCTTCGCGATCACCGGCTCATCGACATTGTCCGGAAGGCGGGCGCGGACACGGGCGACCTTGTCGCGGACGTCGGCGGCGGCCGAATCGGGATCGCGGGTCAAGCGGAAACGGACGTTGATGTTGCTGCGTTCCGAGCGGCTGAACGACGTCAGCAGTTCGACGCCTTCGATGCCCGCCAGCGAGTCCTCCAGCACCTTGGTGATCTGGGACTCGATCACCTCCGCCGATGCGCCGGGATAGGTCGTCTGCACGCTGACGACCGGCTCGTCGATCTTCGGATACTCGCGGACCGAAAGCCTCGAGTACGAGATGAGGCCGATGACGAGCACCAGCAGCGACAGCACGGTCGACAGGACCGGACGGCGTATGCAGACTTCGAACAGGCTCATGACGTTGCCTCAGCCGACGTCAGACCTTGCCGGCACCATCCTTGATCGGAACCGCGCCGGCCTTCTCGGGATGATCCGCCAGGCCCTTGCCGTTGCCCGATGGCAGCACCCGCACCGGCTGGCCGTCGCGCGACAGCCGCATTCCGGCCGTGACGACCTGGTCACCCGCCGCGACGCCCTGGAGGATTTCCACCTGCGCCGCGCGACGAAGGCCGATCTTGACGGCCACGCGCCTGGCCGCGCCGTCCACGACCTTGTACACGTAGAACTCTTCTCCCTGGGGAACGATCGCCTCCTCGGGCACCAGAAGCCCGCTGCGCTCTCCGACAATCACGCGCACGCGCACGAACAGCCCCGGACGCAGCTTCCCGCTGGCGTTATCCAGCCGAGCACGCAGCTCGAGGGAGCGTCCGTTGGCGTCGATGCGCGGGTTGATGGCTTCGATCTGGCCCTGCCACGGCAGCCCCGGCAACGCATCGGCAACGACTTCCACTGATTGCCCCACCTGGATCTGCGACAGGCTGCGTTCCGGCAACCGGAAGTCGACCTTGAGGTTGCGGATGTCCTCCACGTTCACCAGATCGGTTCCGTCCTTGACGTAGTCGCCCAGGCTGACCCCCCGGATGCCGACGACGCCGTCGAACGGCGCAACGATCCTCATCTTGGACAAGCGGGCCTGCGCAAGCTTCAGTCGCGCCTCGGCAACCTGCGCATTCGACGCGGCCGTCTCGCGCGCACTGGAGCTGATGAATTTCTGCTGCGCCAGGTCCTCGCTGCGCTTCAGGTTCGACAGGGCCAGGTCGTACTCGGCCCGGTATTGCGCGACCTCGGCTTCGTTGAGGGTTGCGTCGAGGCCGACCAGCAACTGGCCTTTCCTGACCACCTGGCCGTCACGAAACCCGATGGTCGCGATGCGTCCCGAGACCTCGGGGCGCAGCACCACGCTCTCGTTCGACCGCAAGGATCCGACCGCAGAGAGGTCTTCCTGCACCGTGACCGGTTTGACGACCACGACCTCGACCGGTGTCGGGCCACCAGGCCCCATCGCGGCGCCCTTCGTCGCGCCCGCCTTGTTCGCGTCCCCGCTCGCATCCGCGGTGCTTGCCGACTTCGCCTCGCCCTTGACGCCGGCCGCCGCCGGCCCCGGAGCGCGCGAATTGACCAGAAAATAGGCGAGCGCAGCCACGACAAGCAACACGCCGACGGCCACCCAGGTGACGCGGTGATTTTTCATCCAGAGATTCAGTGACGGCGTACGTAACGCCAAGCTGGCAATTTAGCACCCGGTCCGAGGCGCTTTACCCCGGCCGGTGAGATGAAGACACCGATTCGACGCCACGGTTCGCCAGTTCGTCGGCACGCTCGTTTCCGTCCACGCCGGCGTGGCCCTTCACCCAGCGCCAGTGCACGTCGTGGCGTGCCGCGACCTCATGAAGCCGCTGCCAAAGGTCGGCGTTCTTGACCGGCTTCCTGTCGGCGGTCTTCCAGCCGCGACGGATCCAGTTGGGAAGCCACTCCGTGATGCCGAGGTGAACGTACTGCGAATCCGTATGGACGATGACGTCGCAGCGGCGCTTCAGCGACGAAAGCGCCTCGATGACCGCCAGCAGTTCCATGCGGTTGTTGGTCGTGAGCCGTTCTCCGCCGAAGAGTTCCTTCTCGTGGTCGCCATAGCGAAGCAGTGCGCCCCACCCGCCGGGACCCGGGTTGCCCTTGCAGGCGCCGTCGGTCCAGATTTCGATCCTTCTCGTTTGCCCGTTCGGCGCGGTCTCGTCGACCAGTTTCACCGACTTCCCGTGCTTCATCGACGCGCCCGCTGCGGCAGGCGCTCGTTTGCCGCCTCCGGACCTTCGACGATCGCGGTGTGGCCCTCGGCCGTCATCATGGTCCGCGTCGTCGCGGCCGGCGCCAGCCGACGGGCCGGCTCTTCCTCGCGTTTCCAGATCGCCCCCACCAACCGCATGCCGCGCACCCGCTTCACCGCAGTCAGCGTGTACAGCGCGCCCAGGAAGGGCCACCAGCGGTCGCCGGCCTTCTCCATGAATCGCCAGCGCATCAGCCAACGCTCGCTCCGCACGGAGGGCACGTAGCAGCCGAAGCGGCCGCGTTCGACATCGAACGACAGCAGTTTCAGCCAGTCCTTGATCCGGGGCAGCGAGATGAAGCGGCCTGCGCGCGGTAGGTAGGTCGAGGCTCCAAGCCGGGACATGTACTGCCTGGCTCCCCACATGCTGTAGGGATTGAAGCCGGTGATGACGACGTGTCCTTCCGGCACCAGCACCCGCTCCACCTCGCGCAGCACCTGGTGGGGATCGGCGGTGAACTCGAGGATGTGCGGCATCACCACCAGGTCGATCGAATGCGTGGCGAACGGCAGCTCCTCGTAGCGGTTGATCACCGCCACCCGGCTGTCGTCGACCGCTTCGCCCGCTTCGGGCAACCGGCGCGCGGCGCAGAAGCGCAGTGGCATGCGGTTCTCGCGCAGGGTGTCGATCTGCGGGAGGCCGAGTTGCAGGGCGTGATAGCCGAAGATGTCGGCGACGGCGGCGTCGAGGTGCTGCCGCTCCCAGTCGAGCACGTACTGGCCCGGCGGCGAGCGCAGAAACTCGGACAGCTTCACAATCGACCCGTCACTCATCGCGCGATCACCTGGATGCCTTCTTCGACTGGTTCTTCCGGACTGACGGTAACGCCGCTGCCGGCATTCGCCGACAACTACTTGTGGCTGCTGGTTCGCGGCCGGGAAGCCGTTGTCGTGGACCCCGGGGACCCGGCCCCGGTTCGCCGTGCGCTGGAGCAGTCCGCGCTGCGACTGTCCGCGATTCTAGTCACCCATCACCATGGCGACCACGTCGGCGGAGTGGTCGAACTGAAGGCCGCGACCGGCGCAGCCGTCTTCGGTCCCGCGCGCGAGGCGATCGAGGGCGTGGATCGGCGCGTCCAGGGCGGCGACGGCTTCGACGTTCTCGGCGTCCACTTCACGGTTCTCGACGTTCCCGGCCACACGGCGGGGCATGTGGCCTACTTCGCAGAGGACGAAGCCCCGCCCCTGCTGTTCTGCGGCGATACGTTGTTCGGATGTGGCTGCGGTCGCCTCTTCGAGGGAACGCCCGCGCAGATGGTCGACTCGCTCGATCGCCTGGCTGCCCTTCCACCCGCCACGCGCGTGTACTGCGCGCACGAATACACGCTCGCCAACATCCGCTTCGCGCTCGCGATGGAACCGACCAACCAGGCCTTGCAGCGGCGAGCCGAACGGGATCAAGCCACGCGCGACCGCGGCGAGCCCACCCTTCCGTCGACGATTGGCCTCGAACTTGCGACGAATCCCTTCCTGCGCGTTGACGCGCCTGAAGTACGGGCGTCGGCAGCATGCGGTACCGCAGACGCGGTCGACCGTACGGCGATCTTCGCGTCGCTACGGGAAAAGAAGAACATGTTTCGCTAGTTCGGCTTGTGCCCTTCCCCTCGATTACATACACTGCCTTGATTCCTTTGTAAATTTTGCAAATGCGACGAGTTGCAGCGGTACTCGCCACGGCATTCCTGTGCGCATGCGCGACACCTGGGATGCAAACCGATGTGGAGGCCGGAGCCGCTTCCGCGGCGCCGCCTTTCCCGGTGCTCGCCGCTCCCTCGGGTGGAACCGCGCCGACAGCGCCGGCCGCAGGCAGCGTCGCCGCCCTCGCGGCACCTTCGACAGCTCGGCCCGACCCGGCCGCCGAACTCGCAGACAAGATCGACACCGAGCGTCCCGTTGTCGAGATCCCGCGCGAGCCCACCCTTGTGTTGGCGCCGATGCCGCCCGGCAACCTGTGGGAGCGGATCCGAAAGGGGTTCGCCATGCCGAACCTCGAAACCGCCCTCGCGGATAACCGAACGAAGTGGTACGCCAACCAGGGCGAGTACATCGACCGGATGGCGCGCCGCTCACAGCGTTACCTGTTCCATATCGTCGAGGAAATCGAGCGGCGCGGCATGCCCACCGAACTGGCGCTCCTCCCATTCGTCGAGAGCGCGTTCCAGCCGGAAGCCATCTCCAGCGCCAAGGCGGCCGGCCTGTGGCAGTTCATTCCGTCGACCGGCAGGGACTACGAGCTCGCCCAGAACATGTGGCACGACGAGCGGCGCGACGTCATCGAGTCGACGCGGGCCGCGCTCGACTACCTGCAGAAGCTGCACGACATGTTCGACGACTGGCACCTCGCGCTCGCGGCCTACAACTGGGGCGAGGGAGCCGTGTCGAGGGCGATCGAGAAGAACCGGCGGGCGCGCAAGCCGACTGGCTACACCTACTTGAAGATGCCGAAGGAGACCGCCTACTACGTGCCGAAGCTGCAGGCGATCAAGAACATCGTCTCCGAACCGGAACGCTACGGAGTGGCCCTGCCGCGGATCGACGACACGCCGTACTTCGTCGCGGTCCACGGGTCCCGCGATATCGACGTCGACACCGCCGCACGGCTCGCCGAGATGGAGCCGGCGGAATTCCGTGCACTGAATCCGGCCTTCAACCGACCCGTGATCGTCGGCGCGTCGGGCACCAAACTGTTGCTGCCGGCAGACAAGGCGGACCGCTTCCACGCCAACCTCGCGGCGTGGGAAGCGACGGGCCAGCCACTCGCCAGCTGGACGACCTACAAGATGGAAGCGAGCGACACGCTCGCCGCCGTCGCAAAGCGCGCGGGCATCAGCGAACAGCAGTTGCGGGAAGCCAACCAGGTGCCGCCGAAGTATCGACTGGCTCCCGGCTCGACGATCCTGATTCCGCGCGACGAGACGATGGAAGACGACATTTCGGTTGCGAGCCTCGACGCACACGTCGCGCTGGTGCCCGAGCACGCGAACCTGCGCAAGGTCACGTACCGCGTGCGGCGCGGCGACACGGTGCAAGGTGTCGCGCGTCGCTGGGGCGTCGAGGCGAAGGACGTGATCCTGTGGAACCACCTCACGGCGCCCACCTTGTTCGCGGGTCAGCGTCTCGAACTCACGGTGCCGGCACCCAAGGCAAGGACGGCAAAGTCGCAGGTCGCCAAGGGAAGCAGCGGCAAGGCGAACACGAAGAAGGCCGCCGATGCCGGGCCGACGACCAGGACCACGAACGCCAAGTCAACGCCGAAAGCGCCGACGCGATCGGCATCCAAGCCGGCACCTCGCGCATCGACCCCCACCGCGGTCCGCGTATCCGCGGCTCGCTGAACGAGCACCTCGGGCCCCGCCTATACTTCGGCCGCGACCGCCAGCGCCCGCTGAACGGCCTTCCTTCACTCTTCTGTCGGTACATCCATGGGCTTCCTGCAAGGCAAGCGGCTGCTGATCACCGGTGTGCTGTCGAATCGTTCGATCGCGTACGGCATCGCCCAGGCGTGCAAGCGGGAGGGCGCAGAACTGGCGTTCACGTACGTCGGTGACCGTTTCAAGGAGCGAATCACCGAGATCGCAGCGGAGTTCGGTTCGGACGCCGTCTACGACATGGACGTCTCCGATGACGGGCAGATCGACGCGGCATTCGCCGCGCTGAAGGAACGCTGGAGCGGGCTCGACGGCCTCGTTCATTCCATCGGCTTCGCACCGCGCGAAGCGATCGCCGGCGACTTTCTGGACGGCTTGTCGCGCGAGAACTTCCGCATCGCGCACGACATCTCGGCCTACAGCTTTCCCGCGCTCGCCAAGGCCGCGCTGCCGCTGATGGAAGGCCGCAACGCTTCGCTGGTCACCCTGACCTATCTCGGTGCCGAGCGCGCCGTGCCGAGCTACAACACGATGGGCCTGGCGAAGGCGAGCCTCGAAGCGAGCGTGCGTTACCTCGCGGCCAGCCTCGGCCCGCGCGGGATCCGGGTGAACGGCATTTCGGCAGGCCCGATCAAGACGCTCGCCGCCGCCGGCATCAAGGGTTTTTCCAAGATCTTTTCGGTGGTGGAGAACACGGCGCCCCTGCGGCGCAACGTGACCATCGAGGACGTCGGCAACGTCGCCGCGTTCCTGCTGTCGGACCTCGCCGCCGGCGTCACCGCCGAGATCACCCACGTGGACTGCGGCTTCAGCCAGATGATGGGGATCCCCACCGGGCTTGAGTAAGTCAGGCGTTCGGGCGCGTTTCCGGCGGCAGGTCGGCCGGCATGCGGCCGCTCAGCATGTAGTCGATCAGTTCGCGCACGGGACGGATGGCCGTGCCGAACGGAACGCTGGACGCGCCGCGGAAGAACAGCCCGCGCGAGACTTCACCGCGAACCGCCGCGGCGAGTTGCGTGTCGATGCAGAACTGACCGATCTTCGAAATGCCGTCACGCAGCCCGCACACGCTCAGGCACATCAGCGCGCCGCTGCACTTCGCGACCCGGTCGACCGCCTTGCCCTTGTTCGCTTCCTCGAAGGCGGCCGCCTCCGCCTGCAGCACCGGTTCGCGGCGCAGGTAGCGCTCCAGCCAGACGGTCTTCACCGCGCGAGCGGGCAGGCCCGCCACGCTGATGAACTCGACGATGTCCTCGGGTTTCGCGCCCGCGAGCACCTTCTTGAAGTTGACGTGCGCATCGCCTTCCTCGGTGACCGCAAACGCGGTGCCGAGTTGGGCCGCCGCGTAGCCCAGCTTCAGCACGTTGACCAGCTTTTCGTGGGTGTTGATGCCACCCGCGGCGATCAGGGGAATCTTCTCGCCCTCGATGCCTTGCTCCCGAAACACCTTCGATACTTCCTCGATGACGCGGTCGAACTCGAAGCGCGGATCGTGCAGTTCCTCGATACGCGTGGCGCCGAGGTGGCCGCCCGCGTAGGCCGGATGCTCGATCACCACGGCGTCCGGAAGGCGACCCTTGCGCACCCAGCGGCGCAGGACGATCGCCACGCCTCGGGAGTCAGACAGGATGGGGACCAGCGCGACGTCGGGGAACTCCGCGCACATCTCGGGAAGGTCGAGCGGCAGGCCAGCGCCCATCACGATCGCGTCCGCGCCCGATTCGCAGGACTGGCGGACCAGCGCGGCTTGCTGGTCGACTGCCTTCATCACGTTGACCGCAATCACCCCTCGGCCCAACGATGCTTCGCGGGCCTTCCGGATCTCGCGGTCCAGCGCAATGAGGTTCAGGCGATCGAGGACCGCCCGATCGCGGACATCCTTGCACTGCTCCATCAGGTCCGGATGGTGATGGCGCAAGTCGACCGAGGCGATGGTGCCGATCGCGTTCTCGCGGGCGACCGCGGACGCGAGCCGGTGCGCCGAGACTCCCACGCCCATGCCGCCCTGCACGATCGGCAGCAGGCGACGACCCTTCAGGAGCAGGGGTCGCAGCCCGAGGGCTTCCAGTCGGTCCGGCATTGGGCTCCTTCGAATCAAATGAGGAGACAGCGAATCGCCGCAGGCTAACCGCGACCTCGTTCCGATCCTTGATCCCGGTCAGTCGCGCGGGGGGCCGACGGGCGCGCTCGCCTATACTCGGCGCACCCTGCGGCCGCGTCCTTGCTCCGGCCGTACTGCCGACGCTCAGGAGAGAAATGCATGGCCGCCGCCGATCTGGACATCAAGATGGAAATGACCTCGCTGTATCGGGAGGAGATCTACACGGACCGCCGCATCGGCACGATTCGCGCGCTGGTCCCGGTCGATGCCAACGGCGCCAACGATACAGGCCGTGCAGTGGTGTACGTGGGCGAGGCGCAGATCATGACGCAGATGGGTCCGCTGCCAGTGAGCTTCGAAATCGAAGCGAAGTCGCTGAGCGAGGCGGTCACCGGTTACGCTGACGCCGCGAAAACCGCGGTCGAGCGCACGGTCAATGAACTTCAGGAAATGCGCCGCCAGGCAGCCTCGTCGCTCGTCCTCCCGGGACAGGGCGGCGGCGCCGGTTTCGGTCCCAGCGGCCTGGGTGGAAGCGGCAAGATCCAGATGCCCTGACGGTGTCACCGCATCAGTGGTGACACACGCCTTCCCCGCCATCGCGAGGCGGTTCGCCTCCGACCGGCACGAACTCCCATCGATAGCTTCCGTCTCCGAGGGACAGCCTCAGTATTCCGTGCGTCGAGGCGTCGCGCATCTCGCTGCGCGGATGGGGCTCATCGAATTTGTACAAGCGCGCCCCGCCGGTGCCTACGGTGAAGCTGCGGATACCGCGAGCCGGGTCGGCTTGGCCCGCCGCATCGTGCGGTGCGAGGCGCTCGTAGACGTGGTCATGGCCCACGAGCAGAACGTCGGCGCCGGCGGCATGCAGGGCGGCAAACGCATCTCGCATTCTCGGATCGCTGCCATGCGGCCCGGAACTGAACACCGGGTGATGCCAGTACGCCAGAGTGCAGAGCGTGCCCGAGGACGATTCGAGGTCTGCGAGTAGCCATCGGTATTGCGCCGAGCCGACTTTCGCGTCGATGGCGCTGTTCAGCGAAACGATGTGCCAGCCTCCGACATCGAAGCTGTAGTAGCCGCGCTTTCCGGGTCCCGCCCGATCGCCGAAATAGGCGTAATAGCCCGCGGCGCCGGGCGTCTGGTAGTCGTGGTTGCCCGGACTCGGGCGCAGCCTCGATCCGAACCTTCCCCACGTGGCGTCAAAGCAGTCGGTGAACTCGGCGTGAGCCCCCACCGGATAAGTGTTGTCGCCGATGGTCAGAACGGCGGCGTCCTTCGCGGAGACGAGCGCAGCGGTCCGGGCCGCACCGCTGAATTCAGCCGCGACATGGCGGCAATCGGCGATGTCGCCGGCCGCCACGATCGTTGTCGCGTCCGCCCACGACCGCGCGTTCCCGGCGGAGGACTCGGGGAGCGACCGGCACGCAGCCAAGGTCATGACGGCCGCGGAGAACGCCACTCTCGCGAAAGGCATGCCGGTCACTGCGCGAATCGCATGTGAACGTAGAGATAGAAAGGTGCCCGCGGCGGCGGGCTGAAGCGCTCGAACAGCAGGCGCCCTCGGACGCACGTGTAGACGGGAGGACTGCGGTCGCTCCATAGCCGCACGACCTCCCCTTCCGACCCGACCGCTGCGACAAACGAGAACGTCGTCTGGTCGGGCTGAGGCAGCGCCGACTGGCACTCGCGCAGGAGCGCCTGGTACCGCTGACTGAACTGCGGCAGCAGCACGTTGCGGTGGTAGTCGATCGTTTGGGGATCGCTCTCGTCGCGCCGACCGAGTTCCTGCGCCTGGATATACGACTCCGCGAGGCCCTCGCTGCCGACAGCAGCCCCGGTGCCGCCTGCGATCGCCAGGACGCCAATCAGTAGCGCCCCGAATCGTCCCTCTGCCTGCATTGCGCTTCTCCGTGTGAACCTTCAGCAGGATAAAGCGACCGCGTAAACGCCGGAATGCCGGGCCGCCGGCTCCGCCGCATCGCTGGCATCATGCCCGGAGTGCCGTGGCATCCGGCGCACGCGATCCCGGACCCGGACATCGAGGACACCCGACCGACCCGATCATCGACAAGGAGTTGCAGAGCCATGCCAACCGCGGGTTACGACTATGTCATCGTCGGGGCCGGAACAGCCGGGTGCCTGCTGGCCAATCGCCTGTCCGCCGATCCCGATGTAACCGTCCTGCTGATCGAGGCCGGCGGCAAGGACGACTGGATCTGGATCAAGATCCCGGTTGGCTACCTTTTCTGCATCAACAATCCGCGCACGGACTGGTGCTACAAGACCGAGCCCGACCCCGGCCTCAACGGCCGCTCGATCATCTACGCCCGCGGCAAGGTGCTGGGCGGCTGCTCGTCGATCAACGCCATGATCTACATGCGCGGCCAGGCAGCGGACTACGACGCGTGGGCGGCGATGACCGGCGATTCCTCGTGGAGCTGGGAGTCGGTGCTGCCGATCTTTCGCCAGAGCGAGGACTACTTCCACGGCGCGGACGAGGCGCATGGTGCCGGCGGAGAGTGGCGAGTGGAGCCACAGCGGCTGCGCTGGGACATCCTCGATGCGTACCGCGAGGCCATGGCCGAGGCGGGCATTCCGAAGATCGACGACTTCAACCGCGGCGACAACGAAGGCTGCAGCTACTTCCTCGTCAATCAGACGAGGGGCGTGCGCCTCAATACGGCGCGGGCCTTCCTGAGGCCGGTGATGAAGCGTCCCAATCTGACGGTGATGACCGACGCGCACGTGCGCCGGATCACCTTTGACGGCCGTCGCTGCACGGGCGTCGAGCTCGACCGTGGCGGCCGGAACGAGCGTGTCGCTGCGCGCTTGGAAACGATCCTCGCTGCCGGCAGCATCGGCTCGCCGCAGATCCTGCAGTTGTCCGGAGTGGGCCCGGGCGCCCTGCTCCAGCAGCACGGTATTCCCGTGCTGCACGACATGGCCGGCGTCGGCGAGAACCTGCAGGATCACCTGCAACTGCGCATGGCGTTCAAGGTGAAGAACGTCGTGACGCTGAACCAGCGCGTGCACAGCCTGTTCGGCAAGGCAGCGATGGGGCTCGAGTACGCCCTCTTCCGTTCGGGTCCGCTGACGATGGCACCGAGCCAGCTGGGCGGCTTCACCCGCTCTTCTCCGGAGCACCCGACGGCGAACGTCGAAATCCATACGCAGCCGCTGTCCCTCGACAAGTTCGGCGACCCGCTGCATACGTTCAACGCGTTCACCTCCAGTGTCTGCAACCTGCGGCCGACGTCTCGAGGCTATGTTCGCATCAAGAGCGCGGATCCCCGCGCGGCGCCGGCCATTCACTGCCGTTACCTGAGCACCGAGGAGGATCGGAAGGTCGCGGTCGATTCGCTCCGGCTCACGCGTCGCATTGCCGCGCAACGTGCGCTCGCGCGCTTCGAGCCCGAGGAGTTCCTGCCGGGCAAGGAATACGCGAGCGACGAGGAAATCGTGAAGGCCGCCGGCAACATCGGAACGACGATCTTCCATCCCGTCAGCACCTGCCGCATGGGAAGTGACGATGACCGAGCCGCCGTCGTCGACTCGCGGCTGCGCGTCCGTGGCCTCGGTGGCCTGCGCATCGTCGACGCGTCGATCATGCCGGCAATCACGTCGGGCAATACGAACTCGCCCACCCTGATGATTGCGGAGAAAGCGGCGACGATGATCCGGGAAGACCGGCGTCGCTGAGCGTCAGTTGGCCGCCGTGCGGAAGCCGACGGCGACGTCGCTGCGATGCGGCTCGTAGAAGTTGCGGAACTTCGGGTGCGTCAGACGGCTCGTTGTGAGGAATGACGCACCGCGCACGCTCCGGTGAGTGCCGAACCAGGGCTCGGAGTAGGCGCGGTAAGGATCGGCGCTGAAGCCCGGGTACGGCGCGAAAGGAGAAGCCGTCCACTCCCAGACGCTGCCGCCCCAGTCGATCGCCCCGCTCAATGCCGCGTACTCCCACTCGGCCTCGGTCGGCAGGCGGCGGCCCGACCAGCGGCAGAACGCTTCGGCCTCGTGCGCGGTCACGTGGGCCATCGGCGCCGACAGGATCAAGGCCTCCCAGCGATCGTATCGGCGCTGCTGCCAGAGCGAACCGCTGCGCCGCCAGTACGCGGGGCCGGTCGCCTGTATCGCGTCGCGCCAGGCGCGGCCCGGAGCGCTCCAGAATTCGTCACGCCGATATCCGCCGTCCTCGACGAAGTCGAGGAAAGCAGCCTGCGTCACGGGATGGCGAGAGATCGTATAGGCACCCAGATGCACCGGATGCGCCCACTTCTCGTTGTCGAATACGAAGCCGCCCGCACCCGGTGGCGCGCCCTGATCGAATTCGGCGTCCCCTAACGCGACGTCCTCTTGAGTGTCCGTCACGGCTGCAGGACCTGTGGATCGGCCCACGGGCGCCGGGTAGCCCAGCAACTGTCGCAGCTGCGCGAAGGATTCCGCGTGCATGTCCTCGTGGAGCAGGGCCAGGCGGAAGAAATACAGTTCCTGGTCCGACTCCCCGGACTGTTCCAGCGCCTCAAGGGTGGCCTCAAGAACATCATCGAGGTAGCGCATCGTCGCAACGCGCGACGGCAGGGGAAGACGCCAGCGCTCGTCGTGTTCGCCCACGCTCGAGTCGTAGAGCCGGTCCGCGTCTCGCAGCCGCGAATCGCCGAGGCGATCCCCCTGCACGCGCAGACACCACCGCTCCACGAACCACGCGACGTGCCCGACCTCCCATAGCACTGGGTTGATCGCCGTCAGGATCGGAACGTCCCACTGTGCGTCGGTCAGGTCGCCTACAAGCGACTTCGTATACTTCCGCGACTCCAGCAGCGCGTCGCGCAGCGCGCGCCTGCCCAGCGATCTCATGGCCCCGCCTCGCGTCCAACGACCATCGATTTGCATTATCACGCCCTACCTGGCACGCGCCAACAACGGCAACTGGCACACGGCCGCACGGTGGGCGCGCCTGCTGCGACCGGACTTCCGAGTACGCATCCAGCAGGATTGGGACGGACACAAGTGCGACGCGTTGATCGCGCTGCACGCAGGGCGGTCCGCTGCATCGATTCACGCGTTCGCGCGGGCATATCCGGATCGCGCGCTGATCGTCGTGTTGACGGGCACCGACCTGTACGGAAACCTCGACAAGACCTCGCGTCGCTCCCTCACCGTCGCAACGCGACTCGTCGTCCTGAACGAGCTGGGAAGCGATGCGCTGCCGCGTCGATGGCGTGCGAAGTGCGAGGTGCTGCTGCCATCCGCCACTCCACTCACGCCGCTGGCTCCGCGCCATCGCACCTTTGACGTTGCCGTCGTCGGGCATCTGCGTGCAGTGAAGGATCCCGAGTGTTCCGATGCGCATCGCGCGACGGCTTCCCGAGACATCGAAGATTCGATTCCTGCACGCTGGCAAAGCGCTCGAGCGCGGGTGGTCGCGCGCGGCCCGGGCCACCGCCCGCTCGACCGCTCGTTACCGCTGGCTCGGCGGCGTGCCGGCCGCGGAAGCACGCTCGTTGATCAGACGCTCCCGCCTGCTGCTGCACCCGTCCAGGGATGAAGGCGGAGCGACAGCCATCGTCGAAGCACTGCAGTCGGGCACGCCGGTGATTGCGTCGGATTGCGACGGCAACGTGGGCCTGCTCGGACGGGCCTATCCGGGCCTCTTCCCGGTCGGCGACGTGGAAGCGGCAGCGTGTTTGCTGCTAGAAGCGGAGAACGAGCCGCGCTTCTATCGGCAACTGGCCACCGCTTCGGGGCGACGGGCCCGTCTCTTCACCCCGGCGCAAGAGGGGCGAAGGCTGCGCCGGCTCGTCCATAATTCCATCAAGCTCAACCCGCCATCGCCGACATGAACGCGCCGACCGAATTGAAGATCAAGCTGACCTCCTTTTCCCACGGAGGCGGCTGCGGCTGCAAGATCGCTCCGGGCGTGCTGGGGGAGATCCTGAAAGGCTCGACGCAAGGCCTGATCCCCCCGCAACTTCTCGTCGGCATCGAGACTGCCGATGACGCGGCCGTCTACCAGATCAACGACGAGCAGGCGCTGATCGCCACGACCGATTTCTTCATGCCGATCGTCGACGATCCGTTCGACTTCGGTCGCATCGCAGCGACCAATGCGATCTCCGACGTATACGCCATGGGTGGAACGCCGATCATGGCGCTGGCGCTGCTCGCAATGCCGGTCAACCAGTTGCCGGTCGAAGTGATCCGCCGGATCGTCGAGGGCGGGCAGTCGGTCTGCACGGCAGCGGGCATTCCCATCGCGGGCGGTCACACGATCGATTCGGTCGAACCGATCTACGGTCTCGTCGTCATGGGACTCGTGCATCCGCGCAAGGTGAAGACGAACTCCCGTGCGAAGGCTGGCGACATCCTGATCCTTGGGAAGCCGCTCGGGGTCGGCATCTACTCGGCGGCGCTCAAGAAGAACGCGCTGGATGCCGCGGGGTACGCCCAGATGATCGCGAACACGACCAAATTGAACACGCCGGGCCGCCACCTGGCCGAGATGGATTCAGTGCACGCGCTTACCGACGTCACCGGGTTCGGACTGCTCGGGCACCTCAACGAGATCTGCATGGGCAGCAAGTTGAGCGCCAGGCTGAAGGCCGGCGCGATTCCGCTGCTGCCCGGCGCTGAAGCGCTCGCGACCGACGGCTATGTCACGGGAGCTTCCGCCCGCAACTGGGCGGGCTACGGGCAGCACGTCACACTCGGCAACGTGAGCGACTCGATGAAGGCACTGCTCACCGATCCACAAACCAGCGGAGGCCTGCTGGTCGCCTGTTCGCCGGACGCAGAGCGCGAGGTCCTGGAGACATTCCTCGCCGAAGGTTTTGAACGGGCGGCGGTGATCGGACAACTCGGCACGGGCAGCGGAATCTTTGTCGAGGGCTAGCGGCGTGAACCGCAGACACTTGCTGGCCGCGGCTGGTCTTGCATGCCTTGCACCGGCGTCCTGGGCTTCCGCCGTTCTGAGCGAATGGAAGGGCGCTCCGGCCGCCCCGCCGATCGAACTCTTCACGCCTGAGGGTGCCGCGTTCACCCTGGCAAGTTTGCGCGGAAGGGTCGTGTTGGTGAACTTCTGGGCCACGTGGTGCGAACCCTGCGTCACGGAGATGCCCTCGCTGCAGCGCCTTCGCGACCGCCTTGCCCCGCGATTCGAAGTCCTCGGCGTGAATTACCAGGAGGGCCCAACCCGCATCAAGTCGTTCGTCGACAAGAGCGGCATCAGTTTCCCGATCGTGAGAGACACTGACGGCGCCGTGGCCAAGTCATGGGGCGCGCGCATCTTTCCGGCGAGCTATGTGGTGGACCGTGCAGGGGCGGTAAAACATGTTTTGATCGGTGGCGCCGATTGGACAAGTCCCGTACTGGTCAGCACAATCGAGAAGCTGCTGTAGCCTCGCCTCGGCGCACGAGTTGCTTCATCGCACTGCAGGTGGGTGCGACCGCTATCTCCCGGAGAATCAAATGAAACGTCGTGCCTTGCTGAAGGCGTTGCCTGCCTCTGGCCTCTTGTCGGCGGCTCCATGGGCTGCCCGGGCTCAGGACAAGCAGGCGGGCTGGCGTACTTTCGAAACAGTCACACGCCTGGAAATCACGCCACCGACGGGATCAGTGCAGGCGTGGGTTCCATTGCCGCTCTCTCAGGACACCGACTGGTTCCAGTCGCTGGAGAACAGCGTCAGCGGCAATTTCGAGAAAAGCCGCATCGTCATCGAACCGGTCTACCGGGCAGCGATGGTGGTTGCGACGTTCAAGGTGGGCGAACAGCAGCCGGTGCTCGAAGTCACCAGCCGCTTCCGCACCCGGGACCGCCGAGTCGAACTGAAGCCGGGCGCCGGAATGCAGGCGACCTCAGCGGAGCTTGCGACCTACCTGAAACCGACCGAACTGATGCCGACCGACGGGATCGTCCGCGACACAGCGCTGGACATCACGCGACGTGCACGCACTGACGTCGACAAGGCACGCGCCGTCTACGAGTGGGTCGTCGAGAACACCGAGCGGAACCCCAAGACGCGCGGGTGCGGCATAGGGGACATCAAGGCCATGCTCGAAGCCAAGGCCCTGAACGGAAAGTGTGCGGACCTGAACGCGCTGTTCGTCGGCCTTCTGCGGGCTTCCGGGGTCCCGGCACGCGACGTCTACGGCATCCGGGTCGCCGAGTCGGTCCGCGGCTACAAGAGCCTGGGCAAGGCGGGCGACGTGACGAAAGCCCAGCACTGCCGCGCCGAGTTCTATGCGGCGGGAATCGGCTGGATCCCGGTCGACCCGGCCGACGTTCGAAAAGTCATTCTCGAGGAGAAGCCGGGCCTGAGCCTCGACGACAGCGTCGTAAAGGAAGCGCGGACGATGCTATGGGGCGGCTGGGAAGGGAACTGGCTGGGCTACAACTACGCCCACGACGTCCGACTTCCGGGCTCCAACCGGGCCGCAGTCCCGTTCCTGATGTATCCGCAGGCGGAGAACGCGCAGGGGAGGCTGGATGCGTTGGATGCGGAGAATTTCAGGTATCGGATACTTTCGCGAGAGATCCCAGTCTAGTGATTGTAGGCGTGTCAGCAACGATGGACCGAAAGTAACCAATTGAAAACTAATAGAAAAGGGGCGCCAAGCGCCCTTTTTCTACCTCAATCCTTGGTCTCGTTAGCCAAGAAGCTCCGATCCCGCGCCGCCGCCAATTTGGGCAAGCTCCGCAAGCGACAGCTCAACGAGTTCTTCTTTGATTTCAATGACCTGCTCAACGATCTGCTCCATGTTTCCTCCGTCCGCTACGTAGCTTTGTAATTAGGGGTAAAGCCACCCGCTTTTCGGCCGATAAGCGAGTGAAGGGAAATGTAAACGTTACTCGCGGCAAAAGGCAAGCCCCATCTTCAAGTGAGCTCTCCTCTGCCGGTCAACCGACGCAGCGAAACAACGCGGTCTGAGAGCAACTCAGACCGGGGGTGACCAATTCTGCAAGGATTTGCTGCCACGCCTTCAGGTAGCGGTCAAGTCTCCAACTCAGGAATCGGTTGCATTGCTAGAAGAGGCGAGCGCTGAGCTCTGCTCTCTTGCTCCTGACTCGGCGTCCGTTGCGCGGGCAAATTGTCTTCTCGCAATTGCCGAGTACTTCTACCTCGCCGCAAGGCCATCAGCCGCTCTTGAGCCAGCCAAGTGTGCCGTTGAGTGTGCATCTCAGTTGGGTGATTTGGCACTCGAGCGCAAGGCGCTCACGTTTCTCGGGGTTATGCGCGTAAATACTGGCAACCTGCCGGAAGCCACCGAGTGCTACTCACGTGCGCTTGAGATCGCCCGGCAACTCGGCGACAGACCGGCCGAAGCGCGAGTTTGGAACAACCTCGGCTTTGCCTTGCATGTCGGCCGCACAATATCCGGACGCAATGTCCTGCTTTCGATCGTGCGATTTCGGCCTGCGAGGGAGCAATCGATCCAGGATCGATTGCACAAGCCGCAAAGACGAACCTTGCCGCGTGCGCACTACATCTGGGCGACATCAAGACCGGCATGAGCGCCGTACAAGAGTCCCTGAAGACAAACCCCGATCCTCAATCGGCCCAAGACCGCCTCCTTCGAGTGAATCGCCGAGTCAATCTACTCGCGATTCTCCTCGAAATTGGGGAGGTGGATGGCGCAAGGTTACACTGCGACTCGGCTCGACATCTTGCGAATGCGTCTGGCGCCGCAAGAGCGCAACTGATAGCAGCAAAAGACGAGTGGACTTGTGGAGCATTCACTCGAACATGCAAGACATCGGTCTGACTCGACTTAAGAAGTCGCTTGGAGCATTGCGCGAAAGAGTGTTCGTTCTGAGGTACGAGACAGCCCTCTCCGCGTGCGTCGCCGGGTACGAAGCGGCGGGACAGCCGGACGTTGCTTTGATTTATCTGCACGAACTTCTTGGCGCTGAATCGAGATGCGAAAGCGGCCCAGGTGCTGATGCACCACAAGGACTACGTGAAGCAGGCTCGAGCAACCAGCCTACGCCCCCGGCTCCCTCGACGTCGCCATGGCCAATCACCGCGGCAAGCTGCGTATCCAGCTCGGTGAACGTGAGTTGATGCGCAACCGCGTCCTGCTGCTGGAGCAGCAATCGGTGGCGGCGGAGTTGCACGATGACACGACCGGCGAGCACTGCTATCGGGTCGGGCGCCTTGCCTCGATCCTCGGGAAGGAGATTGGCCTCGAAGACGACGTGTGCTTCCTGATCGACCTCGCTGCCCGACTGCATGACATTGGCAAGCTGGTCGTGCCGGACGCGATCCTCCTCAAGCCAGGCAAGCTGACGCCGGGCGAACGGGAAATCATGGAGACCCATACAACCGCCGGCGCAGACATCCTCGCGAAATCGAACGTACCGCAGATGCACATCGCCGAAGAAATAGCGCGCCATCACCACGAGCGCTGGGACGGTTCCGGTTATCCGATGAAGCTCGCCGGCACGGCGATTCCGATCGCGGCGCGGGTGAGTGCACTGGCTGACGTGTTCGACGCATTGACCCACAAGCGACCGTACAAGGAAGCCTGGAAGGTCTCGGACGCGCTCGCGGAGATCCGGTCACTTAAGAGGCAAGCAGTTCGACCCGGAACTCACCGACATCTTTCTTGAACTCGTGCCGCAGCTGCAACGCGAGCACGGCGACCTCGACGAGTTCCTCGCGGTGGAAGCGAAGAACTCGCCGTTCATCAAGGCGCGCAGGCAGATCGCGGAAGCTCTCAAGGGCCACGACCCGGAGACTTCGCTCTTCGACATGCGGCGTTGACGCCGCTGCTTTCCTCCCGCTACTTCGTGGCGGGCACGTTGACGATCGGCGCCGCCGACTGACGCTCTGACACGTGCCCCTGCGGCACTTCGACGATCGGCGCGATTGAATCGCGTGCGCCTTTCTCGCCGGCCGACGGAGGATCCTTCACCGCCGCAAAGCTCACGTCGCGGAAGGGACCCGGGATGTGGATGGGCCCGCGGATCGACAGCAATCCGGGCTTCTTCGCTTCGGGCCGCAACGTCACGTCGACCCGCTCGTTCCTGAAGTCCACCCCGCCCCCGCCGGTGATCCTGGATTCCTCCGTGTCGAACACCAGCATGCTGACGCTGCCAATCCCGTTGCCCACGTCGAGAGCCGCCGCGGCACAGCGGACGGGCGTCGGGCGATCACCGCCGAACAGAAGCGGAATCAGTTCGCGCGCCCCTGCGCGTCGCGAACGAAGCCGACCTCGGCATTCGTGAGCTTCATGTACGGAACCCGCATCTCGTCCGTCAGCAACGATGCCAGGCGAACGGTGAACCTGAGTTCCCTGGCCCGCCCCATCGGCTGCGCGGCCACCCATTCCGGATTGCCGAATGTGACATCCGAGAGCACGACCGCTGGTGCAGGCAGGCTCGTCTTCACGTCGAGATGGCCGATGCTGACAACTCGACCGGTCACACGACCGGCGTAGCGCTCCACCGGACCACGCAGCGTGTTCCAGTCGAAGAGACCGACAAAGAGCGCGAGGACCACCGCGCCGACCAGCCATGGCCATTTCGCACGGCCGCTTCGCTTCGCTCGAGCGGAAGGGCGCGAGCAACGCCGAGCAGGCGCGCCAACCGAACGATGGACAGGAGGATGATTGCGAGGAGGTGACACGGCACAGGGTGAGCAAGGCTCATGCCCCAAACTACGTGGTTCTCCAACTTGCGCGCGCCCGCCCCTTTCGCTAGAGATGGACGCATGGAAAACGCCTTGCTCCGCCACGAACTCCTCGAAGCGCGCGCACATACGGACGGCCTGTTCGAACTAGTCTCAGAAGGGACGCTGTATGCGCGACCGATCGCCGATCGCCACCGGCTGATCTTCTACCTTGGCCACCTCGACGCTTTCGACTGGAACCAGGTCGCGAGTGGCGCGTTGGGGGAACCTTCCTTCCATTCGGCATTCGACCGCCTGTTCGAGGCCGGCATCGATCCGCCGCCCGGCCAGGCTCCGCAGGACCGGGAATCCGACTGGCCTCGCGTCGATGAGGTGCGAAGCTATGTCCAACAGGCGCGGGAGAGACTCGATGCACTCTGGGACGACGCACCCGCCGAACGCCGGCGGGTCGCTCTCGAGCATCGATGGATGCACGCGGAAACGCTCTGCTACCTGCTCCACCAACTGCCCGCCTCCGCGAAGCGTTCGCGCGCGTTGCGGACAGGACCGGACTCGCCACCGCCCGCCAACGATGCGATCGAAGTTCCCGCCGGTCGAACGTCCCTCGGACAGCGTCCCGGCACATTCGGTTGGGACAACGAATTTCCGGCGTTCGAAGCCGACCTGCCGGGGTTCTCAATCGACCGCTACAAGGTGACGAATGCCCAGTACCTGCGGTTCGTCGCCGACGGAGGAGCGCCCTCGCCGTTCTGGCTTCGGCGCGATGGCCGTTGGTGGCTGCGTCGTATGTTCGACGAGGTGCCGCTGCCGGCGCACGCGCCGGTCTACGTGACGCACCGACAGGCGAGCGCCTACGCCGAGTGGTCGAACGCGGAACTGCCGACGGAAGCGCAATGGCATCGCGCGGCCTGCGGCGAGGGCGACAACCCGTTCCCGTGGGGAAATGCGGAGCCCACCGCCAGGCATGGACATTTCGATTTCGCTGGGTGGGACCCGGTGCCCGTCACGTGTCACCCCGCGGGGGCGAGCCCTTACGGAGTCGAACAGATGGTGGGCAACGGTTGGGAGTGGACCTCGACGACGTTCGGCGGCTTCGAAGGGTTCGAGCCGCGGGACTACTACCCCGGCTACTCGAAGGACTTCTTCGATGGCGAGCACTGGGTGCTGAAGGGCGCATCGCCGCGCACCGCGCGATGCCTGCTGCGCCGCTCCTTCCGGAACTGGTTCCGGCCCGACTACCCGTTCGCGTACTCGACGTTCCGTCTGGTCCGGAACTAGCTCGCGGCCACCGCCACGGCGAACGTGCGGGCGTCGTCGGTCCACACCTGCCACTCGGTGAAGCCGGCACGCTGCAGCAAGGCGCGCAGGCCAGGCAGCGTGTACTTGTACGAGTTCTCGGTGTGGATGCGGTCAGTCGCGCAGAAGCGCCGCTCGCCGCCGCGCCATCGCACCTCGACGTCGTAGCGCGCCTCGAGGTGCATCTCGACGCGCGCGGTCACCGGATCGAAGAACGCGACGTGTCGCCAGTCGGCCACATCAAAGTCCGCATCAAGAACGCGGTTCACGTTGCGCAGCACGTTGAGATTGAAGGCCGCGGTGACCCCTAGCGGGTCGTCATAGGCGAGATCCAGCGACTGCTTGTCCCGTACGAGATCGGCGCCGAGGATCAGGTGGCCGCCGGCCGAAGAGGCCTCGCGAACCCGGGCGAGGAAGGTGAGTGCCGCTTCGGGGGCGAAGTTGCCGATCGACGAACCGGGATAGAAGACCGTGCGGGGACCGGGATCGACCGCATCGGGCAGTTGCAGGCAAGCCGTGAAATCCTCGGCGACCCCGACGATCGGGAGCCCGGGACGGCGGAGGGCGAGCGCCGCCAGTCGTTCCTGCAGAAAATCGGCGGCGATATCGACGGCGACGTACTGCGAGGGCGCCAGGACGTCGAAGAGGCGTTCGGCCTTCTCGCAGTTCCCGGCCCCGAGGTCGACGAATGGGCGATCGATCCCCACGCGCGTGGCGATCTCCTCACCGAACCGCTCGAAGATGCTCCGCTCCGCGCGGGTCAACGCATATTCCGGCAGTTCGCAGATCGCCTCGAACAGACGGGATCCCAGCGGGTCGTAGAAGAACTTCGGAGCGATGAAGGGCGCGTGAGCGCCCAGCGAGGCGCGCAGTTCGGCGGCCGCGTCGCTGTCCTCGACACGCAGATCAAAAAAGCGGGGCACCCCGGACAGCGGCGCCCCCTTGTCGTTGGAACCCATTGCGCCGAGTGTAGGCCCTGGCGGGGCTCCTTCCATCAGCAATGCTGCGTATCGATCGCGGCCCAATGGCCGTTGCGATGCGTGATGCGCACGCCTTCCTCACGCAACATCGTTGCGCGGTACAGCGCATCCAGAGGCCATTTGGCGTGCAGCGTGCCGTCGTCGCGCACCAGCCGCCAGATGGGCCAGCGGGGCTTTCGGCGCTGACCGAGATCGTCGGCCACCGCGCCGGCGAGGATCGTCGCAAAGATGCCGGTCATCAGCGGGCAGGTGCGATCCGCGCCGAACCGCACGGCGAGAGCCTGACGCAGTTGCCCGATCGTGACCACCTGACCGCTCGGGACCGCGGCAACGGCTTCGCCGACGAGAAGCGGCGTCGGAAGCAGAAGGCGTCCTCCGCGCCGCCCGTCCTCGACGACCCTCGGGGCCAGTTCGGGCCGCAGCTTTGCGTCCCAACTCAACGTCGAGCGTTTGCGATGCCCTGCCGCCGGGGTGGCCTTCCTGCCCGGCAATGCAGTGGCAAGGCAAACATTCGGCGTGCGCGCGGCGACCATCGCAATCTCCCCCGTACCTCGTACCAACACTAGTCAGCACGGAGCAGGAGCGAAATGATCTGGGACAAGGCCGGCCGGCCGCATTGCCGCCGGATTGATCCAGCCACGGGGTCGATCAATACGGGTGCGTCGTGGCGAAGAGGCCCGCCGCGCGAAGTGTCCGCAGCACCTCCTCGATGTGATCCGGCCCGCGCGTCTGCAGGACGAACTCGAGTTCGGCGTTCTGGACCGGCAGCGTGGTGAAAGCCCGCTGGTGTTCGACTTCCTCGATGTTGGCGCCCGCCTGGCCGATCAGGGTGGCCGCGCGAGCGAGTTCGCCCGGCACGTCACGCGTATGCACGCGAATGCGCGCGAGGCGCCCTGCGCGGACCATGCCGCGTTCGATGATGTCGGCGAGCACCATGGGGTCGATGTTCCCGCCGCAAAGAATGAGGCCGACCTTGCGCCCCGCGAACCGCGCCGGATGCCGCAGCATCGCGGCAAGTCCGGTTCCGCCGGCGCCCTCGACGACGGTCTTCTCGATCTCGAGCAGCATCACGATCGCCTGCTCGATGTCGCCCTCCGCGACCAGAACGATGTCGTCGACGAGGCGTTTCACGATTTCCACCGTGATGTCCCCGGGCTGCTTGACCGCGATGCCCTCGGCCAGCGTCGCATTGGCCGATGGCATCTGGACCCCCTTGAACGCCGAGTACATCGAGGGAAACTGGTCGGTCTGGACACCGACGATCTCGATCGACGGCTTGAGCGCGCGCGCCACGGTCGCGACGCCGGAGATCAATCCGCCGCCGCCGATGGCCACGCACATGCAGTCGATGTCCGGCTGCTGCGCGAGCATCTCGAGTGCGACGGTGCCCTGTCCCGCGATGACGTCGGCATCGTCGTAGGGATGCACCATCGTCAGCGACCGCTCGGCCGCCAGTCGCGCCGCCTCGGCCTTCGAGTCGTCGAAGGTGTCGCCGGTCAGCACGATTTCGGCGGCGAATCCCCGGGTGCGCTCGATCTTCACGGTCGGCGTGAAGCGCGGCATCACGATCACGGCGGGAATCCCGAGGCGCTGCGCGTGATACGCCACACCTTGCGCGTGATTGCCCGCGGACACCGCGATCACGCCGCGCTCGCGCTGCGCGGGGGTCAGCATCGCGAGCTTGTTCAACGCCCCGCGCTCCTTGAACGACGAGGTGAACTGAAGATTCTCGAACTTCAGGTACACCTCGGCGCCCGTGATCTGCGAAAGCGTGCGCGAGTGCAGGCACGGCGTGTTCTCCACGTGCCCGGCCAGGCGCGATTGCGCGGCGCGGACAGTGTCGATGCTGACGATGGAGGTGCTCAACGGAGAAACCCGAACAATGCGGCCGGGCATTGTAGCCAGAGGGAAAACCGCCCCCCCGTAAAATGCCGGCGATGCTCTCCATCGACGGACTGACCAAGCGTTTCGGCTCGCGCTCGGTGCTCGACGCGCTCGCGCTGGACGTGGGACCGGGCGAATACGTGGCGATCGTCGGCGAGTCGGGCTCCGGCAAGTCCACGTTGCTCAACCTCATCGCCGGGCTCGACCGACCGGATGCGGGGCGGGTCGTGATCGACGGGACGGATCTCGCCTCGCTCGACGACACCGCGCGCACCCTGGCGCGCCGGCGCAAGCTCGGCTTCGTGTTCCAGTCGTTCCACATCCTGCCCCACCTCACCGTGGAGCAGAACGTCGAACTTCCGCTCGTGCTGATCGGGACTCAGCGCGATGAACGGGCAACGCGGGTGAAGGAGTTGCTGGCTGCCGTCGGCCTCGGCGATCGGGGCGGCAGCATGCCGCGTGAACTCTCAGGCGGAGAGTTGCAGCGGGTCGCGGTCGCGCGCGCGCTCGTGCACTGCCCGGCGCTCGTGCTCGCGGACGAACCGACCGGCAATCTCGACCCGGACACCGCGCAGACGGTGCTCGACCTGCTCGCGCGCGAGGTCCGCACACGGGGCGCCGGCGGCGTGCTCGTCACGCACTCCCAGGCCGCCGCCCGCTCCGCGGACCGCATCCTCGTTCTCGATCACGGCAGGCTGCGCCCGCACGCGGCAGTCTGATCCGCGGAAGGCCTTGGCGGCAGTCAACACTGTCCGTCACCCGTCGACTACGGTGGAGTCATGCCTCGTTCGACGTTCCCCGTCGCCCCTTTGAGGGCGCCCCCGTGGTCCGGGAGCGTCGAGGAAGCGCTGCGCGGACTGGGCTCGACGGCGAATGGTCTGTCCGACGCTGCAGCCCACGAGCGCCGTGCGGCTGCCGGGCTGCCGTCGACCCGTCCTCGCACCATCGCCCTTCGGCTCTTCCTGCAACAGTTCAGAAGCCCCCTGGTCCTGATCCTGGTGTTCGCGGCCGTGGTATCGGTGCTGACTCGCGACTGGGTCGACGCCGCGATCGTGCTCATCATCGTTGTCGCCAGCGCGATCCTCGGTTTCCAGCAGGAGTACCGCGCTGGACGGGCGATCGAGAAGCTGCTCGCTCGCATCGCGCCGACCGCTCGCGTTCTGCGGGACGGGAAGATGGTCAACATCGCGGCGGACCAGGTGGTGCCCGGCGATGTCCTTGTGCTATCCGCGGGCAGCCTGATTCCAGCCGATGCACGAGTGATCTCCGCGGACGACTTCTTCGTCAACCAGGCCGTGCTCACGGGCGAGAGTTTCCCGGTCGAAAAGCACAGCGGGCCGGTCGCCGCAGATAGCAGTCTCGTGGACCGCACCAACGTCGTGTTCAAGGGCACGAACGTGCGCAGCGGCACCGCACAGGCGGTCGCATTCGCCATCGGGTCCGCCACCGAGTTCGGCCGGATCGCCGATCGCCTGGCGCTGCGCGCCCCCGAAACGGAGTTCGAGCGGGGGATTCGCCAGTTCGGGCAACTCCTGACGCAGCTCATGACCCTGCTCGTACTCGGCATCTTTGCCGTGAACGTTGCCTACGACCGGCCCGTGGCCGACTCGCTGATGTTCGCAGTCGCGCTGGCCGTCGGCCTGGCGCCTGAACTTCTCCCGGCCGTCATCAGCCTGACGCTGGCGCGCGGCGCCCAACGAATGGCCTCGCACGGCGTCATCGTGCGGCGACTGGCTGCGATCGAGAACTTCGGCGCGATGGATGTTCTGTGCACCGACAAGACCGGCACGCTGACCGCCGGCGTGGTGCGGCTGGACCGTGCAGTCGGCGCGAGCGGCGAAGCCTCGACCCGCGTGCAGACGCTGGCTGCACTGAACGCGGCCTTGCAGACGGGGCTGGCGAACCCGCTTGACGAGGCCATCGTCACATCGGTCCCGTCCCTCGATCTTTCGCGCTGGGAGAAGACCGAGGAGATTCCGTATGACTTCGTTCGGAAAAGGCTGAGCGTCGCAGTGCGCGGCCACGGACGGAATGAAGGCCGGAACCTCCTGATCACGAAAGGCGCGCTCGAACCGATCCTTGCGATCTGCACGCGCGTCCACGGAGAGCAGGCGCCGCTCGATCACGAACGTCGAGCGGCGCTGCTTGAAAGTGCCGCGCGCTGGGGCGACGAAGGCTACCGCGTCCTCGGAGTCGCGACCCGCTACCTGGCGGCCGGCCCCAGGTACACGGCGGCCGACGAGTCCGGGATGCGCTTCGAAGGCTTCCTGCTGTTCTTCGATCCGCCGAAACCCGACGCCGCCGCGACCGTCCTCGACCTCGCCGCGCTCGGCGTCCAACTGAAGGTCATCACCGGGGACAGCCGTCGCGTGGCCCTCCACGTGGCGAGCGTGGTGGGCATGAAAGTCGAAGGAGTGCTGACCGGGGCGGAACTGAGCACCATGCGCGACGAAGCACTGTGGCAGGTGGCCGAGCGCACGACGCTCTTTGCCGAGGTCGATCCCAACCAGAAGGAGCGGATCATCCAGGCGTTGCGCAAGACCGGGCACGTGGTTGGCTATCTGGGCGACGGCATCAACGACGCACCGGCACTGCACGCGGCCGACGTCGGCATCTCAGTCGACTCCGCAGTCGACGTCGCCAAGGAGACCGCCGACTTCGTGCTGCTCGAGCACAGCCTTTCGGTGCTCCGGGGCGGCATCGAGGAAGGCCGACGGGTGTTCGCCAACACGATGAAGTACGTCTACACGACGACCAGCGCGAACTTCGGCAACATGCTGAGCATGGCCGCGCTGTCGCTGGTGATTCCCTTCCTGCCGCTGCTGCCGAAGCAGATCCTGCTCAACAACTTCCTGTCGGATCTCCCCGCGATGGCCATCGCGGGCGACCGCGTGGACAAGGAAACGGTCGCCGTTCCCCGCCGCTGGCAGGTGGCGCGCATTCGCAACTTCATGCTGCTGTTCGGCGGCATCAGCTCCATCTTCGACGGACTCACCTTTGCGGTGCTGCTCGTGGCACTGCGGGTGGCTGCGCCCGAATTCCGCACGGCATGGTTCGTCGAGTCGCTGCTGACCGAACTCGCGATCCTGCTCGTCGTACGCACGCAGCGTCCGCTGCTTTCCAGCCGGCCGGCTCCCGCGCTGTTGTGGATCACGATCGCCGTGGCCGCCGTCGCCGTCGGGGCGCCTTACGTGCCGCTTGCGCAGGCGGTCTTCGGGTTCGTGCCGCTGCCGCCGACGCTGCTCGCCGTCGTGCTGGTGATCACCCTGCTCTATGCCGCGGCCAGCGAGGCAGCCAAGCACATGTTCTTCCGTCGCGTGGGGCTTTAGCGGGTATCGTCCGGCTAGACTGCCCTCATGTGGTGGCTCTCCTGGCATGTACTCGCCGGCTACGCCCGGCAGCATCGTCTCCGGACGCTGGTACAAGTACTCGCCATCGCGGTCGGCGTCGCGCTCGGCTACGCGGTGCACCTGATCAACACGTCGGCCCTGAGCGAGTTCTCATCCGCCGTGCGCGCCGTCACCGGACAGGCCGACGCATCGATCACCGGTACGCGGGAGGGCTTCGACGAGCAACTCTTTGCCCGCGTCGTGGCCCATCCGTCCGTCGAACTCGCCAGTCCCGTGCTCGAACTCGATGTGCCGGTGCTCGGCTTCGCCGAGAACCGCGCGCCCCTGCTGGCCATCGTGGGGCTCGACATCTTCCGCGCAGCCATGCTGTCGCAGGCCCTCGTACCGGTCCCCGCCGGGCATGGCTCCCGGTTCTCGGTCCTGGGTGACGGCGTCTTTCTCTCACCCGCGGCGCTGGCGCGGTTCAAGGTGGCGGTCGGCGGGGAACTGCGCGTGCTCGCGGGGACCCACGAGGTGGTCTTGCCTGTCGTCGGGACGCTGCCCGGCGCACGGGCCGGTCAGGTGATCGGCGTGATGGACCTGGGCTTCGCGCAGTGGCGGCTGGACCGTCTTGGCCGGCTCACGCGAATCGACCTCAAACTCGCGCCCGGCACGCCCGTCGAATCGCTCGCCCGCGCACTGCAGCTGCCGGCGGGCGTGGCGATCGCAAGCGCCGATGCCGAGACCACGCGGGTGTCGAACCTGTCGCGCGCCTATCGCGTCAACCTCAACGTGCTTGCGCTGGTCGCGCTCTTCACCGGCGGCTTCCTGGTGTTCTCGCTGCAGGCGCAGGCGACGATCGCACGCCGCTCGCAGCTCGCGTACCTTCGCGTCGCCGGCGTCACGGCGAGGGAACTGCAATCGCTGCTGATCGTCGAGGCGTCCTTGCTCGGCGTCGTTGGCAGCGCGCTGGGGTTGCTGCTGGGCGCGGGCGTGGCCTCGTTGACGCTCACCGTCCTCGGAGGTGACCTTGGCAGCGGCTTCTTCACGGGAACCCGGCCCGAGGTGCAGTACCGCGCGGAGTCCGTGTTGCTCTTCTTCCTGCTCGGCCTCGGCGCCGCCATTGCCGGCAGCTGGGTTCCAGCCCGCGATGCCGCCCGGACGTCGCCCGCCCTCGCGATGAAACCCGGCGCCGAGGAAGATGCGTTCAAACCGCTGGGCAGGCTCTGGCCGGGGATGTCCCTGCTCGCGCTCGGCGGTGCGCTCCTTCTGCTGCCCCCCGTCCGCGGGATTCCGGTCTGGGGTTACCTCTCCATCATGGCCATCCTGATCGGCGCCATCGCTCTGCAGCCTCGCCTTGCGCACGCGGCCTTCAGCCCGCTCGCGCGCCGTATCGAGCGGTCGCCGCTCGCGGCGCGCTCGCCGACGCTGCTGCTTGCCGTGACGCGCATCGCGCAGGCACCGAGCTTCGCCGCCATCGGCATGGCCGGCATCGTGGCGAGCTTCGCGTTGATGATCGCCATGGCCACGATGGTCGCGAGCTTCCGCGGCTCGGTGGACGACTGGCTGCACCGCATCCTGCCGGCGGAGTTGTACGCGCGCGTCGCGCAGACCGGATCCATCGCCTATTTCTCCGAGGCCGACCTCGAGCGGCTTGCGCGCCATCCAGGCGTGGCGCGCGCCGACTTCTCTCGGTTTGCCAAGCTGCAGATCGATCCCGGACTCGCGCAGGTCACACTCGTCGTGCGCCCCTTCAATGTCGACGAACCGGGGGCCGAACTGCCCCTGACCGGCCCCGGCGTGCGATGGACACCGGATATGCCGCCGCCGATCTGGATCACCGAGGCGATGGTCGAGATCTACGGGATGCAGCCCGGGCGCGTGGTCCGGTTGCCCCTCGCGGGACGGCTGCAGCCCTTCATGCCGGTCGGCGTCTGGCGCGACTACGCGCGGCAGTTCGGCGCTGTCGCAATGCGCACGGAGGACTATCGGGCCGCCACCGGCGACAACACGATCACCGATGCGGCGCTGTGGCTGAAGCCCGGATGGACACCGACGCGCGTGGCCGAGGAACTGCGAGCCGAGATGGACGCGGGCGCGGCGACGGAATTCGTGCAACCCGGCGACATCCGCAAGCTGAGCCTGCAGATCTTCGACCGCAGCTTCGCGGTGACCTACGTGCTCGAGGTCGCCGCCATCGCGATCGGCCTGATCGGCATCGCCGCCACGTTTTCGTCACAGGCGATCGCCCGCACGCGGGAATTCGGGATGTTGCGCCACATCGGCCTGACCCGAGGCCAGATCCTGGGCCTGCTGGCGATCGAAGGCGCGATGGTCACGGCGCTCGCCATCGTCATCGGGCTCGCGACCGGGCTCGCCGTCTCGCTGGTACTGATCAAGGTGATCAACCCACAGTCCTTCCATTGGACGATGGACTTCAACGCCCCGGAGGCGCTGATCGGTTCCCTGATGGCGGCGCTGATGACGGCGGCCGTCGTGACGGCGGTGATCGCCGGACGGCGTGCGGTATCGATCGACGCGGTGCGTGCGGTCCGGGACGACTGGTGATCGCATGCCGAGCCGGCGCCATTTCATCCTGAGTTCGCTGGCGCTCGCCGCACCGGTACGCGGGGCCGTGAACTACCCGGCGGTGGTTCCACGTCGCCTCGTCTTTCCACGGGATCACGGCGCCCATCCCGACTACCGCACGGAATGGTGGTACCTGACCGGCTGGCTCGACGCTGCGGGCGGCGCGACGCTCGGATTCCAGGTGACGTTCTTCCGTACGCGTACCGAGGTCGATCCGGCCAATCCGAGCGCCTTCGCCGCGAAGCAACTGATCATTGCCCATGCCGCGCTGGCTGATCCGGCACGGGGGACACTTCTGCACGACGAGAGAATCGCTCGTACCGCCCACGGAGGGGCCGGAGCTTCCGAAGCCGACACGGCTGTACACCTCGGCAACTGGAGCTTCGAGCGCCGGGCCGATGGCGATTACCGTGGCGTGCTGCCCGCCCGCGGCTTCTCGCTCGAGTTCACGGCCCACCCCACGCAGCCGCTCCTTCTGCAGGGTGACGCGGGCTTTTCGCGCAAGGGACCCTCGTTGGCACAGGCGAGTTACTACTACTCGCAGCCCCATCTGCAGGTGCGCGCGCAGTTGACGCTCGACGGCCAGTCCCGGGTCGTGAGCGGGAGCGGCTGGCTCGACCATGAGTGGTCCAGCACGATCCTCACGGCCGACGCCGCTGGCTGGGACTGGATCGGAATGAACCTGGACGATGGTTCCGCGCTGACGGCGTTCCAGGTACGCCGGCAGGGCGCTTCCGATCGGCCGCTCTACGCCTATGCGTTGCTGCGGGACGCCGGCGGCGTCACCCGCACATTCGGCCCCGAGCAGGTCACCTTCCTCGGACGGTCCCAGTGGACCTCGCCACGAACGCGCGCCACCTGGCCGGTTGCGCAGGAAATCCGCATCGCCGACCGCCTGTTCGTCACCCGGCCGCTGATGAACGATCAGGAACTCGACTCGCGAATGACGACGGGCGCCGTGTACTGGGAAGGCGCGAGTGAACTGTTCGAAGGCGAACGGCGCGTCGGCCGCGGGTACCTCGAGATGACCGGTTACGTCGCGCCGATCCGGCTCTGAAAGTCTCGCTTCGCTTCAACGTACCATCCGCCGTTCGCAAACGGAGATCTCCATGGGAACCACCCTGCACTGGCCCGCCCTCGTCACGCTCGCCACGCTGGCGCTGCTGTTCGGCTGCGCCTGGTACGTCGGCTATGCGCGCGGAAAATACAAGGTCAGCGCGCCGGCGACGACGGGTCCGGTCGAGTTCGAATGCGCGTTCCGCGTGCAGATGAACACGCTCGAGAACGCGGTGATGTTCCTGCCCGCGCTCTGGCTCGCCGCGATCTATTTCAGTCCGCGCATCGCGGCCGCGGTCGGAGCGGTGTGGGTGGTGGCGCGCGTCTGGTACGCGATTGCCTATGCCCGCAACCCCAAGTCGCGGGGCGCACCCTTCGTGCTTGCCTTCGCCGCGTGGGGCCTGCTGATGATCTTCGCGGCGTGGGGCGTTCTGACCTCCCCGCTCTGGTGACAGGCCCGTGGCCGTCGCCGCTCCCCCTCCCAAACGCCTGCGGCCGCTTCGTGGCCTGCTGCCCTTCGTCCGGCCGTACAGCAAGCAGATCGCGCTGGCCCTCCTGTTCCTGCTGCTCGCCGCCGGCGCGACGCTCGCCTTGCCTTACGCGGTGCGCCTGCTGGTCGACCAGGGCCTCACCACGCCGGGGGGCGACGTTGGCGACAAGCTGACGAGCATCCGTCACTACTTCGGGCTGCTGTTCGTCGTGGCGATCGCGCTCGGCATCTTCACCGCGGCGCGCTTCTTCATGGTGAGCTGGCTGGGGGATCGCGTCACGACCGACCTGCGACAGGCCGTGTATGCGCACGTGCTGCAGCAGAGCCCGCAGTTCTTCGAGACCCTGAAGACCGGCGAGGTGCTGTCTCGCCTGACGACCGACACGACGGTCATCCAGAACGCGGTCGGCTCGAGCATTTCGATGGGGCTTCGCAACGCGGTGCTGTTCACCGGCGGCATCGCGATGCTGGTCGCCACGAGTCCGCGGCTGATGCTGACCGTGGTCGGCGTCATCGCACTCGTGGTCGTTCCCGCGATGCTGATCGGCCGCCGCGTGCGCCGCCTGTCCCGCGCGAGCCAGGACCGGATCGCGGACTCGAGCGCCATCGCCGGCGAAGTCCTGAATGCCGTGCAGATCGTGCAGAGCTACACGCAGGAAGCCAGCGAAGCGCGCCGCTTCCACGACGCCAACGAACGCTCGTTCGACACGGCGGTCCGCCGCACCGGGACGCGGGCGACCCTCACGGCGTTCGTCATCATCGGCGTGTTCGGCGCCCTGCTCTACGGGCTGTACGGAGGCGTACAGGCGGTGATGGCCGGACGCATCACGGCGGGCGAACTGAGCCAGACGGCGCTCTACATCACCGTGGTCGCCGGCGCCGCCGCCGTGCTGGGCGAGGTCTGGGGCGACCTGCTGCGTGCATCGGGCGCGACGGAACGCCTGATGGAGCTGCTGAACACCGAGTCGCCGATCGCGCCGCCGGAATCCCCCGTGCCGCTGCCCGCGGCGCCGCGTGGCGCGCGTGTGCAGTTCGACCGCGTGGTCTTCACCTACCCGTCGCGTCCCCAGCACCGCGTACTCGACGATCTCTCGCTCGCCATCGAACCGGGCCAGACGGTCGCGCTGGTCGGGCCGTCGGGCGCCGGCAAGAGCACGGTGTTCCAGTTGCTGCAACGGTTCTACGACACCGGAGGCGGCTCGGTGCGCGTCGATGGCGCGGACGTCCGTGACGTGGCGTTCGAGGCGTTGAGGCGCCGGATCGCCGTCGTGCCGCAGGAAGCGGTCATCTTCTCGGGTTCCGTGCTCGACAACATCCGGTACGGGCGTCCCGACGCCACCGACGACGAAGCGCGCGACGCCGCGCGGGCTGCACACGTCGAGGAGTTCGTCATGCGCCTGCCCGACGGCTACGCGACCGAGGTGGGCGAACGCGGCCTGCGGCTGTCAGGCGGCCAGCGCCAGCGGCTGGCCATCGCGCGCGCGATCCTGAAGAACGCACCGCTGCTGCTGCTCGACGAAGCGACGTCGGCCCTCGACGCGGAAAGCGAGCGCGCGGTGCAGGCCGCGCTTGAAGCCGCGATGCGTGGCCGCACCACCATCGTCATCGCGCATCGGCTCGCCACCGTGAAGCGGGTCGACTGCATCTTCGTCCTCGATCACGGCCGCCTCGTCGAAGCCGGGACGCATTCGGAACTCGTCACGAGCGAAGGCTTGTACGCGCGTCTTGCGGCAATGCAATTTGCCGCCTGACCCGCCCGAACCGGTGAAGCCCGCCGTAGCCAATCGACGTCTCCTCGACGACAATTCCGCGCTCCTGCGCCGCCGAGCCTGCCGGCAGGACAACCAGCAACGAGGAGCCATCGCATGGAACTTCCAAGCAATCCGAGTCGCCGCGCGCTGCGGGCAATCGCGGGAATCCTGCTGGCGATCGCGAGCGGAACCTCCTCCGAGGTCGCATTCGCTCAACCCTGGCCCAGCAAGCCGATCAAGTTGATCGTTCCCTTCCCGCCGGGCGGCGGCACCGACACATTTGCCCGTCCGCTGGCGGCGAAGCTCGGGGCACAGCTGGGTCAGCAGGTGGTGATCGACAACCGCGGCGGCGCGGGCGGCACCATCGGCGCCGCTGTGGCGGCGAAGTCGCCGCCGGATGGCTACACGATCTTCATGGGCGCCGTGCATCACACGGTTGCACCGAGCGTCTACAAGTCCCTGCCGTACGACCTCGAGAAGGACCTCGTGCCGATCACCGGGGTGGCGTACGTGCCCGACGTGCTCGTGGTGAACACCAAGGTGCCGGCGAAGGACCTGAAGGAACTGATCGCCTACGCGAAGGCCAATCCCGACAAGATGAACTACGGCTCCTCGGGAAACGGCACGTCGCGCCACCTCGCCGGCGAGATCTTCAACAAGATGGCCGGCACCTCGATCGCCCACGTCCCGTACAAAGGGTCGGGGCCGGCGATGACCGGCCTGCTCGGCGGCGAGATCCAGATGATCTTCGAGGGGCTCGGCAGTGCCGCGTCCCACATCCGCTCGGGCTCCATACGCGCGCTCGCCGTGACCTCGCCGAAGCGCTCGCCCGCGTTTCCGGACATTCCGACCATGGCGGAGGCCGGCCTGCCCGGCTTCGAGTCGATTTCCTGGTACGGGCTGTGGGCCCCTGCCGGCACGCCGCCGGAGATCGTCAAGCGACTGCAGGCGGAAGTGGCGAAAGCGCTGGCGTCTCCCGACATGGCGCAGACCTGGTTTTCGCAGGGCGCCGATCCGGGTGGCGAGCCGAGCGAACAGTTCGCGCGCTACATCCGCACCGAGATCGAGAAGTGGGGCAAGGTCGCGCGCGAGAACAAGATCGTCGTCGAATGATGTTCGCGGCGGGCGGACGCGATCCGCCTTGCCGTACCCGATCGATCAGGGTGAGCCGCCGGAAACGTCCGCTTCGAAACCGGCGAACCAGCAGCCGGCCGCGGTCGCCCAGCGGCTCGTGCTCTCCACGGCGGATGGAGCGGCGAGCGGTGCCTCGGATGCGGGTTGCATGGTCCTCCGGCCCCTTCGGGCCGTGCCGATAGAATGCGCCGCATTATCTGCGAACCCCCATGCGCCAGTACGAAGACTTCATGCGCCACGTGTTCGAACGTGGCGTCGACAAGACCGACCGCACCGGGACCGGCACCAAGTCCTGGTTCGGCTACCAGATGCGGTTCGACCTGCAGGAAGGCTTTCCCGCTCGTCACGACGAAGAAGCTGCATCTGCGCTCGATCATCCACGAACTGCTGTGGTTCCTGCAGGGTTCGAGCAACGTCCGCTACCTGCGCGACAACAAGGTCACCATCTGGGACGAGTGGGCGCGCGAGGACGGTGAACTGGGGCCGGTCTACGGCGTGCAGTGGCGTTCGTGGCCGACGCCGGACGGCGGCTCGATCGACCAGATCGCGCAGGTGGTGCAGCAGATCCGGACCAACCCCGATTCGCGCCGGCTGATCGTCTCCGCCTGGAACGTGAGCGACATCCCGCAGATGGCGCTGCCACCGTGCCACCTGCTGTTCCAGTTCTACGTGGCGCAGGGCAAGCTGTCCTGCCAGCTCTATCAGCGCAGCTGCGACATCTTCCTCGGCGTGCCGTTCAACATCGCCAGCTACGCGCTGCTGACGCACATGATCGCCCAGCAGTGCGACCTCGGCGTCGGCGACTTCGTGTGGACCGGCGGCGACTGCCACATCTACAACAACCACTTCGAGCAGGTGCGCGAGCAGCTCGCGCGCGAACCGCGTCCATATCCGAAGCTGGCGATCAAGCGGCGGCCGGCCTCGATCTTCGACTACGCCTTCGAGGATTTCGAGATCGAGGGCTACGACCCGCACCCGCACATCAAGGCGCCGGTGGCGGTGTGAACGCGGCGAAAACTCCGCGCGTCACGCTGATCCTCGCGCGTGCCCGCAACGGCGTGATCGGCGCACGCGGCGGCCTCCCGTGGCACCTGCCCGAGGACCTCGCGTTCTTCAAGCGCACGACGATGGGCCATCCGATCGTGATGGGCCGCAAGACCTGGGAGTCGATCGGGCGGCCGCTGCCTGGGCGCCGCAGCGTGGTCGTGACACGCGATCGGAACTTCACCGTGCCCGGCGCCGAGGTCGTGCACAGCCTCGACGAGGCGATCGACCGCTGCGCCGGCGCGGACGAGATCTTCGTCATCGGCGGAGCGCAGCTGTACGCGGACGCTCTGCCGCGTGCCGATCGCCTGTTGTTGACGGAAATCGGCATGGACTTCGACGGCGACACGTTCCTCCCGGCGCCCTCTTCGGACGTGTGGATAGAGGCCAGTCGCGAACGCCACCCGCCGACCGGGGCCCGCGGCTTCGGTTTCGATTTCGTCGACTATCGACGCCGTTAACGCATCGCCGCGTCCATCGCGCCGACCAGCTTCTCGCGCCACGGCCCGGGAACCGCGAGCGCGGCGATGTGGTCCGCGCCAGGGATCTTCCACAGCTGGCTTGAAGGCGCCGCCGCGTGGAGTGCGTCGCTGTTCGCATGGGGAATGACCGAATCGCGCATCCCGTGCATGAAGATCACCGGCACCCGGATCGACTTCATCGCGGTCACCGGGTCCTTGTCCGCGCCCGGCAGGCCGGGGGCCGCGAGCGACGCAAGCGGCGCCATCGCACTGCCGGCGGTCGCGTCGCGCGCGATACCCCGATAACTCGGAAACGACGAGTCGATGATGGCGAGGCGCACGCCGGCGGCGTCCCGCGCAAGCATGCGCAATGCAGTGGCGCCGCCGAGGCTCTGGCCGAAGACGACGATGCGCTCACGATCGACGTCCGGCCGCGTCCGCAGGTATTGCAGCGCGGCCAGTGCGTCGTCGACGATGCCGTCGAGCGTCGGCTTGCCCTCCGACCGGCCGAATCCGCGATAGTCGAGCATCAGCACGTTGTAGCCGCGCGCCGGCAGCCAGGCGACCAGAGGCAGGTGATTCGATACGTTGGCGGCGTTGCCGTGCAGGTGCAGCACCGTGCCCTTCGGCTCGCCGCTCGCCGGCAGGAACCAGCCGTGCAGCCGAGTGCCGTCGGCGGAACGAATCTCGACGTCATGCGCACGCACGCCGAACTGCTCCGGCACCGTGTACGTCACTGCATCCGGGTAGAAGAAGAAACGCTCGACGCAGCCGGCCAGCGTGAAGGCGGACATTCCGAACAAGGCCATCAGGACGACGCGACCGGCACGCGTCAGCATTCGACCACGTTCAAGGCGAGGCCGCCGCGCGCGGTTTCCTTGTACTTCGTCTTCATGTCCGCACCGGTCTCGCGCATCGTCTTGATCACCTTGTCGAGCGATACGTAGTGCGTGCCGTCGCCGGCCAGTCCCATGCGCGCGGCGTTGATCGCCTGCACCGAAGCCACGGCGTTGCGTTCGATGCAAGGGATCTGCACCAGCCCGCCGACCGGATCGCAGGTGAGGCCGAGGTGGTGCTCCATGCCGATTTCGGCCGCGTTCTCGACCTGCTCGGGCGAGCCGCCGAGCACCGCAGCGAGACCGGCCGCGGCCATCGAGCAGGCCACACCGACCTCGCCCTGGCAGCCCACCTCCGCGCCCGAAATCGACGCATTCTCCTTGTAGAGGATCCCGATGGCGCCGGCGGTCAGCAGGAAGTCGACGACACCCTCGTCGCTGGCTCCCGGCACGAAGCGGCGGTAGTAGTGCAGGACCGCTGGAATGATGCCCGCCGCACCGTTGGTCGGCGCCGTCACGACGCGGCCGCCCACGGCGTTTTCCTCGTTGACCGCGAGCGCGAACAGGTTGACCCAGTCGAGCACGGCCAGCGGATCTGCTCCGTCGTGGCCGGCGACGAGTTTGCGATGCCACTCGGCCGCTCGGCGCTTGACCTTCAGGCCGCCGGGCAGCGTGCCCTCCGCACCCAGTCCGCGCACCACGCAGGCCTTCATCACCTCCCAGATCTCGCGGAGTCCCGCATCGATGGCCTCGTCGTCGCGCCAGTGGCGCTCGTTGGCGCGCATCACGCCGGCGATTGTCAGGCCGTTGACACGGCACTGCTCCATCAGCTCGGCGCCGGTGTGGAAGGGTAGCGGCAGGATGGTGGTGTCCGGCGCGATGCGCTTGTGCGCCGTGCCGTCGCTGGCGAGTTCCTCGCTGACCACGAAGCCGCCCCCGACCGAGTAATAGGTGCGCGCCGTCAGCTCGCGGCTCTCCATGTCCGTTCCGATGAAGCGCAGTCCGTTCGCGTGAAAGGGCAGCGCCCGGGTGAAGAAGAGCAGGTGCTCCTTCTCGACGAAGCGGATGGGATGCTTGCCCAGCAGGTTCAGCCGCCGGTGAAGCCGGATGGCCGCGAGACGGGCGGCCACCGTGTCGACGTCGACCTTTGCCGGCTCCTCACCCTCGAGGCCGAGCAGCACGGCCTTGTCGCTGCCATGGCCCTTGCCCGTGGCGCCGAGCGAGCCGTACAACTCCACTCGGACCGTGGCGATCCGGTCGATCAGGTCCTCATTGGCGAGCCGCTGCGCGAACAGCCGCGCCGCGCGCATCGGACCCACCGTGTGCGAGCTCGACGGCCCGATGCCGATCTTGAAGAGGTCGAAGACGCTGACGGCCATGAGGAAGGGATGGATGCACGAGTGGCGGTCGGCGAAGTCCGACCGCCACTCGGGGAGACACTAACAGGCGCGGCGCCGCAAAGCACGCGCCGGCGACGCGGTCGTCCGTCAGGCGACCTTGATCGAGACGCGCCGTGGCTGGGCGTGTTCCTGCTTCGGAATGCGCAGGCGCAGCACGCCGTCCCTCAGCTGCGCTTCGATCCGGCCGCCGTCGAGTTCACGGCTCAGCGTGAAGCTGCGACGGAAGCGCGGCACCCGCACTTCGGCGTAGGTGGCTTCCATTGCTTCCGGAGTCGCCGCCGTCACCGCGCCTTCGATCGTCAGCGACTCGCCTTCGACGTGGAGTTCGAGGCTCTCGCGGGACACGCCCGGCAGGTCCGCCAGCAGCGTGATGCCCGTTTCGTCTTCAAGCACGTCGACGCGAGGAACCATCGTCCGGGCTTCCCGCCCGCGCTGTTCCTGGCGGGCGGGCGTTTGCCGCTCGTCGCGGCGCACGTCCTGACGCTGCTCCTGCCGTTCGGCAACCATGGTGTCGCTCATGTTCGTTCCTCCTGTTGCGCTCATTGCACGGTGATGCGCCGGGGCAGCGCGGATTCGCGGCGGGCGATGCTGACGCGCAGCACGCCGTCGCGGTAGGTGGCCTCGACCTTTGTCGGGTCGATGTCCTCGGGCAGGCTGATCGCCCGGCGGAAGCGGCCCGAGAAGCGCTCGTTGCCGTAGACGTTGACCTTCGTATCGTTCTCCGGCACTTCGGACTTGCGCTCGCCCGAGATGGTCATCACGCCACGGTCGATCGTGACGTCGACCTGGCTCGGGTCGATCCCCGGCGCGAAGGCGTAGACCTCCACACTGGCGGGCGTACTGCCGATGTTCAGTGCGGGAAAGGCGCCCGGCGCCGCCGAGCGGATGCTGGTGGGCACGCCAGCCAGGCCGAACAGGTCGTCCAGTTCCCGCCGCAGCCGATCGAAGTCACCGAACGTATTCGGATACATCATCGATGCAAACATGCTGTGTCCTCCTCTGGTGTGGCCGTGCCCGCCGGAAGGCGGCGGGCGGCTCATGCGACCAAATTCGGAGCGGCGGTGGCGGATTTCAAGCCCCCCCTTGAACGCGGGGTGCCGAGCGCCACCCGCGGCCGGGAAAGGATCACTGGGACGATCCGCCCGCGGGCAGCGTCTTCAGGAACGCATACAACGCTTCGACGTCGGTGTCGTTCAATGCGCCCAGCGAGGGGAAAGGCATGACCTTGATGGCCTCGCCCGACGGTCGCTTCCCGCTGCGCAGCATGGCCCGGAACTTGTCCACGCTGTCGTACGTCGCGTAGGTCGCGCGCGCGGTCAGGTCAGCGGCAGCCGGCCAGTCCGGCGGCGATCCGGGAATCTTGCCGCCGTTGAACCGGTCGCCGTGACATCCCTTGCACATGTTCGCCACGTAGGCGCCGTGCTCGACGGTCGGCCCCTCCGCGACCGCCTTGGCGGGCGGCAGCGTGTGGTCGATGCGCTGGGGGGCGTCGGGAATCATGTTCGCTGCATACAGCGCCTTGACGATCAGCGGCAACTCGATGCGCCCCGCTTCGCCCTTTGCCGGCGGCAGGCTGCGCGCATAGGCAACGATCGCGGCCACGTCGGCATCGGTGAAGCGGTTGTAGTCCTCGGAGGGCATGATGAAGATCGGGCGCTTGTCGGGCTTCACGCCGTGGCGGATGGTGCGGACCCAGTCCACCTCCGTGTACTTCGCCACAACACTGCCGGGGCCCGGAGAGATGTTCGGCGACCGCACTCGCATGCCGTTCGGCTCGTCGATGACGAGCTTGCCCGCGCCATCGTTGCCGTGGCATTCACTGCAGCCACGCGACTGAAAGAGGTACTTTCCCCGCGCGACCGCTCCCGCATCGTTGACGAACGCCACAGGGGCCACCTGGACGTCGATCGAGCGGTTCATCTTGCGCTGCGCGAGCAGGTGCGCCGCGCCCGCGGCAGCGATGCCGAGTACAAGGAGTGCGGCCAGCGCCCAGCCGACGTACTTCACTGCCTTCTTCATTTGATCGCTCCAACCTTCGGGAAGGGGCGAAGTCTAGGGACGCGCGCGGCGTTCCGTCGCTAAGAATTTGCTAAAGCGGACGTGCGCGTCGCATGAACGCGCGTTGCGCGCGCCCCGTACGCAGTTCCCGGTATCAGGCCGCCGGCCGCAGGAGAATCCTGGCGAGCACGCGCGAGCTCGAGGCCGCCCCCCTTGCCCCGGACGTTGCGCAGCCATCCCGCCTTGCCAACTGACGCAACCCTGACGCCGGCGCGCGGCGTCCAGCGCTCGCCTACCTCACGCCGCGGTCGCTTCCGGGTCGTCCGCATACGACGACAACGGCACGCACGAGCACATGATGTTCCGGTCCCCGTAAGCGTTGTCGACCCGGCCCACCGGCGTCCAGTACTTCTGCCGCTTCAGCGAGGCGACTGGAAACGCCGCATCTTCGCGCGTGTAATCGTGGGCCCAGTTCTCGGCCATCACCATCGCCGCCGTATGCGGCGCGTTCTTCAGCGGGTTGTCGTCGCGGTCGACCGCACCGGCCTTCACCGCGCCGATCTCGGCGTAGATCGCGATCATCGCCTCGATGAAGCGGTCCAGTTCCACCTTCGGCTCCGACTCGGTCGGCTCGACCATCAGCGTGCCGGCGACAGGAAAGCTCAGCGTCGGCGCGTGGAAGCCGTAGTCCATCAGCCGCTTGGCGACGTCCTCGGCGCTGATGCCGCTCTCGTCCTTCAGCGGCCGCAAGTCGAGAATGCACTCGTGCGCGACGAAGCCGTTGCGGCCGGCGTACAGCGTCGGGTAATACGGCGCAAGGCGCTTCGCCACGTAATTCGCATTGAGGAGCGCGACCTGCGTCGCGCGGCGCAGCCCTTCGGCCCCCATCATCGTCACGTACATCCATGAGATCGGCAGGATGCTCGCGCTGCCGAAGCTGCCGGCGCTCACCATGCCCACCTCGCTGTCGCTGCCGAGCTTGCCCGGCAGGTACGGCGCGAGGTGCGATTTCACGGCCACCGGGCCGACGCCCGGCCCGCCGCCGCCGTGCGGGATGCAGAACGTCTTGTGCAGGTTCAGGTGCGACACGTCCGAGCCGTACTTGCCCGGCTTGGCGACGCCCACCAGCGCGTTCATGTTGGCGCCGTCCGTGTAGACCTGCCCACCGTGCCGGTGCACGATCTCGCAGATCTCGACGATCGCTTCCTCGAACACGCCGTGGGTGGACGGATAGGTCACCATCAGCGCGGCGAGCTTCGCGCTGTTCTGTTCGGCTTTCGCCTTCAGGTCGGCGATGTCGACGTTGCCGTCCCGGTCGGTCTTCACGACGACGACGTCCATGCCGCACATCTGCGCCGACGCCGGGTTGGTGCCGTGCGCGCTCTCGGGAATCAGGCACACCGTGCGATGGCCCTCGCCCCGCGCGCGGTGATAGGCACGGATCGCCAGCAGTCCCGCGTACTCGCCCTGCGCGCCGGAGTTGGGCTGCAGGCTGACTGCGTCGTAGCCGGTGCACTCGACCAGCATCTGTTCGAGTTCGCCGACGAGCTGCAGATAGCCCTCGCACTGGTCGGCGGGCGCCAGCGGGTGGATGTTGGCGAACTCGGGCCATGTGACCGGAATCATCTCGCTCGTTGCATTGAGCTTCATCGTGCACGACCCGAGCGGGATCATCGTGCGGTCGAGCGCGAGGTCCTTGTCGGCCAGCGAGCGCAGGTAGCGCAGCATCTCGTGCTCGCTGTGGTGCGTATTGAAGACCGGGTGCGTCAGGAACCGAGTCGTCCGTTGCAGGGCCGGCGGAATCGCCGTCGCGTCGGCCGCGACGGCGGCGTCGAGTTCGTCGACGTTCGCCCGCACTCCGAAGACGTCCCACAGCGTTTCGACGTCCGCGCGGGTCGTCGTCTCGTCGAATGCCACGCCGACGATCTGGGCGGCATGCGGTCCGACGTCGCGCTTGCTGAACTCGCGCAGGTTGATGCCGCGCGCACGCGCCCCCGCGAGCACGGCGGCGGAGTCGACGCCGGCCACCGCGAGCGTGTCGAAGAACGTGCCATTGACCTTCAGGCCGGCGCGCTTCAGGCCTTCGGCGAAGATGCCTGTGAGGCGGTGGACGCGGCGCGCGATGCGGGTCAGGCCGTCCGGTCCGTGATACACCGCGTACATGCTCGCCATGACGGCCAGCAGCACCTGGGCCGTGCAGATGTTGGACGTCGCCTTCTCACGGCGGATGTGCTGCTCGCGCGTCTGCAGCGTCAGCCGGTACGCGGGCCGGCCCTGGGAATCGACCGACACGCCGACGAGGCGGCCCGGCATCGAGCGCTTGAATGCATCCTTGCAGCTCATGAACGCCGCGTGCGGGCCGCCGAAGCCGAACGGCACGCCGAAACGCTGCGAATTGCCGACGACGATGTCCGCACCCCACGTACCCGGGGCTTCGAGCAGCGTGAGCGCCAGCAGGTCGGCCGCGACGCAGAAGAGCGCGCCGTTGTCGTGCGCCTGAGCGGCGAATGGCCGCATGTCATGGATCAGGCCGGTCGTCGACGGGTACTGCGCGAGCACGCCGAAGTAGTCGCCGTCCTGCATCAGGTCCGGAACAAAGCCGATCTTGACCGTCAGCCCCAGCGGCTCGGCGCGGGTCTTCACCACTTCGATGGTCTGCGGGTGGCAGTCGCCCGCGACGAGGAACACGTTGCTCTTGTTCTTCGCGCTGCGCTTGGCCAGCGTCATCGCTTCGGCGGCGGCCGTGCCCTCGTCCAGCAGCGACGCGTTCGCGATTTCCATGCCGGTGAGGTCGGCGATCATCGTCTGGAAATTGATGAGCGCTTCCATCCGGCCTTGCGAGATTTCCGCCTGGTATGGCGTGTACGCCGTGTACCAGGCCGGGTTCTCGAGCACGTTGCGCAGGATGACCTTGGGCGTGAACGTGCCGTAGTAGCCCTGTCCGATGAAGCTCCGGTACACGCGGTTGCGCTCCGCGATGCCGCGGATTTTCGCCAGCGCTTCCTCTTCCGAGATCGCGCCCGGCAGCGCCAGTGGCGCCGTGAGCTTGATCGACTTCGGCACGATGGCGTCGACGAGGCCGTCGAGTGACGGTGCGCCGACAACCTTCAGCATCTCGGCGATCTCGTCCTCGTTGGGGCCGATGTGGCGGGCGTGGAATTCGCCGTGATTCTCGAGCTGGGCAAGCGTGGTCATGGGTATCTGTGTCTGTTATCCGGCAGCAGGGTGTCTTCGCAGGAAACGCGGACCGGGTCGTTCAGGAAGGGCGCAGCCCGCCTTTCCGCATCGAGCGGCGCGGCGGACCGGCGAGCGCCTCAGTGCGACGCGGCAGCCTCGGCCTCGTAGGTCTTCGCATCCATCAGGCCGTCGATCGACGCCGCGGTCTTCATCTTGAAGATCCACGCGCCGTACGGGTCGCCGTTCAGTTGCTGCGGTTCCGACTCGAGCGCGTCGTTGAACGCCACCACCTCACCGTCGACCGGCGCGTAGATGTCCGAGGCCGCCTTGACCGACTCGACCACGCCGGCGGTCTCGCCCGCCTTCAGCGTCTCGCCGACTTTCACGTCGCCGACGAACACCAGGTCGCCGAGCATGTCCTGCGCGGCATCGGTGATGCCGACCCACAACAGGCCGTCGTCGCCCACCTTGGCCCACTCGTGCGTCTTCGTGTACTTCAGGTCTGCTGGGAATTTCATCGCTGCTCCTTCGCCTTTTCGTTGCCTTTTCGTGCCTCTGTAATCGGGCCGGGCGCCCGGCCGCTCCGAAGCCCGGCCCGCAAACTACTCCGAGCAGGTGCACGTGCGGCGCGCAGCGCCGCGTACACCTGCGAGGTCATATGAGTGGCTTCCCGTTCCGCACGAACGGCATCTTGACCACCTGCGCAGCGAGCGGCTTGCCGCGGATGTCCACCTGCACGGTGTCGCCCGCCTTCACGCCCCGCGGCACACGCGCCATCGCTACCGAGAATCCGAGAGTCGGCGAGAACGTCCCGCTCGTGATCTCGCCTTCGCCGAGCGGCGTCGACACCTTCTGGTGCGAACGCAGCACGCCCTTGTCGAGCAGCTTCAGCCCGACCAGCGCCTTGCGCGCGCCCGCATCGGCCGCCTGCTGCTCGAGCGCAGGGCGGCCGACGAACTCGCGCGGCGTCTTGAGGTCGACGGTCCACGCCAATCCGGCGTCGAGCGGCGAAACGGCCTCGTCCATGTCGTTGCCGTACAGGTTCATGCCGGCCTCGAGGCGCAGCGTGTCGCGGGCTCCCAGGCCCGCTTCGGCGACACCGGCCGCCTTGAGGTCGGCCCACAGTCGCGCGGCCTGTCCGGCGGGCAGCATCACCTCGAAACCGTCCTCGCCCGTGTACCCCGTCCGAGCCACGAACAACTCGCCAGCCTCCGCCGCGAAGAACGCTTCGAGACCCTCGGTCGCCGCGCGGGCCGCCGGCCGCACCTGCCAGAACTTCGCACGCGCATTCGGCCCCTGGACGGCAATCATCGCGAGATCCCGGCGCGGCGCGAGCGTGATCCCGAAGGCTCGCTCCAAGCGGACCTTCTCCATCCACGCGAGGTCCTTTTCCGCCGTCGACGCGTTGACGACGACGCGAAACCAGTCGTCGCGCAGGAAATAGATGATGAGGTCGTCGACCACGCCGCCGGCGGGGTTGAGCATGCACGAGTAGAGCGCCTTGCCCGGCTGCGTCAGGCGGTCGACGTTGTTGGCAACCAGATAGCGCAGGAAAGCGCGGGCATCCGCGCCTTTCACGTCGACCGGACACATGTGGGAAACGTCGAACATGCCCGCATCGCGGCGCACGGCGTGGTGCTCCTCGATCTGCGAGCCGTAGTTGAGCGGCATGTCCCAGCCGCCGAAGTCGACGACCTTCGCGCCCGACGCGACGTGCGTGTCAAAAAGCGGTGTGCGGTTGCCCATGGATCTCCCGGCGAATGAAAAAGGGGCGCGGTCCGACGGTTGTCGAACGGCACCCCTCTGTCCTTTTGCCTGAGAGTTCGGGAGCCGCGGCTAGCACCACGGCCCCTGCCCCTTCGGCGCCGCACGCGAGCGTGCGGTCTCTCCAGAGTCGCGACGACGAAGCGGTTCTTGAACCTGAGCGATTCCGGGTGAGATTGCGCCTTCGGCGGCACCCGGTATCGGATGCACTCTCCCGCTTCGGCCTACATCAGCGAGGACGAAGGATAGCAATTCCCGGGACGACCCGGCTCGCCCCGGGCAGCACCGGCCGCCCGGCTCACTCGAGCGGAATCCGGTCCTTGTTCCGTGCCAGGAAGGCCGCGAACGTCTGCAGGTCCGGATTCAACCGTCGCGCCACTTCGAGCGGTCGCGCCCGCATGAACGCGTCCTCGAACTCCGCGTAGAACTGGAACATGTTGCCGAGATCATCGGCACCCGGAAAGCCGAACCCGCGGTACTGCTCCGGCGTGACCGCGTTGTAGCGCACGGTCCGGCCAAGTGCCCTGGTCAGCTCCGCGGCCATCTGCGCGCCGCTCAGGTGCTCGCCGGCGATCCCCACGGACTTGCCGATGTGGCTGGCACCTTCCTTGAAGACGCCGAACGCGCACTTGCCGATGTCCTCCGCAGCCATGCCCGACATCCGCTTGTCGGCCAACGGCAGCGTGATCGCCAACACGCCGTCCGGCCCCTTCTTGGGCCCCATGCCGAAGTGGATCAGGTTGTCCCAGTAGAACGACGTGTAAAGCAGTGTCGTCGGCACCTTCGACGCGAAGAGTGCATTCGCCTCGCCCTTGGCGTCGAAGTGCGGCACGTTGTACTTGCCCATCAGCACCGGCATGCGCTTGCCGTCCGGCGCAAAGAAAGCGCGGGTGTCTTCGAGGGTCGACCAGATCACGTGCTGCACGCCGGCGCTCGCCGCCCCATCGGCCATCGCCGCCGCTTGGGCGAGTTCCTTCTCGGGCGAGAAGTGCTCCCAGAAGTTGGTCACGCAGTAAGCGCCGTAAGCGCCGCGCATCGCACGCTGCACGCTCGCGGGATCGTCCATGTCGGCCGCGACAACTTCGGCGCCGGCCTTCGCCAGCGCCCGGCCGGCGTCCGAGTCAGGCTTCCGGGTGACCGCCCGCACCGTGAAGCCGCTGGCGGGGTGCGCGAGGATCGCGCGGGCGAGTCCGCCGCCCTGCGCGCCCGTGGCGCCGAACACCGTGATGATTCTGCTGGCCATGGAGATCTCCTTGTTGGGCAAACGTACAAGTCAGATGAGGTCCGCGAGGACCGTGCCGGCACGCACGCACTGCGCCGGCGTCACATCGAGATGCGTCACGGCTCGCAGCGTGCGCGGACCGAACGCAAACAGCAGGACGCCCCGCTCCGCGGCCTTTCGCACCACCGTGGCCGCATCGGGTGCCGACCCCTTCAGGTGAAACACGACGATGTTCGTCTGCACCGTGGCGAGGTCGAGGTCGACGTTCGGGTTGGCGACCAGCGCCTGGGCAAGCCGCTGCGCGTTGTCGTGGTCTTCGACGAGCCGCGCCATGTGATGGTCCAGCGCGTAGAGGCCGGCCGCCGCCACCAGGCCCGCCTGGCGCATGGCACCGCCAAACATGCGGCGGTAGCGGACCGCGCGTTCGATCAGTTCGCGGCGACCGGCGAGCATCGAGCCGATCGGTGCGCCGAGACCCTTCGACAGCGAAATGGCGACGAGATCGAAGGGCTCCGCCAACTGGGCCGCGGTGTGATGACTCGCGGCCGCCGCGTTGAACAGCCGCGCGCCGTCGAGGAAGGTCGCGATGCCGCGTTCGCGCGCCGCGGCGCCGATGCGTGCCGACTCCTCGAGCCCGAAGACGATTCCGCCGCTGCGGTTGTGCGTGTTCTCGACCTCGACCAGCGTCGTCGGCGGATAGATCGGGTGGTCGCGCGGCTTGACCGCGGCGATGAACTCCTCGGCGGTGAAGCGCCCCTTGTCGCCGATCTCGCGGAACTGGACTCCGGCGTTCGCCGCCGAGCCGCCCGTTTCGTGCCACACGGCATGGCTCTCGCGACTCACCACCACCTCGTCGCCGGGACGGGTCAGCACCCGCAGGGCGACCTGGTTGGCCATCGTGCCGCTCGGCAGGAAGAGCGCGGCCTCCTTTGCCAGCAGTTCCGCCGTGCGCTCCTGCAGCGCGTTGACCGTCGGATCCTCGCCGTACTGGTCGTCGCCCACCGGAGCCGCAGCGATGGCGGCGCGCATGCCGTCCGTCGGTCGGGTCACCGTATCCGAACGCAGGTCGATCGGCTGCTCGTCTCATGTCGCGCCCTTCTCCAGCGCGGCTCTCAGCGACGCGAGCGCCGGCACCATCACGACCAGTTGCCGGTTGCGCCACTGCTCGTCGATGCCGCGCCGGAAACCCTCGCTCATGTTGTACAGCGCGAAGAAGCCGACCGCGAGCAGCAGGGCGAACAGCCACGCCAGCCGCGTCAGCCGCCGCAGCCACGCCCCGTCGGCGGCCAGCGCGCCGTAGAACCAGTTGGCCAGGCCGTACAGCACGATCAGCACGACGATCCAGACGCCCTTGCCGACGGCCGAGCGACGGCGGTCGACCGCGCAATCCACGACGCACCAGATCGGCTGCACCAGCACCATGAACAGCATCAGCGCGAAGCCGACGAGCATGAATGCGCCCACCGCGATTGCGGCCACCGTATCGAGGCCCTGCATCATCGAGGCACCCCGCTAGCGGACGCAGTCGAGGAAGTACTGCGTCACGCCGTCGACCTCTTCCTTGACCAGGCCGTGGATGTCCGTGCCGAAGCCCGGGAAGCGGGCGTTCAGTTCACGCGCGAACTTCAGGTAGCGGACGATCGTCGCGTTGACCCGCTCGCCCGGAATCAGCAGCGGGATGCCCGGCGGGTAGGGGGTCAGCAGGATGGCAGTCACCCGGCCTTCGAGATCGTCGATCGGGACGCGGTCGATCTTGCTGTGCGCCATCTGGGCGTAGGCGTCGGCCGGTTTCATCACCGGCTCCATCTCAGACAGGTACATCTCGGTCGTCAGGCGCGCGATGTCGCTCTCGCGGTAGATTGCATGGACGGCATCGCACAGGTCACGCAGGCCCATCTTCTCGTAGCGCGGGAATCCGCGGATGAACTCGGGCATCACGCGCCACAGCGGCTGGTTCTTGTCGTAGTCGTCCTTGAACTGCTGCAGCTCGGTCACCATCGTGTTCCAGCGGCCCTTCGTGATGCCGATGGTGAACATGATGAAGAAGGAGTAGAGCCCGGTCTTCTCGACGATGATCCCGTGCTCGGCCAGGTACTTCGTCACCACCGCGGCCGGCATGCCGGGGTCCGAGAACGAACCGTCGACGTTCAGCCCGGGCGTGATGACCGTGGCCTTGATCGGGTCCAGCATGTTGAAGCCGGACGCGATCTCGCCGAAGCCGTGCCAGTCGTCGCTGGCCGACAGCATCCAGTCCTCGCGCGTGCCGATGCCCTCAGCCGCGAGGTGTTCCGGCCCCCACACCTGGAACCACCACGAGTCGCCGTACTCCTTGTCGACCTTGCGCATCGCGCGGCGGAATTCGAGCGCCTCGGAGATCGACTCCTCCACCAGCGCGGTGCCCCCCGGCGGCTCCATCATCGCGGCGGCGACGTCGCACGACGCGATGATCGCGTACTGCGGCGAAGTCGACGTGTGCATCAGGAACGCCTCGTTGAACATGAAGCGGTCGAGTTTCTCCTTCTCGGAGTCCTGGATCAGGATCTGCGACGCCTGTGACAGGCCCGCCAGCATCTTGTGGGTCGACTGGGTCGAGAACATCATCGACTCGCGGTTGCGGCTGCGCGGCGTCACGCCGCCGATCGCGTGCATCTCGCGATAGAACGTGTGGAACGCAGCGTGCGGCAGCCACGCCTCGTCGAAGTGCAGCGTGTCGACCTTGCCGTCGAGCAGGCCCTTGATCGTCTCGACGTTGTAGAGGATGCCGTCGTAGGTGCTCTGCGTCAGCGTCAGCACGCGCGGCTTGTTGCCGTTGGTGACGGACTTCCTGATCAGCGGGTGGTGATCGATCTTCTCCTGGATCGACTCCCACTTGAATTCCTCGATCGGGATCGGCCCGATGATCCCGTAGTGGTTGCGCGTCGGCATCAGGAAGACCGGGATCGCGCCCGTCATCGTGATCGCGTGCAGCACCGACTTGTGACAGTTGCGGTCGACGATGACCACGTCTCCGGGCGCCACCGTGTAATGCCACACGATCTTGTTCGACGTCGACGTGCCGTTGGTGACGAAGAACAGGTGATCAGCGCCGAAGATGCGCGCGGCATTGCGCTCGCTCGCGGCCACCGGGCCGGTGTGGTCGAGCAGCTGGCCCAGCTCGTCGACCGAGTTGCACACGTCCGCGCGCAGCATGTTCTCGCCGAAGAACTGGTGGAACATCTGCCCCACGGGACTCTTCAGGAAAGCCACACCGCCGGAGTGCCCGGGGCAGTGCCAGGAGTACGAACCGTCCTGCGCGTAGTGCACCAGAGCACGGAAGAACGGCGGCGCCAGCGTGTCGAGGTACGCGCGCGCCTCGCGGATGATGTAGCGGGCGACGAACTCCGGCGTGTCCTCGAACATGTGGATGAAGCCGTGCAGTTCGCGCAGCACCTCGTTGGGCAGGTGGTGCGTGGTGCGCGTCTCGCCGTACAGGAAGATCGGAATGTCGGCGTTGCGGCGGCGGATCTCGGCGACGAACTTGACCAGCCTCTCGATCGTCTCGCGATCGCCATTGCCTTCCGCCAGTTCCTCGTCATCGACGGACAGGATGAAGCCGGAGGCGCGGCTCTGCTGCTGCGCGAAGCTCGATACGTCGCCGAAGCTCGTGACGCCCAGCACCTCGACGCTCTCGGCCTCGATGGCCTTCGCCAGGGCGCGTATGCCCAGCCCGCTGGCGTTTTCGGAGCGGAAATCCTCGTCGATGATGACGATCGGGAAACGGAATCGCATGGGAGGGAGGCGTGTGCCGGACGGCGTGAACGGAACTTGGGATTATGGGCGTTGGCCGGACCCCGCAGCAAGCGACTTGGCGCTCCCGAACCGGAGCAGTCGGGTGTTACAGAGTGTTACCCGAGTCAACAGCAGCCGCCGGGTGGCCGTTAGTTGCTACAGAAGAACAGTGCTGAGGGGCAAGGAGAGACCATGCAACGCTGGTTGACGCTGATCGCCGCCTTCCTGGTCGCCGGTTACACGGCGGTCGCACCCGCGCAGGCGCAAGGGAACGCGTCCGACGCTCCACCGCTGATCGCCGGTCGCGTGGCCATCGCCGAAGGCGATGCCCAGATCTGGCGCGTCGAGGAAGACAGTGCGGGCCAGTGGGACGGGGCGCAGGTCAACGACGTCGTGAGCGTGGGCACGGGCCTGTACACCGGGGCCGACGGGCGCAACGAAATCCGCGTCGGTCCGCACACCTTCCGCCTGGGCGCGAACAGCCGGGGCGGTTTCGGACAACTCGATTACTCGACGGCCGCGTTCAACCTCGAATACGGCACGCTCAACGTCAGGCTCGGCAATCCGGAGCACGGCGAGACCACGGCGGTCACCGTGGCGGACCTCCGGGTGGAACTCTCGGCGCCCGGCCGCTATCGGATCGACGGCACCGACCAGGGCCCGATGCGGCTGACCGTATTCGAAGGCCACGGCACCGTGCGTTCCGCCAGCAACGCCATCGGCGTCAGCCCCGGCCAGGCGATCGTCGTCAATCCTGGCAGCAGCGGGTTCAATTTCGAGCAAGCGACGTCCACAGGGTTCGACCAGTGGGCACTGAGCCGCGACGAGCAATACCGCCAGGTGCGGTCGGTGCAGTACGTGTCCCCGTACATGACGGGCTACGAGGAACTGGACACCTACGGCGAATGGGCGCCGGACGTCGCCTATGGCACGGTCTGGTATCCGCGCGTGGTGCCGGTCGGCTGGGCCCCCTACCGGTATGGCCAGTGGCGCTGGGTGCGGCCGTGGGGCTGGACCTGGGTCGACCAGGCGCCGTGGGGCTATGCACCCTTCCACTATGGCCGCTGGATCGTGCTGGGAGGCCGCTGGGGCTGGGTCCCGGGCGGATACGTTCGTCGTCCGGTGTGGGCGCCCGCCCTGGTGGGCTTCGTGGGGAACACGGGGAGCGTTGCGGTGGGCGTCGGCCCTGTGGTCGGCTGGTATCCGCTGGCGCCGTGGCACCGGTATGAACCGCACTATCGCCACAACACGACGTACGTCACCATCATCAACCAGACGATCATCAATCGTCCGCCGGCCGGCGTGCCGCGCACGATCAATGAGGGCCGGGGCTCGACGCTGGTTCCCGGCCCGCGCTTCCGCGATCCGATCCAGAAGGTGGTGCTCAGTGCGCCGCCGAGGCCGGAACAGCTGAAGCCGATCGCTCCGCCACCGCTGAACGTGGCCCCGGCGCCGCGGCCCTCGACGCGCAAGTATGCGGAACACGAGGGACAAGGCGGAGCGGTCGTCCCGACGCCGCCCGGCCAGCGCGGTGGGCCTCCCTCGCCGCCGCAACGTCCGCAGCCGCAAGCTCCTCAGGGGCAGGCACCGCAGAGTCAGCCACCGCAGGGTCAGCCACCGCAGCCGGGCTCGCCGCCGACACGCGTGAGGCCGCCGATGGTCGCCGATCCGGTGCCGGGCCGAGGCGTCGCCCCGCAGCCGCCGATGCCGGGCAACGATCCCTCACCGCTCGGTCAACCGCCGGGATTGAAACGCGGACAGCTCGAACCGCGGCCGCCGGCGCCCCCGGCTGCGTCGCCGCCCGAACGTGCCGCGCCGCGCCCGCACTTGCCGAGCGACCAGATTCCGCCCGGGCAGCCCAAGCCGATCAATCCGGCGGAACCGCCTCGTTTCCCGCCGGGCGCGCCCCCGACCATCCGGCAACCGGCCTCCATGGCGCCCGCTGCCCGTCCGGTCCAGCCGTCACCGCCGCCCGCACCCGCCGCGAGGCCGGCACCACCCGCGGCAGCACCCTCGGCGCCGGCAACTCCCGCCCCCGTCGCGGCGCCGCACCCGCATCCGCCCCAGTCGCAGAAGGAACAGGTGCTGCGCAACGTGCCCGAGCCGGAGCGCGGAAAGCCGGCGGAACGCGAAGCGCCTCCCCCACGGGGCAAGCAGATCGACAGGTAAGGAACCCGCGCGCGCCCTCAACGGGGTCGCGCGAGGAGCGCGACTATGTGCGCGGCAGCGTCACGCCCCGCTGGCCCTGGTACTTCCCGCCGCGGTCCTTGTACGAGGTCTCGCAGACCTCGTCGGACTCGATGAACAGCACCTGCGCGCAGCCCTCGCCCGCGTAGATCTTCGCGGGCAGCGGCGTCGTGTTGGAGAACTCGAGCGTCACGTGACCCTCCCACTCGGGCTCGAGCGGCGTGACGTTGACGATGATCCCGCAGCGCGCATACGTGCTCTTGCCGAGGCAGATCGTCAGCACGCTGCGCGGGATGCGGAAGTACTCGACGGTGCGCGCGAGCGCGAACGAGTTGGGCGGGATGATGCAGACGTCGCTCTTGATGTCGACGAACGAGTTGGGATCGAAGTTCTTCGGATCGACGATCGTGTGGTTGATGTTGGTGAAGATCTTGAATTCGTTCGCGCAGCGGATGTCGTAGCCGTAGCTCGACGTGCCGTAGCTGACGATGCGCTGCCCGTTCACTTCCCTCACCTGACCGGGCTCGAACGGCTCGATCATCCCGGTCTCCGCCGCCATGCGGCGAATCCACTTGTCGCTCTTGATGCTCATGTCGCGGACTTGAGTCCCGTCGTTGTGTTATCGGAAAACCCGGGATTCTACGGCGCGCGTCGAACCCGCTCGCTAGACTCGACGCATGGACAGGCACTGGGTTCCAGCACGCGTGGGCGACGCCCTCGCCGACGTCGACACGCCCGCGCTGATCGTCGACCTCGACAAGTTCGACGCCAACATCGGCCGCCTGATGCAGGCGGTGGCGGGCCGTAACGTGCGCGTGCGGCCGCACGCAAAGAGCCACAAGTGCGTCGAGATCGCGCGCCGCCAGGTCGCGGCTGGCGCGGTCGGCATCTGCGTGCAGAAGACATCCGAAGCAGAACCGTTCCTGGCCGGCGGGATCGAGGACGTGCTCGTGACCAACGAAGTCGTCGGCGAGCGCAAGCTCGGCCGGCTCGCCGCGCTCGCCGCGCGCTTTCCGGCGGCTCGCCTCGGAGTCTGCGTCGACGACAAGGAGGTCGCGCTCAAGCTTGCGCAGGCGTGCGACGCGGCCGAAACCCGCATCGACGTCTACATCGAACTCGACGTCGGCCACAACCGCGCCGGAGTCCCCGATCCCGTCGCCGTCGTCGCGCTTGCGCGGACGGTCGATGCGCAGGCGAGCCTGACGCTGCGTGGCCTGCACGCCTACTTCGGGTCCGCCCAGCATCGTCGCAGTCTTGCCGAGCGGCGCCTGGCGATTACGGCGGCGAGCGCACTCGCCCAAACCACCCGCGACGCGATGGTCGCCACTGGCCTGCCGTGCGGAATCGTCACGGGCGGCGGCACCGGCACCTTCATGCTCGAGGCGACGAGCGGCGTGTACAACGAGATCCAGCCCGGGTCGTACGTCCTGATGGACGTGGACTACGCAAAGAACGACCAGGACCCGCACTGGCCAACGTTCGAGCAGTCGCTGTTCATCCTCACCACGGTGATGAGCCGGCGCCGCGGCCGGGCGAGCGACCGCGCCACCCTCGACGCCGGCCTGAAATCGTTCTCCACCGACTCGGGCAGCGCCATGCCCGCCTTCGGAGGATGGCAGGTCCGCGGCGTGTCCGACGAGCACACCGTGCTCGAGCGGATCGGGGACGGCCCGGAACTCGGGCTTGGGGACAAGCCGTTGCTGGTGCCGGGGCACGTCGATCCCACCGTGAACCTCCACGAATGGATCGTTGCCGTCCGCAACGACCGGGTCGAAGCGGTGTGGCCGGTTGACGCGCGCGGCGCGGTGTACTGACTTTCCCCACTCCGGGGACGGACGCAGCGGGGCTAACATCCTGCCCAGCGGCGCGCCAGTCGCCGCGCCACCAAGGAGATCCCCGATGTCGATGTTCCTCCGCCGCGCGGCGGCCTGCCTGCTTGCGCTCGGCGCCTCCGCAACCGCACCGGCACACGCGCAGGCCTGGCCAAGCAAACCCATCCGCCTCATCTCGGTCTTCCCGCCAGGCGGGTCGGTGGACCAGGTGGCGCGCATACTTTCGCAGCAGTTGACCAAGCAATTGGGCCAGAGCGTCGTCGTCGAGAACGTCGGCGGCGCCTCGGGTTCGATTGGCACCAACGCCGTGGCCAAGGCGACGCCCGACGGGTACACCTTCGGCGTGGTCTTCGACACGCACGGCACCAACCCGAGCCTGATCCCGAACATCCAGTACGACGTGCTGAAGGACCTCGAGCACGTGACGCTGATCGGCACGTCCTCGATGGCGCTGGTCGCGTCGAGCAAGTCCAAGTACGCCACCGTGAAGGACATGCTTGCCGATGCGCGCACCGTCAAGGGCATCAACATCGGCTCGATCGGCACCGGCAGCCTCGGCCACCTCGCAATGATCCAGGCCGGCACCCAGGGCGGCTGGTCGTGGACGCACGTCCCGTACCGCGGCGGGGGGCCGCTGATGAACGACACGGTCGCGGGTCACATGCCGATCGCGATCGGAACGGTGTTCCTCGTCATGCCGCACGTGAAGAACGGCACGGTGAAGCCGCTGGCCGTCACCGGCGCCAAACGCAGCCCGCAATTGCCTGACACGCCCACGCTCGCGGAGGTCGGAATCAAGAACTTCGAGGCACTGGCGTACTGGGGCGTGATCGCCCCCGCGAAGACCCCCCCGGACATCGTCAACCGCATGAACGCCGAGATCCAGAAGGCGCTGAAGGACCCGGCCGTGGCCGAGCGACTCGGTGCCCAGGGCATGACGATCACGGGCCAGGGCCCGGCCGAGTTCAACGCCTTCATGAAGAAGGAAATCGAGCGCTGGTCGAAGATCGTGAAGGAGAACCGGATCTCCGCCGGTACGTGACCTGCGTCGCGCAGTGAAAGGCCCGCGACCACGCGGGCTTTTTTTCGTCCTGACGCATTGACCGGGGTCAGTCCGGGGCGCGTCGACGGTCCGACAATCGGGGCACCCCATCCCCAGGTGCACGATGAGTCCCGTCTTCATTTCCCTGTTGATGGCCGCCGGCTTCGCCGCGTTCGGCCTGATGGCATGGCGCAAGCTCGCGATCGTCGCGGCGCTCGCGCCCGAGGACCGCTTCGACCATCTCGGCGCGCGGACGATGCGACTGCTGAAGATGGGGATCGGGCAGTCCCGCCTGCTGACCGGCGACTTCCGGCCGGGCCTGATGCATGCGGTGATCTTCGTCGGCTTCATGACGCTGCTGGTGCGCAAGCTGCACCTGATCGTGATCGGCTACTGGCCGGAAGCGACGATCCCCGGCGCCTTCGGTGCCGGCTACACCGCCTGGAAGGACTTCGTCGAACTCGCGGTGCTCGCCGCCGTCGCCTTCGGCTTCTGGCGCCGCTTCGTGCACCGGCCGCGGCGGCTCGAACCGAATCGCGAAGCGCTGCTGGTGCTCGGCCTGATCACGCTGATCATGCTGACCGATTTCGGCTTCGACGCTTTCCGCTTCGCCAGACTGGCGCCCGAGAGTGCCGCCGTCGCACACGAACAGGCATGGGCATGGATCGGTGGGCCGATGGCTTCAGCGCTCCATGGCCTGTCGCCCGCCGCCATCGACGCCGGCTACCACCTGTTCTACTGGGTACAGATGCTCACGGTGTTCACCTTTCTGGCGATCCTGCCGATCGGCGAGCACTTTCACATCGTCACCGCGCTGCCCGATGTCTTCTTCGGCCGCGAGGCGCCGCTCAACCGTGTGCCGAGCGTCGACCTGGCTCCGCTCGCCGAAGACGACGCCGATCCGGACACGCTGAAGATCGGCGCGAAGACAGCGCTCGACCTCACCTGGAAGGAGGGCCTCGACGCGTTCACCTGCACCGAGTGCGGCCGCTGCAAGGACGCGTGCCCGACCTTCCTCACGGGAAAGCCGCTGTCGCTGAAGTGGGTCAACGACGCGCTGAAACACCACCTCGTCGAAGTCGGCGGGCCGATCAAGGCAAAGGCTGTCGACAAGCTGCCGTCGCTGATCGGCGGACCGATCAGCGACGAGACGTTGTGGGCGTGCACGACGTGCGGCTACTGCGAAGTCGCGTGCCCGATCGGCATCGAGCACCTCGCGAAATTCTTCCGGCTGCGCCAGCGCCAGGTGATGATGGAAGGCGAGTTCCCGGCCGAACTGAACAAGCTCTTCTCGGCGTACGAATCGGCCGGCAATCCGTGGGGCCTCGATGCCGGCGCGCGCGGGGACTGGGCGAAGTCAATCGACATTCCGGTGGTGTCGACGGCCGATGAACTGGCGGGCCTCGACTACCTCTACTACGTCGGATCGGCGTCCTCGTTCGACCCGCGCGGCCAGAAGATCGCGCGGGCGTTTGTGAAGGTCGCGCAGGCGGCCGGCGTCCGCATCGGCATCCTCGGCAAGGGCGAAGGCTCGACCGGCGAATGCGTGCGGCGGCTCGGCAACGAGATAGTCTTCCAGGGGCTGGCCGGCGCGCTGGTCGACAAGCTGAACAGCGTCGGCACGAAGCGCATCGTCACCACCGACCCGCACGCCTTCAACGCGCTGAAGAACGAGCTCGGCGAATTCGGCGGCCACTACGAGGTCGTGCATCACACGCAGGCGATCGACGCGTGGATCACGTCCGGCCGGCTGAAGGTGAAGCCGACCCACGAGCGCCTGATCTATCACGAGCCCTGCTATCTCGGCCGGCACAACAAGGAGTACGACGCCCCGCGCCGGATCCTGTACGCGGTGTCGAAGGACGGTCCGCTCGAGTTCACCCTCGCACGCGACAAGGCGATGTGCTGCGGCGCCGGCGGCGGCCGCATGTGGCTGGAGGAAACCACCGGAACGCGCATCAACGTGCTGCGCGCCGAGCAGGCCATGGAGAAAGCGCCGGCCGCCGTCGCCACCGCGTGCCCTTACTGCGCGGTGATGGTCGGCGACGGGCTGGCGCAGGTCAACGACAAGGTCCCCGCGCGCGACATCGCCGAACTGGTCGCGGAAGCGCTCTGACTCTTCCCGGCCGGATCAGGCGTGCGCGCGCACGCGCTGCCGCTGCTCGCCCAGTCCGGTGATTCCGAGCGTGACGACGTCTCCGGGCTTCAGGTAGCGCGGCGGCTTCCGGCCCATGCCGACGCCGGGTGGCGTTCCAGTCGCGATGACATCGCCGGGCAGCAGCGTCATGAAGTGGCTGACGTAGCTGACGAGGTGGGCAACGCTGAAGATCATCGTCCGTGTATTGCCCCGCTGCATCGGTTCGCCGTTCACGTCGAGCCAGAGGTCGAGGTTCTGCGGATCGGGAACCTCGTCGCGCGTGACGAGCCACGGGCCGATCGGACCGAAGGTGTCGCACCCCTTGCCGCGGTCCCACTGGCCACCGCGCTCCAGCTGGAAATTGCGCTCCGACACGTCGTTGACCACGCAATAGCCCGCGACGTGATCGAGCGCGCTCGCCTCGGGCACGTACTGCGCCTTCGTGCCGATCACCACTCCAAGTTCAACCTCCCAATCGGTCTTCGTCGATCCGCGCGGGATCACGAGTTCATCGCTCGGACCGGTGATGCAGGTCGTCGCTTTCAGGAACACGATCGGCTCCGAGGGCGGGGCGAGTCCGGCCTCCGCCGCGTGGTCGGCATAGTTGAGGCCGATCGCGACAAGTTTGCTGATGCCCAGGAACGGCACACCCAGGCGCGGGGTGCCACGGACGAGAGGCAGCGTCGAAGGGTCGGTCTTCGAGAGCCGGGCCAGCGACTTGTCGGCAAGGTGTTCGCTGGTGACGTGATCGATCACGCCCGACAGATCGCGCAGCCGGCCCTGCACGTCGAGCACACCCGGTCTTTCGCGTCCGGCCGGGCCGTATCGCACCAGTTTCATTCGTCTCCTTTCGTTTCTCGTTCGATGAATCCCGCGTTCGCAGCGGTTCAGGCTTCAGGTGTCACGTCCAGCGCCACCAGGAACCGGGCCACCATGTTGTAGGCGGCCGTGGACGCGACGAGTTCCACCAGTTCGGTCGTCGACAGGCGGCCCTTCAGTTCGTCGAAGAGTTCGTCAGGAATCCTGACGTGGCGGGTGCTGGCGATGGCAAAGGCGATCACGGCTCGCTGAAGATCGTCATAGAGCGGGTTCTGCGCGGCGCTGTCGGGATCGTCGAGCAGCGCCAGTTGAGCATCGGTCGCGCCGGCCTTCTTCAGCTCCGGCGCGTGATGGTGATATTCGTACTGCGCTCCGGTCAGCCGCGCGACCACGCAGATTGCGAGCTCGCGCAGGAAAGGGGACAGCGAAATCTCCTGCCGCAGCGCGCGCAGGTAGGTGTTCCAGCCGCGCGCGAGCGGTTCGCTCCACAGCAGCATGCGATCGAGGTTGATGAGCGCGCCGCCACGGCGCGCTTCGATGGACTTCACCAGTTCCTCGTTGCGTGGCGCTGCTTGGGGCGTCCAGGGATCGATGCGCATTTCCAGCTTCCTCGTGCTCGATGGATCAGTAGGTCATGCTCGCGGCGTTCAGGATACCGACGGAAACGGCCACCGCCCCGAGAAACACGCCGCTCGCCACCTGGCCCTCGCGCACGTGCTGCACGACTTTCGGCACCGCGAGCCGCACGGCCGCGTACGCGGCCAGTTGCGCCACCAGCGCGACCACGGCCCACACCAGCATGTCGAGGAGCGAAACACTGTGCGCCACCGCGCTGCCGAGCGGCAAGGCAAAGCCGACCAGCACGCCCGCCAGCGTCGCCGCGGCGGCGGCGTTGCCTTCCCGGATCAGCCGGATTTCCGGGTAGGGAGTGATCGCGACGTAGATGACCAGGCAGGCGGTGAGCAGAACAAGCGACAGGCCGAAGTACGCGATGAAGTACGGCAGACCGGCCAGGGAGTCGAAGGCGGCACTGGGCATGGCAGTCCTCATGTGAAGTAGTGCGGAACGAACCGGCTGGTGTTGCGGGTGACGGGTGAAACGTCTTCACGGATGCCGATGCCGGCTGGCGCGTCACCGACGATCCAAGAGCCGATCACGGTGTGATCGGCGCCGAAGCGAGGCAGCGGCGCCAGCGCCTGGTAGACAAAGCCCTCCGCGCCGTACGTGCCGTCGACGCTCTCGACGGTGGCGCCGTCCACCAGCGTCACGTTCGCGCCTTCGCGGGCAAGCCTCGGCTTCTTTGCATAGCGATCGCCGAGGGGTTCCGGGTCGTAATACGCCGGCAGCAGATTGGGATGGTCCGGATAGAGCTCCCACAGGACGACAAGCAGTGCCTTGTTCGCCAGCAGCATCTTCCACGGCGGCTCGACCAGCTTCATCGGGCTCGCGAGCAGCGCGGGCCCGAACTCCTCCCCCACCAACCACTCCCACGGATACAGTTTGACGAGACGCTCGATGGGAACGTTGAACTCGTCGACGAAGGCCCTGCCGTTCCAGCCGATGCGCTCGATGGGCAGCGCCACGGTCTGCCAGCCAGCCTGCATCGCCACATCGCGCAGGTAGTCGATGTTTCCCCAGTCCTCCGCGCTGTCCTGCACGGCCGCGAAATGCAGTCGCTTTTCACCGACCGAGGCGCGCAGGTGACGCCATGCATCGATCAGCTTTTCGTGCAAGGAATTGAACTGGTCGGCCTCCGGTCGCACCGCCTTCAGCCAGTCCCATTGAGCCACGCTCGCTTCGAGGCACGAAGTCGGCGTGTCGGCGTTGTACTCGAGCAGCTTCGCCGGTCCGCGCCCGTCGTAGCTCAGGTCCATGCGTCCGAACAGCGTGAAGGCGTCGCTCGAGCCCTCGAGGCAGGCACGCCAGTTCGCTTCGATTGCCGGCACCCATTCGGCCGGCACCGCGAACTCCTCCCAGCGCCCGGTGGCGACCACTTGCTGGGCCGCGTTCAGCGCCATTTCGTGGAGCTCCGACGTAGCGGCCTCCAGCGCGTCGATTTCGCGCTCCTCGAACACATAGCAGCGCGACTCGTCCCAGTACGTGCCGTCGATGGAGTGATAGTGGAATCCGAGGGCCTCCATCGCGGCCGGCCAGTCGGGCCGCGGGTCGAGGAGTTCGCGGCGCATCAGCTGCCGAACGACGAATGCGAACGGGCCTGGCTGCCGAAACCGCCGCGCGATGTCGGTTCCATCGCGCTACCGATGGCGCGGCCCTGGCGCGAGGGGTCGACGAGCGCCCGGCCCCCACGCGCGGCGTCGCCGAAGGCCTGCGCGCGCGCGGAATCCCGGGCACCGACGGCGTAGGGCGGCCCACGGAAGATGAACGCGCCGCCGGGATAGCCGGAACTTTGCACGCGGTCGCAACTCTCCGGCCGGCCCCAGTCGGCCGCGCAGTCCTCGACCGTTGCGTAGTGATCGCGGGCCATCGTCGGCGGCGCCTGCTCGCAGGCCGCCAGGGCCCCGGTGCCGATCAGCACCAGGGAAATCCGAGCCGAAGCCCGCCGACGCTTCACCGGCCCTCTTTGCCCGCGTGGCTTGCCTTCGGCATCAGTACAAGCCGGCGAGGTAATGGCCGAGGTCCTCGATGTCCTGGTCGCTGAGCGTCTTCGCGACGCTCGCCATGTTCCCGGCATCGTTCGTGCGCCGGCCCGCCTTGAAGTCGCGCATCTGCTTCACGGTGTATTCGTAGTGCTGGCCCGCGACGCGCGGAATCTCGTTCTGGCCCAGGAACCCGCCCAGGTGGCACATCGTGCACAGGGTCTCGTCGGCTTTCACCTTGCCGCGGGCCGCCCGCGCAGGGTCGGCCTTGAAGGCCGTGGCGCGCGGCTTCTGGGCAGCGAAGAACGCCGCGATGTCGAACATGTCCTGCCTCGACAGGTCCTTGACGAAGGGCTCCATCTGAGGCTCCGTCCGGCGTCCCTCCTTGAAGTCCTTGATCTGCAGATAGATGTAGCGCGCCGTCTGACCTGCCAGCACCGGGTACTGCACGTTGGTGGAATTGCCGTTCGGACCGTGGCACGCCACGCACGCCTCTGCCTTCTTGCGCCCGGCGTCGACGTCCTGCGCGGCCGCTCCCTGCGCCAGCAAGGCCACCGCGATGGTCAGCACGGATGAACACAATGACCTTTTCAAGATTCTGCCTTCCTCGAAAAAAAGGGGCCGCCCGCGGGCGGCCCCTTGCCCGCCGAACTGCGAGTTATAGCGCGAAGACGAACACGCTGTTGCCACGCTTGAAGTCGAGCTGGGTGTTCCCGCCGCAGCCCATGGCGATGTACTGCTTTCCGTTGACCATGTAGGACACGGGCATCGCGTTGGCGCCCGCGCCGCAGTTGAAGCTCCACAGCTTCTTGCCGGTCGCGGAGTCGAGCGCGTTGAAGCTGCCGTTGCCCTCGCCGAAGAAGTACAGCCCGCCGGCCGTGGCGAGCCCGCCTCCGATCAGCGGTTGCTCGGTGTCGAACTTCCACTTGATCTTTCCGGTGTCGACCTCGACGGCGGCCACGCGGCCCCACTGCTTCTCGCTCGGGATCACCTTGAACGCGCCGCCGAGCCAGAGCTTGCTGCCGCCCGGGTACTTGGCGGTCTCGACGTGATAGGTCATCGGCTGATGGAGGTTCAGCGCGATCGCGAGGCGAGTCTTCGGATCGAAGCTCATCGGCGACCATTCCACACCACCGTTCGCGCCGGGCAGCATGCGAGCGCCTTCGGCGGTCGGCAGCACCCACATGTTTTCCTGCGGGATCATCGCCTCGGAGAAGCGGATCAGGTTGCAGTTGGAACGGTCGTGGACATAGACGTGTCCCGTCTTGCCGCCATGGATCACGCCCGGAATCATCTTGCCGGACTTGTCCTTCACGTCGACGAGGATCGGCGGGCTCACGGCGTCGAGGTCCCACACGTCGTGCGCGATGTACTGCGAGTGGCACTTGTACGTACCCTTGTCCAGGTCGATCGCGACCAGCGAATCCGTGTACAGGTTGTCACCCGGACGCTCCGCGCCGTACAGATCCGGCGACGGGTTGCCGACGACGAACCACACCGTGCGGGTCTTGAGATCGACCGACGGGTTCATCCACACGCCGCCGCCCAGCGTCTGATAGAACGACGCGTCCTTCGCGAACGCCGCCTTCTCCGCCGCGATGTCGCGCTTCATGTTGCGGCCGGTCAGGTCGTTCTGCGCCCACACGCCTTCATGCCCCTTTTCCGGGATCGTGTAGAAGGTCCACAGCACCTTGCCGTCGTCGGCGTTGAACGCCTTGACGAAACCGCGGATGCCGTACTCCCCGCCGTTGGTTCCGATCAGCACCTTGTTGTCGACGACGGTGGGCGCCATCGTTTCGCTGTAGCCCTTCTCGGGGTCGGCGATCTCGACGTTCCACAGGACGTTGCCGGTCTTGGCATCGAGCGCCACCAGCCGCGCGTCGAGCGTGCCCATGAAGACCTTGCCGCCCGAAATGGCGACCCCGCGGTTGTTCGGGCCGCAGCAGAACGTCGTGACCGGCCCCATCTTGTGCTTGTAATGCCAGAACTGCTTGCCCGTCACCGCATCGATCGCATAGATGTGGTTGTACGAGGTGGTCAGGTACATCACGCCGTCGACCACGATGGGCGCGGTTTCCATCGATTCCACGACTTCGGTCTGGAAGACGAACGTCGGGCGCAGGTTCTTGACGTTGCCGCGATTGATCTGGTCGCCGCCGTAATAGCGGAGCTGGCCGTAGTCGCCGTTGGTGTGCAGCCAGTTGGCCGTCTGCTTGCCCGCGTCGTTCAGTTGCGCCTGCGAAACGGCGACGTTCTTCGGCACTCCGGCCGCCGCTCCACCCTTCTGGCCCTGCACTTCCTGCGCGGTCGTCGACGACATCGCGGCGACTGCCGTGACCGTCGCTACGAGCGCCCGCAATAGAACAGCTTGACTCTTCATCCTTCTCCCCCTGATTCGTTCTCGTGCTGCGAAGGAAACGACTTCAATCGTGTCCGATATCGGTGATCGCACCGCAGGCGATCACCGGCATCGCCACGCATACCCGGTGTTGGTGGTGTCCATGTACTCGTCCGGCCCGCGGATAATACGGGCGAGCCGGCCGCTGGAGCACATCCGACCCCGAAAAAAGGGTATCGCGGCGCAAGTTCAGGGAGACCAAACCGATGAAGCCGTTTCGCTGCTTTGCAGCAATCCTGATGTCCGTGCGTGTGCGCCAGCGCATCGGGCCAGCAGCGAAACATCAACTTCGATCTCGTGCAGGCCGCGAGGACCGGGTCTGTTGCCACGGTGCGCGCGCTGCTCGATCAAGGTGCCAATGCCAACTCGCGCAATCGTCTGGGCGATACACCCCTGAACACGGCCGCGCGCAATGGCAACGCCGAACTCGTGCAACTGCTTCTCGAGCGCGGCGCGGACGTCAACCTCGCCAACCTCGCACGGGTCACACCGTTGATGAGCGCGGCCTACGGCGGACACGCGGCGATCGTCCGCATGCTCCTCGCCGCCAAGGCGACTATCGAACCCACGGACCGCACGGACAAGACCGCCATGATCTACGCCGCCGGCAACGGCAACGCGGAATGCGTTGCCGCGCTCCTTGCTGCAGGCGTCGCCGCCAACCAGCGCTATGCGAACGACGCGACGGCGCTGATGTGGGCCGCGGCGTACGGCAAGAACGACAGCGTCAAGCTGCTGCTCGAACGCGGCGCGGACGTTGCGGCGCGCGACAGCCGGGGCGAATCGGCACTCACGCTCGCCGAGGCGGAAAAACACCCCGACACCGCCGCGCTCCTGCGCGCGGCCGGCGCGGGCAAGTAGTGTCGGCAGCGCTTCGCCCCGTTGCGGTCGTGCGCTATGACCGCGTCGCCATGGCCCTGCACTGGATCATCGCAGTGGGCGTGCTCTCCCAGATCGCGCTCGGCTGGTGGATGATCGACATCCCGAAGCAGCCACCGGGAGTGCGCGCGTACTGGTTCAACGTGCACAAGTCGATCGGACTCACGCTCGGCGTCCTGATCGTGCTCCGGCTTTCGTGGCGCCTCACGCATCGCCCGCCCGACCTGCCGGCGTCGACAGCCGCGTGGCAAGCGCGTGCAGCCCGAGCCAGCCACGCGCTCCTCTACGTGTGCATGCTGGCGATGCCCCTCGCCGGCTATTTCGGCTCGGTCTTTTCGGGCTATCCCATCAAGTACTTCGGCGTGACCTTGCCGGCCTGGGGATGGAAAGACGAAGCATTGAAGGACCTTTTCAGCGCCATGCACTTCACGGCTGCACTGGTCTTCATGTTGCTGATCGCGGTGCATGTTCTCGCGGCGCTGAAACACTGGCTGATCGACCGCGACGGCGTCTTCCATCGCATGCTGCCGCACGGACGCTCCACCGCTCCTTGAGCGGCCCGCAGGCCATTGGTCAAGGCGCGTAGCCGTCGCTGAGCGTGCGCAGGAACGCGACGATGTCGTCGATTTCCTCGTCATTCAGCGCCGCACGCTGTCCGGGGCGACGGTGGTACGGCCGCATTTCAACGTCGACGTTGCCGTGCAGCGCAGGCGGAAGGTCGTCGAACTTCGCTCCCTTCGGATACCAGCGTTCGGGTTCGGTGTCGCGCGTCGCATAGAACGCGACGGCTTCGCGCAACGTCGCGAATCGACCGTTGTGCATGTACGGCGCAGTCAGCGCGACATTGCGCAGCGTCGGCGTCTTGAACCAGCCGCACCAGCGGCCGTTGGCCGAACCCCCTCCGGAGAGTGTTGCGCAGTAGCCGAGATCGAACTCGCCCTGCCGCGCGACATCCGGGTTGCGCGGCACCCCAAGCGCGTGGAAACCGAAGTCGGTGAAGAGCGAATCGCGCGGATCACGACTGTCGGGACTCACCGTATGGCATGCCGCGCAGTTGCCCTTCTGCGCGATGGTGAAAAGGCCGAGCCCACGCTCCTCCTGCGGCGTGAACCGCGCCTCGCCCCGCACCACCGCGTCGAATTTCGAGGAAAAAGGCGAGAAGGTCGGGCTCTGCTCGAACGCCGCCAGCGCCGCGGTCAACGCCTGCAGTGCCCGGCCGGTGTCCGAGAAGACATCCTCGCCGTAGGCCTGCCGCAGCCAGGGCGCGGCCTCCGAAGATGCCACGCGGGCCACGAGGGATTTGGGGTCGCGGTTGTTCATTTCGTTGGCGGCGAACAGCGGACCGAGCGCCTGCTCGGCCAGCGTGGCGGCGCGCCCGTCCCAGAAGAACCCGCCGCTCGGAACGGCCCTGCCGTCCTTCTCGGACATCCCCGGACCGGGACTGGACGCGAGGTACATCACGGTGGGCACGTTGCGGGTGCCGATCGTTTCCGGCCGGCTGCCGCGCGCGGCGGCGCGCCCCGATCCGTTGTCGCCCGTGAACGCCCGCGCGGGATCGTGGCAGGATGCGCATGAGGTACCGGGCGGTTCCGAAAGACGCGGATCGAAGAACAACCGCCGGCCGGCTTCGATCGCGGCGCGCTGGTCCGGCAGGCCGGCGGCGCTCGCAGATGTGAAGGCAATGGCGGCGGCCGCAATCAACTCGACGATGAACAACGTGACCACGAAGCGCATGAACTCCTCGAATGGTGCCGTCCCGACCGCTGTCGCCGCCATCGCGCGGGCATGCTGCTTCTGGGCGCTCGGCCTCGCGATCGCCTGCGGTTCCGCGCAGGCGCAGGCGCCGGTGGACGCCGCGCAGGCGGCTTACGAGCGCGAAGACTACGCGGCCGCCGCGGCACTGTACGCGCCGAAGGCGAATGCGGGCGACGCCGAAGCGCAGTATCGGATGGGCATGATGGCGCGATTCGGCTGGGGGATGGAAAAGGATGCGGGAGCGGCCGCTCGCTGGCTGCGGAAGGCCTCCGAGCAGAACCACGCCCAGGCCCAGGCCGAACTGGGAACGATGTACCGGCTCGGACGCGGCGTCCCCGAGGACCCGAAGGAGGCTGCGCGGTGGCTGACCGCGGCGGCCACTGCGGGTGTGCCCATGGCGCAGCTTTCCATCGGACGCATGTACCGGGACGGCGCGGGCGTCGGCCGTGATCTCGTCGAGGCGTACGCCTGGTTCAGCGCCGCCGGCGAGAACAGCGTGATGGACGGCCTCGCGTACCGTAACGAAATCGCCAGTGAAATGAGTCCCGCCCAGATCGCCGAGGGAAAACGTCGTGCGGCCGAACGGGCTCGCAAATCTACGGAGAACCGATGAAGAAGATGATCGCTGCCGTCGTCGCTGCCGCACTGCTCGTGCCGCTCGGCGCCGCGGCGCAGTACGCCTACGCCTCCAACGAGAAGGACGGCACGCTTTCGGTGATCGACACGTCGAAGGACGAGGTGATCGCCTCCGTCAAGGCCGGTAAGACGCCGCGCGGCATGGCGGCGAGCGTCGACGGGAAGCGGCTCTTCGTAAGCGACCAGAAGAGCAATGCCCTGCGCATCATCGATCTCGCCACGCGGGCGGAGACCGGCACGGTGAACCTCGGCGAATCGCCCGAAGGCGTCGGCCGGTCTCTGGACGGCAAGTGGATCGCGGTGGCCATCGAGGAGGACCATCAGGTGCTCTTCGTCGATGTCGCTACCGGCAAGGTCGCGTTCAAGGTCAAGGTCGAGGGCGAGAACCCCGAGCACGCCGTCTTCAGTCCCGACAGCAAGTGGGTGTTCGTGAGCGCGGAGGAATCGCAGGTCGTGGACGTGATCGACGTCGAGGCCCGCAAGCTCGCCGCCTCGATCAAGGTGGGCAAGCGGCCGCGGGGCATCGGGTTCACGCCCGACGGTTCACGCGCCTACGTAGCCTGCGAGCTTGCCAACACGGTCTACGCGATCGACGTCGCCGCGCGCAAGGTCCTCGCGTCGATCCCGGCCGGCGGTCGCTCCAACGGCATCAAGGTGCATCCGACCGGCCGCGAGGTGTACGTCTCCAACGGGGCCGACGGCACGGTCATGGTGATCGATACCGCCACCAACGCCGTCACGCACACGATCAAGGTCGGCAGCCGGCCATGGAACATGGCGCTCACGCCGGACGGCGGCAAGCTCTACGTCGCCAACGGACGATCGAACACCGTGTCCGTGATCGACACCGCCGCGCGCAAGGAACTGAAGCAGATCAAGGTCGGGGCGCAACCGTGGGGCGTGGTGATCCCCGGAACTCAGTGAGAACCGGCGGGGACCGGGCCAGCCGGCCCCGCCCCGTGCCTAGGCTTCGTAGATCGTGAGGACGATGTCAGCGCCGGCATCGCGGCGCGCGACCAGGGACTGGTACTCGGGCGATTCATGCCAGCGCTGCGCCGCCTGCACGTCGGGGAACTCGATCACCACGATGCTCTCGCCGTGAGCGTTGCCATTCAGCGCGATGCGCTTGCGGCCCCGAAACAGAACCTTCCCGCCGTGCCCGCCAAACGTGGACCCGACCCGTTCCACGTACCCCTGCCAGTGCGTGGGGTCGGTGACACGGACCTCGCCGACGACGAAGGCCGGCATCAGGTGCTGGACACCTTGATGGTCGGCATCTTCAGCGTCATGTCCTTCGCCTTCTCGGCGATGCGGATCGCGACCTTGCGCGCGATGTCCTTGTAGGTCGCCGTGATGGCGCCCGCCGGGTCGGCGACGACCGTCGGGCGGCCGGCGTCGGCCTGTTCGCGGATCCGGATGTCGAGCGGCAGGCTGCCGAGGTAGTCCACGCCGTATTCCTGCGCCATCTTCCTGCCGCCCTCGGCGCCGAAGATGTGCTCCGCGTGGCCGCAGTTCGAGCACACGTGCACGGCCATGTTCTCGACGATGCCGAGGATCGGGATGCCGACCTTCTCGAACATCTTCAGGCCCTTCTTCGCGTCCATCAGCGCGATGTCCTGCGGCGTGGTGACGATCACCACGCCGGTGACCGGCACCTGCTGTGCGAGCGTCAGCTGAATGTCCCCCGTGCCCGGCGGCATGTCCACCACGAGGTAGTCGAGGTCCTTCCAGTTCGTCTGCGACAGCAGCTGCTGCAACGCCTGCGTGACCATCGGGCCACGCCACACCATCGGCTGGTCGGGGTCGATCAGCAGGCCGATCGAACTCATCTGCAGGCCGTGATTCTCCATCGGCTCGAGCGTCCGGCCGTCGGTGGATTCCGGCTTGCCGGAGATGCCGAGCATCGTGGGCTGGCTGGGGCCGTAGATGTCGGCGTCGAGCACACCCACGCGCGCGCCCTCGGCGGACAGCGCGAGTGCGAGGTTCGCCGCGACCGTGCTCTTGCCGACGCCGCCCTTGCCGGACGCCACGGCGACGATGTTCTTGACGTTCGGCATGACCTTCAGCCCGCGCTGCACGGTGTGCGCGACGATCTTCATCGTCACGTTCGCGCTGACGTTTGCCGCACCGGCCGCTTTCAGCGCGTCGATCACCGCGCGGCGAATGCCGTCGATCTGGCTGGCCGCCGGATAGCCGAGTTCGACGTCGACGCTGACGTCGTTGCCCTCCACTCGCACGTTGCGCGCGGACCGCGTGCTGACGAGGTCCCTGCCGGTGTTCGGGTCGATGACGCCCTTGAGCGCCTCGTTGGCTTGTTCGACGGTAATGCCCATGGTGGCTGCCTGCGGGTCTCGATGCTGCGATCAGTGAGCCCGTGAGTCTAATCGAGCGCACCTCGGTTGATAGAATGTCCCTCTAGCGATCGACCCTATGTCCACCCTGTCCGTTTCCCGCTCCGCATCGCCGGCCTTTCGCCGCCTGCTCGCCGGCCGTCGCACACTCGCCCGAATGTGACGCCCGGGAGCCATGGCCGCGTCCGGCGGCCATGCCGAGAGCGCATCGAAGCCACACCGGGAACACGAAGACCATGACACGAAGACTGTTCGTCACGACTGCCCTGCCGTACGCCAACGGCGCCTTCCACATCGGCCACATCATGGAGTACATCCAGGCCGACATCTGGGTGCGGCACCAGCGCATGCAGGGCCACGAAGTGCATTTCGTCGGCGCCGACGATGCCCACGGGGCGCCGATCATGATCGCCGCCGAGAAGGCCGGGAAGACGCCGCAGGCGTTCGTCGCCGCGATCGCCGCCGGCCGGCAGAAGTACCTGGACGGTTTCCTGATCCGCTTCGATCACTGGCACTCCACCGACTCGCCGGAAAACACCGAACTGTCCCAGGACATCTACCGCAAGCTGAAGGCCGCCGGGCTGACGTACTCGAAACCGGTCGAGCAGTTCTTCGACCCGGTCAAAGGCATGTTCCTCCCGGATCGCTACATCAAGGGCGAGTGCCCGAAGTGCGGCGCGAAGGACCAGTACGGCGACGCGTGCGAGGTGTGCAGTTCGGTGTATTCGCCAACGGACTTGAAGAACCCGTATTCGGTGCTGTCCGGCGCCGCGCCGGAACTGCGCACGTCGGACCACTACTTCTTCAAGCTGTCCGATCCGCGCTGCGTGGAGTTCCTGCGCGGCTGGACCCAGGACGGCCGGCTGCAGTCCGAAGTGGCGAACAAGGCGCGCGAATGGCTCACGGGCGATGCCGACAAGGCACTCGGCGACTGGGACATTTCCCGCGATGCGCCCTACTTCGGCATCCCGATCCCGGATGCGCCCGGCAAGTACTTCTATGTGTGGCTGGATGCGCCGATCGGTTATCTCGCGAGCTTCAAGGCCTACTGCGCGCGGGCCGGCATCGACTTCGAAGCCTTCCTGAAGGACCCCGGCACCGAGCAGGTCCACTTCATCGGCAAGGACATCATCTACTTCCACACGCTGTTCTGGCCGGCGATGCTGAAGTTCGCCGGCACGCCGTACAAGGTGCCGAACAACGTCTATGTGCACGGCTTCATCACGGTCAGCGGCGAGAAGATGAGCAAGAGCCGCGGCACCGGCATCGACCCCCTCAAGTACCTCGAGCTCGGCATGAACGCCGAGTGGCTGCGCTACTACATCGCGGCCAAGCTCAACGCGCGGGTCGAGGACATCGACTTCAACCCGGACGACTTCCTGCAGCGGGTCAACAGCGACCTCGTCGGCAAGTACGTCAACATCGCCAGCCGCGCATCGAGCTTCATCGGCAAGCACTTCGGGGGCGAACTGAAGTTCGCCGGCGATGGTGCGCTGGCGGGCGCCGCCCGGGCGGCGGCGCAGCAGGTGGCCGAACTCCTCGAAGCGCGCGAGTACGGCAAGGCGATCCGCGAAGTGATGACGATGGCCGACCGCATCAACCAGGATTTCGATGCGGCGCAGCCGTGGCTGCTGGCGAAGGATCCGGCCCGGCGCGACGAACTGCAGGACGTCTGCTCGCGCGCGCTGCACGGCTTCAAGCTGTTGTCGGTGTGCCTGGCGCCGGTCCTGCCGCGGACCGCGAGCCGGGTTGCCCGTGAACTTTTCGGCCTCGACCGGGATTTCACGTGGAGCGACGCCGAGGACCTTCCCCGCCGCGTCGGCGCCTACTCGCACCTGATGACCCGGGTCGAAGGCAGGCAGCTTGATGCGCTGTTCGAGCCGCCGGCGCCGGCGGACGAGGCGAAGCCGTTGCCCGGCGGCAGCGCGATCGCCGACACCATCACGATCGACGACTTCGCGAAGATCGACCTGCGGGTCGCGAAGATCGTGGATGCCAGCCAGGTCGAAGGCAGCGACAAGCTGCTCAAGCTGACGCTGGACGCCGGCGAGGGCCGGCATCGCACCGTCTTCTCCGGCATCAAGTCGGCCTATGCGCCACAGGACCTCGTCGGGCGATTGACCGTGCTGGTCGCGAATCTGGCGCCGCGCAAGATGAAGTTCGGCGTCAGCGAAGGCATGGTGCTCGCCGCCAGCCACGCCGACGAGACCAGGCAGCCCGGGATCTACGTGCTCGATCCCGACTCCGGCGCGCAGCCGGGCATGCGGGTGAAGTAACCGGCGGCCGCCGCTGCCGCGGCGGTGGCCGGCGGGACGCCGCGGTGCGCCCGAACCGCGGCCGGCGCCACGCCCGGGTACGGCTCAGTACTTGGCCTTGACGCTCTCGAGCTGTTCCTTGGTGATGCCCGGGACGTCGCCCCGCGCCTTGAACCGGTTCATGTTCCACGCGCCGTCGCCGAGCCAGGCCTTGATGGTGGCGAGGTTCTTCGCCCGCTCCTCGTCGTTCGCGCCGAGGAACATGTACATGTTGCCCGGCTTGCCGCCCGCCGCCTTGCCGTCGTCCAGCCTGCGCATCATCGCGCCGCTGGCGGGCCACACGACGTACGACATGAAGTGCGGATAGGTATCCATGCGCGGCCCGACCTTGGACCGCTTCTCGTCGCCCAGTTGCATCCAGTCGTTGTACTCCGGAGCGCTCGCGCCATGGCAGGCGCCGCACTTCGCCGCGATCAGCGGCCCGACGTCCTTCTGCCAGGTGGGGTCGGCGGCGGCGGCCGGCGCCGAAAACATCGCAAAAGCCAGCATCGTCAGGGCAGTTCTTTGCATCGTGCGTCTCCCGTTGTTCTACGCAGTCGTTCGAGGCCGACGTTAGGGCCGCCACCAACGTGCCCGCTTGACGCGCGTCAACCGCCGCACACGCGGTCGTCCGCACATGTGATTTACGTTTGATTCACATATGATTAACATATGCAGTCGTCGCGATCCGCGGGCTGCGCAATGGCCACCAAGACAGAAACCAAGACAGCACGCCTGACGCTGCTGCTCGACCCTCGCAAGAAGGCCCTGTTCGAGGAGATCTGTGCTGCGCAGGACCTGACCTCGTCGCAGGTCGTGCGGCAGCTGATCCGCGAATACATCATCGAGCACGCCGGAAACCGCTCTCTTCCTGCCTGGCTCCTCGCTGCGTCGCGCAAGCCGACGCGGCGCTGACCTTCGGCGGCGACGGTGACCGGCCTCGCGCAACTCCTGCCCATCGACGGCGTCCTGATCGCCGTGGGGCTCTGGATCCTCATCGGTGCGGCGGGGATGGTCCGCCCGGCGAGCTTCTTCCTCGTGGCGCGCGTGCTGTTTCCGCTCGGAGCGCTGGTGAGCCTGCTGCTCGCCGGCGTGGCGGGCGCGGGCCTGTTCGCGGTGCCGCAGGTCGCGGTCCTGCCGATCGGGCTTCCGGGCCTGCCCTTCCACCTGCGGCTCGATGCACTGTCCGCGTTCTTCCTGCTGCTGCTCGGCAGCGCCGGCGCGGGGATCGCGCTGTTCGCCTCGGGCTACTTCAGGAAGGGCGAAGGCACGCCGCCCGGGCTGCTGTGCCTGCTCTACCACCTGTTCGTCGCCAGCATGGCGATGGTGATGGTCGCCGACGACGCCTACGTCTTCATGGTGATGTGGGAACTGATGGCGCTGTCGTCCTTCTTCCTCGTGACGGCGAACCACATGATTCCCGCGATCCGCCGGGCGGGCTACCTTTACCTGCTGATCGCGCACATCGGCGCGCTCGGCATCCTGCTCGCCTTCGGCGTGCTGCAGGCGAACACCGGCGACTACACCTTCGCCAACATGCGCGCCCAGCAACTGTCGCCGTTCTGGGCGTCGACAGCCTTCCTGCTCGCGCTCTTCGGTTTCGGCGCCAAGGCGGGCATGCTCCCGCTGCACATCTGGCTGCCCGAGGCGCACCCCGCCGCGCCGTCACCGGTGTCGGCGCTGATGAGCGGCGTGATGCTGAAGACCGCCATCTACGGCCTGCTGCGCGTGGGCTTCGAGGTCCTGCAGACGCAACTCTGGTGGTGGGGCGTCCTTGCGATCGTGCTCGGCATGTCGACGGCGCTTTTCGGCGTCGTGTTCAGCGCGGTGCAGACCGACATGAAGCGCCTGCTCGCCTACTCGTCCATCGAGAACATCGGGCTGCTGCTGGTCGGCATCGGACTCGCGCTGCTGTTCGTCGGATACGGCATGTCCGCGCTCGCCGCGCTCGCGCTCACGGCCGTCCTTTACCACGCGCTGAATCATGCGTTCTTCAAGAGCCTGCTGTTCCTTTGCACCGGGGCCGTGCTGCACTCGACGGGAGAGCGCAACCTCGGAAAGCTCGGCGGACTGCTTCGCACCATGCCCTGGGTAGGCTGGCTCGCGCTGGCGGGCGCGCTCGCCGCGGCCGGGCTGCCCCCGCTGAACGGCTTCGTCTCCGAGTGGCTGCTGCTGCAGAGCTTCCTCTTCACGCTCGGCCTTCCAAGCACGTTCGTGAACATGCTGCTGCCCGTGGTGGCCGCGGGCGTCGCGCTGGTGGCCGCGCTCGGCGGCTACGTGATGGTGAAGTTCTTCGGCGTGATCTTCCTCGGGCAGCCGCGCGAACCGGCGCTCGCGCGCTCGCACGACGCCGCACGCATCGAGCGCGCGGGCCTCGTCTGGCTCGCCGCCGGTTGCGTGCTGCTCGGCCTGTTTCCCGCGACGGTCATTGCGTTGATCGATCCCGTGACCCGCGTCCTCGTGGGCGACGGCGTGGGCCGGCAGGTCGCCGCGAACGGCTGGCTGATGCTGGCCCCGGTGGCAGCCGAGCGTTCGAGCTACAGCCCGTTACTGTTCCTGCTGCTGGTGGCGGCCGCCTGCGCGCTGGCCTTCGTGATGGTGCGGCGCCTCTACCACGGGCGCGTTCGCCGGGCGCCGCCCTGGGACTGCGGTTTCCCGCTGCTCAACCCGCGGATGCAGGACACCGCCGAGGGCTTCGGCCAGCCGATCCGCCAGGTGTTCGAGCCCTTCTTCCGCATCGATCGCCACCTGCCGAGTCCGTTCGACCGGCATCCGGTGTACCGCCTGTCCGCCACCGACCATTTCTGGCACTGGGTGTACGTGCCGGTTGCGCGCGCGGTCGAGAGCGTGTCGCGCCTCGTCGGCCTGCTCCAGCAGGGACGCATCGGCACTTATCTCACGTACAGCTTCGTGACGCTGATCGTGATGCTGCTGCTGGTGTTCCGATGACCGTTTACAGCGTCGTCGCGCAACTGCTCGCGCTGCTGATCGCCGTGCTGGGGGCGCCGCTGCTCACGGGCTGGATCAACCAGTGCCGGGCGTGGCTCCAGAACCGCAGCGCACCGCCGCTGCTGCTGCCGTACCGCACGCTGCACAAGCTGTTCCACAAGGACTCGGTGATCGCCGACAGCGCCAGTCCGCTGTTCCGGATGGCGCCCTACATCGTGTTCGGGGTGATGGTGCTCGCGTGCGGCATCGTGCCGAGCCTGTCGACGGACCTTCCGCTGGCACCGGCGGCGGACGCGATCGCGCTGGTGGGCCTGTTCGCCGTGGCCCGCGTCTTCATGTCGCTCGCCGCGATGGACATCGGCACCGCCTTCGGCACGCTCGGCGCACGCCGCGAGATGCTGGTGGGCTTCCTCGCCGAACCGGCGCTGCTGATGGTGCTGTTCACGGCGGCCTTCATGACGCAGTCCACCTCGCTCGCGAGCATCGTCGAGACGACTGCCGGCCGCGAGTTTGCGATCGTGCCCAGCCTCGCCTTCGCCGGCGTCGCCTTCGCAATGGTGTCGCTCGCGGAGAACGCCCGGGTGCCGGTCGACAATCCGGCGACCCACCTCGAACTCACGATGATCCACGAGGCGATGCTGCTCGAGTACTCGGGACGTCACCTCGCGTTGATGGAGTGGGCGGCGAGTCTCAAGCTGTTCGCGTATTCGTCGATCGGCCTGGCGCTGTTCTTTCCCTGGGGCATCGCCCAGGTGCACGACCCGGTCGGACTGCTGCTGGCCGCCCCGGCGCTGGCCCTGAAGCTCGCCGTCGGCGGCGCCGGGCTGGCGCTGATCGAGACGCTGTCGGCCAAGATGCGGATCTTCCGGGTGCCCGAATTCCTCGCCGGCGCGTTCCTGCTCGCCGTCATCGGCATCCTCGTGCACTTCCTGCTCGGGGCGTAGGCGGACATGCCGGCACTGGTGTCCCAGCTCATCAACCTGTTCGCCGCACTCCTGCTGCTGCTGTCGTTCGCCCTGCTGGCGCAGCGCCGGGTCCTGTCGCTGATCCACCTGTTCACGCTGCAGGGGATGACGCTGGTCGCGTCCACCTCGATCATGGCGTACTTCACGGAGCAGCCTCACCTGTACTACTCCGCAGCCCTCACCTTCGCGCTGAAGGTGCTGGTCATTCCCTGGCTGCTCCATCGGCTGCTCAGGCGGCTGAACGTGCGGTGGGACGTCGAGTCGCTGCTCAACATACCGACCACGATGCTGCTCGGCATCGTGCTCGTCATCTTCGCCTTCAACCTCGCGGCGCCGATCTCGAACCTGTCGGCGTCGGTGGCCCGCGGGACGCTCGGCATCGCGCTCGCGTGCGTGCTGCTCTCGTTCCTGATGATGATCACGCGGACGAAGGCGATCGCGCAGGTGATCGGCTTCCTGGCGATGGAGAACGCACTGTTCTTCGCCGCCACCAGCGCGACCTACGGCATGCCGATGGTCGTGGAGCTCGGCATCGCGCTCGACGTGCTGATCGGCATGGTCATCCTGGGCGTCTTCATGTTCCAGATCCGCGAGCAGTTCGACAGCCTCGACATCCGCAAGCTCGAGCGACTGAAGGAAGACTGAGGATGGAAGCGCTCCTGCTCGTTCTCGGCACTCCCTTCCTCGGGGCGTGCGTGCTCGGGCTGATCGGCCACCGCCACCGCGCGGCCGAAGTGAACATCGCCTTCAGCCTGGCGACGCTGATCGCCTCGGCGTTCCTCACCGCGATGGTCATCGCCGACGGCCCGCTGCTGGTGCTCGAGGAGCAGTTCTTCGTCGACTCGCTCAACGTCTTCCTCGTCGCGCTGACGGCCTTCGTCGCGTTCACGACGGCGCTCTTCGCCCGGCCCTACATGCGGATCGAGCGCGACAACGGGAAGATGACGGGGCCGCGCATGCGCCTGTTCCACAGCATGTACCAGCTGTTCTCATTCACGATGCTGCTCGCGCTGCTGACGAACAACATGGGCCTGCTGTGGGTCGCGATGGAAGCGGCGACCCTCGCCACCGTGCTGCTGGTCGCGGTGTACCGCACACCGGCCAGCCTGGAGGCGGCGTGGAAATACTTCATCCTGTGCGGAGTCGGGATCGCGCAGGCCCTGTTCGGCACGATCCTGCTCTTCCTCGCCGCCGAACGCGTCGTGCAGGTCGAGGGCGCGGGCCTGCTCTGGACGCACCTGGTGGCGGTCAAGGGCGACCTCGAGCCCACCGTGATCGCGCTGTCGTTCGTCTTCCTGCTGGTCGGCTACGGCACCAAGGTCGGACTCGCTCCGCTGCACAACTGGCTGCCCGACGCGCACGCCGAGGGTCCGACGCCGATCTCGGCCGTGCTGTCGGGCCTCCTGCTGAACGTCGCCCTGTATGCCGTGCTCCGCTGCAAGGTCCTGGCGGACGGCGCGCTGGAGACGCGCTTCGCCGGCGACCTGATGATGGGCTTCGGCCTGCTCTCGGTCGTGCTCGCCGCGTTCTTCCTCTCGCGCCAGCGCGACATCAAGCGGATGTTCGCGTATTCGTCGATCGAACACATGGGGCTCATCACGTTCGCCTTCGGCATGGGCGGGCCGATCGCGAGCTTCGCCGGCCTGCTTCACATGACGGTGCACTCGCTGGTGAAGTCCGCGATCTTCTTCGCCGTCGGCCACGCGGCACAGAAAGCGGGCACGCAGCTCATGGAGAACATCCGGGGGCTGGTCAAGGTCTCGCCGGCCGTGGGCTGGGGTCTGATGATCGGATCGCTCGCGATCCTCGGAATGCCGCCGTTCGGCGTGTTCGCGAGCGAGTTCCTGATCCTCACCACCGCGATGCGCGAGTACCCGTGGACCACGCCGCTGCTCCTGCTGTCGCTCGGCGTGGCCTTCGCGGCGGTGCTGGGCAAGGTGCAGCCGATGGTGTTCGGCGAGACCTCGGTCAAACGGCTCGCCCATCCGCCCGCGCTGATCCCGGTGTTCGTGCACCTCGGCCTGAGCCTGATGCTCGGGCTGTACATCCCGCCGTACCTCGAAGCCTGGTACCAGCAGGCGGCCCGACTGATCTCGGGAGGCTGACGATGCGCATCGCCGACACCGAGATCGACTTCCGTCAGTTGCCTGGCGCTGCGCCCGCCGCCATCGCGACCGTCACGGAGACGCAGTGGTCGAGCCTTGCGGCCGCTGTCCCGCGCGGGCGGTCGCTTCGTCGCGGTGTGGGGCTCGGATCGTCGCCCGGCGGGGGAAGGATTCATCGTCTACGCCGCCTACGCACTCGAGGACGGGCTCGCGTGCGCGCGTCTTGCGCTGCCCGCCGATCGCCTCGAATACCCGGATCTCGCGGCCGTGTTTCCGTCCGCGGCACGCATGCAGCGGGCCCTTTTCGACCTGCTCGGAGTGAGCGCCGCAGGCGCCGAGGATCGGCGACCCTGGCTGCGGCACGGCGCGTGGCCCGCCGACTTCTTCCCGCTGCGCCACGACGCCGATCCGCATCGCGCGTTCGAGAACGAGCAGGAGCGGTACGCCTTCGTCAGCGTGGAGGGCGACGGTGTGCACGAGATCCCGGTCGGTCCGATCCACGCCGGCATCATCGAACCCGGCCACTTCCGCTTCTCGATCGTCGGCGAGAAGGTCCTCAGGCTCGAACAGCGGCTCGGCTACGTGCACAAGGGCATCGAACGGCGCTTTGTCGGCATGCCGCTCGCGGACGGGCATCGGCTGGCCGGACGCGTATCCGGCGACTCGACGGTCGCCTACGCATGGGCCTATGCGATGGCGGCGGAGGCGGCGTGCGGCTGCGCGATTCCGGCGCGCGCGGCATGGCTGCGCGCGCTGCTGCTGGAGCGCGAACGGGTCGCCAACCACCTCGGGGACCTCGGCGCACTCGGCAACGACGGCGGCCTCGCCTTCGGGCTGGCCCAGTTCTCGCGCCTGCGCGAACTCTGGCAGCGCACGAGCGCGGCCGTCTTCGGGCACCGCCTGCTGATGGACCTGATCGTGCCCGGCGGCGTCGCCGTCGATCCCTCGCGCGCCGGACTCGCGGATGTCCGCGCGCAGTGCCGGGAACTGCACGGCGAGGTGGCCCGGCTGCGTTCGATCTACGACGAGCATGCCGGGCTGCAGGACCGGTTCCTGACGGCGGGCATCGTCACGCCGGACCTTGCGGCGCAGCTCGGGCTTACCGGGCTGGCGGCGCGCGCGAGCGGATCGCCGCACGACCTGCGCGTGAACCTTCCGTGTCCGCCGTACGATCAGCTGGGGGTCAAGGCCGCGATGGAAGTCCGCGGCGACGTCGCCGCGCGCGTGGCGGTCCGCTTCGACGAGATCTTCGAGTCGCTGCGCCTGATCGAGTCCATCGCCGACGGACTGCCGAACGGCGACGTGCGCGTGGATCTGCCGAAGAGCTCCGGTCCGGGGTTCGGCATCGGCTGGGTGGAAGGATGGCGTGGCGACGTCCTGGTCGCCCTTGAAGCCGATGACGGCGGACGCCTGCAGCGCTGCCACTGCCACGACCCGTCGTGGCAGAACTGGCCACTGCTCGAGCACGCGGTGATCGGCAACATCGTTCCCGACTTCCCGCTGATCAACAAGTCGTTCAATCTCAGTTACTCGGGACAGGACCTCTGATGCTTCTTCTGCTGCGACAGGTGCTGAAGACCGGCATCCGTACCGAGCCGGCACCGGCCGCCGACATGGCCGCCGAGTCCGATCGCCTGCACGGCGACATCCTCGAACTGCTCGGTCGCGCGCTGACCATCCGCCACGTCGACGCCGGGTCGTGCAACGCGTGCGAACTCGAGATCCACGCGCTGAACAATCCCTTCTACAACATTGAGGGACGCGGCATCAGGTTCGTGGCCAGCCCGCGCCATGCCGACCTGCTGCTCGTCACCGGGCCGGTCTCGCGCAACATGGAAATCGCGGTGAAGCGCGCCTACGACGCGACGCCGGACCCCAAGCTGGTGGTGGCCACCGGCGACTGCGCCTGCTCGGGCGGCGTCTTCGGCGAGAGCTACGCCAGTCGCGGCGGGATCGCCGGCGTCATTCCCGTCGACGTGACCGTGCCGGGTTGCCCTCCGCCGCCCGTGGAGATCCTGCGCGGCATCCTCAGCGCCGTACGTCGGCCGAGGGCCTGAAGCACCGCGCGTTCAGCCGCCGCCAAGGCGGCTCGGTTCTTCCTCGACCGCGGTGCTGACCACGCGCCCGGTAGAGTCGAACATCACGACGAAGAGCCGGGTGTCGTTGCCATCCAGGAAACGCCACTCCCACGCCGACTGCTGCTTCAGCGGGTACCCCTGCCTGCTGCCCGGCGGGCCGAGCAACGCAGTCACCTGGTCGCCCTGCATGCCCGGCGTGACACGGCCGAAGTTTTCGCGCGTCAGCAGGTTCTCGCGTCCCTGATAGCGCCCGTCGGGCCCGATGCGAAGCAGCAGCGTGTGCACCCCCTGCGGGCCGAGCGGATAGACGAGGCCCTTGCCGGAGGGCAGCGAACGCACCGCGACCGGAGTCCCGAACAGCCGGACAACGTCCTGCTCGGTCGACTCGCCGACCTTCAGGCGCGCCAGCCGCAGGTCCTCGTAAGGCTGCCCGCCCGGATCGCACGCCGTCACCGATACGAGCGCCGCCGCCGCGGCTATCAGCCGTCCCAGCCATCCCATCGTCCGTCCCCTTGCTGTCACGTAAAATCGCCGTCAATCATAAAGAGGCAAACCATCCGATGGCCGCCGGTTACGTATCCGACTTCACCAGGTTCCTTCAGGAGCTGAGGGAAGAGAATCCCGACCTCGATCGCCAGCAGCGCGAAGGCCGCGCCATCTGGTGGGACAAGGACGTCGATCCCGAGCTCTACAAGCGGTTCAACGAATCGACGCTGCCGCAGCCTGCCTACGTCTACCAGCCGAAGGCGAAGTAGTGGGGCCGGTCGGGAACGTCCCGCTCCCGCGGATCGAGCCGCTGCTCGCTCCTGACGCGGCCGCCGCGCTGGAAGCCCCCATGACAGACACGACCCCGGACATCATCGACGGCGTCGCGCTGGCGAAGCTCTACGGGGAGCCGCTGTTCAAGCTGCCCGAGGACCTCTACATCCCGCCGGACGCACTCGAAGTGTTCCTCGAGGCGTTCGAGGGTCCGCTGGACCTGCTGCTCTACCTCATCCGCAAGCAGCACTTCAACGTCCTCGACATCCCGATGGCTCCGTTGACGGTCCAGTACCTCGCGTACATCGACCAGATCCGCGCGAAGAACCTGGAACTGGCGGGCGAGTACCTGCTGATGGCCGCGCTGCTCATCGAGATCAAGTCGCGCATGCTGCTGCCCGTTCGCAAGGCGGACACGGGCGAAGACGTGGAGGATCCGCGCGCGGAACTCGTGCGCCGGCTCCTCGAGTACGAGCAGATGAAACTCGCCGCCGTGCGCATCGACGAACTGCCGCGCGTCGGGCGCGACTTCGTGCGGGCGATCGTGATCATCGAGCAGTCGATCGAGAAACGGTTCCCGGACGTGAACGTGGTCGACCTGCGCGAAGCCTGGGCCGATGTGATACGGCGGGCGAAGCTGAACGCGCACCACCACATCAGCCGCGAAGAGCTCTCGGTGCGCGAGCACATGAGCCTCATCCTGAAGCGGCTGCAGGGGTCGAGGTTCGTCGAATTCGCCGATCTGTTCGACCACGCGCGTGGCATCGCGGTCGCGGTGGTGCACTTCCTGGCGCTGCTCGAACTCGCACGCGAATCGCTGATCGACATCACCCAGGCAGCACCGTACGCGCCCATTTACATCCGACTGGCCTATACGCCCGCTTGAGGAGTTCCGATGAAGATCACCCCCAGCCTCGCCCTTGCCGTCCTGCTCACTGCCAGCGCGGCGGCATCCGCCCAGCTGAAGCCGTCCAGTCCTGCCGACCCGTCGCTGCCGCCAACGTCGGCGGAAGTCCAAAAGAAGGAGGCCCAGTCCTTCAAGGAGATCGCGGCGCGCCTGCGCGCCGAGGAGTGGCTCGCCATCATCGATGCCGGGGACTACGGAAAGGCGTGGGATCAGTCGGCGCGCCGGTTCCGTGACAACGTCACCAAGCAGCAATGGTCCGAAAGCCTGCCCAAGACGCGCGGCGCGCTCGGTGCGATGAAGACACGGCGGGCGGAAGTGGCGTCCTACAAATCATCGCTTCCCGGCATGCCCGACGGCGATTACGTCACCGTCCGCTTCGCCACCCGCTTCGACAAGAAGGACGAAGCCCAGGAACTGGTGACGCTCGTCTTCGAGGACGGCACCTGGCGTCCCCTCGGGTACGGCATCGGCTGACGGCGCACACCGTGGTCACGCCCGAGGAAGCGCTGCTCCTTGCCGGGCTCTTCTTCGCGGCGGCCATTCTTTATTCGTCCGTCGGCCACGGCGGCGCCTCCGGTTACCTCGCGTCGATGGGCCTCGTCGGCGTGGCGCCGGTCATCATGCGCCCGACGGCGCTCGTGATGAATATCGCGGTCGCCTCGATCTCCCTCTACAAGTTCGCGCGGGCCAACGGCTTCCAGTGGCGGCTCTTCCTGCCGTTCGCGGTCACGTCCGTACCGATGGCGTTCCTCGGCGGTCGCATCCAGCTGCCGATCGCGTGGTTCGGCGTGCTGGTCGGGGCGGTGCTGCTCTACTCCGCGGCCCGGCTCTTCGCCGAGACGATGAGCGTGAAGGTGAGGGCACGAGCCGTCACCGGGCCTCCGGCCGTGCCCCTGGCGCTCGCCATCGGCGCCTGCATCGGACTGCTGTCCGGTCTCACCGGAGTCGGCGGCGGAATCTTCCTCAGCCCGCTGCTCGTGCTCGCCGGGTGGGCCACCGTGCGCGACAGTGCGGCGCCGACGGCCGCGTTCATCCTCATCAACTCGATCGCCGGACTGATGGGGCTGCTGTCGCGCCATCCCATGCTGCCCGACGCCCTGCCCTATTGGGTCGGCGCGGTGGTCGCCGGTGGCCTGATCGGTGCCACGTTCGGCGCCAGTCGGCTCGGCAATCGGGCCTTGCGCGGTGCACTGGCGGCCGTGCTGCTCATCGCCGGCGCCAAGATGCTCCTCTGACCGAGGCGATCGAGCAGCGGCTCGGGGCGCATCGACCGTGCGGGGGCGCAACGTGAAGCTAGCCCTTCGGCTGTCCCTGGGCCGCGTCGCCGCAACGCTGCTCCATCATCTTCATGTGCCGCTCGACGTGCGCCGGGTCGGAAGACCCGTGCATGCGGACGATGTGCGCCTCCGCGGCCTGGCGCTGCTCCTCCAGGGACTTGCCGGCCATGGTCGCGCGGTATTCCGCGCAATGGTCGGCGTGCATCCCTTGATGTTCCGGCTGCCCCGGAATGGAACTGCATCCGGCCACCAGGGCGAGGGCGGCGAGCGAAACCAGGGATCGTTGCTTCATGCACTCCTCCGAGGGAAGCCGCCGAGCGAGGCGACAGGACCGAGTCCGGCACTGCGGCCAGGATGCAGCACGCAGCGGACCGAGGACGCTTCCTACTCGGCGGTAAAGAAGCCCTTCATCTTGTCCATGAAACCCTTGGTCTGCGGCGAGTGCTTGTTGCCGCCTTCCCTGACGCTCGCTTCGAACTCTTTCAGCAGCTTCTTCTGTTTCTCGCTGAGACGAACGGGAGTCTCCACCAGGATGTGGCAGTACAGATCGCCCGGATACGACGAACGAACGCCCTTGATGCCCTTGCCTCGCAGCCGGAATGTCTTGCCGGCCTGCGTGCCTTCCGGAACGGTGATGCTCGCCTTGCCGGCGAGCGTCGGAACGTCGATCTCGCCGCCCAGGGCCGCGGTGGCGAACCCGATCGGCACCTCGCAGTGCAGATCGTCGCCTTCGCGCTGGAAGACGTCGTGCTGCGTGAGGTGGATCTCGACATAGAGGTCGCCGGCGGGACCGCCGTTCATTCCCGGTTCGCCCTTGCCGGACAGCCGGATGCGCTGGCCTTCGTCGATGCCCGCCGGGATGTTCACCTCGAGCACCTTGTTCTTCTTCACGCGTCCAGCGCCATGGCATGCGACGCAGGGATCGGCAATCACCGAGCCGGAGCCGTGACACGTGGGACACGTCTGCTGGATGGAGAAGAATCCCTGGGTCATCCGGACGTTGCCGGAGCCCCCGCAGGTGCCGCACCGGCTCGCGCTGGTGCCGGGCTTCGCGCCGCTGCCACTGCACGTTTCGCAGGTGTCCCAGCTCGGCACGCGGATCTCGGTGGCGAAGCCGTTCGCCGCCTGTTCGAGCGTGATCTCCATGCTGTAGCGCAGATCCGCGCCCCGGTACACGCCGCTGCGGCCGCCGGCCCGCGTCGCGCCGAAGATGTCGCCGAAGATGTCGCCGAAAGCGTCGGCGAATCCCCCCATGCCATCCGGTCCCGCCGAGCGCCCGAACCCGCCGGCGCTCGGGTCGACCCCGGCGTGACCGAAGCGGTCGTACGCCGCGCGCTTGCTCGAATCGGACAGGACCTCGTAGGCCTCCTTGGCTTCCTTGAACTTGTCCTCCGAGTCCTTCGACTTGTCACCCTGGTTGCGGTCCGGGTGATGCTTCATGGCGAGCTTGCGATACGCCTTCTTGATGTCGTCCTCGGACGCGTTCTTCGCGACGCCGAGCACCTCGTAGTAATCCCGTTTCGCCATGTTCCTTCCGTTCCCCCTGATGCGGAAACGCCGAGGCGGGCAACGCGTGCTGCGTCGTTCCGGCTCGGCGTGTCAAACGCGAGTTGCGAGCTTATCCGCGTTTGACCTCTTTGTAGTCGGCGTCGACCACGTCCTCGTTCTTCGCGTCGCTGCCGCCACTCGCGCTCGCGCCCGGCCCGGGCTGAGCACCGGCTTCCGGACCCGCGCCGCCCGGCTGCGCGTACATCTTCTCGCCCAGTTTCTGCGACACGGTCATCAGCGTCGTGGTCTTCGCTTCGATGGCGTCCTTGTCGTCGCCCTTCAGCGCTTCCTCGACGTCCTTGAGCGCGGCCTCGATCTTCTCCTTCTCGCCGGCGTCGATCTTGTCGCCGTGTTCGGCGAGCGCCTTGCGGATCTGGTGAACCGAGGCGTCGGCCGTGTTGCGCGACTGCGCCAGTTCGAAGCGCTTGTGGTCCTCGGCCTTGTTGGCTTCGGCGTCCTTCACCATGCGCTGGATCTCTTCCTCGGTCAGGCCCGAGTTGGCCTTGATCGTGATCTTGTTTTCCTTGCCGGTGCCCTTGTCCTTCGCGCTGACGTGCAGGATGCCGTTGGCGTCGATGTCGAACGTGACCTCGATCTGCGGCATGCCGCGCTGCGCGGGCGGGATGCCCTCGAGATTGAATTCGCCGAGCAGCTTGTTGCCGATCGCCATCTCGCGCTCGCCCTGGTAGGCCTTGATCGTCACCGCCGGCTGGTTGTCGTCCGCGGTCGAGAAGGTCTGCGAGAACTTGGTCGGGATGGTCGTGTTCTTCTGGATCATCTTCGTCATCACGCCGCCGAGGGTCTCGATGCCGAGCGACAGCGGGGTGACGTCGAGCAGGAGCACGTCCTTGCGCTCGCCCGTGAGCACGGAGCCCTGGATCGCCGCGCCGACGGCGACGGCCTCGTCCGGGTTGACGTCCTTGCGCGGTTCGCGGCCGAAGAACTCCTTCACCTTCTCCTGCACCTTCGGCATGCGCGTCATGCCGCCGACCAGGATGACGTCGTTGATGTCGCTCGTCTTGACGCCCGCGTCCTTGATCGCGATGCGGCACGGCTCGATGGTCCGCTCGATCAGTTCCTCGACCAGCGACTCGAGCTTCGAACGGGTCAGCTTCATGTTCAGGTGGCGCGGACCCGACGCATCCGCCGTCACGTACGGCAGGTTGATGTCCGTCTGCGTGCTCGACGACAGCTCGATCTTCGCCTTCTCGGCCGCTTCCTTCAGGCGCTGCAGCGCGAGGACGTCCTTCGACAGGTCGACGCCCTGCTCCTTCTTGAACTCGCCGATGATGTAATCGATGATGCGCTGGTCGAAGTCCTCGCCGCCGAGGAACGTGTCGCCGTTGGTCGACAGCACTTCGAACTGCTTCTCGCCGTCGACGTCGGCGATCTCGATGATCGAGATGTCGAACGTGCCGCCGCCGAGGTCGTACACCGCGATCTTGCGGTCGCCCTTGTGCGTCTTGTCGAGCCCGAACGCGAGCGCCGCCGCGGTCGGCTCGTTGATGATGCGCTTGACGTCGAGGCCGGCGACGCGGCCGGCGTCCTTGGTGGCCTGGCGCTGCGAGTCGTTGAAGTAGGCCGGCACCGTGATCACCGCCTCGGTGACCGTCTCGCCAAGGTAATCCTCGGCCGTCTTCTTCATCTTGCGCAGCACTTCGGCGCTGACCTGCGGGGGGGCGATCTGCTTGCCGCGGACCTCGACCCAGGCGTCGGCGTTGGGCGCCTTGACGATCCGGTACGGCATCAGGTTGATGTCCTTCTGCACTTCCTTCTCTTCGAAGCGCCGGCCGATCAGCCGCTTGATCGCGTACAGCGTGTTCTTCGGATTCGTCACCGCCTGCCGCTTCGCCGACGCGCCGACGAGGATTTCGCCGTCTTCCTGATACGCGACGATCGACGGCGTGGTGCGGCCGCCTTCGCTGTTCTCGATGACCTTGATCTGCCCGCCTTCCATCACGGCGACACACGAGTTGGTCGTGCCCAGGTCAATGCCGATGATCTTTGCCATTTGTCTTCCCTCTTCTTCCGCTGTTCCGTGCCGATGTTCGTTCAACTACCTGCCGCTAATGTGCGGCGCCTGTGCACCAGTTCAAGATTGCGCGACCGTGACGAGCGCGGGTCGCAGGACGCGATCGGCGATGGTCCAGCCCTTCTGCAGCACGCTCACCACATGATTCGGCGCGACGCCATCGGGCGCCGGCACCACCGAAATTGCCTGATGACGGTGCGGATCGAATTTCTCGCCCACCGGGTTGATCTCCTTCAGGTTGCTCTTCTCGAAGGCCGCGCGGAGTTGCCTGAGCGTCAGATCGACACCGGCGCGCATGGCATCGGGCGTGGCGTTGGTCGCCTCGAGCGCCTTCTCCAGCGAATCGATGACCGGCACGAGCGTTTCGGCGAAGGACTCCACCGCGAACTTGTGGGCCTTGGCCACGTCGTCCTGCGCACGGCGCCGCACGTTGTCGGCTTCCGCCTTCGCCCGCAGGAAGAGGTCGTAGTTTTCGTTCGCCTTGTCGAGCGCGGCCTGCAGTTCCTTCTCCACATCGACGACGGTCGCTGCGCCGAGTGCCTGCGGTTCGACCGCTTCCGGAGCGTCAGTGCGGTCGGTGGATTCGGCCGCCGCGCCCTCTTGTCCTTGCATCATTCCTCCGCTTTCTGCTTGCTCTTCAATGGTTTAGGGGGATGTTGGGTCGGCCGCGCGGTTTTTCAAGGGAAACCGCTCCGATGGACCATCCTCCGCGGAATGGTCCGTCCCGACCCACGGCATTGCCGTCGCTTTGCAGCGTGAGGGAGGTCAAAGGCCTCTGTCGGCCCTGACCCTATTGTGAGTATGGATATCGGATCGCTTCGCACTCGTCAGGGGAGAGCGCCATGTGGAGTCGGCTGCGCTGGTTGAGCATCGTGATGATTGTTGTCCTCGCCGGCTGCGCATCGGGCGTGCAGCGCCCCGACGATCCGGCCCGTCGCGCCGCCTACTTCACGGGCGGCGGCAAGGTGGCGCAGGACGTCTCCCTCTCGCTGAGCAAGGAAGCACAGGCCAAGCTGGCGGACAACCTGAAGTTCGATCAGGAGAAACTGCTGTCGACGGTGCGGCGCGCGCTGGATGCCAAGGGACTGCTGGCGAAAGCGCCCGACGCCAGCCTGCCGAAGATCGAGATCGTCATCACCGACATACGCGTCCGGTCCAATTTCAGCGCGGTGATGTTCGGCTTCATGGCAGGTAACGACGCCGTTTCAGGCGACGTCATCGCCCGTGCGGCGGATGGCAAGGAGATTCAGCGCTTCTCGGTCTCCGCGTCGTATGCGCTCGGCGGCCTCGCCGGCGGTCAGGACGAGGCCCGCATGGGCTGGCTGTACGAGACCTTCGCCCAGCACACGGTGGACGAATTGACGGGTGCCAAGAAGCCGTAGCGCCTGGCGCGGCTCCGCTATCCGCCTTCCGACGTCGCCGGAAAACGGGATCGCGTGCTCTATCCCGTCACGGCCGCTCCACGTACAAAGCGAGGCGTGAAACTGGAGCACGAAGTGACGACTGCATCGGATCCGGACCGCCGCCCGGCGGAAGTGGAAGAACAGGCGCCGATCGCGTTGATCGGCCTGCTCGCGATCGGCGTGATCGTCGCGATCAACTTCCTGGCACGACCGGGCCACATCGCGGGAAGCCCGCTGATCGAAGCGCCCGGGTGCAAGCAGTGCGGCATGGTCGTCGCCGTGCGGCGCTCGGCCCACTCCGTCCCGATGACGTTCGTCGAAGTCCAGATGCCCGACGGTTCCGTGCGAACCGTTCGGGGAGCCAACGAGCGTTTCAGCGTGGGTGACGTCGTCGAGGTCCGGGGCGAAGCCCTGACGCTGCGCGACGTCTTCTAGTCGGGCGCTCCGCCGGCCAGCGCCTGCGCGCGACTGCGAGCGGCTTCGGCCGCCCGTTCCTCGGCGTGGCCGCGTGCAACGTCCCAGCCCTGCATGTGCCTCTGCGCGAGCCGGGCGAGTGCGGTGATGAACGCCGACGAGCCATTCAGGCACGGGATGTACCGATATTCCCGCCCCCCCGCCGTGAGGAACTCCTGCCGGCCTTCCATGGCGATCTCCTCGAGCGTTTCCAGGCAGTCCGCGGGGAAGCCCGGGCACATGATGTCGACCCGTTGCACGCCGCGCTTGCCAAGCTCGTGCAGCGTCGGTGCCGTGTAGGGCTGGAGCCATTCGGCCTTGCCGAAGCGGGACTGGAAGGTGACGACGTAGTCATCCTTGCCCAGGCCGAGCGCTTCCGCCAGCAGCCGGCCCGTCTTCTGGCACTCGCAGTGATACGGATCGCCAAGCAGCAGCGTGCGCTTCGGCACTCCGTGGAAACTCATGACCAGCTTGCCGCCCGCATCCTGCACGCGGCCGTGGGTTTTCCAGTGGGCCAGCACGGACTGCTTCAGCGCGTCGATGTAGCCGGGATCGTCGTGGAAGTGCTTTACCCAGCGCACCTCGGGCACGTTGCGCATCCGGCCGAACTCGGCAAAGACGGCGTCGAGCACCGAGGCCGTGGTGGTGGCCGAGTACTGCGGGTACATCGGGATGAGCAGCACCCGCTCGGTGTTCTGACGACGGAGTTCCGCCAGGACGGAAGCGACGGACGGTTCCCCGTAGCGCATGGCCAGCGCGACGTCAGCTTCGATCCCTTGTTCCCCGAGGTAGCCGCGCAGCAGCGTCGCCTGCTCCCTGGAGTGCACCATCAGCGGCGAACCGCGCTCGGTCCAGATAGCGGCGTACTTTGCGGCGGACTTCCGGGGCCGCAGGGTGAGGATGATCCCGTTGAGGATCGGCCACCAGACGAACCGCGGTATCTCGACCACGCGAGGGTCCCAAAGGAACTCCTTCAAGTAGCGCCGCACGGCCCCTGCCTGCGGCGCCTCCGGCGTGCCCAGGTTCACCAGCAGGACGGCTGTCCGGGGCGGTGTCCCATGGGTATAGGACGGTTCTTTGGCGAAGGGCATGGTTTGCGGGACGTTTGCGGCGATTGGCGGGGATACGAGGCGGTCCCACGCGGCATTGTAAGAAGAGGCGACGGACGGGCGGCCTCCCTCATCCAGATGGACTAGCGTGGTACGGTACCTCCTCCGGCCTCCGGCCCCTAACATCGGGTACCCCACCGAGGGAAATAATCCCACGGTTTCTGAGAAGCCCGGTGACCCGATTGGCAGGTAAACGACTCGACGGCCAGGATCCGCGCGACACGCCTCCCGAAGGACAAGGCGGGGCCACACGCGCCAATGTCCTCCTCGAGGAGAGCCTGGCGATGCTCGCCCCGTTGATCCGACTGCTCGTTTCCCAGGGGGTGACGTATCCCCAGTTCATGGCCGCGCTCAAGGTTTCGTTCCTCCGCGCAGCGCACTCGGAACTCACCACGTCCGGCAAGCGGGTGAGCGATTCGGCAATCAGCCTGCTCTCCGGCGTGCACCGCAAGGACGTTCGCGCGTTGACGGCGGATGGGCAACTGGGCACCAAACCCGCGGACCGCGCACTGTCGGTGGCCGACGAAGTCTTCACGCGCTGGGTGAGCGATCCGGTCTACCTGGCCGCCGATGGCCTGCCGAAGATGCTGCCGTTGCGCAGCCGGGCTGACGGCGAACCATCGTTCGAGTCGCTCGCACAGTCCGTTTCGCGCGACTTCCACAGCCGGGCGATCCTGGACGAGATGACCCGTCTCGGCATTGCGGAAGCCTCGGGGGAGTTCGTTCGCCTGCGGGCTGAACGATTCGTGCCCGATGCCGGATTCGCGGAAACGCTGTCCTACGTAAGCCGCAACGTGTACGACCATCTGGGCGCCGTCGAGAGCAACATGAAAGCAATCAACGCCGGGCACCGCTCGCCGTTCCTGGAACAGAGCGTGTTCGCCGACGGTTTGAGCCAGGAGTCGGTGCGGGAGCTGCAGGAGCTGTCACGGAGGATCTGGGAGTCTGCCCTGCGTCGCATCTACGCACTTGCCACGGACCGGATCGAGAACGATCAGCGGGCCGGCGGCGAGCAGGCGATGCGCATGCGCTTCGGCGTCTATTTCTTTTCGGAGCCCGACTCGCCGCTGAATCGCAATGGCGACCTGCCGGTCGTTGATGGGAAGGACACGCCATGAACGCCCTTGCCCGCTTCTTCGCAGCAGTCATCGCCATCGCTCTCGCCGGTTGCGGGGGCGGAATGCAGGCCGGGGTCGGCAGCGGTGGCAGCGGCGCGCCACTGTCGGTGGGCGTCGGCCCGGTCACTGGTTTCGGCAGCGTCATCGTCAACGGCGAGCGCTACGACGAGAGTTCGGCTGAAGTGTTTCTCGACGAGCGTCCGGACAGCGCACGTGCTGCCACCGTGGCCGCGATCCGGCTGGGGATGCACGTCGAATTGCAGCACCGTAACCTCGTCATCTCGAAAGCGCTGGTCTCGGCCGAACTCGTCGGGCCGGTGAGTTCGCTGAGCACGTCGGGCTTCGTCGCCCTCGGGCAGGTGGTGCGGGTCAACGCGGATACGGCCAGGCCGACCGTGTTCGAGGGCTTCGAATCGCTCGCCGACCTGAGCATCGGCACCATCGTCGAAGTGCACGGAGACCGCACGGGCGACGGCGAGATCCTTGCCACGCGCGTCGAACTGAGACCCGCCGGGCTCGCGCTCGTCCGTGTCGCAGGCACGGCCTCGAACAGCAACGGCCGCAGTTTCAGCATCGGAAACCTGAGCGTCGACGCCTCCTCCGCGACCCTGGTGCCGGCGGGCGCCACCATCGCGAACGGACAGCGCGTGGTGGCGTGGACCGACGTCCCGTACACCGGCGGTGTGTTGTCGGCCAAGGTGGTCCGGGTGGGTGCTCCGACCATCGCGACCAATGCAGCGGTGACACTTGACGGCGTGATCGGTGCCTTCCAGGGACTCGCCAGCTTCCGGGTCAGCGGCGTGACGGTCAACGCCGGTCAGGTGAACCCGATCACGGGCGGGACAGTCGGCGACCTTCGAAACGGCCTTCAGGTCCGCGTCCGCGGAACCTTCAGCGGCACCGTTCTGAACGCAACGAGTGTCGAGATATTGCAGGCCGCTCAGGCCACGGTTCAACTGACCGGCCCGATCACCGACTTCGTGGCTGCCGACGCTCCGTTCCGCATTCGCAATACCCTCGTGCGCGCGACACCGCAGACGACGTATCAGGACGGCAGCGCTTCGAATCTCGGGACCGGCTCCGTGGTGAAGGCCACGGGCCTGCTTACCGGCGGCAGCGTCCAGTTGACGACGGTCGAGTTCCTTCCCGTCGCCGCGGACACCCAGAACGTCGTTTCAGGCAGGATCGTCGGCCCGGTCAGTGCGACCGCCGCGGACGGCAGCCGTACCTTCCGCCTGGAGGCGCTGGGCAACGAAGTGAAGACGACGGCGACGACGGGTTACCGCAATGGCACCTCGGCCGACGTGTCTGCGGGACGCCAGGTCAGGATCACCGGAGGTCTCGAGGGTGCGCAGTTCGTGGCCGTCGAAGTCGAGTTCATGGACAACCCGGCCAGTCCGACCCGCATCGATCTCGAGGGCACCGCCGGCAACGTGCAGCCGACGTCGGTCGTCGTCAACGGGCAGAACGTGCAGCTCACGCCGGCCACGACCTACGCGCTGGACGGCGTGGCGACCACAAGCGCTAGCCTGCGCAACGGAGTCGCGGTGCAGGTCGTCGCAACGCGCCTGGGCAGCACGGTCACGGCGGTGTCGATCGAGATCCGGTCGCCGGGGCAAGTCGGATCGAGCGTGCGGGGCCGGGTCAGCGGTCGCACGCCCGCGAACGCGACGTCCTTCATGGTCGGCTCGCAGCGGGTGAGCGTGGCGGGCAATCCGCTGGTGCTGCCCGCCAGCAAGACACTGGCCGATGTCGTGAACGGCGTCGACATCGAGGTCGAGGGCACCATAAGCAGCGGCGTGCTGAACGCGACCCGGATCCACGTCAGGTAGGCGCGCGTTTCGCAGTCGACCACGGCCGGGCATGCCCGGCCGTTTTCTTTCGCCGCCTTGCTACTGGCTCTGCGACAGCACGTTCGACAACAGCTTCGCCGTGATGTCGACGATCGGGATCACGCGCTCATAGGCCATGCGCGTCGGGCCGATGACGCCCAGCGTGCCGATCACCTTTCCGTCCACCGTGTACGGGGCAACGACCATGCTCATGTCGTCGACGGGCACGAGTTGCGACTCGCCGCCGATGTAGATCTGCACGCCGTCGGCGTTGATCGCCGTGTCGAGGAGCTGCATCAGCCGGCTGCGGTGATCGAACAGGTCGAACATCCGCCGCAGCTTCTCCCTGTCGGTCGCCAGATCGGAAACGCCGAACAGGTTCCGTTCGCCGGAAATCACGACCGGTTCCGATTCCTCGGCGGCCTCGCGGCCCGCCTGCAGAGCGGCTTCCATCAGGCGCGAGATGTCCTCGCGCAGCCGCGAGAGGTCGCCGTGCAGACGCGAGCGCACTTCGCTGAACGATCGGCCCGCGAACTGCTCGTTCAGGATGTTCGCCGCCTCGACGAGTTGCGACGGCGAGTACGGCGTTTCCGTGGCCAATACCCGGTTCTGGACGTCACCTTCCGGCGTGACGATGATCAGCAGGACGCGCTTGTCGGACAGCCGCACGAATTCCACCTGGCGGAAGGTCGAGGCACGGCGCGGCGTCAGCACGACCCCTGCGAACTGCGAGAGGCGCGACAGCAGCTGCGCCGCGTTCTGGATGGCGCGGCCGGGGTCGGCCACCTGCAACTGCCCGTGCATGAGCTCGGTCTGCTGCTGCTCCAGCGGCTGCACGGTGACCAGGCTGTCGACGAACAGGCGATAGCCGCGCGGTGTGGGCACCCGGCCGGCGGAGGTGTGCGGGCTCGACACGAAGCCCATGTCCTCCAGATCGGCCATCACGTTGCGGATGGTGGCAGGGGACAGCTCGAGGCCGGAAATCCGGGCCAGCGCCCGGGACCCGACCGGCTGGCCGTCGGCGATGTAACGCTCGATCAGGGTCTTGAGCAGCTGTCTTGATCGATCGTCGAGCATGCGGAGCATTATGGGGCAAGAGCGGGCCCCTGCAGCAATGTCGCGGATACGACACGAGTCCTGCGAGGTCGTTCCTGCATAATCGACCGATGACCCAGGCGTTCACCCACGTAGCCGTCTTCGGCAAGCCGCGCGCGGAAGGAATCCGCGAGCCGCTGCTCGAGATCGCCCGGTTGATCGCCAGCGCCGGTGGCAAGCCGATGTTCGACCTGGCGACTGCCGAAAACGTAGGTTTGAAGGACCATCCCGGCCACACGGTGCACGCGATCGGCAAGCAGGCGGACGTCGCCATCGTGCTGGGCGGCGACGGCACCATGCTCGGCATCGCGCGCGAGCTCGCGCCCTACCGCGTGCCGCTCATCGGCATCAACCACGGCCGGCTGGGCTTCATGACCGACATCGCACTGGACCAGATGGCCGAAGTGCTGGTGCCCATGCTGCGCGGTGCGTACGAGACCGACCGGCGCGTGCTTCTCGATGCCGAGGTGCGGCGCCAGGGCCGCGTCGCGCACCACGCGGTCGCGCTCAACGACGTCGTCATCTCGCGCGGCGTGGCGGGCGGGATGGTCGAGTACACGGTGCGGGTCGACGGCGTGACGATGTACAACCAGCGCGCCGACGGCGTGATCCTCTCGACGCCGACCGGCTCGACCGCATACGCGCTGTCCGCCAACGGGCCGATCCTCTATCCGACGCTGGCGGGCCTGCTGCTCGTCCCGGTGGCGCCGCAGACGCTGTCCAATCGCCCGATCGTGCTCACTGACGACGTGGTCGTCGAGATCGAGATCACCGACGTCCGCGACGCCAGCGCGCATTTCGACATGCAGACGTATTCGCACCTGTCGCCGGGCGACGTCGTGCGGATCAAGCGCGGGGCCGACGCCGTGACGCTCCTGCATCCGGTGGGCTACAACTTCTTCGCGACCTTGCGCCAGAAGCTGCACTGGAGCGTGATGCCGAGCAGTTCGCGCAGCTAGTCCGCGCTTGCCGTCTTCCCCATGCTGCTGTCGCTCGCGATCCGCAACTTCGTCATCGTCGAGTCGCTCGAACTCGACTTCGCGCCCGGCTTCACCGTCCTGACCGGGGAGACCGGCGCCGGCAAGTCGATCCTGATCGACGCCCTGCTGCTCGCCCTCGGCGAACGCGCCGATGCCGACGTGGTGCGGGAAGGGTCGGCGCGCGCCGAGATCAGCGCCGAGTTCGGCACCGGGCCCGACGTCGTCGCCTGGCTGCAGGATCACGATGTCGACGGCTCCGACGAATCGAGCGTCCTCGTCCGGCGGACCATCGACTCCGGCGGGCGCAGCAAGTCGTGGGTCAACGGTTCGCCGGTGCCCCTGGCGCAGCTGCGGGAACTCGGCGAGCTCCTGCTCGATGTCCACGGTCAGCACGCGCACCAGTCGCTGCTGAAGAGCGCGGCGCAGCTGGCCCTGCTCGACGAGCACGGCGGCAACGGACCCGAGCGGCGTGAACTGGCGAAGGCGTGGACCGAGTGGAAGCGAGAGCAGCGCGCGCGCGAGGAGGCCGAGGCGATGGCCGCGAGCGCGCTTGCCGAACAGGACCGGCTGCGCTGGATCGTCGAGGAACTCGAAGCTCTGGCGCCGCAGCCGGGCGAATGGGATGCGGTGCAGGCGGAACACAAGCGTCTGTCCCACGCCGCGGGACTGCTCGAGGGCGCGCAGACGGCGGTCGAGGCATTGTCGGAGGCGGACGGCTCCGCGCTCACGCAGATCGGCATGGTCAGCGCGAGGCTGACTCAGCTCGTCCCGTACGACGAGCGGCTGCAGCCGCCGCTCGAACTGCTCGATGCCGCGCAGATCCAGCTCGACGAAGCAGTCGCCGCGCTTCGCAGGTACCTCGACAGGACCGATCTCGACGCCTCGCGGCTGGCTGAAGTCGACGCGCGGCTGTCCGCGTTGCACGCCGCAGCCCGCAAATTCAAGACGACCCCGGAGCAGATCGCCGATCTGCTCGCCACGTCGCAGGCCCGGCTCGCGGCGCTGGCATCGGCGGGCGACCTCGACGCCATCCGGGCACGGGAGAACACCCTGCGCGCCAGCTACGAAAAGCTGGCGAAGGCGCTGTCGAAGAAACGCGCGGCGGCCGCCCGGGACATGGGGAAGGAAGTCACGCGCGGGATGCAGGACCTCAACATGGAGGGCGGCCGCTTCGAAGTCGCGCTGACCGAAGGCGAGCCGACAGCGGCCGGGCTCGACCGCGCGGAATTCATGGTCGCCGGCCACGCGGGCGTCCAGCCGCGGCCGCTCGCGAAGGTCGCATCCGGCGGCGAACTCGCCCGCATCAGCCTGGCAATCTCCGTCATCGCCGCGAGCGCGACGCCGGTGGCCACGCTGATCTTCGATGAGGTCGACGCCGGCATCGGCGGCGCCGTGGCGGACACGGTCGGCCGACTGCTGAAACGCCTGGGGCAGAGCCGGCAGGTGCTCGCCGTCACCCACCTGCCGCAGGTCGCTGCACACGGCGACCAGCACTTCGTGGTGCTCAAGGAAAGCGACGCCACGGGCCGCCCGGTTTCCCGCCTGCAGCAACTGGACCGCAAGACGCGCATTGAGGAACTCGCGCGGATGCTCGGGGGACAGGCGATTACCGAAACCACGCGCAAGCACGCGCGCGAGATGCTGGCGTCCTAGGCCGCGCGTCCGCTCGGCCTGGTCAGTCGCGTTCTCAGCAAGTCGAGTTCTTCAGCAACAGGTGCGCGGCGGCGAGGTCCTCGATCGCGGTTCCCACCGACTTGAAGAGCGTGATGTCGGCGGCGGATACACGACCGGGGACGTCGCCGCGGACGAGTTCCGCCAGTTCGCCCAGCACGTCGCTGCGCGCGATGACGCCGCGCTCGAGAGGCTCGACCACGTCCGCCGCCTCGGCCAGAGCGCCGGCATAGGTATCGACGTAGATCCGGGAGCGCGCCACCGCCGCATCGTCGGCCTCGCGCATGCTGCGCCGGAAGCCGCCGACGAGATCCAGGTGGCAACCCGGCGAGAGCCAGGCACCGTGCACGACCGGTGCCGTCGCCGTCGTCGCGCAACTGACGATGTCCGCCTCGCGCACGGCCTCTTCGAGATCGTCCACCGCCTGCGCGGGGAGCCCTTCGTCGCGCAGCATCTGCGCGAGCGTCTGCGCGCCAACCCCGTTGCGGCCCCACACGCGCAGCCGCGTCACTCTCCGCTCGTGACAGTGAGCGCGCGCCATGTACGGCGCGAGGCGGCCGGTGCCGACGATGAGCACGTTCTCCGCATCTTCGCGCGCGAGGTGCCGCGCCGCGAGGAGCGACGCCGCCGCCGTGCGGCACAGGGTGAGCGCTTCGCCGTCGATGACCGCGCGCGCTTCGCCGCTCGCACGATCGAGCAGTACGTAGATCGCGTTCACCGTGGCGAGGTTGCGTTCGCGATTGCCCGGCATCACGGTGACGAGCTTGACGCCGAGCGCACCCTCCTCGCCGTCGCTCCACGCCGGCATGAGCAGCAAGGTGTCCGTCGCCGACAGCGCGTGGGCATGCCGCAGCGGCGCCACCGGTTCCGAACGCAGCATGGCGGCGATCGCATCGGCGAGCGCGCCGAAGCTCAGGGACTGGTGTACCTGCTCGGACGTGAAGAACCGCATGGACGGCTGCGCGAGTGGACCCGACGCCGGCGGCACTTCAGGTCGCGACCCAGCTGCCGGACTTGCCGCCGTGCTTTTCGAGCAGTCGCACGCCGCCGATTTCCATGCCCCGGTCGACGGCCTTGCACATGTCGTAGACGGTCAGCAGGCCGACCTGCACGGCGGTCAGGGCCTCCATCTCGACGCCCGTCTGACCGCTCGTTTCAACCTGCGCGCGGCACTCGACGGCGTGCGCCGCGGCGTCCAGGGTGAAGTCGACCGCGATCTTCGTGATCGCGAGCGGGTGGCACAGAGGAATGAGTTCCGAGGTCCGCTTGGCCCCCTGGATGGCGGCGATGCGGGCAACCCCAAGGACGTCGCCCTTGCTGGCAGTGCCGCCGGCCACCAGGTCGAACGTGGCCGGCTGCATCGTGATGCGGCCGGCGGCGACGGCGACCCGGTGCGTGACGGGCTTGGCGCCGACGTCGACCATGTGCGCCTGGCCAGCGGCGTCGAAGTGGGTCAGAGAGCTCATGGAATCCTTGGAATCGGCGTCACAAAGAAGGGCGAAGGTACCGACGAACGACGGAACGAAAGACGCGTCTGGCTATCATACAAACCCGATGCACCTCGGCCATCCGGTACTCGTTTTCCGCGTCGCGGACGTACGCCGACGCCTGCTATTGTGAAACGCTCTTGACCGCATTCCGCCTCCTCGTTGTCGCTCTCGTCTCGTTCGCGCTCAATGCGCCGCCGGCGCACGCGCAGCCGAACGACCTGCCTTCGCTCGGCGATGCCGCTGGCGAGGAACTGCCGCCCGCGATGGAGCGCCGCCTCGGGGAGCAGATCATGCTCGAAGTCCGGCGGGACCCCGCTTACCTCCCCGACCCGGAGTCCACCGAGTACCTGAACAACCTCGGCTATCGGCTCGTCGCCGTGAGTCCTTCGAGCTCGCTCGACTTCGTCTTCTTCATCGTGCGCGACCCGATGCTCAACGCCTTCGCGCTGCCGGGCGGCTTCATTGGCGTGCATTCCGGCCTGGTCGTCACCGCGCAGAGCGAATCGGAACTGGCGAGCGTGCTCGGCCACGAGATCGGCCACGTCACCCAGCGGCACATCGCGCGCATGATCGCGAGGCAGAAGGAAAGCGCCGCGGTGGCCATCGGCACGCTGCTGCTCGCGATCCTCGCGGCGCGCGCCGGCGGGTCGTCCAGTGGCGACCTCGCCCAGGCCGCCATCCTCGGCGGCCAGGCGGCGATGATCCAGCAGCAGCTCAACTTCTCGCGCGAAGCGGAGCGCGAGGCGGACCGGGTCGGCTTCCAGACCCTCACCCAGGCGGGCTTCGACGGCCGCGGCATGGAAGGCTTCTTTGCCCGCATGCAGTCGGGAACGCGGATCTACGAAGGCACCGCGCCCGCGTACCTGCGGACGCACCCGATGACTGTCGAGCGGATCTCGGACATGCAGAACCGCACGCGCAACCTGCCGTTCCGGCAGCGCGCCGACAGCCTCGAGTTCCAGCTGGTGCGGGCGCGCCTGAAAGTCCTGCAGGAGACCACGCTGCAGGGCTGGCGCGACACGCTCGAGTACTTCAACACCCAGATCGCGAACCGGACCACCAACAACGAGTACGCGGCGCGCTATGGCGCCGCCGTCGCGGCGCTGAAGCTCGGCCTCGACGAAGTGGCGCTCCAGAACGCACAGGCGGCACGGCGCCTGGCGCCCGGCACCTCGGTGCTGCTGGACAAGATCGTGTCCGAAGCCCGGTTCGCGGGCGCGCGGAACGACAACGAACGCGCCGAAGCGGTCAAGCTCGCGCAGGAGACCGCCGCGCGGTATCCGCTGTCGGGCGTGGCGGCGCGTCACTACGTCGACGTGTTGCTGAAGACGAACCGCTACGAGGACGCCATCGCCTACCTGCGCAACCAGCAGGCGATCACGCGTGACCAGCCATCGTTCTACTCGCTGCTCGGCCGGGCCTACGAGGCGCTGAACCGCAAGTCGCTGCAGCACCAGGCGGTGGCGGAGATGTACGTGCATTTCGGCGCGCTCGCCCCGGCGATCCAGCAACTCGAGCTCGCCCGGCGCGCCAACGACGGCGACTTCTACACCATGTCCGAGATCGACGCCCGCCTGCGCGACCTGCGCGTTGATTTCAAGCGCGAACAGGACGCGCTGCGCGAGACCGGCAAGCGGCCCCCCGACGGCGGGCGTTAGCGTCGTCGCGGAACGAGCGGGTTCCCCGGACTCCGTACAATCTCTGGTTTGCTTGCCGGCCCGACCCGCCCGCGCGTCGCGGCCCTTTCGGCGTGTGTGATGAACCAGACTGATCAGCCCTCCCAAGTTGCTCCGCAGGACCCGGTCGCCGCTTCCACGGCCGCCGCTCCCATCGAAACCGATGTCGTCATCGTCGGCGCCGGCCCGGTGGGGCTGTTCCAGATCTTCGAACTCGGCCTGCTCGAAGTCCGGGCGCACGTGATCGACTCCCTGAAGGAGGTCGGCGGGCAGTGCATCGAGTTGTATCCGGACAAGCCGATCTACGACATTCCGGCCATCCCGGTGTGCACGGGCCGGGAATTGACCGAGAGCCTTCTCAAGCAGATCGAACCGTTCGGAGCCACGTTCCACCTCGGGCAGGAAGTGAGCGTCCTTCGCAAGGAGGACGACGGCCGGTTCTACGTGGAGACAGGCGCCGGCACCGCCTTCCTCACGAAAGTCATCATCATCGCGGCCGGCGTGGGCTCGTTCCAGCCACGCGTCCTGAAGGTCCCCGAAATCGACAAGTTCGCCGGTACGCAGCTTTTCTACCGCGTCCGCGATCCTTCGCGATTCCACGGAAAGAACCTGGTGATCGTCGGCGGCGGCGACTCGGCCCTGGACTGGACGCTCGACCTCGTCGGCAAGGCGGCAAGCGTGGTCCTGGTGCACCGGCGCGACGGTTTCCGGGCCGCGCCCGCGTCGGTGGCAAAGATGAGGGAACTTTGTGACCGTCTGGAAATGCAGTTCCTTGTCGGCCAGGTCACCGGATTCGAGGAGCAGGACGGCCGCATGACCGAAGTGCGGGTCACGTCGCTCGATGGGCTGACGCGCCGCGTCCCGCTCGATGCGCTGCTGGTGTTCTTCGGCCTGTCGCCGAAGCTGGGGCCCATCGCCGAGTGGGGGCTCGACCTCGAGCGCAAGCAGATCCTCGTGGACACCGAGAAGTTCGAGACCAACGTCCCGGGCATCTTCGCGGTCGGCGACATCAACACCTATCCGGGCAAGAAGAAGCTGATCCTGTCCGGCTTTCACGAAGCGGCGCTCGCCGCCTTCGGCGCGACCCGGTACATCTTTCCGGAGCGCAAGGTGCACCTGCAGTACACGACCACCAGCCCGAAGCTGCACAAGATCCTCGGCGTGGAGACGCCCGTCTTCGACTGAGCTTCGCTTGGCGTGCCGGCCGAGGCGCACGTCTTAGCGCCTGCGAGCGTTGCTTGTTCACTGCGTGAGGCTTGGGACGCCTACCCGGCGGGGGCCTACTTTCTTTGTCTTGCCAAAGAAAGTAGGCAAAGAAACGCGCGCCTGCGACGGAACTCCGATCGGTGCTTGTTCACTGCGTGAGGCTGCGGACGCCTACCCGGCGGGGGCCTACTTTCTTTGTCTTGCCAAAGAAAGTAGGCAAAGAAAGTCGCGCCTGCGAAGGCGCCCTTCGGGTGCCCTGTGCTGCTCGCCTTGCGGTCGCGCCGCGGAACTCGCTACGGTCGCTGCGCGACCTCCGCTCAGACAGCCGCGGCGAGTCAGATCACGCCGCGCGCTGCGCGCGCCGACCGCAAGGCTGCGCTGCTCGGCGCCTTCGGAGGCAATAACCACCGGCAGCCCGCCAGCAAAGGGCCAAAGGAAAGGATGCAAAGAAGGCGAAGCGCAGAACCGCAGCAGGCCTTCCCTGTTCGTTCCTTCTGCCAGCCCCGCGACGCCGTCCCTGCCTTCGAAGGCGGCGAGCAGCGCAAGCCTGGGGGCGGCACGCACCGCGTGCCTCCTGACTGACTCGCCGCGTCTGTCTGAGCGGAGGTCGCGCGAGCGACCGTAGCGAGTTACGCGGCGCGCCCCCAGGCTGAGCAGCGCAGCGGAGTCGGCGCAGCCGACCGCCTTCGCAGGCGCGACTTTCTTTGCCTACTTTCTTTGGCAAGACAAAGAAAGTAGGCCCCCGCCGGGCAGGCGTCCCAAGCCTCACGCAGTGAACAAGCAACGCTTCGCAGGCGCTAACACGCGCGCCTCGCCGGGCCCACGCCCGCCTTCTTTGGCGAGACAAAGCAAGCAGGCCCCACCGCGCAGGCGTCCAAAGACTACAACTCTGGAAAGAGCTGCAAGCGCCGCAGGCGCAAGACGGCCCGGCCTTGCCAGCCACCCGAAGGTACGAATCTCGCTACGCTTGCGTCATGGATGACATCGTCAAGGCCGCCATCGCCAGATGGCCGAACGTGCCCGCCGTCTACGGCTGGCTGGAATTGACCTCGCGCGGCGAATGGAAGATCAAGGGCGAGCCGATCGACAACGCGGCGATCCGCGAGTTCATCGGGCGGAACTACACCAACGACGGTTGCGGCAACTGGTTCTTCCAGAACGGCCCGCAGCGAGTCTATGTCTCGCTCGAGGCCACGCCGATCATCTACCGGCTTGACGAGTTCGGTCGCCTGCAGGCGCACACGGGGGCGATGCCGCACGAACTGCGAGCCGCCTTCGCCGACGCCAAGGGGCGGCTTTTCCTCGACACGGAGATCGGCACCGGCCTCGTCGACAGCCAGGACACCGTGAAATTCGCGGAGCGCCTGGTCGATGGCGAGGGCAGCGAGCTCGACGAAAGGGGCCTGGAGCGCTGGACGACGGGCGACGCGGAAGTCTTTCTGAAGTCCGACGGCCTGCACGTGCAGGACGAACGTTCGATCCCCGTGGAACGCGTGCCCTCCGACAACTGGCCCGACGTGTTCGGCTTCGTCGCCAGACCCGGCGGCGGCAAAGTGACCTGAGCACAGGCGCCCGTCACGCCGCGGCTAGCGGGCTTCCTTGAAGAACTGCTCGAGCCGCTGGGGGAGGAAACGCAGATGCCCCGGGAAGGGGCCTTCGGCGAACCCGATGTGCCCGCCTTGCATGGGCTGCTCCAGCGTCACGGCGGCCGACACTTCACCCGCGTGAGGCAGGCTCTCGGCGGGAACGAACGGGTCGTTGCGCGCGTTCAGCACCAGGTGCGGCACGCGGACGTTGCCAAGGAGCGGCTTCGCCGACGCACGCGTCCAGTAGTCGAGCGTGTCGCGGAAGCCGTGCACCGGCGCTGTGAACGCGTTGTCGAAGTCGTACAGGTCGCGCGCACGGCGCAGCACCTCGATGTCGATCGCGTAGCCGAAGCGCTCGGCCTTGTCGCGGGCCTTGGCCTTGAGCGTCGCGAGGAACATTCGCGTGTAGAGCCGGTTGAACCCTCGACCGATCGCATGGCCACCGGCGACGAGGTCGAGCGGTGAGCCGATGGAGGCGGCCGACGTCACGAAACGCGCATCCTCGCCGCGCTCGCCGAGCCACTTGGCCAGCATGTTTCCGCCGAGCGAGATGCCGACCGCATGCAGCGGCGCGACCGGCCAGCGCTGGCGGATCGTGCGCAGGACCCAATCGCCCTCCTCCGAATCTCCGGAGTGGTACGCCCGCAGCGTCAGATTGGGCTCGCCCGAGCAGCCGCGGAAGTGCACGACCATCGCCCGCCAGCCGAGGTCGGCGAAGTGACGCATCGTGACCCGCGCGTAATGACTGCGGGAGTCTCCTTCGAGCCCGTGGAAGAGCGCCAGCACGGGCGCGCCAGCCTCGGCCGGTTCGGGTCGCGCGAAGTCCACGTCGATGAAGTCGTCGTCCGGGGTAGGCCAGCGTTCGCGTCGATAGGAAACCGCAGGCAGGGGCACGAGTCGCGCAGGCCAGATCGTCTGCAGATGCCCGCCGGGCAACCAGGATGGCGCGCGATAGCGCGAAGCTACGAGCGGCACGGCAGCAGGTCGGAACGCATGCCGTGCCGGGCGCGACGGTCAGTGCAGCACGCCGTGAGCCTCGTCGAAGCTCGCCGCCTCGCCGTCGGGCACGGACGAAGCGTGGTGCAGCACCATCTTCCAGCCGGCACCGGTCTTCACGAAGGCGTTGGTGGCCACGACACGCGCGATGTGCCGCTCGCGGCCCTCGGTGACGAGGACCTCCTCGACCACGTTGTGCACGGCGACGGTCGGGGTGTCCAGGGATTTGCGCGACGTGCTGCGTACGTGCAGCGGCCCGTTCGAGAGGATGGCCGCCCACGAGGCGCGGACCGGGCCGTGCCCCGTGAGGCGCGGCCCCCCGGGATGCACGCAGACGACATCGTCGTCCTCGAGCCACAGCTCGGCGATCGCCGCCGCGTCCCCGCTGTCGAGCGCCTCGTAGAAGGCGTGCTCGCACTCTTCCGAGGAAGCGAACAGCAGCGGGCGCGTCAGCCTCGACATGCGATGCCGACCTCAGTGGCCCTTGATCACTTCGCCCGCGCGCAGGCGATACACCGTGCCGCAGTACGGGCACATCGCCTGGCCCGTCCTGGCGATGTCGAGGAACACGCGCGGATGGTGGTTCCATACAGGCATCGCCGGGTTCGGGCAGAACGCCGGGAGGTCCTTCGCGGCCAGTTCGACGACCGGGCCTTGCAGCTTCGCGGTGCTCATACGAGTGTCAACCAGTCCCTGTACTTCTCGGCGCGCCCATTGACGGCGTCGAAGAAGAGCGCCTGGATCCGCTCCGTGACCGGACCGCGTCGGCCCTCGCCGATGGTGCGGCCGTCGAGTTCGCGGATCGGCGTGATTTCAGCCGCCGTCCCGGTGAAGAACGCCTCGTCCGCGAGGTACACGTCGTCGCGCGTCATCGGCTTCGAGGCCACCTGGAGGCCCAGGTCGCGCGCGAGCGCAATCACCGTCGCGCGCGTAATGCCGGTCAGCCCGGACACCATTTGGGGCTCGATCAGCTGGCCGTCCTTCACGATGAACAGGTTTTCGCCGGCGCCCTCGGCCACGAAACCCTGCGTGTCCAGCAGCAGCGCCTCGTCGTAGCCGTCGCGCGTCGCCTCCATGTTCGCGAGGATCGAGTTGACGTAGTGACCGGCCGTCTTGCTGCGCACCATCGAGACGTTGATGTGATGGCGCTGGAACGACGACGTCTTCACGCGTATGCCCTTCACCAGTCCGTCCTCGCCGAGATAGGCACCCCACGGCCACGCGGCGATGCTCACGTGCACGGACGCACCCTTGGGGCTCACGCCCATCTTCTCGGAGCCGTAGAACGCCAGCGGCCTCAGGTAGCACGACTCGAGCTTGTTGGCGCGCACCACCTCGCGCTGCGCTTCCATCAGCTGCTCGCGCGAGTACGGAATCTCCATCATGAAGATCTTGGCCGAGTTGAACAGCCGGTCCGTGTGCTCCTTCAGCCGGAAGATGCCGGTGCCCGCCGGCGTCTTGTACGCGCGGACGCCCTCGAAGACGGCGAGGCCGTAATGCAGCGAGTGCGTCAGCACGTGCGTCGTGGCATCGCGCCACGGAACGAGCTTGCCGTCGTACCAGATGAACCCGTCGCGGTCAGCCATCGACATCGCGTCTTCTCCCATGTGTTGCCCGCGGCGGACGGCGCGATGTGCGTGCGTCACGTCACTGGTGCGGAGGGCGATTCTAGCGAACCCGATCGCCGCGCCGTCCGCTCCATATAATCGCCGGTCCCAGGAGCCTCATGTCATCGCCCACCACCGCCGTTCGGCAGATCTCCCTTCTCGCCATCTGCCAGGCACTGCTGTACGTCAACAACGTCACGCTGATCTCGATCAACGGCCTGGCCGGACTGACGCTGTCGCCGACGCCGCTGTTCGCAACGCTCCCGATCACCGCCTACATCGTCGGCTCGGCCCTCACCACGATTCCGGCGTCGCTCGCGATGGCGCGCTGGGGACGGCGCGCCGGCTTCATGTTCGGCACCGGCATGGCGATCGTCGGCACGTCGACCGCGGCGCTCGGGATGATGACCGGCAGCTTCCTGCTGCTGTGCCTCGGCACCTTCCTGACCGGTGTCTACAACGCCTTTGCCCAGTACCTGCGCTTCGCGGCGGTGGACGTGGCCGACGCCTACAACCCGGCGCTGAAGGAGCGCGCGATCTCGTGGGTCCTTGCCGGCGGCATCGCGGGCGGCCTGATCGGGCCGGAACTGTCCAAGGTCACCGTCGGCCTGCTGCCCGTCATGTTCGCGGCGAGCTACCTCGTGCTGGCCGGCGTTGCCCTGGTGGCCGGGGCCGTGGCGAGCCGACTGGTCATCCCGAAGCACGTCGTGTCGGCGTCGGCCGCGGCGGCGCGGCCGCTGTCGGTCATTGCCCGCGAGCCGGCGTTCATCGTCGCGGTGATGGTCGGCGCCATCAGCTACGGCGGCATGAACCTGCTGATGACCGCCACGCCGCTGGCCATGAAGGTGTGCGGCTTCGGCTATCCCGAGGCCGCCGACGTGATCAAGTGGCACGTCGTGGGGATGTTCGCCCCGGGATTCTTCACCGGCAACCTCATCCGCCGCTTCGGCGTGCTGAAGATCATGTTCGTCGGCTGCGCGTTGATGTTCCTGACCGTGGGGATCGCGCACGCCGGCCTGACCTACTGGCACTTCTGGTTCGCCCTGTTCGCGCTCGGCGTCGGATGGAATTTCATGTTCGTCAGTGCGACGACTTTGCTCACGACCACGTACACGAGCGCTGAAAAGGCCAAGGTCCAGGGCGTGAACGACCTGATGGTGTTCACCACCATGATCTCGTCGTCTGCGGCCTCCGGTGCCCTGGTGTCGACGAGCGGCTGGACCGACCTCAACCTCTACGCGCTCCCGGCGCTCGTGCTGGCCACGGCGGGCACCGTCTGGCTGATGGTGCGCCCGGCCACGCCGCGGCTGAAGCACGCGCGATGACGAAGATGCTCTTCGGCGCAAATCCGGCGATCGCAGCGCGTCGACGCGAAGCGTTCCTTCGCGGCATGCGGGCCGTCGCCCCGGCCACCATCGCGACCGGCACCTGGGGCCTGGTCACGGGCGTGGCCATGGTGAAGGTGGGCCTCACCACGGTGCAGGCGCTCGGCATGACGCTGCTCGTGTTCGCCGGCTCGGCGCAGCTCGCCGCGCTGCCGCTGATCGCGGCGTCGGCACCGATCTGGGTGGTCCTGCTCACCGCGACCGTGGTCAACCTGCGCTTCGTGATCTTCTCGGCCGGCTTGCAGCCGTTCTTCAAGCGCTTCTCGCTCCGTCGCCGGCTGCTCCTCGGCTACGTCACCAGTGATGTCGGCTTTGCGCTGTTCCTGTCGCGCTTCGTCAACGCTCCGGAGCACGAACGCGGCTCGCCGGAGCAGGTGTGGTTCTTCCTCGGCATGGCGGCCGGCAACTGGATCGCGTGGCAGGGCATGTCGGTCCTCGGCATCCTTCTTGCCGCGCAGGTCCCCGGTGCGTGGGGACTCGAGTTCGCGTCGATCCTCGCGCTCATCGCACTCACGATTCCCATGATCAATGGCCGTCCCGCCGTCATCGGGGCTACCACCGCCGGCGTGGTGGCCGTGCTCGGTGCCGGGCTGCCGCTGAAGCTGGGTCTGGTGGCCGCGGTCGTGATCGGCATCGCGGCCGCCATGAGCGCCGAAGTGATGCTGGAACGCCTCGGAGGCCGAGCATGAGCGCGCACGGCCGCTCCGAAGCGCTCTTCCCGGAGCGCGTAGCGCGGAGGGTAAGCCTCATGAGCGCGCACGGCCGCTCCGAAGCGCTCATCCCCGAGCGCGTAGCGCGGAGGGTAAGTCCCATAGGCGCGCACGGCCGCTCCGAAGCGCTCACCCCGGAGCGCACAGCGCGGAGGGCAGTTCAGTGAGCGACATCGCGATCTGGGTGATCATCGTCGGCCTGACGGCCGTCACCGTCGTGACGCGCTCGGCGTTCCTCGTGCTCGGTGAACGTTTCCGGCTGCCGGCCCGCGTGCAGCATGGCCTGCGTTACGCCCCGGCCTGCGCGCTCGTGGCCCTGATCGCGCCGGAGCTCGCGCTCGCAAACGGCGCGGTGGCGATTTCGCTCGACAATCCGAAGCTCGTCGCCGGCCTCGCCGCCGGCGCGGTCATGCTCGCCACACGAAGCATGATCGCCGCCATGGCGGTCGGCATGCTCGCGTTCACGGCCTTGCGGCTGCTGGCCGGATGAACGACGACGATCTCGTCACGCGTGCGCGGCGCTTCGCCGAGCAGGCGCACAACGCGATCGACCACAGGCGCAAGTACAGCGGCCGTCCCTATACCGAGCACCTCGAGCGCGTGGCGGCGCGCGTCGCCGAGGTGACCGACGACCGCGCGGCCATCGCCGCCGCCTGGCTGCACGACGTCGTCGAGGACACGGCCGCGACGCACGCCGACATCGCGCGCGAGTTCGGTCCGCGTGTCGCCGAACTGGTGCATGCAATGACCGACATCGAGAAGGAGCACGGGAACCGGGCGTCGCGCAAGGCCGTCGACCGTGCCCGGCTCGCGCAAGCGCCGGCTGCGGCGCATACCGTCAAACTCGCCGACGTGATGGACAACGCGGAGGACATCGCGGAAAACGACCCGCACTTCGCCCGCGTCTTCCTCGACGAGATGGGCGCGCTGCTCGAGGTGCTGACACGCGGCGATCCCGGGCTGCTGGCGCAAGCCCGTGCGATGCACGCGCGCCTCGCTCCGAGACGTCAGGGCCCGCCGCGCCGCGGGTGAGCGCGCTGCACGGCCGGTGCCACCCATACGACCAGGACCAGCGCGGCAAGCGCCACGAACGACGAGGCCACCATGAAGGCCGCCGTGACCCCTGCGGTGAACCAGAGCCAGCCGAACGCCGCCGAGGCCGGCAGGAGCAGCAGCCCCTTGACCAGGTAATACCAGCCGTAGGCGGTGCCCAGTCGCTCGTGCGGCACGAGATCGGCAATCAGCGCACGCTCCGAACCCTCGGTCGCGGCCATGTACACCCCGAGCAGGATTGCCGCGACCCACAGCAGGTCGACGTCCCGGATCCATGCCAGCCCGACGAACAGCACCGCGTAAAGGGCCCAGCCGATCGTCAGCATCGGCACCCGGCCGACGCGGTCGGAGTGCGCCGACAGCGGCACCGCAAGAAGCGTCGATGTCGCGGCAACGACGGCCCACAGCAGTGCGGATTGAGCGGCTGGCATCCCGAGATCGTGCGCGCGCAGGATCACGAATGCGTTCGATGCCTGGCCGAGGGTGAAGATCGCGATGGCGGCCAGCATGCGCTGGAATGCCGGCGACAGCCCGCGCCACGTCCAGTCGCGCGATGTGGTGTTCACCGGCGCTCCGTCCTCGGGCTCCTTCAGCGACACGGCGAGCGCGACACAGAGCACGCCCGGGACCGCCGCCCACAGGAGAATGTCGCGCAGCGGCACGTGGAGCGCCAGCAGCGCCGCGGCCAGCAGCGGGCCGATCACCGCGCCGGCATTGTCGAACGCCCGATGCAGGCCGAACGCAATGCCGCGCCTGTCTGCCGGCACCGAGCGCGCCAGGAGCGCATCGCGCGGGGACGAACGCAGGCCCTTGCCGAGGCGGTCGAACACCCGCAGCGCGAGCAGCATCGGCCATGACGCCACCAGCGCGATCAGCGGACGCGACAGCGCGGCGAAGCCATAGCCGGCCACGATGAACACCTTGGCGCGACGGACCCGGTCGTACCAGACGCCCGACACGAGCTTGAGCAGCGCCGAGGTGGCCTCCGCCGCGCCTTCGATGAGGCCCAGCGCGCGCGGACCCGCGCCGAGCACGGTCGCCAGGTACAGCGGCAGCAGCGGATAGACGAGTTCCGACGCCGCGTCGTTCAGCAGGCTGATGAGGCCGAGCATCCACACCGTGCCCGGCAGTGCGCGCAGCGTTTCGCGCATCACTCGGTTCCGAACACTTCGCCCCACAGCCGGCGTACGGCGGCGGCCGGCGCGTCGACCTCGGACGGTTCCACGCGCGCGCGCTCGGCGCCGTTCAGGCGCATCCGGTGCTGCAGCGCGCGGAACGTTCGGTAGGCATCGGCCACTTCGCGTGCGAGCGCCATGTCGATCAGTCGCATGCCGCCCGCCATCTGCAGCAGTGCGATGTTCCCGAGGTTGCGCACCAGGTCGCCATGCCGATGCGAGTGCGCCAGAACGATGTACTGGACGATGAACTCGATGTCGACCATGCCGCCGCGGTCGTGCTTGAGGTCGAACAGCGCGCTCGGGTTGGGGTGGCCGTCGAGCATCTTCTGGCGCATCTTCAGCACTTCGCTCCTGAGGTGTCCGAGCTCGCGCACCTGGGTCATCACGTGGACCCGCTCCGCCTCGAAGCGGTAGCCGAGCTCGGCGTCGCCCGCGCAGTAGCGCGCGCGCGTGAGCGCCTGGTGCTCCCACACCCAGGCACCGAGACCGTCCTCGTTGCGCTGGTAACGCGAGAAGGCGTCGAACGACGACACCATCAACCCGGCATTGCCGTTCGGCCGCAGGCGCAGGTCGATGTCGAACAGGTTGCCCGACGAGGTCTGCGCCGTCAGCCACGTCACGAGGCGCCGCGCGAGCACCGAGTAGATCTCGGGCGCATCCGGATGCTCGTCGTCGAACAGGAAGATCAGGTCGAGATCGGAGACATAGCCAAGCTCCTTCCCGCCCAGCTTGCCGTAACCGATGATCGCGAAGCGCGGGACTTCACGATGCCGCTTGGCGATCGTTCGCCACACGCGTTCGAGCGTCAGGCCCAGCGTGTAGTCGGCCAGCGCCGACAGGTGATCGGCGAGCCGCTCGACCGTCAGCCGGCCATCGAGGTCCGCCACGAGCAGCCGGAAGACCTGCGCGTGATGGACGTCGCGCAGCAGGTTCATCTGCCGTTCCTGGTCGCCGTCCGCCTCGTCCAGCTGGCGACGCACGGCCGCTGACCACGCGGCCCAGTCGGGCTCGCGTTCGTGCAGGCGCTCGTCGAGCAGCTCGTCGAGCAGGATCGGATGCCGAACCAGGTACTCGGCCGCCCACCGGCTTGCGGCCAGCATGCGCATCACGCGCTCGAATGCGTGCGGGAACTGGTTCAGCAGGGTCACGTAGGTGTTGCGGCCGGCGATGACCTCGGCGAACTGCGCGAAGCGCGCGAAGTGTTCGTCCGGCCCGATGTCGTGCGAGGCACCCGTCCCGTGCGACAGCTCGATCGCCGACACCAGCGCGCGTTGCAGCAGCCGTTCGATTCCGGCCCGCGCTGCCGCGCTCGCCGCCTGCACGCGCCGCCCGCTCAGCACGCCGTGCAGGCGCTGCGCGGTGCCCGGAGGATCACGGAAGCCCTGGTCCTGCAGGTGGTCGACCAGCGCGTTCTCGTCGCCATCGCCCGGGGCGTTCCAGGTCGTCGGCATCGGCGCCTGCCGCGTGGTCTCGGTCGGTTCGGCGAAGACCGAATCGAACACGGCGGCGACGAACTCCTGCACCGCGCGGTACTCGGCGAGCATCGCGCCGGCATCGGTTGCGCCCAGCAGTTTCGCCACCCGGTCGCGTGCCGCCGCGTCGGCGGGCAGCACATGCGTCTGCGCGTCGTCGACGTACTGCAACGCGTGCTCCAGGTTGCGCAGGAAGACGTAGGACGTAGCCAGCTTGTCGCAGGTCGCCTCGGGCAGCACCCCCTGCCGACCGAGGGTGGCGAGCGTTTCTAGCGTCGAGCGCGAGCGCAGCCCGGGATCGCGGCCGCCCCGGATGATCTGGAACGCCTGCGCGATGAATTCGATTTCGCGGATGCCGCCGCGGCCGAGCTTGACGTTGTCGGACCGCTCCTCGCGGCCGGCATTGCGGCGCGAGCTTTCGGCGCGTATCAGGCCGTGCAGTTCACGCAGCGCGTTGATCGCGCCGAAGTCGAGGTACTTCCGGAACACGAAAGGACGCACCACGCCGGCGAGCGATTGCACCTGCCGCTCGAACTCGTCCGCCGCGGTGAACACCGGTGCCGACACCACGCGACCCTTGAGCCAGGCGAACCGCTCCCACTCGCGCCCCTGGACCATCAGGTATTCCTCGAGCATCGCGCTCGACACGGCCAGCGGCCCGGCGTCGCCGTTCGGCCGCAGTCGCATGTCCACGCGGAAGACGTAGCCGTCGCCCGTGACCTCCGAGATCGCTGGAATCACCCGGCGACCCAGCCGGATGAAGAACTCGTGGTTGCTCAGAGGACGGATGTCGCCGTCGCCGGGCCCCGCGCGCGTTTCGCCGTCCTCGTCATATACGAAGATGAGATCGATGTCGGACGACACGTTCAGTTCGGCACCGCCGAGCTTTCCCATGCCGACGACCAGCAGATCCTGCGCCACGCCGTCGGCGCTCGTCGGCACGCCGTGCAACTGCGCAAGTTCGCGCGCGTGCACCGCAACGGCGCGGCGAATGGCGAGCTCGGCCAGCGCGGTGGTGGTCGACACGACCTCGGGCAGGCCGCAGGCACCGGTCGCATCGCGCACAACGAGCGACGTGATCACCTGCCGTCGCAATCGGCGGATGTCGGTCGCGAACCGTTCCGACGCTGGAGTCGTGGCGGTTTCGCCCAACTCGCGCGCCATGCGCGCGGCGGACCACCCGTGTTCCGCCCACGCCGAAAGCAGCGCCGCACGCGCCGGCGTCTCCTCTCCCGCTTCGCTTCGCAGCGTTCTTTCCACGAAGTGCGACAGCAACGGAATTTCACCGGGCTCGACTCGTGCGCCGCGCCAGTCGCGTCCTGCCAGGAAGGTCGGATCTTTCACTCGTAGTCGCGGTCGAAGCCGAAGGTCGCTGTGATAGAGTGCACCGGTTCCAGCAGCGTCTTCGTCCCGTCGGACGCACCAGGCCTGCCCGGATCGGCGACCGGATCGGTATCCGCATTCTACGGAGCGCCAGCGCAGGTCCACTTGATTCCGTTCACTTCCTTTCCCTAGCATCGTGTCCGATCAGCCGCGTCCGGATCCGCCGTCGCCAGACGGCGACGACCGCGGAAGCCACCATTCCCTTGCCGCCGGCTTGAGCGCCACCGCGCACCGGATCGAGCACGCGGTCGAGGAGCGCGTCGAGCACGGCATCGAAGTGGCCGAGCAGACCATCGTCCGGCGCTTCGGGGTCGGCGCGCTGCGCGTGGTCCGCCGCACGGTGCGCTTCGCGTTCTGGTCTCTCGTGGCGGCCTACTTCGCATTCGGCGCGCTGATGCTCGTCGCGCGCTACTACGTGCTGCCGCGCATCGACCATTGGCGTCCCGACATCGAGGGGATCGCCGGCCGCGTGCTCAAGGGACAGGTCGCGATCGGCCGTCTGGAGGCCGGCTGGCGAGGCTTCAGCCCGCACCTTTCGCTGGACGACGTGCAGATCGTCGGACCGCGCGGCGGTCCACCACTGGCGCTGCCGCGGGTCGAAGCGACGCTTTCGTGGTCGTCGCTGCTGTCGATGGAACCGCGCTTCGCGGCGCTGCGCCTGCGTTCGCCGGAGGTGTCCATCGTGCGACTGACCGACGGCAACTTCGCCGTGGCGGGTTTCGTGATCCAGCCGGGCCGGCGCGACGTCGAGTCCGAGGCGTCGGCTGCGCTCGACTGGCTCCTCTCGCAGAACCGCATCGTGGTGAGCGACGCCCGCGTCACCTACCGCGACGATCGCGGCACGGAGCCACGGACGGTGGACCTGCGCGACCTGAACCTGATCCTGGAGCAGTCCCTCGGATCGCACGCGTTCGCACTGAACGCCGTGCCGACGGCCGCACTGGCCAGCCCGATCGACCTGCGCGGCAATTTCACCACCGGAGCCTTCGCGCGTCCCTCGGTGATCAGCAAGTGGAGCGGCGAGGCCTTCGCGCAGCTGGACTTCGTCGACCTCGCGCAGATGTCGCAGCTGATCGAACTGCCGGTGCAGATCGAACACGCGCATGGCGCGCTGCGCATGTGGCTCGCCTTCGACGAAGGCAGCGTCGTCCGGACGACCGCCGACGTGGCGCTGCAGGACGTGACGACGCGACTCGGGAACGACCTCGAACCGTTGCGTCTCGCATCGCTCCAGGGACGCGCCACCCAGCGCCAGTGGGGCGATCTGTGGCCGGTCGGCCGGGGCGGCCAGGAATTCGGACTGGCGGGGACCACGTTCCGCACGGCGGCCGGCCTTACGTTTCCCCCGCTGGACATGAAGCTGCGCCGCACGCGCGCCGCGGGCGGCGAGCCGGAGCGCACCGAGTTCGAGGCGTCGCGCATCGATCTCGAGAGCCTGGCCGCCCTCGTCACGCACGTTCCCCTGCCGCGCGAACTGCGCGACAACGTCGCCCGACACTCGGTGCGCGGCGTCCTCACCGGACTGACCGTTGCGTGGGCCGGCGAGTCGCCGGCCGCCGGAGACATCGCGTTCAAGTCGAGGTTCAGCGGACTGTCGAGCGCAGCGCAGCCCGCACCCGAAGGCGGCGAGCGGAAGGTCGGGGTGCCGGGCTTCGAGAACCTGAGCGGCGCCGTCCGCATGGAGGGTGGAGCGGGCACGCTCGAACTCGCGGGCGCCGACGTGGCACTCGTCTTTCCAGGCGTATTCGAGGAGCCGCGCCTGCCGTTGAAGCAACTGGCCGGTTCGATTCACTGGCGTCAGGCCGCCACGCTCGAGTTTCGTGCGGAGAATCTGCGCGCCAGCAACGACGACGTCGACCTGATTGCCAACGGCACGTATCGCACGGGCCAGACTGGCCCGGGCACGGCGGACATCGTCGGCCGCATCCCGCGGGCCAGCGCGAACTCGGCCCACCGCTACATTCCATCGCTCGTCGGAGAGGGCACCCGACGGTGGCTCGAGCACGCGCTCGTCAAGGGTCGCCTGAACGATGCAACGTTCAAGCTGAAGGGCGACCTCGCGCGCTTTCCGTTCATCAACCCCGCGGATGGCGATTTCCGGCTCGCCGGGCGTGTGACCGGCGCGACGCTCGATGTGTATCCCGCCCCGCCGGATGCGGACGGGAAGCCCAGCGAGCCCGGAGCGGCGTGGCCGGTGCTGTCGGAGATCGACGCCGACCTCCTCTTCGAGCGCGCCTCGATGACGATCACCGCCCAGCGCGGCCGTGCGTACGGCGCACGCATCGAGAACACGACCGCCCGGATCCCGCACCTGGGGCACGATGCCACGCTCGACGTGCGCGGTGAAGTCAGCGGTCCGCTGGCCGAGATGGTGCGGTACGCGAATACGAGCCCCGTGAAAAGCTGGATCGGCGGGATCACCGATGGCGCCGAGGTGCAGGGCAACGCGAAGCTCGACCTCGCCCTGCTGATTCCGCTGCAGCACGCCACCGACACCAAGGTCACCGGGGCCATCGCCTTCCAGAACAACACCCTCACCCTGACCGCCCTGCCGCAATTCACGCGCACGAACGGCACGCTCAACTTCAGCGAGCGCGGGGTGCGCATCAACAACCTTTCCACGAACCTGCTCGGAGGACCGGCGCGGCTGGATGCATCGACGCGGGCGGACGGAGCGCTCTTGTTCAACGCCACCGGCGTCGCCACCGCATCCGGTCTGCGGCCCGCGGTACCGGTCGCGCCGGTGCAGCGCCTGCTCGACCGCTCGACCGGCAGCGCGCGCTACCAGGCCTCGGTGATCGTGAAGAACGGGACGGAGTTGCGGATCGACAGCGACCTCACCGGGCTCGCGATCGACGGCCTGGCGCCACTGCGAAAGTCCGCACAGGACAGCCTGCCGATCCGCGTCGAGCGGACCTCGAACGCCGAGGGCGACGACCTGCGCGTGCAGGTGGCACGTGTCCTCGGCGTGCGCATCGAGCGGCGCGCGGACAAGGGCGTGATGCGAATGACCCGCGGTGTCGTCGCGATCAACGAACCCGCCAACCTGCCCGAGCGCGGCATGCTGGTGATCGGATCGCTTCCGCGACTCGATCTGGAGGCATGGTCGGACCTGCTGAATTTCGAGAACGGGGCATTGCGCAGCGGCCATGCTGCCGCCTCCACGGACGACCTGCACGCGGACTTCGTGGCGCTGCGCACGCCGGAATTGATCGTCTACGGTCACCGCGTGCAGAACCTGACGCTGGGCGCCACGCGGCTGCCCGACGGCGGCTACTCGGCGAGCATCGTGTCCGACGGCGCGAGCGGTTACGTGGAGTGGCGGCCCGCGACGGATCCACAGTCGCTCGGGTCGATCACCGCCCGGCTGTCGCGCCTGGTGATCTCCGCGAACAAGGAAAAGGAGGTGGTGGCGGTCCTGCGCGCGCCGCCGAAACAGATTCCATCGCTCGAGGTGAGCGTCGAGCAATTCGAGATGACGGGCATGAAGCTGGGCCGGCTCGACCTCCTCGCGCAGAACGTGGGCAGCGGCAGCAATGCGGCCTGGCGCGTGCGCCGCTTCGACATCGCGAACGCGGACATGAAGCTCGCGGCGACCGGCGAATGGGCTCCGTTCGGGGCCGGCGGCAACCGGCGCACGCAGCTCAAGTTCGGCATCGACGTGATGGATGGCGGCGAAGCACTCGGCCGCCTGGGCTTTCCGGATGCGCTCTCCAAGGGCTCGGGGCGCGTCGACGGCGAGGTCCAGTGGCTGGGCTCGCCGCTCGACATCGACTACCCGACGCTGTCCGGTCGCGTCAGTCTCGCCGTCGACAACGGGCGCTTCCTGAAGGTCGACACCGGCAACGCCGCCCGGCTGCTCGCGCTGCTGTCCCTGCAGGCCCTCGGCCGCAACCTGGCCGCCGACGGGGGCCGCCAGTTCACCGAAGGATTCGCCTTCTCGTCGATCCGTGCCGACGCGGGCATCGAGCGCGGCATCCTGAAGACGGACAACTTCCGGATGAACGGCGCCAGCGCCGCGGTTCTGATGTCGGGTTCGCTCGACCTGCGCAACGAGACACAGCAGTTGTCCATCGTCGTCCTGCCCGAGATCGACGCGAGCACAGCGGCGCTGGCGGTCGGCGTCGTCAATCCCGTGATCGGGCTTGGCACCTTTCTCGCACAGCTCGTGCTGAAGGATCCGCTGTCGAAGGCATTCGCGTTGCAGTACGACGTGACGGGTTCGTGGACCGATCCGAAGATCGCACGCAGGAGCCGAATCACGCCCACCCAGTCGCCGGAGGCAGCCAAATGACCACCGCCCTTGCCCGCGTCGCCGCCGTGCAGATGGTGTCCGGCACACGCGTGGACGACAACCTCCGCACCGCGGGCGCGCTCATCGAGGAAGCCGCCGGCACGGGGGCACAGCTCGTCGCCCTGCCCGAGTACTTCTGCCTGATGGGGCAGCGCGACACCGACAAGGTGGCGGTGCGCGAACCGGATGGCCATGGCCCGATCCAGGACTTTCTGGCCGAGCAGGCGCGCCGGCATCGGCTGTGGCTGGTGGGCGGGACGCTTCCGCTGGTTGCCGCCGAACAGGACCGGGTCATGAATTCGGTGCTCGTGTACGGACCGGACGGCGCACGCGTGGCCCGCTACGACAAGATCCACCTGTTCCGTTTCACGAAGGGCAGCGAGACCTACGACGAGGCACAGACCATCGCGCCGGGCAGCCGGGTGTCGACCTTCGTCTTCGCCCCGGAGGGCGGACCGCGCTTTACCGTCGGGCTGTCGGTCTGCTACGACCTGCGCTTCCCCGAGCTGTATCGGGCCATGCCGCGCCCGGACCTCATCCTCGTGCCCGCCGCCTTCACCGCGACCACGGGCAAGGCGCACTGGGAACTGCTCCTCCGCGCGCGCGCCGTGGAGAACCTCGCCTACGTGCTGGCGCCGGCCCAGGGCGGGCGCCACGAAAACGGGCGCTCCACCTTCGGGCACTCCATGCTGGTCGACCCGTGGGGCACCGTAGTTGCCAGTCGCCCTGACGGCCCCGGGGTTGTGTTCGGCGACATCGACCCTCAGGTGATCGCTTCGTGCCGGACTTCGTTGCCGGCGCTGGAACATCGAACCCTTTGCTGAGGACGCGGTCCGTACAATCCCGCCTCCTGTCGATTCCCCCTCCCAAGACCCTCCTGATGAAGCCTTCCGATCCCGCGCTCGACCGCCTGGCCGTCGCCAAGAACCTGCTGCTCGACCCATACGGTCTGGACGAGGCGAAGCTACAGGGCACGCTGGCTTCGATCTTCGAGCACCGCGCCGACTACGCCGACCTCTACTTCCAGTACACGCGGTCCGAGTCATATTCGCTCGAGGAAGGCATCGTCAAGAGCGGCAGCTTCGACATCGAACAGGGCGTCGGCGTGCGCGCGGTGGTCGACGACAAGACCGCCTTCGCCTACTCCGACGACATCTCGCTCGACGCACTGAACGAAGCGGCGGTGTCCGCCAGGTCGATCGCACGCCATGGCGCAGGCAAGGTCAAGGTCGCGCCGAAGGTCGCGCTGCGGGCTCAGCCGGCGCTCTACGGATCGCACGATCCCGTCGCTTCGCTCGACGCGGCAGCGAAGATCCGCATGCTCGAAAAGATCGAGAAGTTCGCGCGGTCGCGCGACACGCGCGTGAAGCAGGTGATGGCCAACCTCGGCGCCGAATACGACGTCGTGCTCGTGGCGCGCAGCGACGGCGTGCTGGCCGCCGACGTGCGACCGCTCGTCCGGCTCTCGGTCAACGTGATCGTCGAGGAAGGCGGGCGGCGCGAGCAGGGCTATGCCGGCGGCGGCGGCCGGTACGACCTCGCCTACTTCGGCGACGACCTGCTCGCCGATTACGCCAACAAGGCGGTCGACCAGGCATTGGTCAACCTCGTTGCGAAGCCGGCGCCGGCGGGCATCATGCCGGTCGTGCTCGGGCCGGGATGGCCGGGCATCCTGCTGCACGAGGCCATCGGCCACGGCCTCGAAGGCGATTTCAACCGCAAGGGATCGAGCGCGTTCGCCGGAAAGGTGGGCGAGCGCGTCGCATCGAGGGGCGTCACGGTGGTCGACGACGGCACGCTCGCGAACCGCCGTGGCTCGCTCAACGTCGACGACGAAGGCAATCCGACGCAGAACACCGTGCTGATCGAGGACGGCGTGCTGCGCGGCTACATCCAGGACTCGCTCAACGCGCGCCTGATGAAGGTGCCGGTGACCGGCAATGCGCGTCGCGAGTCGTTCGCGAACCTGCCGATGCCGCGCATGACGAACACGTACATGCTCGCCGGCGACAAGGATCCGCAGGAGATCGTGCGCTCGGTGAAGAAAGGCATCTACGCCACCAATTTCGGCGGCGGCCAGGTCGACATCACGAACGGCAAGTTCGTGTTCAGCATGGCCGAGGCGTACATGATCGAGAACGGCCGGATCACATACCCGGTCAAGGGCGCGACGCTGATCGGCAACGGCCCGGACGCGCTGACCCGCGTGACGATGATCGGCAACGACATGGGGCTCGACCCCGGCATCGGCACGTGCGGCAAGGACGGCCAGAGCGTGCCTGTGGGCGTCGGTCAGCCGACCCTGCGTATCGAGGGGCTCACGATCGGCGGCACCGGCTGAGGGAAAGAGTTCCATGCCGGACGGATCGCGTGCGGACTCGCGCGCAGAAAGTTCGGTCGACGCCGCACCACCCCGCTGCAGCTACCGGGTAGCGCCCTCCGAGGCCGCGGCCAACGCCGCGCGCACGGCCTCCGGATCCTGCAGCAGGCGCGCCGCGCCCGGCGTGGCGAGCAGCGCCAGAACGCCCTCCTTGTGCGCGCGCAGCAGCTTCACGGCTCCGGCGTCCTGCAGGGCCCGCGCGGCCTCCGCGCTCGCCATCGGCGGACGGATCACCCGCACGTCGCGCGCCGCGAGTTCCACCACTTCGCTGCTCCCCGCCAGTTGTTCCGCCGCCTGCGCGTAGGGCGTCGCCAGCCGGATCGCGTCCGTGCTCTCGCGCAGGAACGTCTGCAGTTCAGGGCTGGCCCGCGCCGCCGCCTCCACGTCGGCGCTCGTCGTCGCCATGGCCTCGGCGGCCGCGGCCGACCGCGCCGCCAGGCGACGCGCGAACGCGGCGTTGAGCGCGGGCAGTTGCCCCGCCTCCGACTTGTCGAGCTCCGCGCGCCACGGCGCGACCTTCGACATCTCGCCAAGCCAGTTCGCGTAGCGATTGACCTCGGGATGGACCGCCAGGATCTTCTGCGCCTCGATCGCGTCCAGCGCCGCCCGAGCGGAACCGGCGGCGCGCTGCGCGGCCTGCATCCCTTCCGCGTTCCGCTCCATCGCCCGCGCTGTTTCGGGCGCGACGATGGCGAGCGCCGGCGCGTCGTCCGCGGCGATCAGGCGCGCGAGTTCGGGGTTGAGACGCATGAACCGCGCCGTCGCTGCAAAACCCGGATCGCGCACCAATGCCACGACGTCCGCGTTGCGGGCGAGTTCGGCGAGTGCAGCGGTCGCGTCCGCCGAACCTCCGCGAGGCGCGCTGGCCGCCGGCGGCGCAAGGCCGGGGCCGCGGGCGGCAGGGGCCGTATCGAAACCGTACCGCACGACGACCGCCAGGGCCACGAGCGCTGCCGCGGCCGCGACCGCCACGATGCGCGCGGGCGACGACGAGGGATGAAGTGACGACATGGATTCTCCTGGCAGATGCGGCCGATGCCCGCGACTTCGGTCGGACCCTCGCGGCGGCGGACTTTATCACCCGCATGCCGCTTCGCTATTGATCGCTGTCGCTCTTGCTGCTACACCGCGCCACTCGACCAGACGAAGAAGCTTGCGTGCCCAGCGAATCGCGCCCGAACCCGGTTTTCCCCGTCACGCGCCGATCTGCGAGCCTGGTCTTCGCGCTGACCGTTGCGCTGATGCTGTCCGACTACATGACGCGCAGCGTGATTAACCCCGTCCTGCCGGAACTGAAGGCTGCGTGGGCGCTGAACGACCGGGAGCTCGGAGCGCTGGTCGGCATCGTGCCGCTGATGGTCGGCCTCGCCGCCTGGCCGGTGGCGTGGCTCGCGGACCGCTGGGGCTACGTGCGCAGCATCGTCGCGATGGGCACGCTGTGGTGCGCGGCCACCGTGCTCTGTGGCCTCAGCCAGAGTCCTGAGCAGATGCTGCTCGCGCGCGCCGCGCTGGGGTTGGGCGAGGCAGGTTACGGCGCCGTCGGCGCCGCGATGCTGAGCGCGGTGTTCCCGCGGGCCCGACTGTCGGTCGTCCTGGGGACGTTCCAGTCGGGCGCGGTATTCGGCTCGGCACTGGGCATCGCCGCCGGCGGCATGATCGCCGCCGAGCACGGATGGTCGGCGGCGTTCATCTGGGCAGGGGCGGCGTCCTTCCTGCTCGTCGCCGTCTATCCCGTGCTGGTCCGCGAGCCGGCGCGCGAATACGCGCGCGACCCGAACGGCCCCCGCGTTGGTCTGAGGCAGACATTCCGCCTGGTGCTGACTCCGCGCAGCGCCCGTTTCCTCTACGTCGGCAGCGGCATGCAGGTGCTCGTTCTCGCGGTGCTGGCCGCGTGGCTGCCGAGTTTCCTCGGACGCGAGTACGCCCTGCCGGTCGGTCCGGCGGGCATGCGGGGAGGCGCGATGATCCTGCTGGCGGGCCTCGGCATGATCGTCGGCGGCGCTCTCGCCGACCGCGGCTCGCGCACCGCACGCGTCCGCAAGCTGCAGCTCGCGGCCGCGTACACCGCGGCCACCTTCGCGCTGCTGACGACGGCGTTCGCGTTGCCGCCGGGGAAGGCGCAGCTCTCGCTGCTCGCCGTCGGCACCTTCGTCGCAGGCTGCCACGCGGGCGCGGTCACCGCGGCGATCATCGACGTCACGCATCCCGCCGTTCGGGCCACCGGGATCGCCACGCTCGCGCTCTTCAACAACCTGCTCGGCCTGGCGCCCGGGCCCTACCTGATCGGCATGCTGTCCGACGCCACCGACCTGAAAACCGCCATGTCGCTGGCGCCCGTCGGCGGGCTGCTCGCCGCGGCATGTTTTCTGCTGGCGGCACGTACCTACGACGCCGATCTGGTCGATAGTCAGGCCGCTCCGGCCCGGTAGCGCGAGGGCCGCGAGCGCGACGTTGCGCGCGCGTCGACCGCGAGGGCTAGCGCCGGCTCACGGCAGGATCGTCCGGATTGACCGCGGCGAGCGCCCGCAGGGCCGCGGCCGCTCCGCTCTCGTCGCCGGCCTGGCTGCGGTAGCTGGCGAGCGCCAGCAGCACGTCACGGTCGCCGCTCCGCGCGGCGGACTCGGAAAGCACCCGGATGGCGTCGGCGCGCCGGCCGGCATCGTGCAGTGCGAGCGCGTAGAGATAGGCATAGCGGGCTTCGTCCGGTGCGGCCTTGTGCGCGGCGGCAAGCTCTGCGAGGGCCGGCGCCTTCCTGCCCTGCCGCACGAGCGTCAGCCCGAGCGCTTCGCGCAGCGCAGCCGCATCCGGGGCCGCGCGCAGCCCTTCGCGCAGCACGGCCTCGGCTTCGGCGTCACTCTGCTGCGAACGCTTGAGGTCGGCGAGATTGACGTAAGCGGGAACGAATCGCGGATCGCGCTTCAAGGCGCTTCGGTACGACTGCTCGGCGAGGGCCGGGTCACCCCGGTCCAGGTGCAGGTTCCCCAGGTTCATCCAGGCCTCGGGACGATCGAGGTTGCCGCGTTGAACGGCCTCGAATTCCGCGACGGCCTTGTCGAACGCCGCGCGCGACGTCCCGTCCAGGCGCGCCGCAACGGGCGCCGTTCGCCGGGCGGCTTCGATGCGAACCGCGCGCACCGGATCGTCCAGCCGCGGCGCGAGGGCCGCGACGAGCTGCTCTGGCGTCGCGGCCTGCATCGCCGTCACGGCCGCATGCCGCACGAGCGGATCGGCATCGCCGAGGGCACCGCGGACCGCGTCGTCCGTCGTGCGACCCGGATAGCGCGCGAGCAGTTCGATGGCGGTTGCGCGGACGATCGGCGGGTACGCGACGCTCGTCGCCAGCGCGACGAGCGCCCGCGCCGCTCCGGGGCGCGCCCGGCGGCCGGCGTCGATTGCCTGTCCGTAGTGCGGCTCGTTGCGCCGCTGCGGGCCATACCAGCGGGCAACCGCATCGGCCGCCCACTGTGCGGTGCTTTCCCGATGGCATCCGCTGCACGCGTTCGGCGTGCCGAGCGTCACCGACAGGTCGGGACGCGGCACGCGCAGGCTGTGATCGCGACGAGGATCGACCACCATGTACGTCGCCGCCGGCATGTGGCAGTTGACGCACTGCGCCGCGCGCGTCTGCGGCGGATGGAAGTGGTGCTCCTTGCTGTCGTACCTGGAGGCCAGGTGACATTGCGCGCAGACCGCGTTGCCCGGGGCGCGCAGCTTCTGGGTGTGCGGGTCGTGGCAGTCGCCGCAGGTCACTCCGGCCGCATGCATCCGGCTCTGCAGGAACGAACCCCAGACGAACACCTCGTCGCGCTGCTGGCCGTCGGCGTGATAGAGCCCCGTTTGCAGCGTCGACGGCAGGTAGTGGTCCATCAGTGGCCGGCCGGCTCTCCAGCCCTCGGCGATCTGCGCGCGCCTCGCATGGCACGGGCCGCAGACCTCGATTTCCCGTCCCGTGCGGCGCTCCGGGGTTCGCTTCGCGTTGCCGCTGGCGGGGTCGATCCGCCATGCCGCTCCGCGGCGTTCGTCCAGCGCGACGGTCAATCCTCTCGTGGCATCGGCCGTGTCCTTGCGCCGCGCCCACTCCATGTGCGCGGAGGCCGGCCCGTGGCAGGACTCGCAGCCGACATTGATCTCGGCCCACTGCGTATCGAACGTCTCCTTCGCGGCGTCGTAACCCTTGCGCACGTTCGTCGAATGACAGTCCGCGCACATGCCGTTCCAGTTCTGCGCGGCCCGGGTCCAGTGCAGTTCGTCGCGGAAGTCGAGCTTCTCGTCCGGGTACTGCCGGAACCAGCGCTGTCCACCGTCATCCGCGGAGCGCGTGTCCCAGGAGACGGCAAGCGCCTGCAGGCGGCCGCCGGGCAGTTCGACGAGGTACTGCTGCAGCGGTTCGACCCCGAAGGTGTACCTGACTTCGAAGTCGGCGAGCTTGCCGTCCGGGCCGTCGGTGCGAACGTAGTACTTGCCGTCACGCGTGAAGAACGTCGACGTCACGCCGTCCTTCGTGTACTTCGCGTCCTTGAAGTCGCCGAGCACGGTGTCGGCCGACGCGTGCTGCATCGCGCGCGCGTGCTGGGAGGTCTTCCACGCCGCGTGCTGGGTCGGGTGGCACGTTGCGCAGGCGGCGCTGCCGACGAACGCCGCGGATGCCGTTGCCGGGTTGCCGTCCTGCCCGGCGTGGATTGCGGGCGGGGACGGAGAGCGTTGATTCGACGCCAGCCAGGCGGCTCCGATCACGATGAGCAGAGCGGCACCGAGCGCGAGCCACATCAGCCGTCGCGAGGAGGCGATCGGACCGGCGGCGGCGCTTCCGTCGGCGGCGCGCGAGGCTGCCGCCGCCTCCCGGCCTTGCTGCTTCTTGCCCATGTCCCGCCCCGTCTGGTTCGCGGTCAGTCTACTGGCGTGCAGCGGGGTAGACCGTCTTCCAGTCGTTCCTGACACTCACGATGGTCCAGCCGCGCTTCGGGCCTTCGTCCAGTCCGCGCGCGAGCCGGCCGATGGACGACGACCGGTCGTACTCGAACTCGCGCACCGCGTCGTCATGCCGCACGAGCAGACCGAGCCGGGGGCCGGGCGCGCTGGTCACCCACTCCAGCATCTCGAAGTCCCCGTCCGAATTTCCGAACGCGGCGATCGGACGCTTGCCGATGAACTTCTGGATGCCGACCGGCTTGCCCGCCTTGTCGTCGACGAAGTCGATCTCGGGCAGGCGCACGAGGGCCGGCTGGCCATTGCGCACTTCATAGCGCGTCTTGATGCTGGAGCCGATCACCTGCTCCGGCGGAATGCCATACACCCGTTCGGAAAAGACGCGCACGAACTCGACACCCCCGCCGGACACGATGTATGTCCTGAAACCGTTCGCCCGCAGATAGTCCAGCACTTCCAGCATCGGCTGGAACACCAGTTCGTCGTAGGCGCGCTCGAACCTCGGGTGCTTCGCGCTGGCGAGCCAGTCGCGCGCGATCGCCGCGAACTCGTCGCTGGTCAGGCCCGCATGCGTTGCCATCACGAGGGTCATCAGGCCGCGTTCGCCGCTTGCGGCCAGGGCCTTCATGTCGCCCTCGAGCACGGCCTTGAACGGTTGCTGTTTCTTCCACTGGGGGTACTTCGGAGCCATCGCCTTGACGCGGTCGATCGCAAACGCGAGTTGGAAGTACACCGGCTGTTCGGACCAGAGCGTGCCGTCGTTGTCGAACACGGCGATGCGATCCTCCGGTGCGACGTAGTCCTTGCCGGTCTTGTCCGTAACCGTCTGCACGAAGCCCACGATGCGGGCCTTGGCGGGTCCGTCGTTCCAGGACGGCAGAGCCTCTCCGCCGTGGGCCCGCGCAAATCCAGACGCGCAGGCAAGCAATGCGATCAGGACAACGGCGGCAACCGTGCGAATCCTGGTTCCGGTCATCGGACGCTCTTCAAAAATGAAAAGGCCGCACCCCATCGAGCGGGTACGGCCCCTGGCTGCCGCGGTTCGTTACCAGCGGAACCCGACCGCGAGCGCAGGTCCCGAGAACGAGACGTCCTGGAGCGCCTTGCTCGAATCGAAGCTGTATTCGAGGTGACGGTAGACGCCCGTGATCTCGCCCCAGCTGAATGTGTAACCGACGCCGGCCATCGCCTGCCACGTCAGGTCGGACTGCCCGGTGCCGACGTCCGCGTAATACGGCACGAACCACTTGCCGCCCTCGCCGAACCTGGCGCGGCCGCGAACGCCGACGATCGCGTCCCACCAGTCCGGCTTGGCCGTGTTGGCGCCGGAACGAGAAACGGCCAGCGACCCCAGGTTGCCGTTGAGCCTCCAGCTGAGGGTCGTGTCGAGCTTCAGCAGGCGCGTGCCGGCCAGCACGTCGAGTTGATAGCTCGGCGTGTCGATTGCCGTGTACGTACCCACCAGCGTCCAGGCCCAGCCCTTCAAGGCGACGTCCAGGTCTGCGCTGGCACCCGCGGGCAATGCGATATTCCCGCCGGGACCCGTCAGGGTCAGATCACGCGTGGCCGACTTGTCGGCCTCCAGGTTCAGGTAGATGTAGTCGGTCAGCACCCCAAGCTTGCCCTTGCGGGCGTCGAAGGTCCCCATGAAGGCGAACTGCAGCGCGTTCAGGATGTCACCCGCATCGGCATTCACGGTGGCGCCGCCCGTCGCGGGAGGCGGAAACATCGTCTTCCCGCTGACGCTCGGGAACCAGAAGTAGAGCTGTGCGTGATACTTCCAGTCCCCCGCCGTGAGGTTCGAGAAGTCCTGCGCAGCGGCGGGCGCACCCGCGAGCGAGGCCGAGAAGGCCAGGGCGGCCGTGAGCAGACTGCGGCTGAGTTTTGTTTTCATTCGTACTCCGTTTAAGGCGACCCGAAATGACCAGGGCCGCATCGTACAGGCGCGGGCGCGGCCCAGGTCTTCCGGCGGTTTCAGCCGATCACTGCGCCGGCTTCGTCACAGCTTCCATCACCCGGTCGAGGTTGAAACTGCCCGGCTTCTGCCGCGGCGGGAATTCGCGGAAGCTCTGCAGCCACTGCCCGACGAAGGCGCCCGCCGGGGCGATGAGGAACATGCGTTCCATGTACCAGCGCTGATAACCCATCGCGTGCTCGGCTTCCGCGCGTTCGAACGGGTCCATCCGAAGGTTCGTGATCAACGGCGCGCGCAGTTGCGTGAACGGTTGCTGCCACACCTTCAGGCCCTCGGCCTCCTGCTTGAGGAAGGTGATCTTCCAGTTGTCGTAGCGCAGCGCGGCGACGCTGCCGTCGTCGGTCCAGTAGATGAACTCGCGGCGCGGCCATTCCTTCGTCTCGCCGCGCAACGCGGGGCCGAGGTCGTAGCCGTCCAGGTGCACCTTGTACGTCGAGTTGCCGATCTTGCGGCCCTTCAGCAGGTCCTGCTTGGCGGTCTTGTCGCCAGCCGCCGCGACCAGCGTGGTCAGCATGTCTTCGTGCGCGCCGATGTCGTTGATGACCGTGCCGGGCTTGATGACGCCGGGCCACTTGATCAGCGTCGGCACGCGGTAGCCGCCTTCCCACTGCGTGTTCTTCTCGCCCCGGAACATCGTCGTGCCGCCGTCGGGCCACGTGAAAGTCTCGGCGCCGTTGTCGCTCGAGTACATGACGATGGTGTTCTCGTCGAGGCCGAGTTCCTTCAGCTTGGCGAGGACCTGGCCGACATGGCCGTCGTGCTCGACCATGCCGTCGGCATAGATGCCGAGCCCTGTCTTGCCCTCGGAGCCCGGCTTCAGGTGCGTGAAGATGTGCATGCGGGTGGAGTTCCACCACAGGAAGAACGGCTTGTCGGCCTTCTTCGCGCGTTCCATGAAGTCGAGCGCCTTGGCGTTGACTTCTTCGTCGATCGTCTCCATCCGCTTCCGCGTCAGAGGGCCGGTGTCAGTGACGCGGCCGTCGGCAAAGCTGTGGATCACGCCGCGAGGTCCGAACTTCTTCTTGAACTCGGGGTTCTTCGGGTAGTCGGGGTTCTCGGGCTCCTCTTCCGCGTTCAGGTGGTAGAGGTTGCCGAAGAATTCGTCGAAGCCATGCTTGGTCGGCAGCGTGTCGTCGCTGTCGCCAAGGTGGTTCTTGCCGAACTGGCCGGTCATGTAGCCCTGCGCCTTGAGCAGCGTGGCGATGGTCGGGTCTTCCTTCTTCATGCCTTCGGGCGCGCCCGGCAGGCCGACCTTGGTGAGGCCCGTGCGGATCGGCGACTGTCCGGTGACGAAAGCAGCGCGGCCGGCCGTGCAGCTTTGCTGCCCGTACCAGTCGGTGAACAGCGCACCCTGCTTGGCGATGCTGTCGATGTTCGGCGTCCTGTAACCCATCATGCCGTTGTTGTAGGCGCTGATGTTGAACTGGCCGATGTCATCGCCCCAGATGATGAGGATGTTGGGCTTCTTGGCGGCCGTCTGCGCCGCGGCCGGCAGCGCCACTGCCATGAGGCAGGCCGTCAGAAATGCGGTGAAAAGCTTCATCGATGTGTTCCCCTTGTTCGAACCCGGAAGACCGGACGCCTCGCGGTCCGGTCCCTTTTTGCCTGGCGCAGAGTAGAGAGGACACCGCCGCGTGCCTATTGAACGAAGGTTCAATGCGCGGGTGACCGGTGCGGGCGAAAGGTGCAGACACTCGTCCGGTCAGGGCCCCATTCGCGGCAGGCCGCCCCCGGGGCCCATGCCGATGCGCCGCGTATTCGGCGCCCTGCAGCAGGCAGCTCGCCGCGCCGTCAGACGACCGGAGCGCCTTCTGTCGACACGGGCGGCGGTGGTGCAAAACGCGGCTGCAGCGCCAGAAGTTCCTCGTCTGACACCGCGACGATCCAGGCGCGCGCGTCCTCGACCAGGATGCGGTTGTGGTCCTTGAAGGGGCCCAACACCGCCGCCGTCTTCCACAGGACCGGGCCGGCCCGGCTCTTCTTGCCGGACGGAGTGCCGACCAGCAGGCAATACGGACCGAGTGGCAGCGACACGAACGGTTGCACCGGTTTCGCACGGACACGCCAGTCGATGAAGGGCGCCTCGTTGCACAGCAGGGGCGCGGGGAGGCTGTGAAAGACCGTGAAGTCGTACAGCGCGAGCTGCGTGCGCAGCCCGACGTACTTCGCGCGTATGTCCTTGACGACCGCCGCGTGGATCTCGTCCTCGAACAGCGGCTCGAGCCGGTATCGCGCCAGCGCTTCCCGCGCTTCGGCCTGATAGGCGCACACCAGCCCGAGCGCGATGCACTCCTGCACGGCGCGCTGCACCTCGGCGGCGGAGCCTGCCTCCTCGGGCTTGCCCAGCTGGGCGGCGCGCAGGAATCGCGCGAGCGCGCCTTCGTGCACCACCGGCCCCGCCGACTCGCGGGCATCGTCATCGAGGGGAACGTGGACAATCGCGTCGTCGGCGAAGCGGGATTTCTTCCCGTCGTCGAAGTTCAGGTCGCCGGTGCGGCAATCGAGCCATCGCGTGCCGACGCGGCCGTGTTCCCACACCCAGTTCCTCAGGATGGGTCGCAACGGATGGACAACTTCGGGGTCGGTCATCGACGCTCCGGACACGGGCCAGATGGAAAGGGCAAACCGTGCGGCCAGTGCCGGGATTCGCCCTTGCCCGGCATGCTACGTCATCGCATCGCTCGACCGGGCGTTCCCGGAGCGCGCAGAAACACAGTGAGGACCGCATGGAGCTGACGCCGGACGACCTGCGGGCGATCGCCGCGCGCACGCTCGCGCACTACAACGAGCGCGCGCAGGCGTTCTGGGAAGGCACGCGCGGACACGACGTCCGCCAGAACATCGACGCCCTGCTCGACGCCATCGAGGCACCGCCGCCATTCGAACTGCTCGACTTCGGCTGCGGTCCGGGCCGCGACCTCAAGGCCTTCCGCGACCTCGGGCACCGGGCCACGGGCCTCGAAGGATCGCCAGCGCTGGCCCGCATGGCGCGGACCTACAGCGGCTGTCCGGTGCTGGAGCAGAACTTCCTCGAACTCGACCTGCCCGCTGTGCAGTACGACGGCGTATTCGCAAATGCCGTGCTGTTCCACATCCCGCGCCAGGAACTGCCGCGGGTGCTGCGCGAGCTCCATGCCGCGCTGAAGCCGAACGGCGTGCTGTTCGCTTCGAATCCCCGCGGCAAGGGCGAGGAAGGCTGGAATGGCGATCGCTACGGCGTGTTCCTCGACTGGGAAGCCTGGCGCAGCTTGATGGTGGCGGTCGGCTTTCTCGAACTGTCGCACTACTACCGGCCGCCCGGTCTGCCGAGGGAACAGCAGCCGTGGCTCGCCAGCGTGTGGCGCAAGCCGCCGGCGTGAGTCGCTACCGGTGTGCCGCTAGGCAGCGTCGGCCGGAACGGCCATCAAAGCGCGCCAGCGAGCGACGCCGAGGCGCTGCAGCGTTTCGATGTTGCGCTCGTAGATCGTCGCCGCCTCGGGGAACGCGGCCACGGCGCGATCGATGCTGTCCTCCCGCAGCAGGTGCAGCGTCGGAAACGGCGCGCGGTTGCTGAGGTTGCCCGCGTCATCGGGCTCGGTGCCCTCGAACTGGTAGTCGGGGTGGAAACTCGCGACCTGCAGCACGCCGGCCAATCCCAGTTGCTCGACCGCGGAGTCCGCCACGTCGAGAAAGTCGTTGTAGTCCAGGAAATCGCCGAGCACGTGCGGGTGGATGAGCAGCGTGGTCTCCACCTGCTCGGGATCGGCCGCCGCAAGGAACTGCAGTTCGCGCACGAGATCGCCGAGCAGGCTTTCCGTGTCGCGTGCCGGGCTCTCGACCCAGCGGATCTGCTGCTTCAGGTGGACCGACTTTGCGAAGGGGCAGAGATTCAGGCCGATGACGACCTGTTCCAGCCAGTGGCGAGTGGCGGCGAGGGCATTCATGCCCTCATTGTCGCCGCATCGGCCGCGGCGGCGGCGACCGCAACCTATCTGGCGCAGGCGCGCTCGATCGAGCCGAGCAAGGCCGGCGCCGCGATCGGTTTCAGCTGGTATTCGAACGCGTTGAGGGCGAACGCGCGCTTCATGGTCGAAGGATCGTCGTTCGCCGTCAGGATGATGACGGGCGGCGGCAGCAGCTCGCCCTGCAACTCTGCCAGCACGTCGAAGCCGGACATGCCGGGCATGTTGAGATCGAGCAGTACACAGCCGAAATTGCGCTGCCCCGCCTCGGCGATCAATTCCTCCCCGGACGCGAAGCTGGCGACTTCATAGCCATGCGCTTTCAGCAGCCGCGACAGCGCGCGCCGGAATTGATCTTCGTCGTCGAGGATGGCAATCACTGGATGTGCGGGACCCATGCGCCCGCAGTGTGCCGCACGACTGCCGCGAGCGCGACCATTGCACGTTGGTGCAACCTGCCCGAGTTGGGCTTCACTTCGCCCGCGCCTTCGCCGGCACGCGCTCGACGTCGAGCACGACGGCTTCGAGCACGGTCCGGCGCACGCACCCCCAAGCCGCCGTCGCGACCATGCCAATCACTTTCGCGCGGCATCGCCGGCCCCTGGCCGGTCAGGGCTGGGCCGGCTTCCAGCCGGCGTCCGGGTTGAACGCCTTGATGGCGGCCGCCGCCTGCGCAGTGCCGGGCCCGAGGTCGCGCTCGTACACGGTGCCGTCGCTGCTGGTGATGAAGCTCATCACGCCGGTCTCGCCGTACTTGACCGGCCATGCGACCAGCGCGAAGCCCGCCGTCATGCGGTTGCCGATCATGAAGCCGCGCGCCCCGCCCTTCGCCTGCGGCCCTTGGGCGGTCAGGATGCGGAAGTGGTAGCCGTGATACCCCTCGCCCGGCTTCTTCGGCACGAAGGCCTCGCCGAGCGGGCTCTCGTCGCCGAGCGCTGTGCTCCAGATCAGTCCGTTGCGCTTGCCCGGCGTGCTGACGAGCTTCTGCGCGTACTCGAGCACGCCGTCGCCGTTGCGGTCGGCCTGCGCGTAGTCGCGCTGCGCGTCGACATAGGCCAGCGACGCCTGGATGGCGGCCCGCTCGTTGGCGCCGATACGCTTCTTCAGCAGCATCGCGCGCCCGCCGACGGTGTCGAAGCGCCACTGCCCGTCCTTGCCCTGGACGATCGGAATCGGCAGCGTCCACGGATCGTTGCCCACGCTCAGCAGCGCGCTGCCGCCATCCACCTTGACGTTGCGCACCTGGCTCGACTTCTGCAGGAACGTCGTCACGTCATCCGGGTCCACCTCGCCGATCGGCAGCAGCTTGCCGTAGTCCTGGCCGAGCAGCCGCGAGATCGCCTCGGCGTCGTGCGTGGCGATCGCCTCGATCAACGTGTTCGCCGCGGACTGCGGTGTGGCGAACGGCGCCTGGGCGCCGGCCGGTGGCGCGGCACCGAGCGCGGCGGCGAGCGCAAGCGCCGCCGCACGGGGGTACATCGCTTTCGTCGTCTTCATCTTGTCTTCCCCTTGTCGCTCAACGGCGTCCGCCGCCACCCGCGCGTCCACCGCCACCACCGGCGCGTGCGCCACCGCCGCCTGCCGGGGCCGAACGCGGCGCTGCCGCCGGGGACGGGCGCGACGCCGGCGCCGGTCGTGCCGCGGCGTTTCCGCCGCCTCCACGGTTCATCGATTGCACGCTCGATTGACCGCGATCCAGGTTTGCGCGCGAGGCTCCGGTGTCGCGCACGCCGGACATCGCGTTGCTCGGTCCGGCGCCGCGGTTCGCGTCGCGCGTCTGAGCGCTGCCGCGGTTCGCGTCGCGCGTCTGCGCGCCGCCACGATCCAGGTCGCGTCCGCCGGCGTCGCCGCGAGCGGCGTCACGTCCGCCCGCACCCGCGCCACCGCGGTCGATGTCGCGCGCCGCGGCCTGGGCCGATCGCGGCTGCCTCCCGCAGGATCCACACCGCGCTGCTTCATCGCTTCCTGCGCCTTGGCCCGGTCCGCATCGCGTGCGTCGGGACGGCCCTCCTTGCCGCGAAAGTCCTGCCGCGAGTCGGCGCCCGCCAGTTGCTTCTTGCCGTACTGCTCGCGGCTCTTGCTGTCGCGATACGGCACGTCGCCGCGACGGTTCGCGTTGTGCTGGAACGTATTGTTGTTGTTCGAGATCCGGTTGTTCACGTTGATGTTGTTGTACCGGTTCACGTTGATGTTGACCTCGTTGCGGCCCCAGCCGAACCCGCCCCACAGGCTGTTGCTGATGCCGACCACGGCCGCGCCCCAGATCACGCCGCCGACGAAGGCAGCGCCCGGGTAGTAGTACGGCGGGGGCGGCCAGTAATACGGCGGGTAGCTCGGGTACATCCAGGGGCCGTACACGACCGTCGGCTGGTACACGGGGACGTACACGGCCTGCGGCTGCGCCGGCTCGATGACGATGACCTGCTTGCTCTCGACCGTCTGCGTGGCGACCTTCTGCTGCTCGTTCGACTTCAGGTTGCCCGCCTGCTGCGCCTTCGTGCGCAGGTACTGAACACGGTCCATCACGCGTCCGGGGTCGGCGAGGAAAGCGTCGCCGAGGCGCTGAACGTCGCCCGGCTTGTCGCGCATCATCGCCAGCACCTGCGGGAAGGCGACGAGGGACTTCACCGACGGATCCCACTCCTGGCCTTCCACTTTCTGGACTGCGGCGTCGCCCTTGTCGTCCGGGTGCGCCTTCGACCACTCGGCCGCGGACTTCACATCGGCCGGATAGGTGCTCGCCATCAGGATCTGCGACAGCAGCGAGTCCGGATACAGCGCGATCGGCGCCAGCATCTGGTCGAGCTCCTCGTTCCTGAACGCCGCGGCGTCCTGGGCGTGCGCCATCGGCAGCATGGCGCAGAAGGCGAACATGGCCACCGCCGCGATGCGACCGAGTTCCCACCACGCCGGGCGTTCGCTGTGTTTCATGGAATCCCCTTCCTCTTGTTTTGCTTCGTCGCGCTTCGTGCGAGCCACGCGCCGCTAGCGGCAGGCCAGCCGGGTCATGGTTACACCCGCCAACGCGTCCCTTGCCGCGCCCTTGCGCCACTCCCTCGCCGTGCATCCGATAGGCGGTCCGCCGCCTCGCGTGTCCGGCGCATGCCGGAGCGAAGTGTGGCGATGGGGGCGGTGGCGGGCCATTGCACTTTCGTTCAATGGCCACCGCGCAGTCGATCGCGGGGGCCGGCGCCGCTACGGCGCCGGGTGCACACCGAGTTGCTGCGCGACGCGGACGAGATCGGCGACCGATTCGACCTCGAGCTTCTCCATCACCCGCGCCCGGTGCACCTTGATCGTCTGCTCGGTCGTGCCGAGGTCCGACGCGATCACCTTGTTGAGTTTGCCCGCGATCACGTGCGCGAATACCTCGCGCTCGCGTGGCGTGAGCTGGGCCAGCCGGCTTCGCAGGGCCGCGGCGGCAGCGGCCGCATCATGCTGCGCGCGGCCGTGAGCGAGAGCGGCGTGCACTGCACGAAGCAGGTCCGCCCGCTTGACGGGCTTGGTCAGGAAGTCGAGCGCCCCGGCCTTGATCGCCTGCACGCTGGTCGGAATGTCGCCGTGGCCGGTCAGGAAGACGATGCCCAGATGCGCTCCGCGTGCCGCCAGCTGCCGCTGCAATTGCAGGCCGTCGAACTCGGGCATGTCGAGATCAAGCACGAGACAACCGGTGCACGCGTCGTCCACCCGCGCGAGAAACGCCGGCGCCGACCCGAAGTCCTCGACCTCGAGCCCTTCGGCGCGCAGAAGGCGCGAAAGCGCCTGGCGCAGTTCCGGCTCGTCGTCGACGAGGAAGACCTTGCCGGCGCTCATTGCGACCCGTCCGCAAACGGCAGGCAGACCGTGAATACGGCGCCTCGCGGCCGGTTCGGCTCCGCGGTCAGGCGGCCGCCGTGCGCCGACACGATCGAGCGCGAAATGGCCAGGCCCATGCCGAGTCCGTCGGACTTGGTCGTGTAGAAAGCGTCGAATACGCGGTCGGGAATCGGCGGCAGGCCGCAGCCGACGTCTTCGATCCGCACGCATGCCATCGCCTCGTCCTCGCAGAGCGCGACCGTGAGCAGACGATCGCCTTCCGCGTTCGCCATCATGGAATCGCAGGCGTTCGTGATGATGTTGATGAGAACCTGTTCGATCGGCACGCGATCGGCGCTTACCTTCCTCGTTTCCTCCGGCAGTTGAAGGTCGAGCGCGACACCGCGGCGGACCAGATCGGCCCGCATGAAATGGAGCACCCCTCGCACGACCTCGCCGAGCGACAGCGGCTGGCGCTGCGGCACTCCGCGCTTGAGCATTCCGCGCAACCGCCGGATGACTTCTCCCGCGCGATCGTCGGCGTCGACGATGTCGCTCAGGATCGCGCGCACCTCGTCGAGGTCCGGCTCCGCCCGCTGCAGCAACTGCTGCGCGGCCTCGGCGTTGCTCATGATGATCGCCAGCGGCTGGTTAAGTTCGTGCGCGAGCGCGCCGGACAGCTCGCTCAGCGTCGCCACGCGCGACAGGTGCTCGAGTTCGACGCGCTGGCGTGCCGTCTCCTCCTCGGCACGCTTGCGCTCGGTGATATCGATGGTCGCGCCCATGAGACTCTGCGAGGTCGCCCGCCCGTCTTCGTGCGAGCTGCCGCGCGCACCGAACCACCGCACTTCGCCGTCCGGAGCGATCACCCGGTACTCGACCGACCCGCGGCTGTCGACCGCGTGCTCCCCGTGGATGAACTCGCGCACCCGCTCCCGGTCCTCGGGATGGACGGTGCGCAGCAACTCGTCCACGTAGTGTTCGCCGTCGCGCTTCAGTCCGAACATCGACAGCGCCTGCGGCGTCGCCCACAACCGGCCGGTGGTGCGGTCCACGCTCCACAGGCCGGCGTTGGCCGCCTCCGCCGCGAACGCGAGCTTCTGCTCGGAGCCGCGCAGCGCCACCGTCTTGGCTTCGAGTTCGGCCGCGAGCCGCACCGAACGGATCAGGTCCAGGCTCAGTTCGAAACCCATGGCGAGCACGATCGGCAGGAAGAACAGGCTCGCCAGCACGGGGATCTGCGCCAGGCCCCAGTAGGACACGATCGCGAAACCGGTCGCGACCGAAAGGAAGAGGACCAGGCTGCCGCCGATCGTCCAGGCGCGGCGCCGTGCGCCGTTGCGCCATGCCGTCACCGCGGCATCGGCAACGAACACGATCAATGCGAGCAGCGAGGCTTGCGCGACAAGGATGAACGGATTGGTCGTGCCGACTGCGAACGACAGCGACTCGCCGAAGACGGTCACTTGCCGGAGCGCCACGATGTCGCTGTAGTTGAGGTTCGGCGTGGAGAAGAAGTTGATGACGAGCGCGAGGCTCCGCAGCCCGATGGCGGTCCATCCGAGCCACGGGCGGCCGGCGCGCAGGTGCAGACGCACGAACGCGACCACCGACACGACACCCAGCCAGATCGGGATGTGGTTCCACCACAGCAGCCGGCCGAACTCCGCCGGCGTCTGCGCGTGCAGCATCTGGAGTTCGACGAACGCCATCACGCCGACGCTGGCCGCGAGCACCGCGAAGGCGGCATTGGCGCGGACGCTGCGCTCCCGCAGCCACACGTGGGCGTGGATCGCGGCGAGCGTGAAGCACGCCGACGCGATGACCACCAGCGCTACGGTGAACCAGCCCATCGTTCCCCTCGTGCGGGGCGCCGCCGGGTGATCCGGTTCTCGACGCGCACCCGCCCGGATTATGCAGGCGCGATGATCCTGCCGCGGCCGCGGGACGACCCGATCAGGAGCGCGGGCGGCGCGCGACGATCCGGCGGCGCCTGGTCGTCCTCCAGCACCAGTGCGCCGGTCTCCGTGATGTCGAAGCGCCGCACGCGCTGCAGGATGTCGAGGAATCGCTTCTCCTGGTCCATCAGCGCGGGGGCACAGCTCGTCATCGTCGTCGCGGTGGTGCCGATGGTCAGGCTCTCCCCGGTCAGCGTGTAGGTCGTCGTGAAGGCGTTGCACGACGCGCGGCCGGCCAGCCGGCCGTCGACGCCGAAGTCCAGGGTCGCGCGCGAGCGGTCGACGAGACCGCCGCCGATGTCCTCGACCACCCACTCGTCGCCCATCAGCAAGGTGTCGGACTCGCCGGCGCAGCCGCGAAACACGCGGCCGGCGATGATGACCTCGGCCGTGAACGGAAAGGGCATGCCGGACATCGCGTCGCGGCAGACCCGCGGCGTGAGGGTGATGTACACGGAACGTCCGCTGACGGTGCCCACATGGCGCCGCACCCCGCCCGCGTACTGAGCCGGCGGCGCCGTCCCTTCCACGCTTTCGCCATCGCTGCTGAAGCGCATCGTCGTTCCCAGGTCCAGTCGCCATCCGGGCTCGTTGCCGCGCGCGGTGATGGCATCCGGGGCGTCCCGGATGACGGTGCATTCCGGCAGGGCTTCGCCGCGCAGCGTCAGCGTGGCCCGGTCGCCCTTGTCCCAGAGCTGCGTCGTCGGGTCGTAGACCGCTTCGTAGCGGGCCCCGGAGGCGCTCGTCATCCCGTGCAGTTCGTAGCGATCGCCGTCCACCACCAGCCGCAGGACCTCGCCGTCGCCACGCCTGACGGTGCCCACGCGCGCCGTCCGTTGCCCGCACTGCAGGCGTGCGGCGAACGCGCTCCGCTCGCTCGGCCGCATCTGCAGCGCGCCGACGTTCACGGTCCCGGGCGCGGCGCGGACGTCGACCGGGTCCGTGGTCCACGCCGGCCCGTTGCGCGTCTCGATCGTGCCGCGCAACGCGTACCCGGTGTCTTTCGCGAGGCCTTGCCGACGCACCTTCAGTTCGAACGGGATCGGCACCTGGCGGCCTTCGAGCGCGATGCGCTGCTCGGCAAGCACGCGGCCATCCTGCGGCCGGGTCAGCTCGACCACGGCGACGCTGTCGGGCGCGAGGGCAATGCGCGTCCGGTACGTCAACTCGCCACGGATCGGCATCACCTCGTCGGCCGCGCCGCTTGTGGCGCAGCCCGCGAGCACCAGGACAGCGGTCGAGAGCAGGAGCGCGAGCCAGGGCGTCGTTCGTTGCATCTTGGTTTCCTCGTTGTTGCGCGGCGCGAATGCTAGCGCCCCGGCCGACGGTGCCAAGGCGCCCCCGCTGAACCATGCGGTGCGCCCCGGCCGTCGTTCTGTCCGACTCGGCATAATCGCATCTACAACAACGACCCCACCCTCCCGCAAGGGCCAACGGGCAGACCGTCCTGAAGTTCCTGCTTCCCATCGTCTGGCTGGTGCGCCTGCTGGTCGGAGCCTATCCGAGGTGGATAGGGTCCGCGCCCGCGGCGTCGCAGCGGATCTACTTCGCCAATCACACCAGCCACATGGACACCGTCGTGCTGTGGGCCGCGCTGCCTGCGGCGCTGCGGGCGAACACGCGGCCGGTGGCGGCCAAGGACTACTGGGACCGGCCGGGCATCCGCGGGACGATCGCGCGGGACGAACTGAACGTCGTGATGGTCGACCGCAGCCGCGACAACCCCGACGTCGATCCGCTGCAGCCGCTGCGCGACGCGCTCGAACACGGTTTCTCGCTGATCATCTTTCCCGAGGGAACGCGTTCTGCGCAGCCGTTGCCCAATGCCTTCAAGTCGGGCCTCTATCACCTGTCGACGGAGTTTCCCGGCGTCGAACTGATCCCCGTGTACATCGAGAACCTTCACCGCAGCATGCCGAAGGGCGCCGTCATCCCCGTGCCGGCGATCTGCACGGTGCGCTTCGGCGCTCCGCTCGAACGCATCGCCGGCGAGGACAAGGCCGACTTCCTCGAGCGCGCGCGCGAAGCGGTGATCGCGCTGGAAACCGACTGATGCAGCTCACGCTGAACGAAACCTTCCTCGCGGTGCTGGTGAGCCTGGTCGGCCTTTCCGTCCTCTTCACCGGCCTCGGCACCTACCTGCACAAGCGCACCGTCGACCCGTTGAAGCAGCAGCGCCTGGAACTCGTCAGTTCGCGCCTGCGCGCCTCGTGGTCGATCGTCGCCGTGTTCTCGGTGGCGTTCGCGCTCGGCACCGGCGCCCTGCTCTTCGTGTTCGCGGTGGCATCGTTCTTCGCGCTGCGAAACTTCGTGTCGCTGACGCCGATCCGCCCGGCCGACCACTGGGCGCTGGTGCTCGCGTTCTATGTGGTGACGCCGCTGCATTACATCCTGATCGGCGTCGGGCAGATCGGGCTGTTCACCGTCTTCATCCCGGTCTACGTCTTCCTGCTGCTGCCCGTGGTGATGGCGCTGAAGCAGGACAACGAGCGTTACCTCGAGCGCGTCGCCAAGGTGCAGTGGGGCCTGATGATCTGCGTCTACTGCATCAGCCACGCACCGGCGATCCTGGAGCTGAGCGGACCCGAGTTCGGGCAGCGCGGGCCGCTGCTGCTCGTGTTCTTCCTGCTGATCCTGTACGTCGCCGACCTCGCGCAGGTCATCGCCAGCGCCACGCTCGGCGGCACCCCGCTCAAGTCGGACCCGACGCGCACGTGGGCCGGGGTGATGGTGGCCGCGGCGGTCTCGGGGCTGCTCGGCACGGCGCTGTGGTGGATGACGCCGTTCCGCTGGTGGCAGTCGACGCTGATGTCGCTGATCGTCGCCCTGGCGGGCTTCCTGGGCACGGTCGTGCTGACGTCGGTGAAGAAGAGCCTCGGGGCGCGCGACTGGGACACGGGCATCGTCGGAGTTCGCGCGGTGCTCGACCGGCTCGACGCGCTCGCCTTTGCCGCTCCGGTCTTCTTCCACCTGACGGCCTGGCTGTACAGCCGATGATGGCGAACGCCCGCGTCGGCGCGATCCGGTCGGCGGTGCTGATCCTGCTGCTCGCCGTCGTCTGGTTCGGACCGCTCGGGTATCGCGCGCTCATCAAGAGCGACGAGGGCCGCTACGCCGAGATCGCCCGCGAGATGCACGTCAGCGGAGACTGGGTCACGCCGCGGTTGAACGACCTGAAGTATTTCTACAAGCCGCCGCTGCAGTACTGGGCGACCGCCGCGGCGTACCGCGTGCTTGGCGAGAACGAATTCGCGGCGCGACTGTGGCCGGCGCTGACGGGATTCCTGACGATCCTGTTCGCCGGTTTTGCCGCGCGGCGGGTCTTCGGCGCCGTCTACGCGCTGCCGGTGGCCGCCGTGCTCGCAAGTGCGCTGTGGTGGAACGGCATGTCGCACGTCAATGCGCTGGATGCCGGCGTGTCGTCGTTCATGGCCATGGCGCTGTTTGCGCTGATGCTCGCGCAACGCGACGGCATCGGCGTGCGCGCCGAACGCGGCTGGATGCTGGCCTGCTGGGGGTTCATGGCCCTCGCCGTGCTGTCCAAGGGGCTGATCGGCATCGTCCTGCCTGCCGCCTCGCTCGTCCTGTACACGCTGCTGGCGCGCGACTGGGCGCTCTGGCGGCGGTTGCACCTCGTGTCCGGCGTTCTGCTGTTCCTCGCGATCGCGGCGCCCTGGTTCATCGCCGTGACGCGAGCCAACCCCGAGTTCTTCCAGTACTTCTTCATTCACGAGCACTTCGAGCGCTTCCTCACCAAGGTTCATCGGCGCGGCGCTCCCTGGTGGTACTTCATCCCGGTGCTGCTCGCCGGCGTGCTGCCGTGGCTGCCCGGGCTGCCCGGGGCATCGATCGCAGCCGTGAGGCGCGGTGCCCAGCGCAACGGCTTCCGCCCCGCGCTGCTCGCGCTGGTGTGGGCCGTCGTGATCTTCGTCTTCTTCAGCGCATCGAGCTCGAAGCTGCGTTCCTACATCCTGCCGATCGTGCCGGCGCTCGCGCTGCTCATCGGACTGTGGCTGCCCGGCGCCCGCCGCCGGACGGTGATGGCGATCGCCGCGCTGGCGTTCGTGCTGGGGGCCGCAGGCGTCGCGCTGTCGCCCTTCGGCGCCCGCTTTGCCGAGGATGCGTGGATGGTCGAGGCCTACCGCAGCTTGCTGCACTGGATCGGCGCCGGCTCGGCGCTGGTCCTGGCCGGCGCGGTCGCACTCGCCGCGTTCGAACGCCGCGGGCAGCGGCTCGCCGGCGTCATTGCGCTCGCGAGCGCAACCGTTGCAGGAACGCTCGTCGCGGCCAGCGGCCACCAGGCGGTGGGGCACCTGTCCTCGGCGCGAGAAGCCGTGCGCGCGGTGGGAAGCGAGTTCGCTCCCGATCAGCCCTTCTATTCGGTGCGCTACTACGACCAGACCCTGCCGTTCTACCTGAAGCGAACGGTGACGCTGGTCGATTACGCCGACGAGATGGCGTTCGGCATCAGCCAGGAGCCGGACAAGGTGGTGCCGTCGCTCGACGAGTTCAGAAAGCGCTGGGAAGCGGCTCGCGCGCCCTCGGCGATCATGGGCACGGACACGTTCGATGAGCTCTCGCGGGCCGGCGTGCCCATGCGGGTAATATGGAAAGATCCACGGCGGGTGCTCGTGGTCAAAGAGATCCGATGAACGCCGCCAGCCTGGCCTTGATCCTCACGGGCGTGCTGCTCAATGCGGCCGCGCAGTTGCTCCTGAAGGCGGGCGCCAACGCGGTCGGCCCGTTCGCCTACACACCATCCAACATCCTCCATGCCGGTTTCGATCTCGCGCGCCAGTGGCCGGTCATCGGCGGGCTCGCCTGCTACGTGGTCTCCGTCGTCGTCTGGATCCTCGGCCTCACGCGCGTCGACGTGTCGGTCGCCTATCCGCTGCTGTCGCTCGGCTACGTGGTCAATGCCGTCGCTGCGTGGTACCTCTTCGGCGAAGCGCTGGGAGCGCAGCGAATGATCGGTATCGGCGTGATCATCATCGGCGTCGTCCTCGTTGCCCGCTCATAGGTTCCCGCCCATGAACGGGGCACCCTTCCTTCCGCTCACCCGGCCCGAGATCGACGAAGAGACGATCCGCGGCGTGGCCGACGTGCTCAGGTCCGGCTGGATCACCACCGGCCCGATGGCCCGGAAGTTCGAGGAGGCGCTGTCGGAGTTCTTCGGCGGCCGCACCGTGCGCGCCTACAACTCCGGCACGGTGACGATGGAGGTCGCGCTGCGGATGCTCGGCGTCGGCGAGGGCCATGAAGTCATCACCACGCCGCTGTCGTGGGTCGCGACGGCGAACGTCGCGCTGACCGTCGGCGCACGGCCGGTCTTCGTCGACATCGATCCGGTCACGCGCAACATCGACGCCGCCCGGATCGAAGCCGCCGTCACGCCGCGAACGCGGGTCATCCTGCCGGTGCACCTGGCGGGCCTCCCGTGCGACCTCGACGCGATCTACGCGATCGCGCAGCAGCGCGGCCTGCGGGTGATCGAGGATGCGGCGCAGGCGATCGGCTCGACGTGGCGCGGAAAGCGCGTGGGCAGCTTCGGCGACTACGCATCGTTCTCGTTCCATCCGAACAAGAACGCGACCAGCATCGAAGGCGGCTGCCTCGTGCTGGCGGAGGACGCCGACGTCGGACTCGCCGAGAAGCTGCGCCTGCAGGGCGTCGTTCGCAGCGGGCTCGACGGCATGGAAGTGGACGTCGTCGGCGGAAAATCCAACCTCACCGACGTCGCTGCGCGGGTCGGACTCGGGCAGATGGAGCGACTGGCGGAATTCAACGCGCGGCGTCGCGTGCTGGCCGGGCATTACTTTGAACTGTTCGACGCGAGCGGCGTCGAAGAACGAGGCATCGAACTGCCGCCGCGCGATTCCAGCGACACCAACTGGCACATGTTCCAGATCGTGCTGCCTCACGCGGTCAAACGGGCGACTTTCATGCAGGCACTCAAGGACGTCGGCATCGGGTCCGGCGTGCACTATCCGGCGATCCACCTGTTCGCGCTGTACCGCCGCCTCGGCTGGAAGGAAGGCGACTTCCCGCACGCCGAGCGCGTGTGCGGCTCGATCGTCTCGCTGCCCCTGTTCCCCGCGATGGCGCGCGCCGATGTCGAGCGCGTGGTGAGCGCCGTCGACTCCATCTCCCGGGCCTGGTCATGAGCCTGACGCCGTCTCCCGAATTGTCGATCGTCATCCCCGTGTACAACGAGGAGGAGGGATTGCAGTCGCTGTTCGAGCGGCTGTACCCCGCGCTGGACGCACTGCGGACGTCTTACGAGATCCTCTTCGTCAACGACGGCAGCACGGACCGCTCGGCCGGCCTGCTCGCCGAGCAGCAGCGAGTGCGTCCGGACGTGACGCGCGTCGTGCTGTTCAACGGCAACTACGGGCAGCACATGGCCGTTCTCGCGGGCTTCGAGCATTCGAACGGCCAGATCGTCGTGACGCTCGACGCCGACCTGCAGAACCCGCCCGAAGAGATCGGCCGCCTCGTGGAGAAGATGCGCGAGGGCTACGACTACGTCGGCACGATCCGGCGCCATCGCCAGGACAACGCGTGGCGCAAGGTGGCTTCGCGCTGGATGAACCGGCTGCGCGAACGGATCACGAAGGTGCGCATGACGGACCAGGGCTGCATGCTGCGCGCGTACAGCCGCAACATCATCGACACCATCAACCAGTGCCACGAGGTCAACACGTACATACCGGCGCTGGCGTACACGTTCTCGTCGCGTCCGGTCGAGATCGAGGTCGCCCACGAGGAACGGACCGCGGGGACGTCGAAGTATTCCCTTTACAAGCTGATCCGCCTGAACTTCGACCTCGTGACCGGCTTCTCGACGCAGCCGCTGCAGTGGTTCAGCTTCATCGGCATCGGCCTGTCACTCGCGTCCGGCGCCTTCGTGCTCTTCCTGCTCGTCCGCCGCCTGATCGTCGGCCCGGAGGCGGAAGGCGTGTTCACGCTGTTCGGCATCTCGTTCTTCCTGATCGGCGTGATCCTGTTCGGCATCGGCCTGCTGGGCGAATACATCGGACGCATCTACGAACAGGTGCGCCGACGGCCGCGTTACATCGTGCAGACGGTTCTCGAAACCCCGTCGCAGGCCGGCCCCCGCGTGGCGCCCGAGCCGAGGCGCACGACCCAGGCAGGCGCGTGGTGAGTTCCATGCGGGCAGTGGTGCTCGCGTACAGCAACGTCGGTGTCCGCTGCCTGCGCGTCCTGCACGCGCGCGGCTTCGAGGTCGCACAGGTCGTCACGCACCGCGACGATCCGAAGGAAAACCGCTGGTTCGCATCGGTGGCCGAAACCGCGCTCGAACTCGGCCTGCCCGTTGCGTACGCCGAGGACCTGGCCGCCGGGCAACTGCGCGCGCGCCTCGCCACCCTGCGGCCCGACTACCTGTTCTCGTTCTACTACCGGCACATGTTGCCGCCGGACGTGCTGGCCACGGCGCGCGTGGAATCCCTGAACATGCACGGCTCGCTGCTGCCCAGGTACCGCGGTCGTGCCCCGGTGAACTGGGCCGTGCTGCACGGCGAGACCGAGACCGGGGCGACGCTGCACGTGATGGAACCCCGGCCCGACGCGGGCGACATCGTTGCGCAGATGGCGGTGCCCATCCTGCCCGACGACACGGCGCGCGAAGTGTTCGACAAGGTGACGGTCGCCGCTGAAACGATCCTGTGGCAGGCCGCGCCCGAGCTGCTCGCCGGCCGCGTGCCGCGCCGTCCGAACGACGTGGCCCAGGGCAGCTACTTCGGCGGCCGCCGCCCGGAAGACGGCCGCATCGACTGGAGCCGGCCGGCGGCGGACATCTACAACCTGGTACGCGCGGTGGCGCCGCCCTATCCGGGGGCGTTCACCGATGTCGCGGGCCGCCGCGTGGTCATCGCGCAGGCGCGACGCATCCCCGGACACAAGACATGCGCCCCCGGGCTGCATCGCGACGGTGACCGGGTCATCGCGGTGGGAGCCGACGGCGGCCTGCTTCGAATCGACGGCGTGCTGGTCGACGGCCGCCCGCTCACACTCAACGAACTGCCTCTCTGAGAACACCATGAAGAAGATCCTGATCCTCGGCGTCAACGGTTTCATCGGCCATCACCTGTCGCAGCGCATCCTCGCGGCCACGGACTGGGACGTCTACGGGATGGACATGCAGAGCGACCGCATCACCGACCTGCTCGGCAACGCGCGTTTCCATTTCTTCGAGGGTGACCTCACGATCAACAAGGAGTGGATCGAGTACCACGTGCGCAAGTGCGACGTGATCCTGCCGCTCGTCGCGATCGCGACCCCGGCGACCTACGTGCGCGAACCGCTGCGCGTGTTCGAACTCGACTTCGAGGCGAACCTGCCGATCGTGCGCGGCGCGGTCAAGTACAAGAAGCGGCTGGTCTTCCCGTCGACGTCCGAGGTGTACGGCATGTGCGCCGACGACGAGTTCGACCCCGATGCGTCGCCGCTCGTCTACGGACCGATCAACAAGCCGCGCTGGATCTACGCCTGCAGCAAGCAGTTGATGGACCGTGTCATCTGGGGCTACGGCATGGAACAGGGGCTCGACTTCACGCTGTTCCGTCCGTTCAACTGGATCGGCGCCGGGCTCGACTCGATCCACACCGCGAAGGAAGGCAGTTCCCGGGTGGTCACGCAGTTCCTCGGACACATCGTGCGCGGGGAGGACATCAAGCTCGTGGACGGCGGCAGCCAGAAACGCGCCTTCACGTACATCGACGACGGCATCGCGGCGCTGATGAAGATCATCGATAACCCGGACGGCATCGCCAGCGGGAAGATCTACAACGTCGGCAACCCGGTCAACAACTTCTCGGTGCGGGAACTTGCGCAGCAGATGCTTGCGCTGGCAGCGCGCTACCCGGAGTACCGCGACACCGCGGCGAAGGTGAAGCTCGTCGATACGACTTCCGGTGCGTACTACGGCAAGGGCTACCAGGACGTGCAGAACCGCGTGCCGAAGATCGAGAACACCATGAAGGACCTGAACTGGGCGCCGAAAGTCACGATGGCCGACGCGCTCGAGAAGATCTTCGAGGCGTACCGCGGCGACGTCGCGCAGGCTCGCGCGCTGATGGAATAGAGCGGAGCAGCCGTTGCCCGTTGTCGTACTGAAGGTCGACGTCGACACGCTGCGAGGCACGCAGGAAGGCGTGCCGGCGCTGATGCGGCTGTTCGAGAAGCACGCCGTGCGCGCCACCTTCCTGTTCAGTCTCGGGCCCGACCACACCGGCCGGGCGCTCAAGCGCGTCTTCCGTCCCGGCTTCCTCGCCAAGGTGCGCCGCACTTCGGTCACGTCGCACTACGGCATGAAGACGCTGCTCTACGGCACGCTGCTGCCCGGGCCGGACATCGGCCGCCGCGCCGCGGACGAGATGCGAGCCGCCGGCGCCGCCGGCCACGAGACCGGCGTGCACACGTGGGACCATGTGCTGTGGCAGGACTACGTCGCGCGCAAGGATGCGGCGTGGACCGAACGGCAGATGCTGCTGGCGGTCGAGCGCTACGTCGAAGTCTTCAGGCAGTCGCCGACGGTGCATGGCGCGGCCGGATGGCAGGTGAACGATGCGGCGCTGGGGCTGCTCGGCAAGCTCGGCTACCGCATTGCATCGGACACGCGGGGCACCGCGCCCTTCGTTCCGCTGGTCGCGGGCCGCGAATGCATCCCGCAGTATCCGACCACGCTGCCCACGCTCGACGAACTGATCGGCCGCGACGGCATCGCGCCGGACAACGTGCACCAGGTCCTGCTGAAACAGTCGGCGGACGGACGCGACCACGTCTTCACGCTGCACGCGGAACTCGAAGGCGGCCAGCTGGCTCCGGTCATGGAACGGCTGCTCGCCGGCTGGCGCGCGGCCGGCATGGCGGTGCGCACGCTGGGCGACTACGCCTCGCTGCTGGACGATGCGCGCTTTCCTCGCGCCCCGGTGATCCGGAGCACGGTCGAGGGACGCTCGGGCGACCTGGCGGTGCAGGGCCGCTGAGGGCGGCGCAGCCTCGGCGGGCGGCAGGCACGCGGCCTCCCGCTTGCCGGGGTGTCCCCGCGTGCGCTACAGTACGCTCGGCGAATACGCCTCGCTGCTCGATTCCGCCAGCCTGCCGCGCCGGCCCGTGCTCCGGGGGACGGTCGAGGGACGGTCCGGCGAACTGGCGGTGCGAGGCTAGGCCTGCACTGCGGGGATCGCGCCGAGTCCCGAGCGCAGCTCCTGCGCGCATCAGCAAACCGACCGACTTTACGAGAGCCCTTCACGGGGTCAACATCGGATCCCGAACCGATCCAGGGAGATCCCCATGAACCGTCGTGAGCTGCTGCAGGCGTCCGCCGCGCTGCTGACGCTGCCCGGCGTGGCGCGTGCGCAGCAGGCCTATCCCACACGGCCGATCCGCTACATCGTTCCAGTCGCCGCCGGCGGCGGCAACGACATGATCGCCCGGGTGGTGACACAGCGCTGGGGCTCCGTGATCGGCCAGCCCTTCGTCGTCGAGAACCAGGGGGGCGGCGGCGGCGTCATCGCCAGCCAGACCGTGGCGCGGGCGCCGGCCGACGGCTACACCCTGATGCAGGGTTACGTCGCAACGCATGGGACGAACCCGGCGACGCGCAAGGTGCCGTACGACGCGATCAAGGACTTCACGCCGATCGGCATGATCGGCGCTACGCCCAATGCGCTCGTGGTGGCGAGCGTGGTGCCGGCGAAGACGGTCGCCGAATTCATCGACTACGTGAAGAAGAATCCGGGCAAGGTGAACTACGGCTCGGCAGGCCCCGGGTCGCTGACGCATCTGACGATGGAACTGCTGAAGCACGAGGCCGGGCTCGACATCACGCACGTTCCTTACAAGGGCATCGCGCCCGCCATCAACGACCTGCTCGGCGGGCAGACGCAGGCCATGTTTCCGGGGCTCGCCGCGGCGCTGCCCCACCTGCGTTCCGGACGGGCACGCGCGCTTGCGGTCACCGGCAAGCAGCGCAGCGCGCAGCTGCCCGACGTACCGACGATGGAGGAAGCCGGGTTCAAGGGGTTCGACGCCATGCAGTGGTACGGATCGGTCGGCCCCGCCGGGATGCCGGCCGACGTCGTGAGGCGCCTAAACGAAACCCAGGTCGCCGTGCTCAAGGACCCGGACCTGCGGGAAAAGCTGTCGGGCGAGGCGGTCGAGCCGTGGCCGATGACGCCGGAGCAGTTCGGCGAGTACATCCGCGGCGAGATCCAGCGCTGGACCGCGCTCGCCAAGGCCCGCAACATCCGGCTCGACGACTGACCGGCGCGAGCGGGCGCGCAGTCCGCCCGCGTATCGTTCCGCCTTTCCGTCCTCTCATTCGAGGGTATCGCCGTGGCACGCAACACGCAGGTGGCCGCCGACACGCAGGCGCCGCCGATCACCAGCATCCTCGCCCGCTTCGTGGCCGGGCATCCGTCGCGCGGCTGGAGCGACGCGATCGAACGCGAAGCGCACCGTACGTTCTACAACTGGGTCGGCTGCGCGATCGGCGCCGCGACGCACGAAGCGGCCGAGGCGGCGCTGGCCGCCGTCGCGATGCTCGAGCCCGCCGCGCAGGCGTCGGTGCTCGGACGCGCCGAGCGCGTCGACATGGCGAGCGCGGCGCTCGTCAACGGCATCACCTCGCACACGTTCGATTTCGACGACACGCACCTCAAGACCATCATCCATCCCGCCGGACCGGTGGCCTCGGCGGTGCTTGCGCTGGCCGAGCACCGCGGCGCGCGCGGCCGCGATGTCATCGACGCGCTGGTGCTCGGCATCGACGTGTCCTGCCGCATCGGCAACACTATCTACCCGGACCACTACGACCGCGGCTGGCACATCACCGGTTCGACCGGCATGCTCGGCGCCGCCGCGGGCTGCGCGCGCCTGCTCTCGCTCGATGCGCAGCGCACCGCGATGGCGCTCGGCATCGCGGCCTCGCAGCCGGTCGGCCTGCGCGAGCAGTTCGGGACGATGACCAAGCCCTTTCATCCCGGTGCCGCGGCGCGGGCCGGACTCATGTCCGCGCTGCTCGCGGCGCACGGGTTCACCTCCAGTGTGCGGGCGCTCGAAGCGCCGCGCGGATTCGTGCAGGTCATCTCCGACAAGCGTGCCTGGCACGAGGTGACGGACGAACTCGGGCAGCGCTTTGAACTTTCGTTCAACACCTACAAGCCGTTCGCGTGCGGCATCGTGATCCATCCGAGCATCGACGCGTGCGGTGCAGCTGCGCGAGCGCGGCGTCACGCCCGAGCAGGTCGAGCGAATCGAACTGCGGGTGCACTCGCTGGTGCTCGAACTGACCGGCAGGAAGGAACCGCGCGACGGCCTGCAGGGCAAGTTCAGCGTCTACCACGGCGTCGCCGCGGGGCTGGTCTTCGGCCGGGCGGGCGAGCAGGAATTCGCGGACGCCATCGTCAACCGCCCGGACGTCGTCGCGCTGCGCGGCAAGGTGCAGGCGACGGTCGACGACTCGATCGACGAGGCGGCCGCGCAGATGACCGCCGTGCTCACCGACGGGCGCCGGGTCGAGATCCACGTCGAGCACGCGGTGGGTTCGCTCGAGCGGCCGATGACGGATGCGCAGCTCGACGCCAAGTTCGCCGCGCTCGTCGACCCCGTCCTCGGTTCCACCAAGGTGGCGGCAATCGCGCAGGCGTGCCGCGCGCTCGCAACCATCGAAGACGTGCGCATGCTGACCGCGCTGTGCCGTCCGTGAGCAGCGCGCGATGAGCGCCACCCCGCTGCGCATCGGCATCCTCGACGGCGACGACATCGGGCACGAGATCGTCCCCGCGTCCGTCGCGATCGCGCGCGCGGCGGCCGCGCGCCACGGCCTCGCGATCGACTGGCAACCGCTGCCGATCGGGCGCCGGGCGCTCGACACGCATGGCCATACGCTGCCGCCGTCGACGCTGGAGGGGCTCGCCACGCTCGACGGCTGGATCCTCGGGCCGATCGGCCACCGCAACTATCCGAAGGGCACCGAACGCCATCAACCCGCATCCGATCCTGCGCAAGCAGTTCAACCTGTTCGCGAACGTGCGGCCGACGCGCTCGTATCCCGGACTCGGCTGCCTGCACGACGGCGTGGATCTCGTCATCGTGCGCGAGAACAACGAGGGCTTCCAGCCGGACCGGAACATGGTCGCGGGCTCGGGCGAGTTCCGTCCAACCGACGAGGTGACGTTGTCGGTGCGGGTGATCACCCGCACGGGCAGCCGGCGCGTCGCGCGCGCCGCGCTACGAGCTGGCGCCGCCAGCGCCGTCAGCAAGCTGACCTACGTGCACAAGGACACGGTGTTCAAGCTCTCCTGCGGCATGTTCGTCGAGGAGTGCCGCAAGCTCGCTGCCGGAGTATCCCGGACGTCGCCGTCGACGACGTGATCGTCGACACCGTTCGCGATGCGGCTAGTGCGCGATCCGCAGACGTTCGACGTCGTCGTCACGACCAACATGTTCGGCGACATCCTGTCGGACGAAGCGGCCGGCCTCGTCGGCGGCCTCGGCATGGCGCCGGGCCTGTGCATCGGCGACGGCGACATCGCGATGGCGCAGGCCACGCACGGCTCGGCGCCGGACATCGCGGGCAAGGGCATCGCCAACCCGTACGCGATGATCGAGTCGACCCGCATGCTGCTCGAATGGCTCGGCCACCGGCGCGGCCGGCCGGCCGGCGTTGCGGCCGCCGCGGACATCGGACGCGCGCTTCGGCGGCGCTCGCCGATCCCTCGGCGCGGACGGGGGACATCCGCGGCCGCGGAAACACCGCGGCCTTCACGGAGGCGGTGCTCGCCAACCTCGGCGGTTGAACGTTGCGTCGCGAGTTGCGCCTGCCGGGGATCGGCACGCGGAGCGCCGTCTGCGCGCCGCGCGCTTGCAGGGTTCTGCCGCGGTGCGGTACAGTGCGTTCGCCATGACGCGCTTCGCATCCTTCTTCTCGTACTACTTTTTCGGCTTTTTCCGGCCACAGGCGGAACGAGTCGCGCGACGCACGTAACAAGGGCACAACCGACACGCACCGCCAGGCCGAAACCCTGGCGGTTTTTTTTTGGCCAGGCGGCGCCGGCAACTGAGGACCGACCATGGATGGAGCTCGAGCAATGCGACACATGACCGATGACCTGCGGATCAGGGAGATCAAGGAACTGGTGCCGCCGTCGCACCTGCTGCGCGAGTTTCCGTGCGACGAGACGACGTCGAACACGATCTTCGATTCGCGCTCGGCGATCCACCGGATCCTGCACGGCATGGACGACCGCCTGGTCGTCGTCATCGGCCCGTGCTCGATCCACGACCCCGATGCGGCCCTCGAGTACGCGAAGCGGCTGAGGGCCGAGCGCGAACGCCTGAAGGGCGATCTCGAGATCGTGATGCGCGTGTACTTCGAGAAGCCGCGCACGACCGTCGGCTGGAAGGGACTCATCAACGACCCGGACCTCGACGGCAGTTTCCGCATCAACCACGGCCTGCGCGTCGCGCGCGAGCTGCTCATGGAGATCAACGCGGCCGGCGTACCGGCCGGCTGCGAGTATCTCGACATGATCACGCCGCAGTACATCGCCGACTTCGTCGCCTGGGGCGCCATCGGCGCCCGCACGACCGAGAGCCAGGTCCACCGCGAACTCGCGTCGGGCCTGTCCTGCCCGGTCGGCTTCAAGAACGGCACCGACGGCAACATCAAGATCGCGGCCGACGCGATCAAGGCCGCGCAGCAGCCGCACCACTTCCTGTCGGTGACCAAGGGCGGCCACTCGGCCATCGTCTCCACCAAGGGCAACGAGGACTGCCACATCATCCTGCGCGGCGGCAAGACGCCGAACTTCGACGCCGCGAGCGTCGAGGCCGCGTGCGCCGACCTCGGCAAGGCCGGGCTCGCGCAGCGGCTGATGATCGACGCCAGCCACGCGAACAGCCAGAAGAACCACCAGAACCAGATCGCGGTGTGCGCCGACATCGCCGGCCAGCTGGCCGCCGGCGAAACACGCATCGTCGGCGTGATGATCGAGAGCCACCTCGTCGCCGGCCGGCAGGACCTGCAGCCCGGCAAGCCGCTCACCTACGGCCAGTCGATCACCGACGCCTGCCTCGGCTGGGACGACAGCGTGCGCTGCCTGGAGACGCTCGCCGAAGCGGTCCGGCAGCGGCGCCTGAAGCAGGTCAACTACAGCGGGAAGTGAGCCGGGGCGGGTGCGGAACGGCAGGCCCCTGCCCGCTCAGCGGACCTGTCCCGAAGGTGCCCGGAGCATCGCGGGCACCGCGCCCGCGCCCAGGCGCTTGCGGAGCAACGACAGCAGGTTGAAGACCAGCAGTGCGCAAGAGGCAACGATCGCATTCGCCACGACGTGCGGAATGTCCTCGTGATGGAGGATGCCCGCGAGCGCGTGCAGCACGCCGCCCTTTTCGTGCCTGACTTCGAACGCCTTCTCCAGGAGCAGGACGACGAGCACGCCGAACGCGTAAAAGACGGTCCGGACGAGAACTTCCACCCAGGCCGGCCGCCGCGCGATCCCTTCGCCGAGCGACACGTGTTCCAGCAGGAGCACGACCTTGGCAAGGATCAGCGCCCCGACCAGCACGGCAGACAGCCCGGAAAAGCGGATCTCGTACTCCGCGAGGATCAGCGTCTTCAGCAGCATGAACAGGGCGAACCACGCGCCGAAGAACAGCGTGTACAGCGCGACGGACGCCAGTTCCTCCTTCAGTTTCGAACCCGCACTCACTTCGCTTCTCCTCTCGACTGTCAGGGAACGGGCTGCCGCCCGCTCCGGATGCGCACCGTGCACGCGCGCGAGGACCGCTTCGCGGACCACCCGCAGGTGCACGCGAAACGTGTACAGATCGCCGGCCTTGAGCACCGACTCCTTGATGCCGGCGATCGATTCCTCGATGCGCTCGAGGTCGTGCAGGAGGTCGTTCACCGGCTCCTCGGGACGCCGCGCGCGCAGGGTGCGATCGACGCGGCGCAGGCCGGCGTAGCCCCGCAGCATGTGCCGCCGGCCCACCAGGTCCATGAGCGCGGGGAGGTAGCGCACCAGGGGAACGACCACGGCCAGGAGCGGGATCGCGAGGACGATCACGCGCTGCAGCGCATCCGCCGCCCACAAGGGCAGGTACCGGCGCAGCAGGCTCGGCCCTTCCTTCGCGTAGAGCATCGCCTGCGACGAGACCGGGACGTTGTCGACGACATTCAGGTTCGGGAACTCGCCTCGCATTGCGAAGAGGTCCCGCCCGGAGTGGAGCGTGCGCGCAGCGTCCACGAAGAGGTCGACGACGGTCGGATGCAGATCGGCGCGCGCAGCGAGCATGACCGAGGTGCCGATCAGCGTGAGATCGCGGTCGGGGATGTTGCGCGCGAGATCGAGCGTCCCGGCCGGCAGGTGCAGCGGCGCGACGTTCTGGAAGCGGCGCGCGTAGGCCTGCGCGCGGGGAAAGTTCATGAGACGGACGTCCGGCAGGCCGAGCGCCTGCATCAGGACGGGTCCGTGCGGCTCGGCGAGGAAGACGACGTCGACCTCTCCTGCGGCGAGCGCCCGAACGGACTCGTCGGGTGTCCCCTCGCGCAACCTGGTGTTCTCCGGCGTGATTTCGTTCACCCGCAGCAGCGGCAGCAGCCAGGCGTTCAGGCCGGACCCGGGCGCACCGACGGCGAGGCGCTGACCCCTCAGGCCGGCAAGCGTCACGTCGCCTGACGGTCCGCGCGCGAGGCACCACAGCGGCGCATACGCCAGATTCGAAAGGTTGACCACCTGCTGCGCCTGCTCCGGCGTCGCCATCCCCGCCACGACGAAACCGACCACCGCCTGCCCGTTCGGTTCGACCAGGCGGTCGAGGTTCTCGGCAGCGCCACGGGTGGCAAGGACCTCGACCCGGATTCCCTGACGGCCCACGAGCTCCGCATAGCGCAACCCGAAGGCGTGCAGCTCGCTGCCCTCGGGCCCGGCGGCCAGCACGACCTTGCGTGGCGGCATCGGGTCGAGGAACTGCACGGCGACCCAGATCGACGCCACGATCAGCGCCAGCGCGGGGATCGCGACGAGAACCGCCTTCAGCGCCGACAGGCCGGTGAACTCCTCGAACAGGGACGGATTGTCGTGTGGCATCACACCAGGGGGCAACGACGCGGACTGTTCACGGTAGCCGCTTACGCGCAGTCCGATTTGACCGCGCCGAAACGATGGAGGGGGCGACCCCCCGGTCTCCCCCTCTTCGATGAATGCGGCGACGCCATCGTAATAAGGCTTGCCCGGTTCAACCGCAGCAGTCGAGGCACGCCGCCCGCGTCGTTGCAGCGTCGCGGCGCGGCTTCCTCATCGATCTGCCGTAACGGTCCCGAGGACTCCGTGTCAGGGCGTGTACCAGATCGGCGAGGTGTACGCGCGCTCCTGGATCGTCATGCGCGTTTCCGGCAGCGGCTTGATGCCGAACCGCTTGGCGTCGTATGCCGTCCAGCGCGGCGTCGGTATCTCCAGCACGCGCACGTAGTAGAGCGCCCGCTGCTTGGCGTCGAATTGCGGGTCCTTCCAGACCGCGATCAGTTCCGGCGCCCCGATCGTGTTCGTCCACGTCGCGTTGGCGACGTCGACCGTGCTTCCGACCGCCGGCAGCTTGCCGTCACGGCCCGGCTTGCGATCCCCCGACCACGCGACGTCGTACACGCGCTCCTGCGTCTTGCCGTCCTTGTCGACCCAGCCCTTGATGATCTGGAGGCGATCGAGGTTCGCGCCGATCGGATCCTTCAGGGCAGCGACAAGGAACGTCGGCGCCTTGCCGTTAGGCGCGGCACTCAGGTCTCCGCCCATCGGCACGCCCTTCGCATAGCCGATCTGCGCCGGCATCCGGTTGTGCGCGTCGGCCGCCGCGAAATCCCAGCTACCGAAGAACCGCACCGCCATCCGCGAACCGGTGGTCGCATACGTTTCGCGGCGCTTCATCGCGTCGAAGATGGCCTCGCGCGTATTGTCGGTCGCCCATACGGCCGCGTAGCCGGAGGCGCCGACTTCCCAGTCCATGATGCGCACGCCAGTCTTGGGGTTGTCGAAGAAGGCTTTGGTCATCCGCTCCGGGCTCGGCTCCTGCGGCGCCGTCTTGCCGAAGAAGTTGTCCTCTTCCATGGCAGTGAGTCCGGTGTGCGCGTCGCTGCTGCCGATCATCCCGAACTTGAAGGGGTTGGTGCCGAGGCGCGCCTCGAGCGCCATGCCGTTCTTCAGTCCAGAACGCGCGTATTCGAACTCGAGCATGTCCTTCGTCTTGGGCACGGTGCCGTCGAGATTGGCCCGGTCCCACAGCTCGAAGTCGGCGAATTCGTCGTTGGGCGAAAGGAACGGATGCGACTCGCCCGTGCCCTTGGTCTGCGTCATTTCGTACAGCGGTTCCCAGCGCGCGCGCGTCTGCGCGTAATCGCGATCGATCTTCTTGCCGAACGCCTCCACCGTCGGGAACATGCGGCCGTTGCTGAGGTTGCCGTTGTGCGCGATCGCGAGCACCTCGCTGCCCGACTTCTCCTGCGTCACCGCCATGTACTTCCACAGTTCCACGGGGTTGTCGCTGCCCAGGGGCGGCAGCGTCGTGAACGGCTCGACCAGCGCGGCCTGCGCGCCGTTGCCGCGGAAGATGACGTTGCGGTGCAGGTTGTTCCCGCCCGTGTTCGAGGTCCACTCGAAACCGATGAACGCCGTGAAGCGGCCCGGATCGTTGTAGGCCTCGGCCGCCTTGATGGTCTCCATCCAGGCGTTCTTGTAGGACGACGTGCCCGGCAGCGGAAAGCCCTTGGGCATCTGCCCCTTGCCGAAGCTGACGATGATGTCCATCGCCGCGGCGGCGCCCTGGCCGCCGTGGATCATGTCGTACCACTTGCGGCCCTGCGGTGTGGCGAGCAGTTCCGGGTCCGCGCTCATCAGTTGCGGAAAGAAACCCATGCCGTCCGAGTGATCGGCGACGACCAGGAAGTCGAGCGGGCGCGACAGCCTGACCGGCTGGCCGCTGTTGGAGGTGACTTCCTCGCCACGGGCGAATCGGTAGGCGTCCTTGGGCGTGAGCCGCGCACCGAACGCTCCGGCGTCCATCGAGAAGCCGGTGTGCAGGTGCGTATCACCGAAGAGCGGCCGCGTCGGGAAGGTGCGCCCCGCGTACGGCGAGTAGTTCGGTTTGCTCGAGTGTGCCCTCTCGAGCTTGGCCTTGTCCGCCGCGCCGGCGTCCTGGGCCTGCACCGGGAGCGTGCCGAGCAAAAGGCTGCCCAGCAACGCAGCCATCGAGTTACGAACCAGCAGTGATCTTGCTCTCATGTGTGCTCCCTCACCTTGCGAACTCAACGTGGATATTCACCCGCCGGCACGCCGGCAGCCTCAGATCATGCCATCCGATCGAGCGCAATCGCCACGCGCTGGACGTACTGCGATCCGTCGACGACGCGGGTCCGGGTCCACAGCCTCGGGCCGTTCAGCACGGCGGAGCACGACGGAGCCTCCTGGCCAGCCCATCAGGGCGCTTTCGCCGCACGCGAAACGATCAGCGGCCCGTCCACCGCGCGCATCACCGCCGACACCGGCAGGTCGTTCTCCAGCAGCGTTGTCATCGCCCGCAGGTACTTGCGGATGTGGCGGAAGAACTTCTTGTACCCGGCGCACAGGTAGTGCAGGCCGGGCTCGCCGTCTGGCGTGGTCCCGAAACGGTGTTTCGGGCAGCCGCCCCAGCAGGCCTCCTTGACCTCGCACTCGCGGCAGTAGCGCGGCAGCGTCGTTTCCTTGTGCGGCCCGAAGCCCGACGCCACCGAGGCTTCGACCATCGCGCCGAGGTTGCCGTCGAGCACGTTGCCCAGCTTGTATTCCGGGTAGACATAGTGATCGCAGGCGAACACGCTGCCGTCGTGCTCCATCGCGACGGCGCGTCCGCACTGGCGCGAGAAGATGCACACGGGCGATGGCTCACCCAGCCACTGCGTCAGCGCCCACTCGAAATTCATCACGAACACGCTGCCGACGTCCTTGCGCACCCACTCCTCGTAGATCGCGATCAGGAAGTCGCCGTACGCCTCGGGCTCCACCGTCCACGGCGTGACGCGCGTGTTCGGCTCGGGCCTGTCGAGCACCGCGGGCCGCGCGAGCCAGAGCTTGATCACCTTCGTCGCCTCGTCCGGCTCGCGCTCGACGATGGGCGTGAACTGGATGTAGTCGATGCCCGCCTCCTTGAAGAAGCGGTACACGTCGAGCGGCCGGTAAGCCGTCTCGCGGCCGACGCACGCGAGCGCGTTGAACTCGACGCCGTGCTTCTGCAGCAGGCGCACGCCTTCCATCACGCGGTCGAAGGTGCCCTGCCCGTGCCGGTCCTTGCGGTAACGGTCGTGGATTTCGCGCGGACCGTCCAGGCTCACGCCGACGAAGAAGTCGTTCTCCTTGAAGAACGCGCACCACTCGTCGTCGAGCCGCACCGCGTTGGTCTGCAGCGAGTTGCGGATCTCCTTGCGATCGCGGTACGGCTTCTGCAGCTCGACGACACGGCGGAAGAAGTCCACGCCGAGCAGGGTCGGCTCCCCACCATGCCAGACGAACTCGACCACGGGGGTCGGCTGCGCCTCGACGTACTGCTCGATGTAGCGGGCGAGCACCTCGTCCGGCATCTTGAAGTGCTCGCCGCGCTTGTAGAGCTCCCGCTTCTCCAGGTAGAAGCAGTAGTCGCATGCGATGTCGCACACGGCGCCGATCGGCTTGGCCAGCACGTGAATGCCGGGGCGCCGGACTTCGACCGGTGCGTCCATCGCGCGCTCTATCCCGCTACCTCACCTGGACAGTCAGCTTGGGAATCCGTCCGGTGAACTTCGACTTCGCTTCCGCGCCGATCGCCTCGACCACCGGCGTGCCGAGGTCGATGCCGACGTCGGCGGTCTCGTCCGCCGAGAAGATGCCGAACTGCGTGTGCTCGATCCGACCCTCGCCGACCTTCTGGTCGTTGACGTAGAGCGTGCCCTTGCCGCCCTTGCCCGGCCCGCCGCCGTCGTACGCGAAGTCGAACTTCAGGACCGACTTGCCGGGTGCGAGCTTCGTGTTCGCCACGATCGACGTCCGCTGCATGCCGAGGAAGTTGTAGTCATAGGCCGGCACGCCGTCCTTGACGTACAGCGACCAGCCGCCGAAGCGCCCGCCCTGCGCGATGACCGTGCCGTTACCGCCGCCGGCCGGCACTTCGATCTCGGCCGTGATGACCTTCGAACGGTTCTTCACGTTGATGAACACCGCTTCCATCATGCCGGTCATGCCGTCGGCGAGCGTGAGCGAGGTGCGCCCCCCCATGAGGTCCGGGCGGCCGACGGTCTTCGCATCCAGGCGCTCGAACATCCGGTCGTCGAGCGGCAAGACGTTGTACTTCTTCGCCTCGGCCAGGAACAGCGACTGCAGCTGCGCGAGCTTCTTCGGATTCTTCGCCGCGACGTCGTTCGCGAGGCTGAAGTCGGACCGCACATCGTAGAGTTCCCAGACGTCCGTCTCCAGCGACCGACGCGGCTTCGTCTCCCACGGCGCCTTGTGGATGGTCCGCGCGAACCAGCCGTCGTGGTAGATCGCGCGGTTGCCGAGGATCTCGAAGTACTGCGTCGTGTGGCGCTCCTTCGCTTTCTCGTTGTCGAACGAATAGGCGAGGCTCGTTCCGGCCATCGGGATCTGCGGCGTGCCGTTGACGACCTTGGGCTCCGGCAGGCCGGCCGCCTGCAGCACCGTCGGCGCCACGTCGATCACGTGGCCGAACTGCGTGCGGATGCCGTTCTTCGACTTGATGCCCTTGGGCCAGTGCACCACCATGCCGTTGCGCGTGCCGCCGAAGTCCGACGGCACCTGCTTCATCCAGGCGAACGGCGCGTTGAAGGCGACCGACCAGCCGGCGGCCATGTGCGGATAGGTCTCCGGCCCGCCCCACTGGTCGATCTTCTTCAGCATGTCCTCGACCTTCTCCGGCACGCCATTGAAGTACGTGTACTCGTTGAACATGCCGTTGGCACCGCCCTCGCCGCTGGTGCCGTTGTCGCCCGCGATGTAGAAGACGAGCGTGTTGTCAGCCTCGCCGGTCGCGTCGATCGCGCGCAGCATGCGGCCGATCTCGTGGTCGGTGTATTCGACGAACGCCGCAAAGACTTCCGCCTGGCGCGCGAACAGGCGCTTCTCGTCGGCCGACAGCTTGTCCCAGTCCTTGATGGCGTCGGGCTTGGACGCGAGTTTCGTGCCCGACGGCACCACACCCTGCTGGATCTGGCGCGCAAGCGTCTCCTCGCGCACCTTGTCCCAACCCTGGTCGAACTTGCCCTTCCACTTGTCGATCCAGACCTTCGGCACGTGGTGCGGCGCGTGCGTCGCGCCGGGCGCGAAGTAGACGAAGAACGGCTTGTCGGGCGCCAGCGCCTTCTGGTACTGGACCCACGCGACCGCCTTGTCGGTCATGTCGGTCATGAAGTGGTAGTTCGGGTCGTTCGGCAGTTCGACCTGCGCGGTGCCGTCGTACAGGTACGGTGCCCACTGGTTGGTCTCGCCGCCGATGAACCCGTAGAACTTGTCGAAGCCCTGCCCGGTCGGCCAGCGCTCGAACGGGCCGGCGACGCTGGCTTCCCACGATGCCGTCTCGTGCCACTTGCCGAACGCGGCCGTGCTGTAGCCGTTCAGGCGCAGGATCTCCGCCAGCGACGCGGTCGTGTCCGGGATCTGGCCGGTCGCGCCGGGGAAGCCGGTCGCCATCTCGGTGATGAAGCCCATGTTCACCTGATGATGGTTGCGACCCGACTTCAGCGCTGCGCGCGTCGGCGACGACAGCGCGGTGGTGTGGAAGTTGTTGTAGCGCAGGCCGTTGGCCGCGAGCTTGTCGAGCACGTCGGTGCGGATCGGGCCACCGAACGTACTGGTCGCGCCGAACCCGAGGTCGTCGATCAGGACGATCACGACATTGGGCGCGCCGGCCGGCGCCTTGACGTCGAACCGCTTCGGCATCTTCGCGTTGCGCACGTCGAAGGTGGTGCTCGGCGGGATGCGCGGTTCCTGCACCGGTAGGACCGTGCGGTTGACGGCCGGCTGCGCCGACGCCGCCGTCGCGCAGACCGCGGCGAGAACCGGGGTGATCGGGAATTTCGCGATTCGCTTCATGGAGATGCTCCGCTACGGCTGCTGGACAACGTACACGAGGTTGTTTCCCTGGAAAGCCGCACGGTAATACACGCCCGCGCAGCGCTGGTACTCGACGCCGCCGATCGCTTCCTGCGCGCACCCGGCCGGTAGCGCCGAGACAACCGTACCGACGGCGGGACGCGCCGCGGCGGCCTGCTGCTGCGCCACCGCTGCCTGCTGCTGCGCTGTAGCCGCCTGTTTCTGGGCCGTTGCGGCCTGCTGCTGGGCGACGGCGGCCTGTTGCTGGCTCGCGGCCGCGGTCGTCGCCGCGGCGGTGGTCACAGCCATGGTCTCCGCCGTGACGACCCGCGCTGTCGTTCGCCGCGCGACGCCAGCATAGGACATCGGGGTCATCGGCGCGCCGATGATCGCCTGGGCCTCGCGCAGCGGACGAAACCCGGAAAGATCGCCCGGCGCGAAGTCGGCCAGCAGAAGCGCCGCGCCCACGGCGGCGAGCAGCAGCGGCTTGATCGAACGTTGAATGTGCATGGCGTCTCCCATTATCGCTGCGTGGCCTTGCCAAGCGGCAGGAAGTCGACCCGACGCGCGCCCGGCGCCGGGACGAACGTGAACGTCTTGTCGTCGAACGCTGGCTTCAGGTCCCAGCGCGTCACCACGACTTCGAACTGCGGGGCGTTCACGACATCGCGCGTCGTGATCACCAGCTTGCGCGGCAGCGGCTCCTTGCCTTCCTGGATCCAGATCTGCCAGTCGACGTGCGGGGCACGGAACGCGAGGTGGTCGCAGCGGACGCCTTCCACGACGCCCTTGCCGACGACGAAGCCCGAGGTGACGTCGGTCATCAGGATGTCGAACGCGTTGCGGGAGAGCAGGTCGCCCGCCGGCGCAACGATGTCGAGCGAGGTGCGGGCGAACTCGAGCATCTCCTCCACCGTGCCCGGCGCCGCGACGGTCGCGAAGACCCGTTCGGCCGGATTGCTGAGCGTGAGCGACTTGCCGTCGTAGTAGAAGACCTGGTTGACGAGGTCCCCGGTGCGCTCGGCCCGCAGCTTGTTCGGTCGTTGCATGGACACCTTCGCCGTATGGGCGAACTGGATCTTCTGCCCCGACGTGAGGACGACCTCGAGCGTGTTGCGCGTATCCGCGGCCAGCGCCTTCTGGCTGGCGACGAAGTCGGTCGCCGCCTTCAGCAACTTCACCGCCTGCGGGTCGATCTTGTCCGACTGCGCGGCCGCCAACTGCGGAAGAGCGACGGCGGCCAGCAACGCGGCCGCCCCTGCGATGCGGCGAATGACGCGCCGGTACCTGGTCGTTCCTGTCGTTCCTGCCATCGTAATGCTCCTTTCAATGCCGTCAGCACGGCTTGCCAGCGAACCACGGCGGCGATCTCCGGCTCGCTGAAATTGACATCCTCGGACCGGCTTGCCGGACTTCATCTCGTCGTCGATGTAGCGCATGGTGGCGACGACGTCGCCTCACCCGAAGGCGGGCCCGCTAGCGGCCACCGCAACGCCAGCCCCAGTGCGTGCCATGGCCGGGATGCTCGCCGGCGGCCCACGCCGCACACGACAGTGTCACGGTGACGGTGGCGGCTCGTGTCTTCGCAATGCTCATCAGATGACGCTCCGCCTTTGGATACTTATGCCGTTTCACTTCGGGTTCGAGTCCCCATCGACTCCGGCAGGCGGCCACTCTTGACCCACCGCGGATTGTCCGAGCAGATACGTATTACTGCTTGACCGCGAAGTTCCCCTTCTTTGACAATTCGCGCCACTGATCCAAGGCCCACCCTGCAAGTGCTGAAAGCGACACGCCTCGTCACCAGTCAAGTCCCGCCCGGTGCCGAGGGGGAGCGGGGCGTTGTCACTGAGGGCACTCTCCGTTGCGGTCCGCTCGCGGCGCTGCCCGGGGTGCTCGACCGCCTCGGCGCCGACACCGACGCCTTGCTTGCGGAGTTCGGCCTGACGCGCGCGTACTTCGACGACGCGGAGAACACGGTGCCGACGGAAGTCGTCGGCCGTGTGTTCCATCGCATCGTGCAGGTGACCGGGTGCGATCATCTCGGCATCTTGCTGGGCCGCCCCGTCACGCTGTCCGCCATGGGCGCGGTCGGCGTGCAGATGCAGGCTTCGCCGAACGTCGCCCACGCGCTCGAAGTGATGGGAAAGCACTTCCACGTGCATGACCGCGGCGCCCAGCTCTCGGTGGAGGCAAGCGGCAACGAAGTGCGGCTGTGCTACCGGATCACGGCGCGCAATGTCGACATGCTCGAGGAGATCTACACCCTCGCCGCGATGGCGGGTATCGGCTTCCTGCGGGGTCTGTGCGGGAAAGCCTGGCGCCCGCTGGAGTTCGAGCTTCCATTCCGCCGCCCGCGTACGGTCGATACCCTGCGCAAGGCGCTCGGCGTACCTCTGAAGTTCGATGCCGAGCAGCTGAAGATGATTTTCCCGGCCTCGGATCTCGCTCGCCCGCTACCGAGCGCCGACCCGCTCCTGTACCGGATGATGGCCGAACGCATCGAGCAACTCGAAGCGCGGCAGCGCCGCGACCTGGTCGGCCGCGTGCGCGACGTGATGCAGACGGTGATCTTCCTGCAAGCCTCGCGCGCATCGATTGTCGCCAGCCGGATGGGGATGAGCCTGCGCACGCTGAACCGGCGGCTGCGCGCCGAGGGAACGAGCCTGCAGGCCATCCGCGATGAGGTGACCGCGGAAGCGGCCTGCCAGCTTCTCGGCAGCACCGAGAAGCCGGCGAGCGAAGTCGCCCTGACCCTCGGCTACTCCGACTCGAGCGCCTTCACTCGCGCGTTCCGCCGCTGGCGCGGCGTCCCTCCAGCGCAGTGGCGGGCGAGGCGACGCAAGGCCCGCTGACTGTCGCCGCTGCAGACGCCACGAGAGGTCCCCGAATCGTCGGACACTATCGTGGTGCAGAGCGATCGGCGATGCCGACGGTCAGGGTGTAGTTGGCGGTCTCGTTGCGGCGCGCGGCGTTGCGCATCAGATAGAGCCGAATCGTGTACTCGCCGTCGGCCGGCAGCGCGCCGGTCCACTCGTTGCCTTCGCTCGACCCTATGAAGATGGCGACGTCCTTCGAACCGGGCGGCAGGACATTGAAATAGTTGGACGCATTGCTGGTCTTCAGCGCGACGCTCATCGTCTGGCCGGCTTTCGCGCGCAGCTTGTAGTCGATCGCCTGGTCACCCTTGATCGAACCCTTCACGGTCGCCGACGAGGTGCCCTTCGCGAACTGCAGCGGCTTCGACACGATGCTGTCCGCGGCCGCGGCGATCGGACCCGCCGCCACCAGTGCACATGCAACCAGCATCTCCTTGACGTGCAACCTCACCATGCCCCCTCTTCCTTCAAACCGCAATCTGGCCGAGCGCCGGCCCCGCAGGCACGTCCCGTGTCCTTGCCGTTCGCCTGGACCCACGCACCCCGCGCCGCCAACGTAAGGCCTGATCGTGGCGTTCCGGGCCGTAACGATAACGCGCCGAATCATCCACCGGCAGAGGCCGCGCATCGGGACCGACCCGCGCGAAGGCGGGCCGCCGCCCGTCGGCCGCACTTGACAGTCCGCCCGGCCTCTATCAAAGTGATATCACTTTGATAAGAAGGAGGTCGGGATGCAAAAGTCCTCACGCACCCAGGAAACGGAACGGAGCAGCCCGAGCGGCTACCTGTGGGTCGCCATCGGCCTCGCGCTCATCGCCGCGGGCGTTTTTCTCGTCGTCCGCCCGATGGGGCTGCCGTTCATCGCACTCGGCATCCTGCTCATCGTGCTCGGCGCGTTCACGCTGGCGGGCCTCTACATGCTGCAACCCAACGAAGCGGCGATCCTGCTGCTGTTCGGCGAGTACGTCGGCACGGACCGCTCGGAAGGCCTGCGCTGGGCCAACCCCTTCTACAAGAAGCAGAAGATCAGCCTGCGCGCGCACAACCTGATGAGCGAGCGGCTGAAGGTGAACGACAAGCGCGGCAATCCGATCGAGATCGCCGCGGCGATCGTCTGGCGGGTTCGCAACACCGCCCAGGCCGTGTTCGACGTCGAGGACTACGAGGAGTACGTGCGCATCCAGGCCGAGGCCGCGGTTCGCCACCTCGCCTCGTCCTACAACTACGACGAGAGCGAGGACGAGCACTCGGGCGAGCCGACGCTGCGCGCCAGCCAGGACCGCGTCACGCAGGCGCTGATCCGCGAACTCGCCGACCGCCTCGACCAGGCCGGCATCGCGGTCGAGGACGCCAAGCTCACCCACCTCGCCTATGCGCCCGAGATTGCCCAGGTGATGCTGCGGCGGCAGCAGGCCGAGGCGATCATCGCCGCGCGCAGCAAGATCGTTCACGGCGCGGTCAGCATGGTCGAGATGGCGCTGAAGGGCCTGTCCGAGCGCGACATCGTGCACCTGGACGACGAGCGCCGCGCGGCGATGGTGTCCAACCTGCTCGTCGTGCTGTGCTCGGAAAGCGACGCGCAGCCGGTGATCAACACCGGCACCCTGTACCAGTGAGACGGCGATGAACGCGCTCGCGCTCTGGATTCCCGGGTCGCTGCTGTTCCTCGCCGGTCTCCTGCTGCTCGTGTTCGCACAGGTGAGCCTCGGTGTCGGCATTGCCATCGTTGGCGTCGGCATCGCCCTGGAGACCGCGGGCGTGCTGCTGTGGGTGAAGCAGCGGAAAGCGTCGGGCCGGGGCTAGGTCGTGGCGTACCGACACACGCAGAGCGGCTGGCCGGTGCGCATCGCGTTCGGCCTGACGGCGCTCGGCTTCCTCGTGATGGCGTCGGTGCAGTTCGGCGCGGGACCGACACCGCGTGGAGCGCTGATCGCCGGCGCAGGCGTCGCGGCAGTTCTCGGCTTGCTGTGGAGCCGGCTCACGGTCCAGATCGACGACGATCGCCTGCGCTGGTCCTACGGCCCCGGCTGGCCGCGGTTCTCGCTGCCTCTCGCCGACATCGCCGCGGTCGAGGTGACGCGCACGACCTTCTGGCAGGGCTGGGGCATCCACCGCACGCGCCGCGGCTGGCTCTACAACATCGCGGGCCGGGACGCGGTCCTCATCCATCGCACAGACAAAAAGCAGGTGCTGCTCGGCAGCGACGAGCCGCGCCGCCTGAAAGCCGCCATCGAACGCGTCATCGAAAGGCAACCCGAGGGGACACGCCGGTGAGCAGCCCGGACAAGAAGTCCTTCCTGCTCCGGATCGATCCGTCGGTTTGGCAGGAACTGGAGCGTCTTGCAGCGGCCGACCTTCGCTCCGTCAACGCGCAAATCGAATTCCTGCTGCGCGAAGCGCTCGAGCGGCGCGGCATCCGGCCGAAGGACGTGCGCAGGAAACAGCGCGGATAGGCCGCATGATTGCTGCGGCAGTCGCCCTCTTCCTGGGAGTACGCGTTCTCGGACCCTCGGCGACGGCGTCCAGGTGCGGGCCGCTTCAGGTCATGAGGACAGGCGCGCGCAGCCCCTGCCTGCGGGAGTTCAAACGGGGGCGGCGATCAGCGTTCGCGTGTAGGCCTGCCGGGGCGAATCGAGCACGTCCTTCAACGTGCCGGACTCCAGGACGTCACCGTCCCGCATGACCATCACGTCGTGTGCCATCGCCCGGATCACGTCGAGATCGTGCGTGATCAGTAGATAGCTGAGCCCGTGCTCGCGCTGCAGCCGCTGCAGCAGTGTCAGCACCTGCTTCTGGATGGTCACGTCGAGCGCGCTGGTGGGCTCGTCGAGGACGAGCAGTTGCGGCCGCACGATCAGCGCCCGCGCGATCGCCAGGCGCTGGCGCTGGCCTCCGGAGAACTCGTGCGGATACCGGTGCAACAGGCCGGGAAACTGGCGCTCCGTCAGGCCGACGTCTTCCAGCGCCTCGACGACGCGCTGGCGGCGCTGGTCGGCACCGCAGGCCGGGCTCGTGGACCTCGAGGCCCTCGCCGACGATTTCCTCGATCACCATGCGCGGCGACAGCGACGAGAACGGATCCTGGAACACGACCTGCACGACACGACGGATCGACTTGTTGGCCCCGGCATGCGGACCCCAGCGACGCCCGACGACGTCGAGCTCACCGCCGTGTGGGATCAGTCCCAGCGCGGCGAGCGCGAGCGTCGACTTTCCCGATCCGGACTCGCCCACCACGCCGAGCGTGCGGCCCGGCGCGATGATGAACGAGGCGTTCTTCACCGCGACGAAGCGGCCCTTGCGGAACCAGCCCTTGATGCCGGGCAGGCTGACGGGATACGTCACCTGCACGTTGCGGGCGACCATCACGGGGGCGGCATCGGCCACTGCTGGCGCTTCCTCGACGTCGCGCTCCGGGCGGCTGTCGATCAGCTTGCGAGTATAGGGATGCTGCGGCCGCGAGAAGACCTCTTCGACGCGTCCCTGCTCCACGAGGACGCCGTCCTCCAGCACCGCGACGCGGTCCGCGAACTTGCGAACGAGGTTCAGGTCGTGCGTGATGATGAGCATCGACATGCCGTTGCGCGCCTGCAGCCCCGCCAGCAGATCGAGGATCTGGCCCCGCAGGCTCATGTCGAGCGCGGTCGTCGGTTCATCGGCGAGCAGCAGCTTCGGGCGACCGGCGAGCGCCATCGCGATCATCGCGCGCTGCCGCTGGCCGCCCGAGAGCTGATGCGGATAGGCGAAAGCGCGCCGCTCGGGTTCCGGAATGCCGGTCTCGTGCAGGGCCTCGACGGCGCCCTTCCAGGCATCGCGCTTCGTGCGCCCCTCCTTGAACTGGAGCACCTCCGCGATCTGGTCGCCGACCGTATACAGCGGGTTCAGCGCGGTCATCGGCTCCTGGAAGATCATTGCGATTTCCCGGCCGCGGACGCCGAGCAACTCGCGCTCGGTCAGCTTCAGGAGATCGCGCGGTGGCTGGCCGTCGCGCCCGTGGAACAGCGCGCTGCCGGTCACGGCGGCGTTCAGGTTCAGTCCCAGCAGGCTCAGCGCGGTCACCGTCTTGCCCGAGCCGGATTCGCCCACCAGCGCCAGCCGTTCGCCCGCGCCCACCGTGAAGTCGATGCCGTGCACGACCTCCTTGCCGCCAAACGACGACCCGCAGGTTCCGCACCTCGACGATCGGCGTCATGCGTCCGCCTTTCGCGGGTCGAGCGCGTCACGCAGGGCATCGCCCATGAAGGTCAGGAGCAGAAGCGTAATCACCAGCACAGCGAAGGTGGCGATCGAGATCCACCAGGCATCGATGTTCTGCTTGCCCTGCTGCAGCAGCTCGCCCAGCGACGGCGTGCCCGGCGGCACGCCCAGGCCGAGGAAGTCGAGGGACGTGAGCGCGAGGATCGCGGCGCTCATGCGGAACGGCAGGAACGTCACGACCGGCGTCATGCTGTTCGGCAGGATGTGCCGCCACATGATCCGCCGGTTGCCGACGCCCAGCGCACGCGCCGCGCGCACGTAGTCCATCTGGCGGTTGCGCAGGAACTCCGCGCGCACGTAGTTCGACAGACCCGTCCAGCCGAAGAGGCTCAGCAGGATCAGCAGCAGCGCAACGCTGGGCGCGAAGATCGCGCTGAAGATGATCAGCAGATACAGCTCCGGCATCGATTCCCAGATCTCGACGAAGCGCTGGAACCCGAGGTCCGTCTTGCCGCCGAAGTATCCCTGGATGGCGCCGGTGATGACGCCGAGCACGACGCCGATCGCCATCAGCGCGAGGCCGAACAGGACGCTGAGGCGGAATCCGTAGATCAACTGCGCGAGCAGATCGCGACCGCGCTCGTCGGTGCCGAGCCAGTTGTCCGACGACGGCGGGCTCGGAAACGGGTATCTTCGAGTAGTACGCGATCGTCCTCGGGCCGTACGGATTCAGGGTGCGCAGCGCCCAGTTGCCGTCTTCGGCGAAGCGTGCGCGGATGAAGGGATCCTGGTAATCGGTCGGCGCATGGAATGCTCCGCCGAACGTCGTCTCCGGATAGTCGCTTCACGATCGGGAAGTACCAGCCGCCGTTGTAGCGCACGACGATCGGCCGGTCGTTCGAGATCAGTTCCGCGAAGAGACTGACCGCGACCAGCGTCGCGAAGACGACGAGGCTGACGAACCCGAGCCGATTGCGGCGGAACCGGCGCCATGCCCGGGCACCCGGGCTGTTCTTCAGCGCTGCGCGGCGCCGGCGGTGCCGCTGGTCCAGTGCGCACGGCGGGCGTCTCAGTCGAACTTGACACGGGGATCCACCCAGACGTAACTCAGGTCGCTGATCAGCTTGGTGACGAGTCCGATCAGCGTGAAGACGAAGAGCGACCCGAGCACCACCGGGTAGTCGCGACGGATGATGCTCTCGTAGGACAGCAGCCCGAGTCCGTCGAGCGAGAACAGCGTCTCGATCAGCAGCGAACCGGTGAAGAAGGCGCCGACGAACGCGGCCGGGAACCCGGTGAGGATCGGGATCAGGGCGTTGCGAAACACGTGCTTCCACAGCACGCGCTGCTCGGTCAATCCCTTGGCGCGGGCCGTCAGCACGTACTGCTTGCGGATTTCCTCCAGCATCGAGTTCTTGGTGAGCATCGTCGTGATCGCGAAGCTGCCCAGCACCATCGCCGTCACCGGCAGCGTGATATGCCAGAGGTAATCGACGATGCGCGCACCCCAGCCGAGTTCGTCCCAGTTCGCCGAGGTGAGCCCCCGCAGCGGAAACCACTGCAGCTGGCCGCCGAAGATCACGAGCAGCGCGATGCCCAGAACGAACCCGGGGATGGCGTAGCCCGCGAGAACGACGAGCGTCGTGATGAAATCGAAGCGCGATCCGGCGCGCACCGCCTTGGCGATGCCGAGCGGCACCGCGATCAGGTAACTGATCAGGAAGGTCCACATTCCGAGGCTGATCGACACGGGCAGCTTCTCGACGATCAGCTGGCCGACCGGCTTGTTCTGGAAAAAACTGCGGCCGAGATCGAACCTCGCGTACTGGCCGAGCATCTTCCAGAAGCGCTCGACCGGCGGCTTGTCGAACCCGTAGAGGGCCTTGATCTGCTCGATCTTCTTCGGGTCCACGCCCTGGCCGCCCCGGTACGCCGACGCCTCGCCGCCACCGCCCTGCAGCCGCCGCGACTCGGCGATGTACTGCTCGACGGGACCGCCGGGCACGAACTGCGTGACCACGAACGTGATCAGCAGCACCCCGAACAGCGTGGGCAGCATCAACAGGATTCGCTGGAGTACGTAGGAGAACATCGAGCGTCAGGGTGCGGGCCCGGGCGGCATGCGCGCCCACCACGTGTTCATGAACCAGTCCATGTACGGCACGCCTTCCGGCGGATATGGCGGCACGTCGCTCGGTCGCACCAGTTTCGACGCGCTGTAGGCGATCCTCCGCCCGGTCGTCGTCCACGCCGGAATCAGGTAGTGCTCATGCGCGATGACCCGATCGAGGGCGCGGCACGCGGCGATGTAGTCGTCGCGATTATCCGCGGACGTCAGGCGCGCGACGAGCGCATCGATCGCGGGATTCTTGACGCCGCCGTAGTTGCCGGATCCCGGAACGTCGGCCGCCTTGCTTCCGAAAAGGTCCGCGTAGTCCGAGCCGGGAAAATGGGTCCCCGGGAACGAAACGCTGAGCATGTCGAACTTGTTCGATTCCAGCCGCTCCTGCCACAGGGCGTAGTCGACCTCGCGCAACTGGAAGTCGATGCCGAGTTGCGCCAGCGCGCGCTTCCACGCGGCGGTCGTTGTCGCGCCGCGGGCCTCCGTGCTGTCGAGGAACTCGATGACGAAGGGCTCGCCCTTGTCATTGCGCAGCGCGCCGTCGCGGTACGTCCAGCCCGCCTCCTTCAGCAACTCCTGCGCTTTCAGCAAGTTGTTGCGAAGCGAGTTCGGCGGCGTCGTTGTCGGCGGCACCGCCATCGGGCCGAAGACCTCGGCAGGCAGGCTCGCGCGGAAAGGCTCGAGCAGGGCCAGTTCGCGCGGCGAGGGCAGCCCGTTCGCCTCGCAATCCGTGCTTCCGAACACTCCCTTCACGCGCTTGTACGCGCCACGGAAGAGGTGCAGGTTCATCCACTCGTAGTCCATGGCCAGCTCGAGCGCCTTGCGCACCCGCCGGTCCTGGTACTTCGGCAGCCGCAGGTTCAGCACGTAGCTGTAGTAGCCCTCGGGAAGCCGATGCTTGAACTCTTCCTTGACGAGCTCGCCGCTGTCGATCCGCTTGCCGTTCAGCCGTCGGGTCCAGTCGCCCGCCGAGAAGAACTGCATCAGGTCGAACTCGCCGGCCTTCAGCGCCTCGAGTTGCGCGGTGTTGTCGCGATAGATCTTGACCGTGATCCGGTCGAAGTTGTTCATGCCCTTTCGCACGTTCAGGTCGCGCGCCCAGTAGTTCTCGTCACGCACGAACGTCACGTCCTTGCCGAAGCGCACTGGCCCGATCCGGTACGGCCCGGTTCCGATCGGTGTATCCAGCACGACCTGGTCGAACGGCTTGGCCTTGCCGTTGTCCATGCCCCACTTCGGACTGAAGACCGGCAGGCTCGTTCCGACGATGAGCGGCAACTGCCGGTCCGGCTTCTTGAAGCGGAACCGGACAGTTTGGTCGTCGATGACGTCCACACCCGCGACGTCCGCGAACAGCGTGGAGTAGTTAGGGGCGGCGTACTCCGAGATCAGCGTCTCGTAGCTGTACTTCACGTCCGCTGCCTTGACCGGATCCCCGTTGTGGAAGCGGGCTTCGCGGCGCAGTCGGAACGTCGCCGACATCCTGTCCGCCGCGACCTCGACGTCCTCGGCCAGCAGGCCGTAGGCGACGCCGATTTCATCGTAAGGCGCGGTGAGCAGCGATTCGAACAGCAGGTTCCCCGTGAACGACGGTGCGTTGCCCTTGAGGGTGAACGGGTTGTACTTGTCGAACGTTGAAATGCGCGACCCGGCGACCATGACCAGTTCGCCGCCCTTCGGGGCCTTCGGATTGACGTAATCGAAATGCTCGAAGCCGGGCGCGTACTTGAACGTGCCCCACACCGCATAGCCCGGAGCGGCCCATGCCATGGGCGCGGACAGGAAGGCCAGCAGGACGGTGAAGAGCCCGATGAAACGCATGCGGCATTCTGCCCAATTCGTTTGTGGAGCGGGAACGACCGGCTGTGACCCTTCGCTTCGATCCACCCGCGATGCGGGCAGTCGGCACCGCGGCCACGGATGGAAGCGCGCGCCGATCAACTCCTGTTGCGTCCTCCCCTGAAGAGCGACGATACCCGAAGGCGGGCGTCGCACGCCTATGAGAAGTCGCCGATCAGCGCGTCTCCACCCTCATGCGCAGCGGACGATCAGAGGCGTGCCGCGCAACGCCCACCACGATGACATCCACGCCCGCGCTGGCGTTGGCGCATAAGCGCTTCGGGCCACTTCGGAGACTTACTGGTTCTTCCGCTGCTGCCACTGCACGTCGGTGCCGCCCGCGTGCCGGTTCAGCACGCGCGCCAGCACGAACATCAGGTCCGACAGCCGGTTGAGATACTGGCGTGGACCGTCGTTGATCTTGTCCTGCTTGCCGAGCGCGACGAGCGCGCGCTCCGCACGGCGGCAGACGGTGCGGCAGACGTGCGCCACCGACGCCGCCCGCGAGCCTCCGGGCAGGATGAACTCGGCGAGGCGCGGCAGATCGGCGTTGTAGCGCGCCAGGCGAGCGTCGAGGCGCGCCACCTGCTTGTCCGCGATCATGCTGTATCCGGGAATCGCCAGTTCGCCGCCGAGATCGAACAGATCGTGCTGGATGTCCGAGAGATCGCCGCGGACCTCCTCCGGCAGTTCTTCGGTGGCCAGCAGGCCGATGAAGGAATTGAGTTCGTCGACGTCCCCCAGCGCCGCGATGCGCAGGTGGTCCTTGTCGACGCGCGAACCATCGCCCAGGCCGGTGGTGCCCGCATCGCCCGTGCGCGTGGCGATCTGCGAGAGTCTGTTGCCCATAGAATGCCTTCCAGTGCCGGCTGCACGCCGTTCGAGATGACCTGCGGAGACCGATTATGAACGCGCCCCTTCCCACGCAGGCAATGCGCAAGCCCCTGCCGGCCGCCGTGGTCGAGAAGCTCAAGGCCCTGTTCGCCGAGCGGTTTTCGACGGCGGACGCGGTGCGCGACCATCACGGGCGCGACGAGTCGCCCTACCCGCCGCTGCCGCCCGATGCGGTGGTGTTCGTGCGCAGCACGGACGAAGTCGCCGCCATCGTCCGCCTCGCCGCCGACCATCGCGTGCCGGTGATCCCGTACGGCGTGGGCACCTCGCTGGAAGGCCACCTGCTGGCGCTCGAAGGCGGCATCTCGCTCGACCTGTCGCAGATGAACGCCGTGCTGGCGGTGAACGCAGAGGACCTGACCGTCACCGTGCAGGCCGGCGTCACCCGCAAGCAGTTGAACAACGAGATCAAGGACACGGGCCTCTTCTTCCCGATCGACCCGGGCGCCGACGCCACCCTCGGCGGGATGGCGGCCACGCGCGCCTCGGGCACGAACGCGGTGCGCTACGGCACGATGCGAGAGAACGTGGTCGCGCTCACCGTGGTGACCGGCGAAGGCAAGGTGATCCGCACCGCGCGCCGCGCGAAGAAGTCGAGCGCGGGCTACGACCTCACGCGGCTGTTCGTCGGCAGCGAAGGCACGCTGGGCATCATCACCGAGGTCACGCTGAAGCTGTACCCGCAGCCCGAGGCCATCTCCGCCGCGACGTGCTCGTTTCCCACCGTCGAGGCGGCAGTGCGCACGACGATCGAGACGATCCAGATGGGCGTGCCGATCGCGCGCTGCGAACTGCTCGACGCGCTGACGGTGAAAGCCGTCAACGCGCGCAACAAGCTCGGCCTGCCGGAGATGCCGATGCTGCTGTTCGAGTTCCACGGCTCGCCAGCCGGCGTGGCCGAGCAGGTGGAGGCGGTGCAGGCGATCGCGCGCGAACACGGCGCCGCGGCATTCGAATGGGCCAACCAGCCCGAGGAGCGCTCGCGCCTGTGGGAAGCCCGCCACAATGCGTACTTCGCCTGCCTGCAGCTGAAGCCCGGCGCCCGCAGCTTCACCACCGACGTCTGCGTGCCGATCTCGCGGCTCGCCGAGTGCATCACGGAGACCATCCGCGATACGGCCGCATCGACCCTGCCCGCCCCCATCCTTGGCCACGTCGGCGACGGCAACTTCCACTGCGCGATCCTCGCGGATCCGGACAAGGCCGACGAGATCGAGGAAGCCGAGCGCCTGAACGGGCTCATCGTGCGGCGCGCCCTCGCGATGGATGGCACCTGCACCGGCGAGCACGGCGTGGGGATGCACAAGATGGACTTCCTGCGCGAGGAGCACGGCGACGACGTGCTCGAACTGATGGCGCGCATCAAGCGCAGTTTCGATCCGCTGAACATCCTGAACCCCGGCAAGATCGTGCGCGTCTAGCCGCGGCCATGAAACGCCTGCCACCACTGCATTGCCTGCAGGCGCTCGAAACCGTCGCGCTGCTGCGCAAGCTCGACCGTGTCGATCCGTCCTACGGGGCGTGAGGCCGCCTTGTCACGTCGCACGCGCCTTGGCGATGTAGGCGGCGAGGTCGTCGAGGTCCTTCGGCGTCAGCACGCCGCGGTACTGCGCCTTCGCGCTGGCCGCGCCGGTCACCGCGCCGTCGATGGACTTCTGGAGCACGCCGCGCACGAACCGCTGTTCGTCCGGATTGCCGCCGCGGTTGGCGATCATCCCGCGCAACGCGTCCTGGTTCGCATGGCAGCCGACGCAGTTGCCGACCGCCTTGCCGGTGGCGGCGCGGGTGTCCATGAAGAGATTGCGTCCCCTGGCGGCGTCCTGCGCGGGACAGGCGCCACTCAGCGCGCTGACGAGCAGCGCGGCCATCCATCGTTTGTCCATGCGTTCCTCCCGGTCGCGATGGTACCCAAGGCCCGGACCCGTCTCGCCCGATTGATGCATCCAGGTAAAGACTGTGCCGTTCCGGCGCGCCGTGTTCGCGGCCGCCCTCGCGTGTAATCTCTCCGGCGATGAACGCCCCTCGCACCAATCCTCCCAAGATGCTCGCCGAGCGCATCCCGCTGGAGGGCACCGGAGCCGTCGACCTGGAACGCCAGCGCGCGGTCGTGGCTGCCCTGCGCGCCTTCCTGCCCGAGCACTGTGTCCTCTGGCGCGAGGAGGACACGCGGCCCTACGAATGCGACGGCCTGACGCTCTATCGCCAGGTGCCGATGGTGGTAGCGCTGCCCGAGACCGAGGAGCAGGTTTCGCGCATTGCCCGCACGTGCTTCGACCTCGGCGTGCCGATCGTCCCGCGCGGTGCGGGGACCGGTCTGTCCGGCGGAGCGCTGCCGCACGGCCAGGGCGTGCTGCTGTCGCTCGCCAAATTCAACCGCATCCTGCGCATCGATCCGCTCGCGCGCACGGCCGTCGTGCAGCCCGGCGTGCGCAACTCGGCGATCTCCGAAGCGGTGGTGCATCTCGGCCTGTATTACGCGCCGGATCCGTCGAGCCAGATCGCCTGCACGATCGGCGGCAACATCGCCGAGAACTCCGGGAGGCGTGCACTGCCTCAAGTACGGGCTGACGCTGCAGAACGTGCTGCGCGTGCGCGGCGTGGCGATCGACGGCGCCGTCGTTGAGGTCGGCTCCGAAGCGCCGGATGCCGCGGGCTACGACCTGCTCTCGCTCGTGGTCGGCTCCGAGGGCATGCTGCTGGTCATCACCGAAGCGACGGTCAAGCTGGTGCCCAAGCCGATCAAGCAGCAGGTGATCATGGCGTCGTTCGACGACGTCGAGAAAGGCGGCGATGCCGTGGCCGCGGTGATCGCGGCCGGCATCATCCCCGCCGGCATGGAGATGATGGACAAGCCGGCGACGGCGGCCGTCGAGCCCTTCGTGAAAGCCGGCTACGACCTGAACGCCGAGGCGATCCTGCTGGTCGAGTCCGACGGCACGCCCGAGGAAGTCGCCGAAGAGATCGAGCGCATGAAGGCGGTGCTCGACACGCGCGGCGCCACGCACCTGACGGTGTCGCAGACGGAACCCGAGCGCCTGCGCTTCTGGGCCGGCCGCAAGGCGGCCTTCCCCGCGGTCGGCCGCATCTCGCCCGACTACTACTGCATGGACGGCACGATTCCGCGCAAGCGCCTGGGCGAGGTCCTGAAGGCCATCGCCGCCATGGAGAAGAAGTACAACCTGCGCTGCGCCAACGTGTTCCACGCGGGCGACGGCAACCTGCATCCGCTCATCATGTTCGACGCCAACGATCCGGATTCGGTGGTGCGGGCCGAGGAGTTCGGCTTCGAGATCCTCGAGCTGTCGATCGCGGTGGGCGGCACGGTGACGGGCGAGCACGGGGTCGGTGTCGAGAAGATCCACCAGATGTGCCTGCAGTTCGACGCCGCCACGCTCGAGGCGTTCTTCGCGGTGAAGCGCGCCTTCGATCCGCCCGGCCTGCTGAACCCCGGCAAGGCGATTCCCACCCTCAACCGGTGCGCGGAGTACGGGAAGATGCACGTGCACGCCGGCGCGCTGAAGTTCCCCGAACTGCCCCGCTTCTGACCATGGAATCCACTCTGCAGGCGTTGCAGGAAGGCGTGCGCGCGGCGGCCGCGTCGAAGTCGCCGCTGGCCCTGGTCGGCGGCGGGCACCAAGGGGTTCTACGGCAACGAACCTCGCGGAGACGTCTTCGACGTACGCGCGGTGAGCGGGGTCGTCGACTATGAGCCGACCGAACTCGTCGTCACGGTGCGCGGCGGCACGTCCCTCGCTGAACTGGAGCACGTGCTCGCCGGCCAGAGCCAGATGCTCCCCTTCGAGCCGCCGCATTTCGGCGCCGGAGCCACCGTGGGCGGCACCATCTCTGCCGGCCTGGCCGGTCCGCGGCGGGCGGCGGCCGGTGCGGCGCGCGATTTCGTGCTGGGTGCGCGACTGCTCGACGGCCGCGGCCAGGTCCTGTCGTTCGGCGGCCGCGTGATGAAGAACGTCGCCGGATACGACGTCTCGCGCGCCCTCGCCGGTTCGCTGGGCACACTGGGCGTGATCGTCGAGGTGTCGCTGAAGGTGCTGCCGCGGCCGGTCGCCGAGCAGACGCTGCTGTTCGAGATGAACGAGGCCGAGTCGATCCGCCGCGTCAACGAATGGGGCGGCCAGCCATTGCCCGTGTCCGGCACGGCCTGGTGGGACGGACAGCTGTATGTGCGCCTGTCCGGTGCCGCTGCCGGGGTGCGCGCGGCCCACGCGAAGATGGGCGGGACGGACGTGCCGGAGGCGGCGCTGCTCTGGGCGGAACTGCGCGAGCAATCGCATGCCTTCTTTCAGCAGGGCCGCGGCACGCTGTGGCGCCTGGCCGTGCCGCCGACGACCGGCCCGCTCGACCTCGGAGCGACGCTCGCCGAATGGAGCGGCGGCCAGCGCTGGGTCTGGACGAGCGAGCCGGCGGACAAACTGCGGTCGCGCGTCGAGGCCGCTGGCGGCCACGCCACGCAGTTCCGCGGCGGCGATCGCCGCTCGACGTTCCACCCGCTGCCGCCCGCGCTGGCGGCCATCCACCGACGAATGAAAGCCGAATTCGATCCGGCCGGCATCTTCAATCCCGGCCGACTGTACCCAGAGTTCTGATGCAGACCGCACTCGCCGACTTCATCCGCAACACACCCGAGGGCAAGGAGGCGGACGCCATCCTGCGCAAGTGCGTGCACTGCGGCTTCTGCACGGCGACGTGTCCGACCTACCAGCTGCTCGGCGACGAACTCGACGGACCGCGCGGCCGCATCTACCTGATGAAGCAGGTGCTGGAGGGCAAGGAGGTCACGCGCTCCACGCAGATCCACCTCGACCGCTGCCTCACCTGCCGCAACTGCGAGACCACCTGCCCGTCGGGCGTGCAGTACGGCCGCCTGGTCGACATCGGCCGCAAGATCGTCGACGACCACGTGGTCCGCCCGGCCGGCGAGCGACTGATGCGCACCGCGCTGAAGGAAGGCCTGACGAGCGTCGCGTTCGCTCCCGGCGATGGCGGTAGGCCAGCTCGTGCGTCCGCTGCTGCCGGCCTCGCTGAAGGCCAAGGTGCCGGAGCGCACGCCCCCGGGCGCCTGGCCGGCGCGCACCCACGAGAAGAAGGTGCTGCTGCTCGAAGGCTGCGTGCAGCCGGCGATGGCGCCGAACATCAATACGGCGACCGCGCGCGTGCTCGACGCGCTGGGCATCGAAACGCTGCGACCGAAGGCCGCCGGCTGTTGCGGAGCCATCCGCTACCACCTCAACGACCACGACGGCGGGCTCGACGATGCGCGCCGGAACATCGATGCCTGGTGGCCGTACATCAAGGACGCCGAGGCGGAAGGCGTGATCGCGATCGTCGTCAACGCCAGCGGGTGCGGCCTGCAGGTTCGCGAGTACGCGCACCTGCTCGCGCGCGATCCGGCCTACGCGAAGAAGGCCGAACGCATCAGCGCCATGGCGAAGGACCCGGCCGAACTGCTGCCGTTGCTCGCCGCCGAGCTGAAACAGGCGCTCGCCGCGCCGCTCGAGGGGCGCGTGGTGTTCCATCCGCCGTGCACGCTGCAGCACGGGCTCAAGGTCAAGGGCGCGGTGGAGGCGCTGCTCACGTCGCTCGGCGCGCAGGTGCCGCCGGTGGGCGAGCTGCACTTCTGCTGCGGCTCGGCCGGCACGTACTCGGTGCTGCAGTCGGAGCTCGCCACCGAACTGCGCGACCGCCGCCTCGACCACCTGCAGGCGCCGAAGCCGGACGTGATCCTGTCGGCCAACATCGGCTGCATCACCCATCTCGCGAGCGGCACCGACACGCGCGTGATGCACTGGATCGAGTGGCTGGACGAGCGGCTCGCCGCGCGCTAGCCCGCGAACCCGCACGATGCTGCAGGCGCTCGCCACGCTGCTCGTGTTCCAGACGGTCGGCGAGGTCATCACATACGCGCTCGCGCTGCCGATACCGGGACCCGTGCTCGGCATGGCGCTGCTGCTCGCGTACCTGCTGCTCAACGAACCCGCCGTGGCGGGGCTGCGTCCCACCTGCGTCGAACTGCTGAAGCACCTGTCGCTGCTGTTCGTGCCGGCCGGCGTCGGCGTGATGCTGCACGTGACGCGCATCGCCAACGAATGGCTGCCGATCGTCGTTGCACTGCTCGGGAGCACGGCGCTCGCGATCGTCGTCACGGCCCTGGTGATCAAGTGGAGCGCACGCGCGCTCGCGCAGGAGCCGCCCGGATGACGCGGCAACTCGGCGAGATCTGGGTCTACCTTTCGGCGACGCCGCTGCTCGGGCTCACCGTGACGCTGCTCGCGTACCTGCTGGCCTATCGCCTGTACGAGCGGGTCCGCTTCAATCCGCTGGCGAACCCGGTCGCTATCGCCGTCGCGCTGCTCGTGCTCGTCCTGACCCTTACCCGTACTCCGTACGCAACGTACTTCGAGGGCGCGCAGTTCGTGCACTTCCTGCTGGGCCCGGCCACCGTCGCGCTCGCGATCCCCCTCTACGAGCAGCGCGCGAAGCTGAAGCGGCTGTGGCTGCCGCTGACGCTCGGCCTCGCCGCCGGCGTCGTGACGGCGATCGTCTCGGCCGTCGCCATCGCGTGGTCGCTTGGGGCCAGCCGCCAGACGCTGCTGTCGCTCGCCCCGAAGTCGGTGACGACGCCGATCGCGATGGGCATCGCCGAGAAGATCGGCGGCCTGCCGTCGCTGACCGCCGTGTTCGTGATCCTCACCGGAATGACCGGCGCGATCATCGCGCGGCCGCTGCTGAACCTGATCGGCATCGCCGCGCATCCGACCCGCGGCTTCGCCGTCGGTGTCGCCGCGCACGGCATCGGCACCGCGCGCGCGTTCCAGGTCAGCGAAGAGATGGGCGCATTCGCCGGCCTCGCCATGGGGCTGACTGCGCTGCTGACCGCGTTCATCGCGCCGTGGCTGGCGCCCTGGCTGGTCGATCTCGCGCGTTGACGCCGAGCGTGAGCGCCGAACCCGTCTCCGACCTGCGGAACCTGGGGCCGAAAAGCCGTGAGTGGCTGGCGGCCATCGGCATCCACAGCGTCGCCGACCTGCGCGCCGCCGGAGCCGTTCCCGCGTATGTCGCCCTCAAGCGCGCGCGCGGCGGCGTCAGCCTGAACATGCTCTACGCGCTCGTCGGCGCGATCGAAGGCGTGCACTGGCAGGACGTCAAGCGAACGCGGCGCCTGGAATTGCTTCTTCAAGTCGAAGATTGCGAGCGAAACCGAGGGGCGGCACCGGCCACCGGCGGCCGCCGCAAGGCGAGCGCCTAGGCCCGCGCGGCCGGCGGCTGCTATCGTTTCGCCCTTCACCGAACCCGGATTTGCACCATGCAACACAACACTTCCCGACCGTACTGGGCGGCGCTGGCAGCCAGCGCGTTCGCCGCTCTGCTCCTCGCGCAACCGGCGAGTGCCCAGGGCGCGACGGCGACGAAGCCCCCCGCGAAGGCCACCGCGCCCAAGACCCGTCCGAATCTCTTGACGCGCGACGAACTGCGCACCTGCATGAACGAGCAGGACCGCCTGAAGGAGGCCCGCACGCGGGTCGAGCAGGAACAGGTCGCTCTCGACCAGCAGCGGGACCAGGTGAAGGCCCTGGACGCCGAACTGAAGAAGAAGATCGCCGCCTTCGACCCGGCCGTCGAGGGCGCGAAGAAGGCGCTGGAAGACGAAGCGACGAAGCTCGACGACGCCACGGACGCCTACAACGCCCGCCTGAAGGCGCTGCGCGAGAAGAGCCAGGCGCACAACACGGAACAGCAGGCCTGGGTCGAGAAGTGCGCGAACCGGAACTTCGACGAGATGGACGAGGCCGTCATCAAGAAGGAACGGCGGCTGGCCGCGGAGAAGGCCAGGAAGTAACGCGGCCCCGCCTCGCCGCTATCGGAGCGGCGAGTCGCTCCGAGGCGTCGTTGGGCACCAGGAAGTCGACCTGGACGCGGTCTCCGGGCCTGAGCGTCGACACGTCGTCCGCCACGACGACGTCGGCCGGGACGCCATCGCCAGTCCGCAGCCGCACCGTGCGTTCGCGGTTGTCGACGTCGACGACGAAGACACCGGGAGGCGGCGCGCAGGTGATCGAACCCGATTGATTGCGGCGCACCGGCGCGTCGTCGATGGCGAGCGCCTGCTGCGAAACCACGGCGAGCGCCGCGGCGAGCAATGACGGCTTCATTCCAGCCTCCGGATCCCGACAGGTTGCCGCAACGCGCGCAACCGGCGTTCCCGCGGACCCTAGGAGACGGCGGACTCCGGCAGGTTGTCGATCGCGACCGGCTCGATGGCGCCGGCGGGCTCGAAGCCGAAGATCCGGCCGAGGAAATACAACTCGGCCTCCAGCGCCCGCGCGATGTTCCGGGCGTCGCGAAAACCGTGCTGCTCCCCCTTGAACTCGATGTACGCGACCGGCCTGCCGCGCGCGCGCACGGCCGCGACGATGGCCCGGCTCTGCTCGGGCGGCACCGCCTTGTCCTCGTCACCCTGGAACGTGATCAGCGCCGCATCGAAGCCGTCGAGATGATGGATCGGGCTGCGCGCGCGGTAGATCTCGCGCCCCGCCGGCAGCGGCGCGATGAGCGTGTCCGTGTAGCGGCTCTCGAACTTGTGGGTGTCGGATGCGAGGGTTTCGAGGTCGCTGATGCCGAAGTAGTTGATGCCGGCCGCGAAACGTCGGGTGAATGCCAGCCCGGCGAGCACCGTATAGCCCCCGGCGCTGCCGCCGCGGATCGCCACTCGCCTGCCATCGACACGGCCGGTCGCCTCCAGGTGGTCGACCGCGGCGACGGCGTCCTGGAGATCGACGACACCCCACTGGCCACGCAGCCGGTCGCGATAGGCGCGCCCGAATCCGGTCGAACCGCCGTAGTTGACGTGCACCACCGCGAAGCCGCGCGTAGTCCAGTACTGGACCGAAAGGTGCAAAGCTCGGGACGCATGATCGGTCGGCCCGCCGTGCAGCATCACGATCAGCGGCGGCCGTGATCCGGCCGGCCCCGTGAAGCGCGGGTTGCATGGGGGAAAGAAGAAGGCATGCGCGGTGCGCGGGATGCCGTCGGCTCCGGGGATCGTCCGGAACTCGACCGGTTCGGCCCGCGAGACAAACTCGGCGGGGAGCAGGGATCTGCCCGCGCTGCGTATGGTCCGGAAGTCACCCGTGGCGAGGTCGATCGTGATGAGTCCATGCGGGCCGTCGTCCGGCGCCGCCACGGCGAAGCCCGTGCGCGCGTCCAGCACACCGATCGATCCGAAGGTGCCGAAGGGCAGTGCGAGCGTCCTCACCGCGCCGCTCTCCAGATCGACGAGTGCGAGGCTGTCGACCGCATTGCGACAGATGCGGACCAGTGCACGGCCGTCGCCTGTCAGCGCGTACGTCGTCCGTCCGAGCAGCCACAACGCGCCGCCAAGGTCGGCATCCAGATCGGTCACCTGCTCCACCGACGTCCCGCGCCAGCGATAGAGGTTCCAGTAGCCACTGCGATCGGAAAGGAAGTAGAGCGTGCCGTCGCGATCCCACGACGGCTCCAGCACCGCTTCATCCGGCGCCGAAGCCCCGCCCGCGACGACGTGCAGGTCGCTCACTCCATCGGGGCCGACGCGACCGACATACAGGGCGGCACCGTCCCACGGCATGTGCGGATGGTTCCAGGCCATGAAGGCCAACCGGCCGTCCTCGCTCGGCCGCGGGCAGGCGACGAAGTCGGCCGCATCGAACAGCACGTGCCCCGGTCCTTCCTCGCCCGTGCTCAGCGCGACGACGGCGTTCACCGCTTCGCCGGGCCGGGTATGGTCTTCACGGACCCAGTAAATCGTGCGGCCATCGGGAGACGGCGCGCCGTCGGCGTAGCGGAAGCCGTCCGGCGTCAGCGGCCCGGACGTCGCGCCGTTCGCCTGGACGCGCAGGCGCTGATCGTTGAACTCGACGTACGCCACCGCGCTGCCGGCGACCGTGTACGGACGGCCGCCGTACTCGTGCACCCGGGATCGGACGTTGACCGGCGGCGGCGTGAGTTCGGTCAGCGCGCCGTCCGGCGCGGCCGACATCAGCGCGTTTCGGCCACGCTCCGAGGGCCGTGACTCGATCCAGTACAACCGGCCGTCGTGCGCGGTCACATACGAGAGCCCGATGGCCGAGGCCGCGATATCGCCAGCCGCCAGCGGCGATGGCCACGCACCGTACGGGTGCGGGTCCGTCACGATGGCACCTCTATTTCAGCAGGCTGCGAAGCACGTCTTTTGGCTCCGGCCGCCGCTGCGCGGCTTAACTTTGGCTGCACCAAAGTTAGCCTCCGCCGAAAGACCGCATGGAAAGCATGCTTCGAAGCCTACTTGAGCAGGCTTCGAAGCATCCACGCGGTCTTTTCATGCACCTGCAGTCGCTGTGTCAGCAGGTCGGCCGTCGATTCGTCGCCGCCTTTGTCCGCCGCCTTGAACACCTCGCGCGCGGTGCGCGCCACGGTCTCGTGACCGAGCACCAGCAGCCGGACCATTTCGAGCGCTTCGGGCACGCCTTCGGTGTCCTCGATCTTCGACAGCCGCGCGAACTCGCGGTAGGTGCCGGGCGCCGGATAGCCGAGCGAGCGGATGCGCTCGGCGATCGCATCCAGCGCGGTCCACAGTTCCGTGTACTGCTCCATGAACATCAGGTGCAGCGTGTTGAACATCGGGCCCTCGACGTTCCAGTGAAAGCTGTGCGTCTTCAGGTACAGCCCATAGGTGTCGGCGAGCAGGCGCGCGAGGCCTTCCGCTATCCGCTGGCGATCCTTCTCGGGAATGCCGATGTCGATCGCGACTGCACTGACGTTGCCGTTAGTGCTGCCGCTGCTGATGCCGCTCGTGCTCACCTTGTTCTTCCGTGTCTTCGCCATGAGTTCAGTCCTTTTCAGTTGTCGACCGATGCTAGGCAGTGTCGCTGCCCGCGGCAATTCGAGTTTTCCTAACGGCCCGATAGCGCCGGGTTACCAGGCTTCGACCGGGGCGTCGGGCAGCATCTGCACGCCGTGCAGTTGGCACTTCAGGACCGCCTGTCGCAGGGCGTCGATCGCCGCCGTCCGCGTGAACGACTTGCGCCAGGCGAGCACCACGCGCCGATCGGGCACCGGCGCCTTGAAAGGCACGTACTCGAGCAGCGAATCGCGCGGGGTCTTCACCGGCACCGAGGTCCGCGGCAGCACCGTGACGCCAAGGCCGGACGCCACCATGTGACGGATGGTATCGAGCGACGACCCCTCGAACGTCTTCTGCATTCCTTCCGCGGACGAGGAGAAACGCGACAGTTCCGGGCACACCTCGAGCACCTGGTCGCGGAAGCAGTGGCCGGTGCCGAGCAGCAGCATGGTCTCGCGCTTCAGGTCCTCGCTCGGCACCGACTTGCGCTTCGCCCACGGGTGCGACTTCGGCACGGCGATGATGAATTCCTCGTCGTACACGGCCTGCATCATCAGCCCGCTCTCGGGCAGCGGCAGCGCCATGATCGCGACGTCGATGTCGCCGTTCTTCAGCAGTTCGAGCAGCTTCACCGTGAAATTCTCGGTGAGCAGCAGCGGCATCTGCGGCGCGTCCTTCAGCAACTGTCGGACCAGGCCGGGCAGCAGGTAGGGACCGATCGTGTAGATCACGCCGAGTTGCAGCGGCCCGGCGAGCGGGTCCTTGCCCTGGCGCGCGATCTCGCGGATCTGCGCCGCCTCGTCGAGGACGCGCTGCGCCTGGTTGACGATGCGCTCACCGGCCGGCGTGGTCGTCACGTCGTTCGTCCGGCGCTCGAAGATCAGCGTGCCGAGTTCGTCCTCGAGCTTCTTGATCGCCACCGACAGCGTCGGCTGGCTGACGAAGCAGGCCTCCGCCGCGCGGCCGAAGTGGCGCTCGCGGGCGACGGCAACGATGTACTTCAGTTCGGTCAGTGTCATGCGGTCAGGAAGGCGTGCCGTCCCTCGTACCAGCGCTTCACGTGGGCCGCGGCGGCGGCGGGTTCGCGGTCCAGCAGTTCGGTCGCCGCCGCCCGCGCCCGCTCGACCAGCTCGGCATCGCGCTCGAGGTCGGCGAAGCGCAGCAGCGGCGCGCCGGACTGCCGCGCGCCCAGGAACTCCCCGGGACCGCGCATCATAAGGTCTCGCCGCGCGACCTCGAATCCGTCGGCAATCTCGTAGATCACCTTCAGCCGCTCGCGCGCAATGTCGGACAGCGCGTCTTCGTACAGCAGGATGCAGAAGCTTTCCTCGGCACCGCGTCCCACGCGCCCGCGCAACTGGTGCATCTGGGCCAGGCCGAAACGCTCCGCGTGCTCGATCACCATCAGCGTCGCGTTGGCGACGTCGACACCCACTTCGATCACCGTGGTCGCGACCAGCACGTCGATCTCGCGCGCGACGAAGGCCTGCATCACGGCCGACTTCTCCGCGGCGGGCAACTGCCCGTGCAGCAGCCCGATCCGCAGATCCGGCAGCAGCTCGGCGATCCGCAGGTGCGTCTCGGTCGCCGCGGTGGCTTCGATGACGTCGCTCGCCTCGATCAACGGGCAGACCCAGTAGGCCTGGCGTCCCGCCCGCACCTCGGCGCGGATGCGTTCCATCACCTCCTCGCGCCGCCGCATCGACACGAGCTTCGTCACCACCGGCTTGCGCCCCGGGGGCAGTTCGTCGATCACCGAGACGTCGAGGTCGGCGAGGTAGCTCATCGCCAGCGTGCGCGGGATCGGGGTGGCCGACAGCATCAGCATGTGCGGCAGGACGTCCGTGCGCCCTTCGCCGCGCAGCGCGAGCCGCTGCGCGACTCCGAATCGATGCTGCTCGTCGACGATCGCCAGGCCGAGGCGATGGAAGACGACGGCGTCCTGGATCAGCGCGTGCGTACCGACGACGAGCTGGGCCTCACCGCTCGCCACCGCCTGGTGGGCTGTGCGCTTGGCGGCCGCGCCGAGGCGCCCGACGAGCCACGCGACGTTGACGTCGAGCGGCGCGAGCCATTGCGCGATCTTGCGGAAGTGCTGCTCGGCAAGGATTTCGGTGGGCGCCATCAGCGCCACCTGGAAGCCGCACTCGATCGCTCGTGCGGCGGCCAGCGCGGCCACCACCGTCTTGCCGCTGCCCACGTCGCCCTGCACGAGTCGATGCATCGGACGCGTACCGGCGAGGTCGACCTCGACTTCGGCCCAGACCCGGTCCTGTGCCGCCGTCAGCCGGAACGGAAGGCCGGCGCGAAGCCGGGTCGTCAATGCACCCGAGCCCTGGAGCGGATGCGCGCGTCGCTGCTCGCGCGCATCGCGCGCCGCGCGCAAGGCGATCTGCTGGGCCAGCAGCTCGTCGAACTTCAGGCGCTGCCACGCCGGATCGGTCCGTTCCGCCAGCGCGTGGGCGTCGGCGTCCGGCGGCGGGTGGTGCAGGCGTGCGACCGACGGCGCGAGCGCGGCCAGGCCAAGCGACTGGAGCAACCGCGCGGGCAGGACCTCGACGATGTCGACGTCGCGCAGCGCGCGGTCGATGCGCTTGCGCAACCAGCTCTGCGGCACGCCCTCGGGCGCGGGGTAGATCGGTGTCAGCGCGCTGGGCAGCGCGTCGCCGGCGTCGATCCTGCGCACGCGGGGATGGACCATCTCCGCGCCGACCAGGCCGCCGCGGACGCTGCCGAACGCGCGGATGCGCCGGCCGATCTCGAACTGCTTCAGTTGCGAAGGATAGAAATGCAGGAAGCGCAGCACCAGTTCGCCGCTGTCGTCGCGCACGGTGACGCGCAGTTGACGGCGCCCGCGATAGACGACGTCGGCGGTGACGACCTCGGCCTCGACCTGAGCCTCGCTCCCGGGCACGAGGTCCGCGATCGGCGTGACCCGTGTCTCGTCCTCGTATCTCAGGGGCAGGTGCAGCACGAAGTCCCAGTCGCGCGTCAGCCCCGCGCGCGCGAGTTTCGCGGCGATCGTGTTGCGCGCGGCCGCCGCAGGATCGCCCGCGGCGCGCTTCGTGCGGGCTGGTCTCGGCAAGCTGACGGCCTAGAGAACCAGGATCGCTTCGACCTCGAACTGCGCGCCCTTGGGCAGGCTCGCGACGCCCACCGTCGAGCGGGCCGGATAGGGCTTGCCCACGGCCTCGGTCATGATTTCGTTGACCTTGCCGAACTTCGACAGGTCGGTCAGGAAGAGCGTCAACTTGACCGCATTGGCGAGCGATCCGCCGGCAGCCTCGGCCACGGCAGCGAGATTCGCGAACGACTGCCGCACCTGCGCCTCGAAGTCCTGGCTGACCAGCTCGCCCGTCTTCGGATCGAGCCCGATCTGCCCGGAGGTGAACACCACCAGCCCGGTCCTGACCGCCTGCGAGTACGGACCGATGGCGCCCGGCGCCTTCGGCGTCGAGACGATCTCCTTGTTCATGCGGGGTCTCCTGCGCGTTGACTGACTGCGCAGTTTAAGGCCGAGCGAAGCGGACGCCCGAGTGGTCCGAAGGCAACGCAGGTGACCATCGGATGGGTCCGGGTGCCGTTGAACTCAAAGACGGGCGCCGGGCCGCCCCAAGCCCGTCTTTCACTTCAATCGAACGCGATGCACGTGCGACCGCGCAGCGGTCGCGTACATCGCGTTCGCCGCTATTTCAGCCGGCGCGCCAGGTCGACGAACGCGAGGCCGGAAAGCGGACGGCCGAGCAGGAAGCCCTGGGCTTCGTCGCAGCCGCACGCCTTCACGAACTCGAGCTGGTCCTTCGCTTCGATGCCCTCGGCCACGACGCTGAAGCCGAGTTCGTGCGCGAGATGCGCAAGCGCGGCCACGATCTTCGCGTCGGCGGGCTCGCTCGGCGCCGAACGGACGAACTGCCCGTCGATCTTGATGATGTCGACCGGGAAACGGCGCAGGTTCGACAGGCTCGAATATCCGGTGCCGAAATTGTCGAGCGCGATCTTCACGCCCATGGTCTGCAGGCCGGACAGCACCTGCTCGGCCTTCTCCCGATCGCGCATCAGGCTCGCCTCGGTGATCTCGACCTGCAGCCGTTCGGCGTCGAGGCCCGAGTCGACCAGCGCCTGGCTCACCATCGGCAGCAGCGAGCGCCCGCGGAACTCGCGCGGCGACAGGTTCACGCTCACCGTGAGGTCGCCCAGTCCGGCATTCGACCACTGCATTGCCGCCTGGCAGGCCGCACGCAGCACCACTTCGCCGATCGGGAAGATCAGACCGGTGTCCTCCGCGACGCTCATGAACGAGGCGGGCTCCTGCACGCCGAGCTCGGGATGACGCCAGCGCACCAGCGCTTCGGCGCCCGCCAGCTTGCCGGCGGCGAGGCTCATGCGCGGCTGGAAGTACACCTCGAACTCGCCACGGTCGAGCGCGCGACGCAGCCCGGCTTCGACCTTCAGGCGGCGCAGCAGGTCGTCGTTCATCTGCGGCTCGAACACCTGCACGCGCCCCGTGCCGCGCGCCTTCGCGAACGCCAGCGCCGCGTCCGCGTTCCGAAGCAGCATGTCGGAACCGACGCCGTCGCCCGGGTAGCGCGCAATGCCGACGCTGACCGTCACGTTGATCTGCTCGCCGTCGATGTCGAACGGTTGCGCCAGCAGCTCGCCGACCTTGGCCGCGACCCGCTCGGCGTCGTCGGTGTAGCGCAGGCGGCCGAGCACGATCGCGAACTCGTCGGAGCCGCTTCGCGCGACGAGGTCCGAGGTCCGCACCATGTCCACCACGCGACGCGCGGCCTGCTGCAGCAGGGCGTCGCCCACGCGATGGCCGAGCGCGTCGTTGAGCTTCGTGAATTCGTCGATGTCCACCACGAGCACGGCCAGGCGATCGCCCGCGAGCTGGTGGTTGCGGACGGCTTCGTCGAGCCGCGATTCGAGCAGCCGCCGGTTGGGCAATCCGGTCCAGTTGTCGTAGAGCGCCATCCGACGCGCGCGCTCTTCGACCTCGCTGCGTTCGTACATCTCGGCAACGAGCCGCTCGTTGGTCCACGCGAGTTCGTCGTGGGCCGCGCGCACGCGCAGTTCCAGTTCCTCGCGCGCACGCGCCAGCGCCGTCTCCGTCGCCTTGCGGTGCGTGATGTCTTCGACCATCCACACCGTCTCGCCGGCCGGCCCGCCAGGCGTGATGCTCTTGACCAGCAGGCGCGCCCAGAAGCGCGAACCGTCGCGGCGCATGGTCTTCCATTCCATGGCCGGCGAACCGTCGGCGGCGAGCGCGTCGCCGATGCGGCTCGCGAACGACTGGAATTCCTCCTCCGAGGCAAACACCGTGGCCGCCGCCCGCCCCAGCAGGTCGCCCTGATCCCAGCCGAACAGGCGCGCTGCGCACGGATTGCACTGCATGATCTCGCCGTCGCAGACGACGAGGATTCCCATCGAGTCGTTGGCCAGCAGCGCCTGGTACTCCTGGAGCCGGCGGGCAATGTCCCGCTGGTTCAGGGAAGAAAGCAGTTCGTCGGCGGTCTGGCTCATGGTCGTCCTTGTTCCTGGCAGGCGGGCGCGGGCGAGACGGCCTCACCCCTCACCCTGGCGAGTGTGGGCGGAGCCCTCGCGCCCGGATCGCGGGATTACCCGGGAGCTGTCCCGCCTATTCGGCGCCCGCAGCGCCCCGCCGGGCTCCCGCCCTGGACCCCTTGTCCCCGCCCGGGCCGTCCCCCACTTAGGTGAACCATCGTCTCCAGGACCTGCCCGCCATGTTGATCACCTGTCCGCACTGCTCCACACGGAACCGCGTTGCGCCGGACCGGTCGGCCGAGGAACCGGTGTGCGGGCGTTGTTCGAAGGAACTGCTGAACGGCGCCCCGGTAGCGCTGGACACAGCGAACTTCGACGCCGTCATCCGGCGCGAGCGCCCGGTTGTCGTCGATTTCTGGGCCGCGTGGTGCGGCCCATGCCGGGCTTTCGCCCCTGTCTTTGCCGCCGAAGCCGCGAAGCAGCGCAACGTCGTGTTCGCGAAGGTCGACACCGACGCCAATCCGGACCTGGCGGCGCGTTACGCGATCCGCAGCATCCCGACGCTCGCCGTCTTCGGCCGAGGCGACATCGTGCAGCGCATCAGCGGGGCCCTGCCGGCCGCCGAATTCGGGCGCTGGCTGGAACGGGCGACGGGTACGATGCGCGCCGATGGCTGAGTCGGGAGCGGGGTTTGCCTGAGCAGCGGTCGAAAGGCGGTGCGCTGGTCGGCGGTGCCCCCGCCGATCATCCGGCTTTGACATGAGCCAAGCGCTGCCGCCGCGCCGCCGATACTCTCGACTCACCTCCCCGTTCGACTCGACTTCGCGACTCATCTGCGCAACCCGACTTCACCATGGCCATCAATCTCACCCGTCGGCGCGTCGCCGGCCTGCTCGCCGCCGCGCCGGCGATCCTGTCCCTCGCTCCGCGGAGCACGTTCGCCGAGGCTGCTCCAGTGGTCGAGGTCTACAAGAGCCCGACCTGTGGCTGCTGCAGCGACTGGGTCAAGCACCTCCAGGCGAACGGCTTCACGAACATCAGGACCTTCGACGTGGGCAACGCGAAGAAGCGCGCCGACGTCGGCATGTCGCTGCGCTACGGCTCCTGCCACACCGCCCTGGTCGACGGCTACGTGATCGAGGGCCACGTGCCGGCGCGCGAGATCAGGCGCTTGCTGAAGGAGCGGCCGAAGGCGCTGGGCCTGGCGGTCCCGGGCATGCCGCTCGGATCGCCCGGCATGGAAGTCGACGATGGCCGCGTCGATCGCTACGACGTCCTGCTGGTGCAGAAGGACGAGACGGCAACGGTCTTTGCCACCTACGAGCGCAAGGCCCCGAGGACCTGAAGCTCGCTGCCGGGCTGCGCAAAGCGCAGCAGCTGCACGTTGCGCGGTGCGGGCTGGCGGAGCGCGTGCTCGTACAGCCGTGTCACCACGCTGCAGGCGGTGGCGCGAGCGACCTCCGGATCACCGAGGCGGTCGAGGACATCCGCGTCCTCGCGGAATTGCTCAGCGATACGGCGACGACGAGGGCGGCAAGACGGAAAACGGTCGAACCCGCGGGGCACCGCTGAAGCAACCACAGGGTGCGTAGACTCGACGCGCCCAGCGCGCAAACGTCCGGGCGAACCTCGCCATGACTCGGTCACGTCCAACGACTCCCCGCGCCGCCGTCGCCTCGCTGCTCTGGCTCGCCGTCTACGTGCTGGCCGTCACGGTCCCGCTGTTCGCGCTGTTGCCCGGCCCGGCGGCCGGACTCGGCTTCGGCTGGGATTTCCCGATGGCGCTCGGCTATGCGGGGCTCGCGATGCTGGGCGTGCAGTTCGCACTGACGGCGCGCTTCCGGCGCGCCACCGCGCCGTTCGGCATCGACATCGTCTACTACTTCCACCGGTACCTCGCGGTCTTCGCGCTGGCGGTGATCGGCGGACACTATGCGCTGCTGCGCGTGCTGCACCCGGAGGTGCTCGGCAGCGCGAATCCGGCGGCCGCCCCGGCGTACATGACGGCCGGCCGCGTCGCCCTCGCGCTGTTCGCCGTCGTCGTCCTCGTCGCGCTCGTGCGCAAGCGCGCGCAGCTCGACTACGACCGCTGGCGCTTCATGCACGCGCTGCTGGCCACCACCGCCTTTGCCCTCGCGCTTTGGCACCTGCACGGAGCCGGGCGCTTTCTCGATACCGCCTGGAAGCAGTGGCTGTGGAGCGCGTATGGCGCGTTCTGGGTGGCGCTGATCGCCTACGTCCGCCTGCTCCGGCCGCTCCGCACGAAGCAGCAGCGGTGGACGGTGGCCGAAGTGAGGCCGGAGCGCGGCCGGGTATGGACCCTGGCGCTGCGGCCGCAGTCCGCCACTCCGCTGCGCTTCGCGCCCGGCCAGTTCGCCTGGCTCACGCTGCGAGCCTCGCCCTTCGCGATGCGCGAGCATCCCTTCTCGATCGCGTCGAGCGCCGAACGCGGCGACCGGGTCGAAGTCTCGATCAAGGCGGCCGGCGACTTCACGTCGACCATCAAGGACGTGAAGGTCGGCGAGACGGCCTGGATCGATGCCCCGTACGGCACCTTCAGCATCGACGATTACCCGGCCGCCCGCGGCTATGCCTTCGTCGCCGGCGGCATCGGCATCGCGCCGATCATGTCCATGCTGCGCACGCTCGCCGACCGCGGCGACCAGCGTCCACTGGTGCTCTTCTATGGCAATCGCGTGTGGGACCGCGTGGCATTCCGCGAGGAGCTCGATGCGCTCGCAACGCGGTTGAACCTGAAGGTCGTGCACGTCCTGCTCGAGCCGGACCCGGACTGGACCGGGGAACGCGGCTTCATCAGCGAGGACGTCCTGGCGCGCCACCTGCCGCCCGAGCGCCGCCGGCTCCAGTGCTTCCTTTGCGGGCCGACGCCGATGACGACGAGCGTGGAACAAGCCCTTTCCGCGCTCGGCGTCGCGGCCGCGCAGGTGCATTCGGAAATCTTCGACTGGGTATGAGGCGCCGACCATGACAAGGCAGTCGCGCGCTCGCTGGCTCGCCTTCGCCACCACCGTGCTGGTGGTGCTGCTCGCGGCTGTCTTCGCCATGGTGCGCAACTTCTATCCCGCACGCGTGGCGGCGCCAGCGTCGCCAACGTCGCCAGCGTCGCCCGTCGGCGGGACCGCGCAGCAGCAGCTCGACGCCGGCCGAGCGGCCTTCCAGCGGATGGGTTGCGTGGTGTGTCATTCCGCGGAGCGGCGCGGCAATCCCAGCCTGCCCCTCGATGGCGTCGGCGACCGTCGCAGTCGTGACGAGTTGCGCGCTGCCGCGTTCGGACAGGGCGCCTTCGCCGCCACTTACCCTGGCAGCGTGGTCCGGATCAAGCAGGCGCGCGTCGGTGACCCCGACACCGAAGCCGTGCTCGACTACCTGCAGCAGCTGCGTTGAAAACGCGGCACCGGCAGGCCGCCCGCCGTGCATGCGGGCGGTGCAGTCCGCCTATTTCGCGTGGCACTTCTGGCACATGCCCATCCCGCTGCCGGGATCGATGCGCGACAGCTTTCTGAAGTTGGACCGGTGCGGCTCATGGCAACTGACGCAGGAAAAGGCCTTGCCCGGACGCAGTCCGTCGGCCACCGGTGCCGGGCGCTTCTCGTCTCCAAGCGGATGCCCGGATCCTCCCAAGCCCGCGACCACGTGCGGCTTCTTCTTGATGTCGCCGTGGCACTCGAGGCACATGGCGGTCACCTGCGCGGGAAGCAGCGCCGACCGGTCCGCCGAGTGCGGATCGTGGCAAGCCATGCACATGCCGCCGCCAACCGGCGCATGCACGACCTTGCCGGTGAAGTCGTCCTTTGCGTGGCACTCGGTACACAACGCGGGGACGGTCGCGGTGAGCAGCTTCTCGTTCGCGGACGCGTGCGGGTCGTGGCACGCCGTGCATCCCATGGCGAGGGGAGCGTGCACGACCTTCTTCCCGAACTTCGCCTTGTCATGGCAGGTGAGGCACAACTCGCCCTGCTCCGACGTGAGCCCTTTCGCCACCTTGCCGGTGATCCGGTGCGGGACCACCGCGGCATCGACGGCGCCATGGCATGTCGCGCAGCCCATCTGCATCGCCGCGTGGACCACCTTCTGCTTCGACAGGCCGCGGTGGCACTGGGAGCAGTCGACCTCAGCCGCGGCGGCGCTCGTCCACGCCAGCAAGGCTGCCACCGCGCCCGCCACGGCCCACCACCAGCGTCTCGCGTTCATCTCCGCACCTTCCCTTTCGGCACCGACCGCACGCGCTGCCGCCCTCCGCCACTGACCACGATCTCCGCCATCGCCGTCAGTAGCTGAAGGGGTTGTGATTCGCGCCATGGCACGTGAGGTAGCAGCGACCCCGATTGGTGCCGGTCGACTCGAACCTCAGCAGCCCGGAGGAGCTCGGCCGCACGATGGTGGTGTCGAAGTTGATCAGGCGGCTGTTGTTGACCGTGTTGCCCTGCGTGCTGCTGATCCCGTGCGGGTCGTGACAGACGTTGCAGGGCGCGCGCTCGCCGCTGATGTGCTTGCTGTGCTCCCGGAAGCTGACGTCGCCAAGGATGCTGGTCCGGTTGTGGCACTTGTAGCAGAGCGCGTAGTTGGCGGCGCTCTCCGAAGTGTTGTCGGCCACCACGTACTGGCGCTCGAGCAGCGGCGTGTAGATGGAGCCGTGCGGACCGGCCGGACCCGTGCCACCGTTGCCGGGACCGGTGTTGTTGTTGTGGCAATCCGTGCACTTCATGGTGCTCGACGTCGTCCACGGCGCGATCAGGCTCGGCACGTTGGCGCTGCGCCCGGCGCCCAGGACCGGGTGGTACGACGGATTCGTCGTCTGGAACTCCAGACGCGTGTTGGTCTGCGCGATCTGCCGGGTCGTGCGCGATGCCGGCATGCCGGGGCTGTCGCCATGGCAGCGGAAGCAGATCTGGTACTCGCTGGTCGACGGATTGACGTCGGCGCCGGACCCGGTGACGCCGCGCACGCCGGCGAGCGGGCCGGACGGCGTCGCGGGGCCCGCCGTGGCCGCGTGCGGGTTGTGGCAGTCGACGCACTCGACGTGCCGCGTCGTGATGACGTTGGCCTCGGCCGGATCGTGCACGCCGGTCGTGGTGGCGACCGGATGGCGCGACGGCTTGGAGGTGAACTCGGACTGGACGTTCTTCAGGGCCACGTTGGCGTTGTGGCAGGAGTAGCAGTTGTTCTCCTCGGCGGCCTCGTTCAGCAGCCACTTCGCGCCGCCCGCCGTGTGCGGCCGGTGGCAGTTCTCGCAGGCGTTGGCGGCCACCGTCGTCCCGCTCGTGTGCGGCCACGGATTGGTCCCCGTGCCGTTCCACGTGCGGGTGGAGTTGCGGTGATCGCTCGTCGTCCAGTAGTTCTTGACGTGGCACGTCTGGCACAGCGCCGAGGCGGTGTTGGCGACGACCAGGAACTTGCCATTGATGTTGTCGTGCGGGTCGTGGCAGGTCCGGCACTGCATCTGGCCGCTGCCGTCGAGCCTCACCCGGCCCGTCAGGGTCGACGGGCTGACGAGCTCGCCGCGGCTCGAAGCGAGCGTCGCCGTGTACGGGAAGGAAATCGGGTGATCGTCGGAAAGATTGGTGCCGAGGCGCGTCACGCCCACCGGCATCGTCGCCTGCGTCATCGCGATCGGCGTGGTGCGACTGAGCACTTCGCCGAGCGCGATGGTGCCGTCATGGCAGCTCAGGCAGAGTTGCGAGGAACCGGTCGGCTGCCCGATCGCGGCGCGCGTGGTCGAACTCGAGTACGTCGTGTAGGTCGATCCGCTCACGTTGCGGTTCCACAGCGGCGTGAGCGGCGAGCGCGAGTGCGGCGCGTGGCAGAAGATGCACAGTTCCTGCTCGCTGGTGGCCTTCACCGTGCCCGGTCCGGACACGGAGAGGTTGTGCTTGGTGTTCGACACCTGCGCGCCCGCCGGCATGGCGCTGCCGATCCCCCAGATCAGCGCCGCGGCGGCGGCCAGGAAGCCCAGTCTCGCGCTCACGTCTTCCCCCCGAGATAGCGGAACACCTGCACCCGCCGGTTGTAGGCATCCGCGACGTAGATGACGTCGTCGTCGCCGATGAAGATGCCCATCGGCAGCCAGAACTCGCCGCGGTCCTGGCCCATCGCGCCGACCGACAGCAGGAACGCGCCGCGGTCATCGAAGATCTGGAACGCATGGAACAGCGCGTCGACGACGTAGACGTGTCCATGACGGTCGGTCGCCACGCCCTTCTGGCGCGCCGCGTCGCCGGTGCCGTCGCCATGGCGCCCCCACTTCGCCACGAAGTGTCCGCGGGCGTCGAACACCTGGATGCGGAAATTGAGCGAGTCCGTCACGAACAGGCGACCGGCCGCGTCGCACCAGATCAGCGTGGGGAAATTGAACTGGCCGTCTCCCGCGCCCCGCACGCCGATGCGCGACACCTCGTTGCCCTTCGCATCGAAGGCGACGATCGCGTGCGCTGCCGTGTCGGTCACGTAAAGGCGTCCCTGCGTGCGGTCGAACGCGATGCCGGTCGGCTGCCGCAACCCCGCGATGCCGAGCGGCGTCGCCTGATCGTCGCCGGGACGGATGACGTAGACCTTCGCGAGCGCCGAGTCCGTCACGTACACCTCGCCGCCCGGCCCGACGGCCAGGCCCACCGGAGACGTCAGCGCCACGTCGCCCTCGGCGCGCAGCAACCGGTAGCCGCCGTCCTTCGTATCGAAGCGATGGACTCCCAGCGCGCCGGCGTCGGCGACGTACAGCATGCCCCCGACGGCGACGACGGCGGTCGGGCGCACCATCCGCGTGTCGCTTTCGCCGAAGACGAACTCGGCCAGCCGTTGCAGCACGCTCTTGCGGATGCCGAGGTCCTCCGGCCGCGAAAAGCTCCGTACATAGAGGATGCGCGGCTCGGCCGGCCCCGCGGGCCAGACCAGCGCCGTCGCAGGTTCCGCCGGCACCTGGACCGCGGGCGCGCACGCGATCTGGCCGACGATCATGCAGGCCCAGGCGCATCGCAGGAGGAGCGGTCGCAGCATGTTCAGAAATCCCTCCGCACCTGGAAGCGCGTGTAGCCGCGCCGCTTGGAGAACTCGCCCTGCTCGTCCACGCTGTACGAGCCGCTCAACGACATCAGCACCCGACGGACACGCCACGAGCCCTTCAAGGTCGCGTAGTCGTAGCGTCGCGTCACCGTCCCGCCGGTGTCCTGCTCGGTCGCGACGTTCAGCAGCAGTTCGAGGCCGAACGGCATGTTGGCCCATGCCCACAGGTCGTAGCCATTCAGGTTGACGTCGGCCGACGCGAAATCGGCGTAGTCGACTCGCGCGAAACGCGCCCCGACGCGCGCGCCGATCCAGCTCACGCGCGGGATCGTGGCCTGCAGATAGGCGCTGTACGACTGCCGGCGATACGGCGCGATCGTTTCCTGATGGTCCTCCCACTCCGCCAGCCCGCCCACGTACAGGTCGGACGGGCCGTTGAGCGGCAGGTCGAGCTGGGCCGCGACCAGCCACGAGCGCACCGAATTGAGCGGGTTCGTCGGCTGCCCGGAGGTGAGCGTCTGCTGCGCATCGAGGAAACGCGTGCGCACGCTCGCGATCGAACCGAGATACCAGCCGAAATCGACCGAGTTGTTGAACTGGCGGTAGGCGAACGTGCCGCCGGTGTCGTAACGGTAGTCCACCAGGACGGTCTCGCCGCTCAGGATGGCGCCGGACGCGATGCGCTGCACGTTGGTCCTCAGGCCGACGACGGTCAGCAGGTAGTCCACCCCTTCGACGTAGGTCTGGGTGCGGGTCGCGTTGTTGATCACGACCGAGCCCGGTACCACGCGCTCGCGCGCCAGCGGCTGCACTGCGGTGCCGGTGAGGGTGACGCGTTCTCCGAGCACCGTGCCTGTCGGCGTGTTCGCCTCCTGGTCGCGCTGGCCGAAAAGGAGGCCGTAGCCGAAGGCCAGCTTGCCGACCGACACCGGCCGCTGATACCTGACGCTGCCGTCGAAGCCGTAGCGCACGCTGTCGACGTCAGTGGCCCTGCCCACCTCGCCCCCCACTCCAGCCGTGGCGGTGAAGTCAGGATTCGGCATGTAGGTCACGCCGCCACCCAGCGTCTGCACGTTGGTGCTGAAGTCGTCCTGCTTCATCGAGTTGATGCCGTACCTGACCCACTTCGTCAGCACGGTCGACTGCGACTCCCGCAGGTCCAGCGCGGCGTTCAACGCGTCGGTGTTGAGCGTCTGGCCGCCGGCGAGCCGGTACTCCTGGGTGATGTAGTTGATCGGATTGACCAGCAGCCAGCGGCGCGCGGCGCCGAGCCAGAATTGCGAGTCCAGCGAAAGCGCGTGGCTGGTCAACGACGACGCCTGGATCGGCAGGTTCGGACTGCCGCTCGCGGAGTCCTGCCGGATGCCGCTGTAGTTGAAGCGCGAGTCGCCGGTGGCCCCGAACGACCGGCTGCTGCGGACGTTGAGCTGGTCGATGTTTTCGTCGATCACCCGGTCCGTGCTGCGCCCCTCGTTGCGGGTACGCCAGGCCTCCACCGTCGTCGGCATCGACGTCAGGGGGGACAGCAGCGAGAAGTCGAAGCCGTACCGTGTCGTCTCCTGGACGAGGACTTCGCCGGGCGCGACCAGCAGCGTGGGATTCAGGTGGTCGTAGAAGACGCTGCCCCGGTACGGTTTGTCCTTCAGGAACGTCGCGCGCGCCGTGAGGTCATAGAGCGTGTCGGTCGAGGAATACGTGGCGCTGCCCGTGTCATACGTGGCGCGTTCGAAGATCGGGCCGAAACCGACATCGAGCATCAGCAGCGTCGGGTGGTAGACGTAGCTGTGCGTCATCAGGAAAGGCTGGATCTGCGCGTCCGACTGCGTCGTCTGCGGGCTGCCCGCGATCTGCAAGGCGTCGCGCCAGTAGTCGAACCTGACGAACCCTTCCATGCCGGTGAAGCGGAACGGAGCGATCGGTGCGGTCGACCCGTTCCCCTCAGCTCCGGCCGCGGGCACAGCCGGCGCAAAGCCGAACAGCGCCACCGAGGCCAGGACCGCGGCGATGACCCGGCGCAGGCGCCCGCTTCCGGCAGCACGGCACGGCCGCGTGGCTCGCCTGTGATGCCGTGGGGACCGGTTCACGATGCAGGCTCGATGCGGCCGCCGCCGGCGTGACGTCGCTCAGCCCTGCGGCTTCGAACCCGCGCCGTCCGGGTACGCGACGCCGCCCATTCGGCCGAATCCGAAGACGTCGACCTTGTTCGGCCCGAACTGGCTGACGACCAGGATCACGTACTCCAGCGCGAACTTCGGGTCCGCGTAGCGCTGGAACAGCGGGACGCTCGCGTAGTCGATGACGACGCCGGCGGGCAGGTTGAGGCCGACCCGGTTGTCGTCACCCTTGCCGAAGTCCATCAGCAGTTGCCCCTCCGCGTCGAAGATCTGCACGTTCTCGAACGCGGCATCGCCGACATACAGGCGCCCGGCGCGATCGATGGCGATGCCCTTGGGCCGCGCGAACTGCCCGGGCGCATTCCCGAGGTCGCCGTAGAAGCGGACGTGCCGGCCGTCGGGCTTGAACCGCTGCACGCGGAAATTGCTCGTCTCGACGACGTAGATGTCACCATCCGGGCCGACCGCGAGGTTGGTCGGGTGGTGCAGTTCCCCTTCCTTGCCGCCGGGCTTGCCGAACTTGAACAGCAGCTTGCCGCTCCGCTTGTCCAGGACCTGGATCTCGTGATGCTGGATGTCGGCGACGTAGAGCCGGTCGCCGGCGATCAGCGCGTCGACCGGCTTGAACTGCTTGTCGTCGCCCAGCGCCCGCACGAACTGGTCGTTGCGGTCGAACACGAGGATTTGATTACGTCCGGTGTCGGTGACGAACTTGGTGCCGTCGATGTCGATCGCCACGTTGATGGGCCGCTGCATGCGCCCGCTGCCCATGCCGTGGATCACCGAGTAGCTGCGTTTGGCCAGATCGAACACGACCAGGCCCGGGGCCTTGCTGTCGACCACGTAGAGCTTGTTGTCGAACAGGGCCGCGCCATAGGGCTGCTGCAGGCGACGCGCCGCCTGGGTGGCGTCCCCGAGCAGGAACTTCGCGAGGGAACTGTCCGCCTCGGCCAGGTCGCGCTCGCCCTCGAACGTGGTGAGGAGCTGGACGCGGGGCAGGGCCGGCGGCGGGGGGTAGTAGACCCGTGCGGGACCGGCAGCCGGTGCCGGCGGGGGCGCGCTGGCGCAGGCGGCCAGCATCAGCACGCCGATCGAGGCCAAGAGCGACAAGGCGGTCCGGAGCTTCAAGATTGCAGCCCTCCTCCACGTACGGCGCGACGCGCCGTCAAAACGCGCTTCAGACGAGAAAATGGAACGCCGGCGGAGCAAGCGTGGACTGCAGATACGCCTGCAACACCGGCGGAACGACCGCCCCACAGCCGCACCCGGCGGCGCTTCCCGACGGGCACGGAATGCAACGGTCGCGGGCCTTGCCTAATGGCCTATTTGATATGGCAGGCGAGGCACAGGCCGCTCGCCGGAGCGGTCTGGCTGATCTTCAGCAGGCCGGCACCCACCGCGGTGAACGTGTTGTGCACGTCGTGGCAGCTGGCGCACTCCATCACGCCGCCGATCAGCATCGTGCTGGTGATGGAGCCGGTCTTGGACGGGGCGGTACCGATGGTCACGGTCTTGGTGTCCGGATTGGACAGCGAGCCGTCGCTGGTCGCGAGCGCCGCGTTATAGGTGAACCCGATCGGATGGTCGTTCGATAGCGTGGTACCGAAGTTCGCGGCGGCGGCGATGGGGATGGTTCCGGTCCGGCCGCCGTAGGAATCGACCGCCACGGTGCCGTCATGGCACGACAGGCACAGCTTCGACGACGTGCCGGGTTGGCCAACCGTCGCGTTCATCGTCGGGCTCGAGTACACCGTGTACGTCGCCGTCGACGACGCATGGTTCCAGAGCGGCGCCCCGACAACCGTGAGCGCGTTGTGCGGCGTGTGGCAGAAAATGCAGATCTGGGTGGTGCCGTAGCCCTTGCCCGACAGATCGTGGTTGGATCCGACGATCGTGCCCGCCGAAGCAGCCGGCGCCGTCAGCAGCGCCATCAATCCGACTGCCAGTCCTGCCAGTGTGTTTCGACCGATGCCTGGTTTCATGTTCTTCTCCATTCGACTGCCGTCATCAAAGTGCCCTGCGGTGCGCAACAGCAGGTCGCGGTTCCGATCTGCGTGTCTCCCGATGTAGCGACGCCCAAGCTAAGCAAGTGAGGACTTGACACGTTTGACAAATGTCATCCCTGGCAGGCCGACGCTTCTCCTGACGCGTCAAGGCGGGACGACGGCCAAACCGAACGGATGATGCGCGGCCGGGACTCTCCAGCGCCCCGTATCAAGAGCGCGAAGAAGCGCGGGCCGGCGCCGCGGCGCGTGTCGGTCGCCACCGACGGCAGGATCCGGGTGTCCTTGTACGGCGCGGGCCGGCTCTCGGAGGTGGGCGGCGCCGCGAACAAGGTGGTGAAGCAGTACGCGATGCCGGGCGGGCCGAACGCGGGTCCGTACTCGGTCAACGTCGGCCCGGGTGGACGCGTATGGGTCACGGAGTTCCAGGCCGACTCGATCGCCGTACTCGATCCAGCGACCGGCGAGTTCAAGGTCGTGCCGCTCACCGCGCGCTCCGGCATTCGCAACGCGGCGATGGATGCGCTGGGGCGGTACTGGTTCATCACCTCGGGGACGGGCAGAATCGGTCTCGTCGAGTAGCTTTCGCGCGATGCCCTCGGGGTGTCGCATTACTTGTCGGCGATCAGTTCTGCTCGCAGGCGTGCTGGCGATGATCGCGCCGACCACACTCTGGAAGGTTTCCATGAAGACGCTCCTGCTCCGGCTCCTGCCCCTCCTGCTGGTCCTCGGGTCCATTGGCGCCGGGGCCGCCCCTCCAGCGCCAGCCCAGGCAGGGCCGCTCACCGGAACCGTGCTCGAGGTCAAGGACGTCGACCAGTACACGTACCTGCGAATGCGGACGAAGGACGGCGAAGTGTGGGCGGCGGTTCCGAAGGCGCCGGTCAAGGTCGGTGCGGACGTCAGCATCGCGAACGCCCAGCCGATGAACGGCTTCCACAGCAAGTCGCTGAACCGGACGTTCGACCGCATCGTGTTCGGCACGCTCGCCGGCGGTGAGGGACAGGCCGCTGCGCCGGACATCGCGGCCATGCATGCCGCAGCCGGCAAGGCGCCGGCCATTCCGGACGTGAAGATCGAGAAGGCCAAGGGCGCCGACGCCCGCACCGTGGCCGAAATCGTCACGGGCGCGGCGTCCCTCAAGGACAAGCCGGTGACCGTCCGCGGCCAGGTCGTGAAGTTCACCGCGGACGTGATGGGCAAGAACTGGCTGCACCTGCGGGATGGCACCGGCTCCGCCAAGGACGGCAGCAACGACGTGCTCGTGGTGACCAGCGGCACCGCCAAGCCAGGCGACGTCGTGGTCGTCAGCGGGACGGTGAGGACGGATCGCAACCTCGGCTCGGGGTACAGCTACAAGGTGCTGGTCGAGGACGCGAAAGTGACGAAGTGACGGGGCGCAGGAAGAGATCGATCGATCTCTTCCTGCCGTCGCGCAACCAGGTCGACCGCGACACGTAAACCGGATTGCGCGCTGCGCCGCGCAGTGATCGGCTCGAACTCGGAAGCGCGCGATGAACGTCGCACCGCCCAGCCGTGCCGTGCCGACGTCCTGCTGGCGCAGTTCGCGGCCGGAAGCGTCCTCGACGCGCAGTTGTCCGTTGACGACGACGCCGGCAAGCAGATGTGATCACCAGGTTGAACGCGCCGTTCGGGTTCGACGTCGACGCGAGCCACGCCTTATCGACACGCCCGACGATGGCGGCCGAGGTGTCGAGGTCGAAGTAGCGCAGCCCGGGCTTCAGCGTGAACGCGACGCTGGAGTTGCTTGCGCGAAGTCGGAGGTCAAAGGCACTCCGCGCAAGGACACGGCAATCCCGCCCTGCCACTCGACGGCGTCGGCGCCCGGCGCAATCGCGAGGAACTGCGCGCAGCGGCATTCGCGCTGGAAAGCGCCGCCCCGAATCTGCCGCCGAGCGTTGCAGCCGCGAAGCGGGCGCGCGCCGGCAATCCGGACACCGAGGCGTTGCTCGACTACCTGCAGCAGCTTCGTTAGGGATCACCAGGGGCACTTCAGCCGAGGGCGGGGGGCTCGCCCGACGCGGGTGCGAAAGCAAGGGCGCCGGTCGTTCGTAGTAATGCGTGCCGCAATTCGGCGACTACTGAACCGCAAACGGAGTGTCTAGAGTCGGATCTCGCTTCAAGATCGACGCCCGGGTCGTCTGCGATTGGATGCTCCGGGAAGGCGGCGCCGGTGCGGCAAGTCCGCGCCAACACGCTGGCGCCCGTTCCTCCCGCCCTGGCGCGGAACAGTGGAGAACGACATGAGCCGCAAATACATCGATTGCCGCGAGTTTCCGAGCGAGATGAAGTGCTCGATCGCGATTTCGGCGGATACCGACCAGGAACTCATCGAGGCCGCGGTCCAGCATGCAGTGGCCGTCCACGGAGAAAAGGACACGCCCGAGTTCCGCAAGGAAATCGCCGGCGCGGTACACGAGGGCACGCCGCCGCTGCGCGCCAAAGCCACGGCCTGACTCACGCGGCCCGCGGGCCAGGCGGCGCCACCATTCGATCACGCCATTCCCAGCCGCTTGGCCCCTTTGCGGAAGGTCGCGATGCCGTGGGCGTCGAACCGGAAGGCGCCGAAGAAGTCCGCCGCGGTGTACGAAGGATTCGCCTTCCGGACCGCCGCGGCGTACGACTCCGCTTCTTCCATCGAACCGGCGAGTGCGAGGCTGAAGGCGGCGATGGCCTGGATGTGCACGTGCGCGTTCGGGCGGCCGGCCGCCTGCATCGCGAACGCGGCCGCCTCCGCGAAGTCGCCCAGCCGAACGAGCGCCATCGCGCGCGCTCCCAGCATGCCGAACAGCAGGGGATCGTACGGACTCAAGCTGCGCGAGTAGTCCGACGCGCGAATGGCGGCGCGCGGATCGCCCGCCTGCGACTGAACGAAGGCGAGCGTGTAGTGCGCCAGCGCGAAGTTCGGGCTGAGATCGACCGCCTGCTCGAGTTCCGCGATGCATTGCTCCTGCCGCGTGCGCAGCCATAGCGCACGCCCCATCGCCCAGTGCGCGGCGGGATCGCGATCGTCGGCCATCAGCGCCTGACCGGCGACCTCGAACGCGCGATCGGCCGCTGGGCCGCGCTCGGCCCAGCGCTGGAAAGCGCTCTGGAAATAGGTGAACGACAGGCCCGCGTAGGCGCGGGAAAAGGTCGGGTCGAGATGCACCGCCTTCTGGAAGAACCGCTGCGCCTGCTCGTTGTCCGTCTTGCTGAAGCGGTACATGTGCCACAGGCCGCGGTGGTGCGACTCCCAGGCGTCCAGGGAACTGGGAGGCTTGAGCACGGCGCGGTTGCGCTCGAGCGTTTCGACTTCGCTCGCGATGGAGGCGACGATGCGATTGCCGATCTCGTCGAGCACCAGCAGCGCGTCGGCCTTCGGCTGCTTCAGCACGTCGGCCCACACGACCCGGCCCGAACGCGCTTCGATCAGTTCGACGCTCACCGTGAGGGCTTTGCCGTCGCGCCGGACCGACCCGTCGATCACGTAGTCGACGTTCAGCATGCGCGCGGCCTCGCCGGCGGCAAGGCCGCGCGCTTTCAGTTCGAACACCGTGCCCTGCGCAATGACGAACAGGCTGCGAAGCTTCGCGAGCCGCGTGATGACGTCGTAAGCGAGGGCGTCGGCGGTCCCGCCGGGCGCACTGGCCACGCCTTGCTCGGTGAACGGCATCACGGCGATCGAGGCCCGCCGCGCCGCCTGTGTTCCCGTCGCGTCGCGCGGCATTTCCGGTTCCGGTGCCGGCGCAGCGGCAACCGCGGCAGGCAACGGCTCCTGCACGTCCCGCGCGGCCAGCCATGCGGCGTGCAGCGGAGCGCAATCGAGGCCCTCGTCTTCGAAGAGTCGCACGGCGGCCCGCAGATGTTCCTCGGCTTCCCGCACGCGGCCGCGCCGCGCAAGCGCGTTCAGCAGCATCTGGTGCACTTTCTGGTCATACGGAGCGAGCTGCCGCCACTGCTCCAGGTACTGCAGTGACTCGTCATCCGGGGCGGCCGCTGCGAGCCGCTCGAGGAGCTCCGCGTGGCAATCGCGGAAGCGGCGCCGCTGGGCCGTGAGCCACGCGCTGAAGTGCGGGCTGCCCTCGACCTCCAGGCCCTGGAGGAAGTCGCCGCCGAAGAGCGTGAGCAACTGGCGGCAACGATCGACGTCGAGGTCGCTCACGCGTGCGCTCGTGAGCGCCGCATCCAGTGCCGCGACGTCGATGGCAACGCCGGAAACGTCCAGCCGCACCGCGTCCTCGTGCGAAATCAGGGGCGCGGCGTCGCCAAGGACGGTGCGGACCCGGCTCAGGCACCAGCGCAGTTCTCCGCGCGGGTCGTCCGTGCCATCCCACAGCAGTTCGCACAGCGTGGAGCGCGAGACCGGCTGGGGCGTCAGCGCGAGGTAGGCAAGGAGAGCCCGCGCCTTGCGTGAGGGGGGCAGCTCGACGTGCGCGCCGCCACGCGCGACGGCCAGCGGACCGAGCAGCCGGATCTCGGTCGCGACGCGGCCTGTCGGCCGCGCGGCTTCAGGAGGCTTTGCGTCCATTTCCACGGCGGCACCCACGCTGGCTCACACGACCGGTGGCTAGGGTACGTCTCGTCGATGCCTCGTCGCTACGGGCACCGCATCCAGAACACCACACGGAGGAATGCATGGATACCGCTGTCGCTCCCATCAATCAAGACCGCCAACCCGCCGTTCAGGAGGGACTTGCCGCCGTCAAGGCGCGCCAACGCCTCGCCTGGTCATCCGGAGACTACGCGGTCGTCGGAACCACGCTGCAAATCGTCGGCGAAGACCTGTGCGAGGCGCTGGACCTGAGGTCCGGCCAGCGAGTCCTCGACGTCGCCGCGGGAAATGGCAATGCCAGCCTCGCGGCGGCCCGCCGCTGGGGCGAAGTCACTGCCACCGACTACGTCCCAGAACTGCTCGAGCGCGCACGCGAACGCGCGTCCGCCGACCGGCTAGCGATCGAATTCCGCGAGGCCGACGCCGAGAACCTGCCGTTCGACGACGAGAGTTTCGACGTCGTGATGTCGACGTTCGGCGTGATGTTCACGCCCGACCAGGACCGCGCCGCCGCCGAAATGGTGCGCGTGTGCCGGCACGGCGGCAAGATCGGGCTGGCCAACTGGACTCCGGACGGCTTCATCGGTCAGTTGTTCAAGACGCTGGGCAAGTTCGTTCCGCCCGCGCCGGGAGTCCGTTCGCCGGCGCTGTGGGGAACGCGCGCCCGCATCGACGAACTGTTCGAGCCGCATGCCAGCGGCATCGACAGCACGCAGCGGCACTTCGTCTTCCGCTATCAGTCGCCGGACCACTGGATCCATGTCTTCAAGTCCTACTACGGGCCGCTGCTGAAGGCTTTCGCCTCGCTCGATTCCGCCGCGCAGGCGACGCTCGAAGGCGAACTGAAGCACCTGATCACGCGCTTCAACCGCGCGGCAGACGGGACGATGGTCGTCCCCAGCGAGTACCTGGAAGTCGTGATCACACGCGACTGAACGCCTTGCCTCCCACCCTTGCACAGGAGCACAGCATGAAACACGTACTTCGTTCCATCCGGTTCGTTCGTCCCCTCGTGTTTGCCGCCGGCGCCGGCTTTGCACTGACGAGCGCCGCCGTCCACACGGGCACCGAGAAAGATCCGACCATCGTCGCCGGCGACGCCGTCGCCTGGGGCGCCGCGCCGCCTTCGCTGCCGAGCGGCGCGCAAGCCTCCGTGCTGTACGGCAACCCGGGGAAGGAAGGCCCCTTCGTGCTGCGGCTTCGCTTCCCCGCGGGGTTCGTCGTGCCGCCGCACCGTCACTCGAAGGATGAACTCGTCACCGTGCTCTCCGGTCGCTTCTCGATCATCGCCGGCGAGAAGATCGACCGCGCCGCGTTCAAGCCCCTGCCGGCGGCGAGCTTCGTCAACCTGCCGGCGGGCACCGCCCATTACGCCATCGCGGAAACCGAGTCGGTGGTCCAGATTACCGGGCTCGGGCCGTTCGACATCACGTACGCGAACAAGAACGACGACCCGCGCGCGCAGTAAGTCGCACAGATCGGCGTGATTGAGAGCGCCATGATCGGCCTCGTCGCCCAAGGGCGACGAGGCCATTTGCGTTGGGGGCGCATCCAAGGTTCGAGTTCGGACTCGACTCCCGCAGGCGCAACGATCAGAACAGGCTTTATGTCGGGCGTCTTCACTGCATAGCGCGTTATTGGTCGCCTGCGAACTCCTCGAGCGGCGCCTGCCTGGTTGGCCGCCCTCGAACGCTGTTCCGAGAGGCCGCGCACGATCACATCCGGTTGGGCCGTCCGCCGCTCGGCGGTCAAATGTTTCGATTCGTATCGAGAACACCGGGCCGCGGCAGGGATTCCGGTAACCCCGCGTTACAAACGCTCACCAAAGGAGGCCGCCTGACCGCCCGATTGAGCTTTCAATGCGACCGCGGCTTGCGTCACACAGGTGGCGCCGGTCTGCAGATGGCAACCCCATTCGCATCCACGGGAGGAGAAGAAAATGAACCGCAATCATCTGTTGCAGCACCCGCCACGCCGGTGGGTCACCTTCGCGGCCGGGTCGGTCGCTGTCGCAACTGTCGCCGTACTGGCCGCATGCGGCGGCGGAGGTGCAGGCACCACCGCCGCGCCCGCGGCCTCGCCCGAGTCCACCGGACTCGTCTCGGTCGCGGTGACCGATGCGCCGAGCGCCGACTTCGACAAGGTATGGGTGACCATCCGCGAGATCCGCTTCCACAAGCTCGACCATGCGCATCCGGAAGACAGCGACTGGCTCCGCTATCCGCTCGCCCAGCCCGTCACGGTCGATCTCGCGCAACTGGCGAACGGCAACCTCGCGAGCGTTTTCGACAACCTGCAGCTGCCCGTCGGAACGTACAGGCAGATCCGGTTGATGCTGGTCGACGATGACGCCGTGCTCGTTCCGTCGGCCCAAAGCGCCGGGCTGCAGTTCAACGACCAGGTCAACTACACCGACGCGAGCGGCAACGCGAAGGTGGCCCCGCTCGAGCTCGGCGGCGTGCGCGAAGGCGTCGGCGTCTTCGGCACGTTCACCGTCACGGCCGCCAAACCCTTGCGCCTCGTGCTCGACTTCGACATCGACCACGATGTCGTCCGCTTCCCCGACTTCGGCGCAAGCAGCTCCGGCGTCGCGTTCACGCTGAAGCCCGGGCTGCGCTATTTCGACCTCGACACCTCGGCCGCGATCGTCGGGCGCGTCGATACCGCCGGGCTCGCGTCATCGTCGAACCCGAACGGCGCGTTCAACCTGGTGATCAAGGCGGAGGAACTCGCGGCCGACGGCAGCCGCCACGTCGTGGCACGCGCCACCACGATCCGGCCGGACGGTTCCTTCACGCTGTTCCCGCTGCACGTGCCAGCGAGCGCAGCGAGCAGGACGTTCGACGTCCTGGTTCGCGGCCGCAACATGGAAACGACGATCATTCGCAACGTGCCGGCAGTGAGAGGCACGACGCCGGCCGTCAATCCGACGGTCGTGGCATCGAGTCCCCTGCCCGTCGTGGCGTCCGCCGAGTACACCGTATCGCTCGGCAGTCCGGCCAATCCGACCGGCAGCTGGGTGAACTTCTTCCAGACGCTGCCGGGCGCCACCGAGGTTCCGTACGAAGTCCGGTTCCGCAACGTCAATCCGTTCACGGGGGACATCGGCACCCCGTTCCCGCTGTCCTCCGGCGGCCTGCGCATCGGCAACTACGTGGCGGGCGGCGACCCGGTGCTCGCCTCGGTCGTGCCCCAGGAAGGCGCGGGCGCCTTCGCCTCGCGCGCCGGCGCCGTGCAGTACACGACGAGCGCCAGCGTCGGCGTGCTGCCTCCGTCGTCGGGCAGCAACACGACCATCGCGTTTCCCGCGCTCGGCGTCGATACCGCCGTGGCTGTGGCGGGCTCGATCGACCTCAAGGTGGCAACGCTCACCGCAGGGCGTTACGACAAGGGTCAGCTGGTCGTGTCGCGCTTCGGCTCGATCGTGAACAGCCAGTCGATCGACACCGCGCTCGGGAACGGCGGCACCGTGACCATGGGCAACCTGCCGGCCGGCTCCGCCGCGCTGCCGAATCCGGGTGCCGTGTACTACGCCTACGTGCGCGTGTGGAACAGCACCACGCCCCTCGTGCGACCCCGCGTCGTGCCGGTCCTCGCCTTCGCCGATCTGCGCACGAACACCAACGCGAGCCTGAACGTCACGCTGCCGTGACGCTCCGCGCACCGCGAGGCCGACCGCCTCGCGGTGCGGTCAGGCAGGATCGCAACCGATTGACGCAAGCTCCCTGGTCGATGAAGTCCACGTCGAGCGCTACACAGGCCAGTAGCGTCCGCGAAGCAACTGTTTATGGAGCTTGCCGGTCGGCTGCCTTGGAAGGTCGATGTCGAAATCGACCGTGCGCGGGCACTTGAAGGAAGCCAGGCGCTGCCGGCAGTAGGACAAGAGTTCCGCCTCCATTTCCGGGCTGGCGTCGTTGGGGTCCAGCAACTGCACGACGGCCTTCACTTCCTCACCGAGGTCCTCGCTCGGCACGCCGATCACCGCGACGTCGGCGACCTTGGGATGGCCGATAAGAATGCTCTCGGCCTCCTGCGGGTAGATGTTCACGCCGCCGGAGATGATCATGAACGCGCGGCGATCGACCAGATACAGGTAGCCCTCCTCGTCGAGCCGGCCGATGTCACCCAGCGTCGACCAGCCCTTCGCATTTCTAGAGTGCGCCGTCCGAACCGGGTCGTTGTGGTATTCGAATTCGGGCCCGTCGGAAAAGTAGACCAAGCCCGTTTCGCCCGGCGGCAATTCATCGCCCGCCTCGTCGCAGATGTGCAGTACCCCCTGAACGGCTCTACCCACCGAGCCCTTGTGCTGCAGCCATTCGTGCGGCGTGATGGTGCAGAAGCCGTTGTTCTCGGTCCCGGCGTAGTACTCGTGGACGATCGGTCCCCACCAGTCGAGCATGCGTTGCTTCACATCGACCGGGCAAGGCGCCGCTGCATGCACCGCCATCTGCATCGAAGACATGTCGTAGCCCGTGCGGACTTCTTCGGGCAGCTTGAGCATGCGCACGAACATGGTCGGCACCCACTGGCTGTGGGTGATGCGATGACGCGCTATCCATTGCAGCGAGCGCTCGGCGTCGAACGCGTCCATGATGAATGCGGTGCCGCCGAGCTTGATCACGGTCATGCTGTGCCGCAGAGGCGCGGCGTGGTACAGCGGGGCCGGCGAGAGATACCGGCAATTTCGCCCGTACCCGAAGAGTGGCCCCAGCAGGTCAACCAGCATCGTCCGCGCCCCCGCAGGGGTTGACGGCAGAGGCCACTTCACCCCCTTGGGCCGACCCGTGGTGCCCGAGGAGTACAGCATGTCCAGGCCCTGCGACGGGTCGGCGATCGGGGCAGCCGCAGCTGCGTCCACTGCAGCGTCCCAGCTCTCGAAACCCGGCAACGGTGCGCCGACCGCGAAACACCGGAGGCCCTCGGGCAGCAGTGGTCGCAGCTGCTGAATCACCTCCCCGAGCTCCGTCGACACCACCAGGACCTGTGCGGCGCAATCCCGCACGATGTAGGCCATCTCGTCGGCCATCAAACGCGTGCTGATGGTCGTGTAGTAAACGCCGGCGCGGTCAGCCCCGAAACAGGCCTCGATGAAGCGCCGATGATTCTTCATCAACAGGGCCACATGCGCGCCCCGCGTGACGCCGCAGCTTCGCAGCACCTGAGCCACCTGATCGGCCCGCGCGTCGAGCTGACCGAAGGTGACCGACTCGCCTGTCTCGCACATCTGGAAGGCCAGCCGATCGGCATCGCCCGGCACCTGGTCGATGGGGAAAAGCATTGGCGAACCCTCGGGTCGCAGACCGATTGGTCAATGCGCCAGACACACCTTGCCGAACTGCGCACCGCTTTGCAGATAGGCCATGGCTTCCTTCAGTTCCTCGAATGCAAAGACGCGATCCACCACGGGCTTCAGCCGGTGCTGGTCGATGGCGCGCAACATCGCCTCGAAGCCGTCGCGGTGCCCCACCGTCACGCCTTGCAGACGCACCTGCCGGGTGATGATCAAGCCCAGCGAGGTGGCCATTGCGCTGCCAGAGAGGATGCCGATCATGGCGACCGTGCCGCCCGGCCGGATGCAGCGCAGCGACTGCGGCAGGGTCTTTTCGCCGCCGAGTTCGAGGATCAGGTCGTAACCGCGCCCGCCGGTGATGTCGCGCGTGGCCTTTGCCCATTCGGGTGTCGCGCGGTAGTTGACGGTGGCGTCCGCCCCGAGTTTCCTGACACGCTCGATGCGCTCGTCGGACGACGTGATCACCGTCACGTGCGCGCCGAGCAGCTTTGCGAAGGCAACGGCGAATAGCGCCACTCCACCGCACCCCTGGACGAGCACACGATCCCCGGGCCGGGTGTGCGAGCAGGTGACCAGCGCGCTCCAGGCCGTGAGTGCCGCGCACGGCAGCGTGGCGGCCTCGATGTCGCTCAGGTGAGCCGGCACCTTGGACACGCCCTCTTCCGACAGACACATGTAGTCGGTCATCGTGCCGTCGATGGGACCGCCCAGCGACTGCGTCAGTCGCTCCAGGTCGGGCTCGCCGCCGATCCAGCGCTGGAAATAGGTCGGGCACACGCGGTCGCCGACAGCCACCCGCCGCACGCCCGGACCGACTTCGGTGACCACGCCCGCGCCGTCGGATACCGGAATCAGCGGCAGGTTGCCGGTGTGGCTGCCGTATCCGCGGTTGGGAACCACCAGGTCGCGGTAGTTCAGGGAGGAGGCATTCATCTTGACCACCACCTGCCCCGGGCCCGCGTGTGGCTCGGGCCGCGTGGACAACCGGAGGTGGTCCATGCCCCAATCGCCTTCGATCTGGAATACGCGCATCGTGTTCTCGCTTGGTTTGCTCAGCGTCGACCTCGGTCGTCACCGCGGCGGTAGTTGTCAGACTTTGTGCAGATCCTTGGCCACTCGCTCCAGCAGCATCTCGGTCGAGCCGTCGACCAGTGTGGCCACCTGCGCTGCGGCCAGGTGGCGAAGAAATGGATGGTGCTCGCGCAGGCCTTCCGCACCCATGGCGTGCATCAGCGCCGCGATGTGCCGGCCGGCCATGCGGGTGGCAAATACCTTCGCCCGCGCTGCCGCAGTCTGGGTTTCGCTCCCGCTTTCGACCCGGGCGGCCGCCGCATCGACCAACAGCCGCGCCGCCTCGAGGTCGATGGCGGCGTCGGCCAGGCTCCAGCGCCAGCCCTGATGCCCGAGCAAGGGCTTGCCGAATGTGTGCCGCTCCAGCCCGTACTCGCTGGCCACGCGCAAGCATTCGGCCACCATGCCGCAGCACATCGCGGAGACGTAGATCCTTGCCCCGTTGATCGATCCAAGCGCGGCCTTGAAGGCCTCGCCTGGCGGATGCAGAAGTTCATGAGGCTGCGCGCGATAGCCCTGCAGCCGGAAGCCGCCGGCATCGATCCCCCGGGCGGCGCCACTGTCCGACCGAGGATCACGCGTAAACCCATCGCGGCTGCCGTCCACGACGAAAGCGGCAATGCCACTGGCGCCGCCGCCGGGTTCGGTCTGCGCATACACGACGATCACGTCGGCGTGCGTGCCATTGACGATCCAGGCCTTCTGGCCGTCGATAACCCATTCGTCGCCCGCCCTGCGCGCCAAGGTAGTGATGGCCGAAAAGTCTGATCCGGCGTCGGGCTCGGTCAACGCCGTGCACCCTGTGCGCTCGCCCGACAGCAGCGCTGGAACGTACCGCTGCACGACTTCGGGCGCCGCCGTGCGGGCGAGGTGATTCGCGACGTTGTGCGTATTGATCACCGACATCGCCAGCCCGAAGTCGGCGGCGGCCAGGATTTCGGCCACGCGCCACTTGCAGCCGAAGGACAGGCCTCGTCCACCGTGCTCGGTCGGCACTTCAAGTCCAAGGAGGCCCGCACGCGCCGCCTCCGGGAGCACCGCGCGGGTATCGGCAATCCCATGATCCCAGGCCCGCGCATTCGACTTCACATGTGTGGCCACGAATCCATGCGCCGCATCGATAACGCGCCGTTCGTCCGCTGTCAGGGCAGTCATTGCCGCTCTCGCTTCAGGCGTGCCGCCAGCGCACGCATGCCTTGCGCGACGAGCGGCACGAGCCCGCGCGGCATGAAGATCGTTGCCGCCACCAGAATGAAGCCGTAGATCACCAGCCGATAGTTTTCCGCGACGCGCAGGTATTCGGGCAGAAAGACGACGGCGAAGGCACCGACCACCGGCCCCGACAGTGTCCCGCTGCCACCCAGGATCACCGCCAGGATCGCATTGAGCGAATGGTCGACACCGAAGGCATCCGGATTGAGGAAGCCGATGAAGTGCGCGTACAGCGCGCCGGCCAGGCCGGCGAGGCTGGCACTGATCACAAAGGCGAACAGCTTGTAGCGCCAGGCCTGCACGCCCGCTGCTTCGATCAGCGGCTCGTTCTGCCGGATCGCGAGCAGCACCCGACCGACGCGTGAATGCAGGATCAGGGCGCAGAGCAAGGTGGCGAGCGCCGCGGCGATGAAGGTCAGGTAGTAGTACCCGACCCGGCCCGAGAGATCCCACACGAAACCGCCGATGGTCACACTCGGCGGGCGAGGCACGTTCGAGATGCCGGCTTCTCCGCCTGTCAGCGAACTCCAGGTCATCAATACGATGAAGATGACCATGTTGTAGGCCAGCGTCACGATCGCGAAGTAGTGCCCCTTGACTCGGAGACTGGGATAGCCGGCCAGCACCGCCAGCGCAGCCGTCACCAACGGTGCGGCGGCCATCGTCAGCCAGATCGGCCAGCCCAGCTTCACGCTTAGCAGCGTGGAACCGTAAGCGCCGATGCCCATGAAGCCGGCCTGCGCGATCGACACGTAGCCGGTGAAACCCTGGATCAGGTTCTGCCCCTGGGCCAGCACCACCCAGATCAGCGCAAGGATGATGAGGTGCTGGAAATACGGCAGCGTGACCCACAGCGGCAGCGTCAGCGCGGCCAGCACCAAAGCCGTCATGCCAATGGCACGCAACGTGCGCGGATTCATCGCTTGCCCAGCAGGCCCTCGGGCCTGAACAGGAGCACCACGATCATCACCATGAAGGCGATCACATCCTTGTAGGCCGACGAGATGAATCCGGCGGCCAGGGATTCACTGACACCGAGCACGAGGCCACCGACGATGGCACCCGGGATGGAACCCAATCCACCCAGGATCAGCACGGCAAAGCCCTTCACAGCCAGGCCCTCCCCCACGCCGGGCGCGATGGCCAGCAAGGCACCCACCAAAGCGCCTGCCGCAGCGCCAAGCGCCGACGACACCGAGAAGACGATGGCCGAAACGCGGTTCACGTTGACTCCCATCAGCACCGCTGCGGGTCTGTTTTGCGCCACCGCGCGGATCGACTTGCCGGTCTTGGTACGACTGATCAGCACGGCCACGGTGCCGATCAACGTACACGCCGTCACGATCACCAGCAGGCGCAGTTCGGCCACTGCCACGCCGCCAACATTGAAGACGCCGCGATACGGCGTCTGGATCACCACCTGGTCCGCGCCAAACGCGAGCAGGTTGATGCCTTCGACCATCATCGTGAGGCCCAGGGCGATGATGAACGCGTTGATGTGCGGTGCATCGCGCACCGGCCGGTAGGCCAGCCGCTCGATGAGCAGCCCGATCGCCGCTCCGACGACCATGGCCAGCGCCATGGCCGGGAAGAAGCCGATGCCGAGCCGCTCACCGAAGAAGAAGGTGAGGTAGCCGCCCGACATGGCCACCGAACCGTGCGCGAAGTGCGCGATCCCCAGGATGCCGAAGACCACGGTCAAGCCCAGCGCGATGACGGTGTACACCGACCCGATCGCCAGGCCGTTCAGCATCTGCTGCAGGATCTCGATGATCATCCGTGTGCCTGCGATTGGATCAGCCCAGCGTTCCCGCCGTCCGCCTCACTTGCGCAGACTGCGCAGGAACTCCGAGTACAGCGCCGGGTCGGACGGCAGGTCCGACACGTAGACCCATTTGCCCTTCTGCCACTGGAAGGCGCCGTTCGATGTGTAGGCCTGGCCGTTGACGTCGAACATGGTGCCGCCCACCGGCAGGTACTTCATCACCGCCTCCTTGGGCACCGTGACCTTGCGCACCTCAGCCGTCACCTTCTTGGGATCGTCGGCCGAACCTGCACGCTCGATCGCCTGCTTCAGGACGTAGACCTGGTCGTACGCATAGGGGGAACTCGGTGAGGGCGGCATGCCGAAGCGCTTGGTGTAATTGGCGACATAGGTCTTCGCGTTGTCGGCCAGCGCCTCCACGGTCAACTCGGTGGGACGAAGGTCCCAGACGCCTTCCATCTGCTCGCTCGTCGCAACGCGCAGGAACTGCTCTTCACTGCCGCTCGTGAAGCCGTAGCGCGGAATCTTCATCCCCAGCTCGGTGGCCTGGCGATAGACGAAGGCCGAGGGCTCCACATAACCCAGCACAAGCAGCGCATCGGGGTTGAGCGCGCGCACCTTCGTGAGTTGCGGCGTCATGTCGCGGTCCTTCAGACCGAAGGTCTCCTTGGCGACGATCTTGCCGCCGGACTTGGCGAACTCGCGCTCGAAGGCTTCGAGGTACTGGGTGTAGAAACCGACATCCAGCGAGCCGATCACCGCGATGTTCTTGGCGCCGCGCTTTCCGACGAAGACGCCCGCGGCCGCACCGGTGAAATCGGCGGGCGGGCGCGTCCGGAACAGGTTCGGAGTCCCCTTGGCGGTGATCGCGCGTTCGGCCGCATTGCCAACCAGCATCAGCGCGTTTTCGCGCTCGATGAAGGAAGCCACCGCGCTGGTCGGGCCCGAGCAGCAGAAGCCGAGCAGGTACTTGACGCCGTCGCGATCGATCAGCTTGCGCACACTGTTGGTCGCTTCGGTGGGGTTGGCCTTGTCGTCGTTGGCTATGACGCGCAGCTTGTAGACGTCCCGTCCCGCCTTGATGCCGCCGGCCGCGTTGATCTCGTCGGCTGCCATCTGCACGGCATTCGCCTGCGGCAGGCCATACACGGCGCCCGGGCCGGTAAGCGAGTCGTTAACGCCGATGACGAGTTCCTTCTCGGCCGCACCGGCGCTCAGGCACGCGAGCGACGTAGTCGCCACGGCCAAGGATGTGACGAGTGATCTTGCAAACTTCTTCATGTGTCTGTCTCCACGTTGTAGTGTTTTCGCCCGAAGACCGCAGGCGTCAGTAGCCCAGATAGGCCTTGCTGACTTCGGGGTGTGCCTGCAACTCTGCTCCCGTGCCCTGCAGCACGATCTCTCCCGCTTCGTAGACGTAGGCCTGGTCAGCCAGCCGCAAGGCCATGGAGGCGTTCTGTTCCACCAGCAGGACGGTCACGCCCATGGCCTTGATGCGCGCCAGGGTCTGCTCGACTTCGGCGACGATCTTCGGCGCCAGACCCAACGAAGGCTCGTCGAAAATGCAGAGCTTGGGTTTGGACATCAGCGCGCGCGCGATGGCCAGCATCTCCTGCTCGCCGCCGGACAACGTACCAGCACTCTGGCGCGAGCGGGTCCGCAGCACCGGGAAAAGGTCCATCATGGCTTCGATGTCGGCGGCCTGCTGGCGGTCGCGCCTGACATGCGCGCCCATTTCCAGATTCTCGAGCACCGACATGTCGGGGAACACCTGGCGGCCTTCGGGGCACATCGTGATTCCACGGCGCACGATGGCATGGCCCGCCAGGCCGTCGATTCGCTGGCCTTCGAATTCGATGCTGCCGCTACGAACGGCGACGAGGCCGCAGATGCACTTCAGCGTGGTGCTCTTGCCTGCCCCGTTGGCGCCCACCAGCGCTACGCAGTCGCCCGCGCTGACATCGAAGCTCACGCCGTGCAGGACATCGGCCTTGCCGTAGCCCGCGTGCAGGTCGCGCACCTTCAGCATCAGTGGGCTCCACCCAGATAGGCGTCGATCACAACCGGGTTCTGCTGGATCTCGGCCGGGGCGCCCTCGGCAATCTTCTGGCCGAAGTTGAGCACCACGATGCGCGAGCAGACATCCATGATCAAACCCATGTGGTGCTCGATCACGAGAACCGCGGTGCCGCGCTCACGGACGCGCTGGATCAGTGCAGTCAGGTCCTTGCGCTCCTTGGCCACCATGCCTGCCGCCGGCTCGTCGAGCAGCAGCAGGCGGGGTTCGGTGGCCAGCGCGGTCGCAATCATCAGCAGCCGCTGTTGCGCCGAGGAAATTGCCGCCGCCGCTTCGCCAGCCACTCCCGCGAGTCCGACGAACGCCAGCAGTTCTTCGACCTTGGCACGCTGCGCGCTCTCTTCGTGCCGCGCCGCGGCCATGCGGAACACAGAACCCGAGGCGCTGGACCGGTAACGCACATGACACGCGGTCAGCACCTGCTCGCGCACGCTGAACTCGGGAAAGACACTGGTGGTCTGGAAGGTTCGCGCCAGCCCGAGCGGAACACGCTCGCTCACCGAGAGTCTTGAGACGTCGGCACCGGCGAAGCGGATCTCCCCGTGCGAAGGTGGCAGCGTGCCCGAGATGAGGTTGACGCAAGTGGACTTGCCCGAGCCGTTGGGGCCGATGAGGCCGACGATCTCGGCCTCTCCCATCGAGAACGACAAGTCCCTGACGGCCTGCACCCCGCCGAAACGCTTACCCAGTGCGGTCAGCGCGAGCAAAGGCTCAGCCATGGAACCCACATGCAGCGGCGCGGTACCGGGTGATCTGCACGGTGCCCCTTCCCTGGGACGTTGAAAGCGACGACTGACGCGGCCTTTCGAACAATAATAGACCGGTCGTCTAAAAATCTACAAGAAAGATCGGAACCAATACCCGGCGTCGGTCAGCGCTTCCTGGCTCGGCTGGTCGAGAGCGGCAGCGTGGCGAAGAACATGCTGGCGAACTGGTCCAGCGGTTCCGCGTTCCGCGTCAGCTTGGCGCGCAAGACCGCACCCTCCCACCCGATCCAGAAGAAACGCGAGATGGCGGCGGGGTCGCTTCCGGGCGCGAGTTCGCCCGCTTCGATTGCCTGCCGCAGGCACCCTTCCACACGCCGTTCCCAGGACAGCAGTACGGCCTCCAACTGCTCGCGAAACGCGTCGTCCAGGCTGGCCAGTTCCTGCCCCAGGTTGCCGATCAGGCAGCCCCGCCGGTAGCCGAACTTCAACATTCCTCGCTTCGCGTCCTCGACGAACGCGCGCAAGCGCGACAAGGGCGAGGCCGCCTCGTCGTCAAAGATCCGGTTCATCTTGCGCGCGTAGTAATCGACGTAGTTCTGGATCACCGCTTCGCCGAACTCGTGCTTGCTGGCGAAGAAGTGATAGAAGGAACCTTTCGGTACACCGACGCGTTTGAGCACTTCATCGATGCCGGTGACCTGGAAGCCACGTTCGGTCAGCAGTTCGGTCCCGCACCAGACCAGCGCACGCTTCGTATCGCCCCGCTCCATCGCGCGCTCACCGCGGCCGCGCACGCGGACGCCGGACTTCTCCCGAACGTCCGACTTCTCCGGCGCGCGGACCTTGGCGTTCTCGCGTGCCGATTGACCGAGTCCACGTTTCATGGAATCGAGACTAGACCGGTCGCCTCTGAAAATCAATTGCGCAGCCGGCATGAGAGAACCGCTCCCTCAAGCGCACTGCGTGCCCTTTGGCTTCGGAAGCGCCGCCAACTGAAGGGGCTCGCCGTCATAGAGAAACTGGAGTCGAACTTGCGATGTTCAGCGAGCAGTGCGCGGCACTGTGACAGCATCCGCCCTCGCGGCTCCTGCTGCAGACAATTCCGTTTTAAACGAATCGAATCGGCTGTCCGGCCGACCGTGGAAGATTCGGTTGCACAAGGCGGCGCTACTGCGACGCGGCGGCCCCGGCCGGCGCAGGCAGGTCCAGGCTCCAGCGTGCCGAGCTCGTTTGTTCGCTGACACACACGCGGGGGGCACAGGGCACCAGATCGAAGCGATCCTTGTCAGCGGGAAAACGCAGCGGCACGGTCGAATCCAGCAGGGCGCGGTAGCTCATGAGCGCCTTTGGGTCACCATCGCCCACTGTCCACTCCAGGCGTCCGCCGCGCATGGACAGCGCCACCAGGCGGATGTCGACTATCGCCACCGGCCGGTAGCCTGCGCGACGCACGATGCCAACGACGAACACGTAGGGCTCCGAACGGGCATCGGGCCGAGGCGCGAGCAGCAGGCCTTGCGCGTCGAAGCCGTCGCGTTCCGCGACGCCGGCGTCGATGTCGAGCGCGCCGACGATGATGCGTGCCGGCCGCAGCGTGCCGGTGGCGCGCAGGGCCGCCAGCCGCGCCAGCGCAGACGGATCGCCGCCGCCAGCATGGTCGAGGTAGTCGGCCAACTGCTGCTGCCACACCGCGACGACTTGCCGCGCGCGCTCTTCGCCCAATGGCGGCTCGGCGGCGTCCGGGGCCGGACGCGTCGCCCGCGTCGCACACGCCTGCAGCAGGAGCAGCAGCGCCATCGCGCCGACGACGCGCCAGAACCGTGGCGCGCGTCGCGGAAGCAGCAATGAATGCGATGACATGCCGTGGCCCCTACCTCGAAGGCAGCGCAAGCGCAGGCTCGACGCCGGACGCGGCCGGCTGCAACGACACCGCCGCCGCGCCGCTCGAGGCCGCGCCGAGCTTGCGCATCGCCGGCACGGATGCGCGCAGTGCCGGCAGCAGGTCATCGTGGCCTGCCCGACGCGCCACCTGCAGAGCATCCATGCCGTATCGGCTGGCCAGCGTGACATCGGCGCCATGGCGCAGCAGCAGCGTCGCGACGGCCAGGTCGCCGCGCTGAGCGGCCTCGTGCAGCGCGGTGCGGCCGAATTGGTCCTGCGCGTTCGGGTCGGCGCCGGCCTGCAGCAGCACATCGGCGAGTTCGGCCTGTCCGCCGGCCACCGCCAGCAGCAGCGGCGTCACGCCGTGGCGTGCCGCCCGGTTGGCGTCGGCGCCCAGCGCCACCAGCCGCTTCGCGGTGCGCAGGTGGCCTCGGCGCAGCGCGGCGTGCAGCGCGGTCTCGCCGTCGATGTCGGCGGCGTCCAGCGGAGCGCCGCGCGCCGCGAGGCGCTCGACTTCCTCGGTGCGGCCCGCCGCCGCGGCCTGCCACAGCGCGCCGCGCTCCAGGCTGTCGACGAGCGCGGCGGGCAGCGCTCCGCCCCACCACAATGGCGCGTCCGTGCCGGCGCTGCTGCGGCTGGCGGCGTCGCCGCGGCAGATGTCGGCCACGCTCACCGGGTGTTCAGCGGGGAGCTTGCGGCCGTACGGCTCGCCGTGAAAGGTGGCGAACTCGCGCTGCCGCGCCGCAAACCAGGCCGTGCCCAGTGGCTGACCGGCGCCATCGCGGTACCAGTCGGCCACGTCGTCGCAGCGGCTGGCGATCACACTGCGCACGCGGTCGCCGACGTAGCGGAGATAGCTGTTCGGGTTGAGCACCTCGTTCCAGTGCGGCGAAACGAAACGGGTGAAGACCGTGTCCTCGTCCTGCACCACCACGCGCCAGTGCACGCCGTCACGCTGCAGCATGGGCGGCAGCCGCACGGCGCCGACACGCACCGGTTCGGTCAGGTTGCGATAGAACTTCAGCCCTGCAAAGTCGGCGGCCAGGTCGCCGTTGGAGTGGATGCCGGTGGTGTACCGGCCGAGCATGCCGCTTTCCGACGTCAGCGGGTTGGCTGCCGTGGCAGTGACCGCGTGCTGTGTGGCCTCGGCCTCGCCCATTCCCCGGGCCACCGCACTGACGTAGCGCTGGTGATAAATGCCTCCGACGTAGATGAAGTGAATGATCTTGTCGGTGCCTATGAGCACGCCGCCGGCGCTGACCGTGCCTGCACGGAAGAAGGTACGCACCACCTTGCTCAGGTCGAGCACCAACAGCGGGTCGTCGTAGATCGACTCGACCGGCCGGTACATCGTCACCAGCCCGGGGTAGGACGCGCGCGTGGCGCTGCTGAGCAGGCCCAGGTCGAGCAGTTCGTTCGTGGGGAAGGTGGCGAAGAGGTGCGCTACTACCAACCCGGTCACGTGGTCGGCCGACTGCAGCGCCTGCACCTTCCCCAGCACGTTGCCCGCGGCCAGCGCGCTGTCGATTTCGGCGTTGGTCCTGGCCACCGCGTCGCGGATTGCCGCGAGGAAGTTGCGCGACAACAGCGGGCCCAGGTCGGCGAAGTCACGTCCGGCCGGCAAGGTGTACTGCTCGGACTCATGCGCCCGGACCTCCGGCCCGGCGCCGACCGTCATGACGGTCGCTATTGCGGCGGCGAGCGCGCTTCGCAGCGCGCGACGCCAGCGAAGCGCGGGCGTGGACAACGACTGCGGGTGGTCAGGCGGGAAACCGCCTGCAGCGGTGTCTGCTCTCACCGTGTCCTGCCTCCCCGGAGCGGGAAGTGAGCCACCCGATGACGATGCAAACCGCGCTCCTGAAACTCCATTCACTTGTCCGATGATCGCCGCCGCGTTGCTTCTGCCCGTGGCACCCGGGCCGTCGTTCAGGTTCAATGAACACGAAAAGAAGTGTCCCCAGACCGTTTCCGTGCCGTCAGACCTTTCCAGACAGCGCCTCGACATTTTCAGACGGCAAGTACTACGCCGCCTGCCTAATGTCAAAGGCTGGAAGGGCTCCGTCGCAGCGAGTGCCATGGTGGTGGCTCAGCAGCTCAGGAGTCGACCCCGGCCCGAAAAATCGCAATGATGCCACCCCGCGCAGGGTGGCCCTCGGTCGCCGCGCCACGCGAGTTTCGAGTGTTCGCTCGGGGTATCGACTTGCTTGACTGCTCGCAAGCAGGGTCAAGCCCACAGGTCCTGAACAGCCCACCCACTGTCTGGAATTGGCGAGCGATACGCACGCGGTCCGCCGATACTTGCGTCGGGAAAAACCAATCGAAGAAGATGCCGCTGCCGTTCAAGGCATCATGCTCGGGATGTTGACTGGCGCTACGCTACGGGATTCGACCTTCGTCGCCACGTTTCGGTGAGGCCCTTCGGTTGTTTGCGGATGTCGTTGTTTCGTACGCGAGCGCTGCAGATTCCCGGCGCAGCACATGCCAGGACTTTCGTTCGCGATCGTATTCGGGGCCTGGTTGCGGGCGCAGCGCCTTGCGACTCCTTCTCGTGGCGATGAGGCGCGCGCTGGTGCGGGCCGCCGCTGTTCCAGCGCCTACCATGAATTGACGAGCAAGGGAGAACCGCCATGACACTGCCTCTGGCAGGCAAGACCGCGCTGGTCTCCGGCGCCGCACGCGGAATCGGGCGCGCCGTCGCACGCAAGCTCGCCGTGGCCGGCTGTGACGTCATCGCCAACTACTACAACAGCCACGAGGAAGCCGAGTCGCTTTGCGTGGAGTTGCGCGCGCTGGGACGCCGCGCGCTCGCCGTCAAGGCGAGCGTGGGCCTGCCGGACAGCGTGGGCGAGATGTTCGGCGAGCTGAAGAAGGAGTTCGACCGCATCGACATCGTCGTCAGCAACGCTGCCAGCGGCGTGCTGAAGCCGACGCTGGAGATGACGCTCAAGCACTGGCGCTGGTGCATGGAGACGAACGCCCTGGCGCTCACCCTGCTCGCCCAGCAGGCGGTGCCGATGATGCCGGCGGGCGGCCGCATCGTCGCGATGTCGAGCCTCGGCTCGGTGCGGGCGCTGCCCAACTACGGGTTCATCGGCGCGTCGAAGGCGGCGCTCGAGGCGCTGGTGCGCTCGCTCGCGCAGGAACTCGGGCCGCGTGGGATCCGCGTCAATGCGGTCAGCGCCGGCGTGGTGGACACCGACGCGCTCGCGTACTTCCCGAATCGCGAGGAGTTGCTCGAGTCCTTTCGCGCGCGCACTCCGGCCGGACCGGTGCTGACGCCGCAGGACGTCGCCGGCGCGGTCTACCTGCTGTGCCTGCCGGAGGCGAACATGATCAACGGCCACACGCTGTTCGTCGACGGCGGATTCGCAATTTCGGGCTGAACGATGGAATTCGATTCCGGGTTGCACGGCAAGATCGTTCTCGTCACCGGCGGCAGCCGCGGCATCGGCCGGGCCATCGTCGAGCGCCTGGCCGCCGATGGTGCCGACGTCACGTTTTTCTATCGCGGCAACGAGGCCGCGGCCCGGGAAGTGCTCGCCGCGGTGAGCGCCGAGGGAGGAACGGCGACTGCCGAGCAGGTCGACATCACGGACGCGCCAGCGGTGGCGCTGGCCGTCGAGCGCCTGGTCGACCGCGCCGGCCGCATCGACGTGCTGGTCAACAATGCCGGCGTGGTGCGCGACAACCTTCTCGCGATGCTGGACGACGACGACATCCGCGCGGTGCTCGACACCAACGTCGGCGGCGTGTTCCACGTGACGCGCGCCGTGGTGCCGCACATGATCTCGAAGCGCGCGGGCAAGATCATCAACCTCGGTTCCGTCGCCGGCGAGAAGGGCGGACGCGGACAGACCAACTATGCGGCAAGCAAGGGCGCGATCCACGCTTTCACGCGCTCGCTCGCGGTCGAACTCGCCTCGCGGAAGATAACGGTAAACTGCGTCGCGCCGGGCGTCATCGAGACCGAGATGTCGCAGCAGGTCCGCGAACTGGCTGGAGACGAAGTCAGGGAGCGCATCCTGCTGCGGCGCTACGGCCAGCCGCAGGACGTGGCGCATGCCGTCTGGTTCCTGGCGTCGAGCTTCGCCGATTACATCACCGGACAGGTGCTTCACGTGGACGGTGGCTTCAAAATGGGGTGAGGGAATGAAGGAACAAATCAGCAACGAGGAGATCAAGGCGGTCTACCCCAAGGTCGCGCAAGTCATCGCGGACGCGCTGGGCTGCGACGTCGCTGACGTCCAACTGCAGATACCGCTGATCGAAGGACTGGACGCCGAGTCGATCGACTTCCTCGACCTGGTGTTCCGGCTCGAACGCAGCTTCGGGGTCAAGATCCCGCGCGGGAAGATCGTCGAGGACGCGCGCGGCGACCTGCCCGAAGCCGAGTTCGAGAAGGGCGGCATCGTCACCGACGCCGGGCTTGCGCAACTGCGCGAATTCCTCAGCGAAGTGCCGGCCGAACGCTTCAAGGCGCCGCTGAAGGCCGCCGCGATCCCGCGCCTGTTCACGCCGGAGACGTTCTGCAAGGTCGTCATCCGCGCGCAGCGCGCGGTTGCGGCCACTACGGTTCCGGCCACGACCTGAAGTGCCTGGCGGTCAAGCGGTCGGCGGCATGGAAGGCCGTTTTCGCGCGTTCTCGTTTGTCGACCGCATCACTCTGCTCGATCCGGGTCGCCGCATCGAGGGGCTCTTCACCGTGCCGGCGACCGCTTCGCGCTTTCCCGCCGCCCTGATGGCCGAGGCCGTCGGGCAACTCGCCGCCTGGTCCGCAATGTCCGCCACGGGATTCACCCGCCGGCCGGTTGCGGGCCTGGCCGGCGAGACGCGCTATCACGGCGCGGCCGTTCCCGGGCAGACGCTGCATCTGATGGCTGACATCGAACGCTGCGACGACGAAGCCATCGCCTACGGCGGCACGGCGTCGATCGGCGGGCGCTGCGTGCTCGAACTCATCCACTGCGTCGGGCCGATGCTGCCGATGGACGAGTTCGATGCGCCGGAAGCAGTGCGCGCGGACTTCGAAACCCTGGTCGGTCCCGGCGCGGCGAGCGATCGCTTCGCCGGCGTCGACGCGCCGCAACTGGAAACGACCGAGCACTGCGCCGGCGAGCAATTGCGCGCCGTGCTGCACGTCCCCGAGGCGATCAGCTACTTCGAAGACCACTTTCCCCGGCGGCCGGTCTATCCGGGCACGCTGCTGATGGACAACCTGTCCACCCTCGCGCTTCAACTTGCCGGCGAACTTCCGGCGCTGCACGGCAGCCGGCTCGCGGTGGCGCGTGTGCGCGACGTCAAGATCCGTTCGTTCACGGCACCCGGGCAGGCACTCACGCTGGAGGCTCTCATGCAGTCGTCGTCGGCCGATGGCGCGCAGATGAAGCTCACCGCGCGTGCCGACGGCCGGACCATCGCCACCGCGCGCATCGACGTCGAGCGGAGCCACTGATGGCCGAGCCGCGCCGCCGCGTCGCGATCACTGGAATCGGCATGGTGACGCCTGCCGGCAACGACGTGGCGACGACCTGGGAGGCGCTGCTGGCCGGGCGCAGCGCGGTGGCGCCGATCCGCGGATTCGATGCCAGCGGTTTCTCTACGCGGATCGCGGCCGAGGTGAAGGACTTCGACGCCGAACGCGTGATCGGTGACCGCAAGCTGCTGAAGTCGACCAACCGGGCACACCGGTTCGCGCTGGCCGCCGCCGAGCAGGCGTTTCGCGACGCCGGCGTCCGTCCGACTCCCGAGTCCGCCGAACGCTGGGGCTGCGTGGTCGGCACCGGAATGATGGGCGTGACGTTCGACGAACTCGCCGCCGTTCACGCGCTCGCCGGCGCCAGCGGCGAACTCGAGCCCGACAAGTTGCTCGGCCCAGGGGCCGCATCCGACCCGATGGTGTTCTGTCGCAGCCAGTCGAGCGCCGGCTGCGCGCTGCTGTTGCGTCAGTTCGGCATCCGCGGGTACGCGAGTTCCGTGCACACCGCGTGCGCCTCCGGCGGACAGGCGATCGGGACCGCGCTGAAGGTCATTCGCCGCGGCGTCGCCGATCGCATGCTGGCCGGAGGCTTCGACTCGATGATCAACCCGGTGGGATTGGCGGGCTTCTGCCTGCTGGGGGCCGTGTCGCCGGACAATGACACGCCGGAGCGCGCCAGCCGGCCGTTCGATGCGTCCCGCAACGGTTTCGTCCTCGGCGAAGGGGCGGGCTTCCTGGTGCTCGAGGAGTGGAACGCCGCCCGCGCGCGCGGCGCGCGCATCTACGCGGAACTCGCCGGTGACGGCAATTCCCTGTCGAGCTACCGCATCACCGACTCTCATCCGTCGGGCGACGGTCCCATACAGGCCATGCGGCAGGCGGTCGACGATGCCCGCGCGGCCCTCGGCGAGGTCGACTACCTGAACGCGCACGGAACCTCGACGCCGATGAACGATCGCAGCGAATGTGCGGCGGTGCGCGCAGTATGGGGCGACGCGTGGCGCAGCGTCGCGGTCAGCTCCACCAAGAGTGTGATGGGCCACTTGATCGCCGCCGCCGGGGCGGTGGAGGCAGGCGTCTGTGCCCTGGCGATCCATCACTCGACGCTGCCGGTCAACGCCAACCTCCGCATATCCGATCCGGAGTGCGACGTCGACCTCGTCCGCGACCAGCCGCGCGCGCAGCGCGTGCGACTCGCGCTTTCGAATTCGCTCGGGTTCGGCGGTTCCAACAGCTGCCTCGCCTTTCGCAATCCCGAGGAGGTCGACGGGCGATCGTCGATCGGCGACTGATGGTGGCGCAGCGCGTACTGATCACCGGCAGCGGCGCGATCTGCGGCGCCGGCACTTCGCCGGGACAGATCTATTCGGAGGTGGCGGCCGGCCGCTCTGCGATCAGACCGATAACGCAGTGGGACTCGGCGCGCTGGCCGGCGAAGCTGGCCGCCGAGGTGCGCGACTACAACGCGGCCGCGCTGACCGGTGACCGGAAACTGCTCAAGTACATCCGCCGCACCGACGTGTTCGGTCTGTACGCCGCCGACCGTGCGATCGAGAACGCCGGTTTCGGGCCTTATCGCGCGATGCTGGACGAAGCGGCCGCCGGTCGCTTCAACGACAGTTGCGGCGTCTATGTCGCTTCCGGCGGCGGCGCCTTCCTGAATCAGTACGACTACTTCCCGCTGCTGGAGGTGGCCGCCGGCAGCCTTGAAGCCTTCGGACGCGAACTCCCGGCGACGGTGAATCCCATGTGGCTGCTGCGTTCGCTGCCCAACAACGTGCTGGGGCATGTCGGCATCCGGCAGACGCTGAAGGGCCCGAACGCGTGCATCACCAACCATGGCGTCAGCGGACCGCTGGCGATCGCCGAGGCCGCGGAGGCGCTGAAGGCCGGCGAATGCGAACGCGCGGTCGCGATCGGCCACGATGCCTCCATCGAGCCGCAGATGGTTCTCTACTACCACGCGGTGGGACTGCTGTCCGAGGACGGGCTGCGTCCGTTCGACGAGGCGCACAACGGCAGCCTGATGGGCGAAGGCGCCGCGGCGCTGGTGCTCGAGACCGAGGACGCGGCACGGGCGCGCGGCGCCCCGGTGCTCGGTGAAGTGCTCGGCATCGGGCACGGCGGCGACGCCCTCGGGCTGCTGCCGATCCGGGACGACGGCGCGGGGCTCGCGCGCGCGATCCGCGATGCGCTCGCCGAAGCCGGACTGCAACCGGACGACGTCGGCATGGTCGTCGCCCATGGCAACGGCACGCCGAACTCGGACGTGTCCGAAGCGCGCGCGCTGCTCTCGGTGTTCGGCGCGCAGATGCCCCCGGTCACCGGCTTCAAGTGGTCGATCGGTCATCTGCTGGCTGCGAGCGGCATCGCCGAGGCCGTGCTGGCGATCGAGGCCCTGCGCGCGCGCAGCGTCCCGGGCATCGCCAACCTTCGGAGCCTCGATCCCCTGTGTGCCGGCCTTCCGGTAGCCGCCACGCCGCGGGAGCCGCGCAGCGACGTCGCGTTGCTGCTCGCGCGCGGATTCGGCGGCACCAATGCCGCGCTGCTGATCCGGGCCGCCGGCGCCTGAACCCATGATTGTGGCCGGCACTGCCAGCCGCTGCGGCATCGACACGGTCGAGATCGCCCGCATCGACCGCCTGCTGCGCGAAACACCGGACGGGGATCTCGAGAGGATCTTCTCGCGCGGTGAACTCGACGAGTGCTCCGGCACCGGTCGCGCTGCCGGCCTCGCGGCCCGCTTCGCCGCCAAGGAGGCGTGCCTCAAGCTCTTTCCGCGGGAAACGGCGCTCGGCACCATCGTCGCCGAGGACTTCTCAGTGGCGCGAGATCCCTACGGCGCGCCGCGGGTGGTGTGCAGCGCCGCGGCGCACACGGTGCTCGGCCGCAACCGCATCAAGGACATCAGCGTGTCGCTGTCGCACGATCGCACGTCGGCCATGGCGGTGGCGCTGGCGCATCCGATGGTGGCCGACGCGCCGTGGCTCGGACGTGTGCTCTATCGCCTGCTGCCGCTGCGGCGCCGGATCGTGCTCGAGAACCTGCGGCGCGTGTTCGGCGATGCGACGCCGGCCGCCGAGATCGAAGCGCTGGCGCAGGCGCACTACGCGCACATCGGTCGGCTGCTGTGGGAGTTCCTCCGCTTCCCCTGGCTGTCTGCGGAGCGGCGGCGCTCGATGGTCCGCGTCGAAAACCTCGACGCGCTGGTGGCTGCGCTCGGGCAAGACAAAGGCGTGCTGATCCTGACCGGTCACTTCGGAAACTTCGAGGTGGCGACCGCTGCCGGGCTCGACACCTTTCCGCAGGCGCGCGGCCGCTTCTGGTTCGTGCGCCGGCCCATCAAGCCGCCGTGGCTGGACCGGTTGGTGGCGCGTCGCTTCGCCCGCGCTGGTTTCGGCATCCTGCCCAAGCGCGGTGGACTGGACGCCATCCTCGACAAGCTGGCGGCGGGCGACCTGGTGGTGTTCCCGTTCGACCAGCACGCCGGCCGCAAGGATGGCGTGCTGGTGGAGTTCTTCGGACATCCTGCCGGCACATTCCGCAGCCTCGCGGTCATCGCCCTGTCGACCGGCGCTCCGGTGGTGCCCGCCGCCAGTTGGCGGGAGCCCGACGGATCGCACGTGCTGCGCTTCGAGCCCGCGCTCGCGCCGATCGACCATGCGGACGCCAACGAGGCGATCCGGTTGAACACGCGGGCCTACAACGCGGCGCTGGAACACCTGGTGGTGCGGCATCCGGAACAGTGGTGGTGGACGCACCGGCGCTGGAAGGCGTGGCCGGTGGCGTCGCGCCGCGCACAGCCGGGCGCTGTTGCGCCGGATTGAGTCGGGCGTGTCACGCCCCGGGGCGGGTGACCCCAATCCGTTTCAGTACCGGTAAGTATCCCTCGGCATAGCCGGGGCCCCCCTTGGTAGCTGCGGAATGCACCGGCTCAACTCTGCGCGCAACGCACGGTCTCGACCTCTGCGGGGTTCAGTTCGAACTGACCGGCTGTCTCGCAAATCTTGGAACGCCGACGAAGACTCGCCGCCGGCAAGCGCCTCTCCGAGGCGGGCAGTGTCCCAAGTAACCATGCTCAATTTAAAAGGGCCTAGCGATCGCTAGGCCCCTGATATTCCTGGTGGAGAAGAGGAGGATCGAACTCCCGACCTCTGCATTGCGAACGCAGCGCTCTCCCAGCTGAGCTACTTCCCCATTTCGCTCGCCGCCCGGAGGCAACGAGGAAGGAGCGGAATTATACGTGTCCCCGCGCGGCCCTTCAAACGGGTCGCCTGCGCGGCTGGCTACACTGCCGGCCATGCCTTCGACCGCTGCTTCGAATCCCGCCGCACTCGAGCGCGAGTACAACGCGCGCGCCGCGATCCCCGACCACCCGCAGATCTTCGCCCGCTGGGCCGAGCAGGCCGCCATGACGCGCCGACGCCGCGCCGGCCTGATCGACATGCCGTATGGCGAGGACCCCGGTGAGCGACTCGACTTCTTTCCGGCCATGCAGCGCAACTCGCCGCTGCTGGTCTTCATTCATGGCGGCTACTGGCGGTCGCTCGACAAGTTCGACTTCTCCTGGATCGCGCCGCCCTTTCTCGATGCCGGCGTGTCCGTCGCCTTCCTGAACTACGGGCTCGCGCCCCGCGTGCCGATCGACGAAATCGTGCGCCAGCAACTTCGGGCGATGGCGTGGCTCTATGCGCGGGCCGAGGAACTCGGCTTCGACCATCGCCGCATCGTCGTCAGCGGCCATTCGGCCGGTGGTCACCTGACCGCGATGATGATGGCGGCACTCTGGCCGGCATTCGACCCGGCACTGCCGCCGGACCTCGTCAAAGGCGGCCTTGCGATCAGCGGGATCTATGACCTCGAGCCGCTCGTGCCGCTGCCGTTCATCAACACCGATCTCAATCTCGACGCCGCGGCCGCGCGCGCGGTTTCGCCGGTGCATCTGCCGGCCGCGAGCGATGCGCCGCTCGTGACAGCGGTCGGCGCGATGGAGTCCGGCGAGTTCAAGCGGCAGACGCAGCTGATCCGCAGCACGTGGCCACGCAACGCGGGCGATGACATCGAGGTGGCCAACGCAAACCACCTGACGGTGTGCGACGTGCTCGCGGATGCCGAATCACCGCTCTTTCGCGCGGCGCTCGCGCTCGTCCGCTCCGTCTAGAACGGCGCGGCGCTCAGTCGCCGCGCCCGTTCGCCGCTTCCAGCACCTTGAGCAGCGCGCTGGTATCCAGCGTGCCCCATCCATGGCTCATCAGCGCATTGAGCTGCTGCGCGACGAGCGCGACGGCCGGCATTCCAAGATGTTCCTCGCGCGCCATTTCCACGATCAGCCCGTAGTCCTTGTGATGCAGGCGTGCCTCGATGCCGGCGGCGAAGTCCCGGCTCGCCATCTTCGGCCCCATGAGATCGAGCATCCGGCTGCCCGCGAATCCCGACGCGATCGCCGCGAGCATGGTCTGCGGCTCAACCCCGTTGGCGCGCGCGAACAGCATGGCCTCGGCGATGCCCTGGATATTCACCACCTGCACGATCTGGTTGCACGCCTTCACGACCTGGCCGGCGCCGTGCCCGCCGCACAGGGTGATCGTTTTGGCGAGCAGCTGCAGCACAGGTCGCACGCGCTCCAGCACGTCGGCCTTGCCGCCGACCATCATCGTGAGTGTCGCCGCCTGGGCGCCCTTGACGCCGCCGGAGACCGGACAGTCGAGCATCTCGATGCCGCGCCCGGCCAGACGCTGGGCGAAGTCGCGCGTGGCCACCGCCGAAATCGTGCCGTGATCGATGACGACCGTGCCGGCGGCCGCCGTCTGCATGACTCCGTCGGGGCCGAACAGCACCTGCTCGACGTCCGCCGTCGACGTGACGTTCGTGATCACGATCGCGGCGCCGCGCGCTGCATCGGCCGGGCTCGCGCACGCCGTGGCGCCGAGCGCCGCCAGCGGCTGCATCGCCTCGGTGCGCCGCGCATGGACCCGCAGCGCATGGCCGCCCGCGATGAGGTGCTCGGCCATCGGCCGCCCCATGTTGCCCAGCCCGATGAATCCGATCGTCTGGCCGCTCATGTTTCGTCTCCCCTTCCCTGCCTTTGTCTTCACCCGATCCCGAGTGCCCTGGCGCGTGCGTGCGCCAGGGCGTGCACATGGCGCACCGTCGGCACGTCGATTCCCGCGCGCTCGGCCAGTTCGATCACGCTGCCAACGATCGCGTCGAGTTCCAGCCGGCGGCGCTGCTCCAGATCCTGCAGCATCGAGATCTTCACCGCGCCGAGTTGCCGCGCCAGATCGATGCGTTGATCGGGCGTCATCGGCACGCGGATGCCGACGTGCTCGGCGACCCGCATCGCTTCGACCATCATCGGGCGGATCACGTCGAGCACGCGCTCGTCGGCAACGATCTCGTTCATGAGGTAACCGGTCAGCGCCGCGATCGGGTTGAACGACAGGTTGCCGATCAGCTTGGTCCAGACGTCGAGGCGGATGTGCGTCGATCGCACGGTTTCGAAGCCCGCCGCGTCGAGCGCGTCGCACACGCGGTGCAGCCTGGCGCTCGACGTGTTGTCGAGTTCGCCGAGGATCAGCCGCCTGCCGCCCGTGTGATGGACCTCGCCCGGTGCGCTCACCTCGGCCGCGACATGCACGACGCAGCCGACGATGTGCGACGCGTCGAGTGCGCCTGCCATCGTGTCGTCGGGATCGAGCGCCCGCAGCGACAGTCCGTCGAGTTCGCCCCCCACGCCCTGGAAGTACCACCACGGCAGGCCGTTGATCGCGGGCACCACGACGGTGGCACGGTCGACCAGCGGGGCCATGCGCGGAAGCATGGCCGGAATCGCGTGCGCCTTGAGACCGATGATGACGAGGTCCTGCGGCCCGAAGTCCGCGGGCTCGTCGCTCGCCGGCAGGCGAAACGTGCCCGATGCGCTGCCGACGCGGTCGACGAGTGTCAGGCCGTGTTCGCGCAGCGCGGCGAGGTGCGCCCCGCGGGCGACGAGCACGACTTCATGCCCGGAGGCGGCCAGCTTCGCTCCGAGGACGGCACCGATGGAGCCGGCGCCGACGATGGCGATGCGCATCTCAGCGAGCGGCGTTGCCGCGGGCGGCGCGCTCGGCGACTTCCGGGCGGTCGTTCTGCTGGGGCTTGAGGATCGCCGGGCCGCCACCGGCCGCGCGCTCGCGCCGCCACTCGTTCTTGCGGCGGGTCCACTCCTCGAGCCGCGCGTGCGCCTGCCTGCTTTCTTCCTGCATCTGCATTTCGGAAGCGAGCTGCGCGGAGAGTTCGAGCCGGACGCCGTTCGGGTCGAAGAAGTAGATCGACTTGAAGATGTGGTGATCGGTGACGCCGACGACATCGATGCCGTGCGCCTCGAGCCGCGCCTTCACCTGTTCGAGGTGCGCCACGCTGTCGACCCGGAACGCGATGTGGTTCACCCAGTCCGGCGTGTTCGGCGACGCCTGGCAGGCGACGTCATCGCCGAGGTCGAAGAAGGCGATGCACGAGCCGTCGGTCATGCGGAAGAAGATGTGCGTGTACGGGCAGTACTCCCCGGTCGACGGCACGTAGTCGCTCTGGATGATGTGGAACAGCGGCAACCCGAGGATGTCCTCGTAGAAGTGCCGCGTCTCTTCCGCATCCTTGCAGCGGTACGCGTAATGGTGCAGGCCGTGAATCGGGATGGTGCCGGGAACGGTGCTCATGGGGGCCTCGCGGTGTTTGGCCTCGTGCGGCATGGGGCCGCACTCCGTGGACGACTTTCGAGTGTAGCTAGCTGGGAGTTGTGCCCAGGTTCTCGTGTGCAATCGAGCTTCCTGCACGCCGACCGCGCTGCGGGACCTCGACTCCGCGCAGCGCGCGGCGAGCGATCAGTCTGGTCCGAGGACGCTCCCTGCAGGCCTGGCAGCTTTCGTCGTCAGCCTCTTCCGATTTCGCCGGTCGTGCCTTCCGTCCGACGCTGTGTCGGCCCGCCGCAGCCACCGGACTGCTACGCCCGCCGCATCGCGCCGCGCTCCGCGAGGCTCCCCGCACCACGGTCGCCGCGCCGAGCGCTGTGGAGACATCTTTCGGCGTGCAGGCATCAACAGCGCCAGCCTGTGCATCGCGTTGCGCACCGGAATGCGATCGGTGCGCTTGTCAGCCTGACCGCAGCGCGCGGCGCCTGAGCAGGCTGTGGCGTGCCTCGCGCAGCGACCGTCAGGCGGCGGGCGTACCAGTGGCGCAAGGGCGGCGGGCCCGGAGGACCTGAACGCAAGCCACCGCGGCCGGCGCGGCACCGACGCCATCCAGACATCTGCTGGCCCGCACGAAGCTCCGTGTGCTGAATGACGCCCGCCGCGACGGGCGCGGAGTCGAGGTACGCCACAGCCTGTTCTGGCGCAGGAGACGACCGCTCGGCGTCGGCAAGGCAACGACCGTCTCTCGATGACGGCCGGGCTGCGATGGAACCGCTTCGCCGTTCAGCGCTACCCGCGGAACGCGTCCTCGACGCGACGCTTGTCCCACCCCGGGACCAGCGTCTCGATGAACGAATAGACGAAGCCGCGCAGGTACGTGCCTTCCTTGACCGCCAGCCGCGTCACGTTGCGGCCGAACAGGTGCCCGCAAGGCAGCACCACCAGGCCGTCGCGCTGCGCGTCGGCCGCGACCCCGGCGACGATGCCAACGCCCATGCCGATCTGCACGTAGGTCTTGATGACGTCGGCGTCGATCGCCTCGAGCACGATCGACGGCTCGATCTGCACCTTCCCGAACGCCTCGTCGATCTTCGCGCGTCCCGCGAATTGGTGCTCATAGGTGATCAGCGGATGCCGAGCCAGGTCTTTCAGCGTCAGCTTGCCCGGCGTGGTGACGAACTTCGCGAGCGGGTGGTCCGGCTTGACGATCGCCACGTGCTGCCAGTCGTACACCGGGATGGACAGCAGCCCCGGGACGTCGGTCAACGATTCGGTCGCCACGCCGAGGTCGGCCTGGCCGTGGATCAGCATGGATGCGATCTGGGGCGGGTTCGCCTGCAGCAGCTTGAGCCTCACCTGCGGAAACTTCTGTGCAAAGGCCTGGACCACTGTGGGAAGCACGTATCGGGCCTGCGTGTGCGTCGTGGCCACGCGCAGCGTCCCTTCCGGGCTCCCGGCATAGTCGCGCGCCAGTTTCTTCAGGTTGTCGACGTCCTGCATGATGCGCTCGGCCGCCTCGAGCACCTGCTGGCCGGGCGCGGTCAACCCTTTCACCCGCTTGCCGTGGCGGGCGAGGATCGGAACGCCCAGTTCCTCCTCGAGGTCGATGATGGCCTTGGAAATGCCTGGCTGGGAGGTATGGAGCGCACGCGCCGCCTCGGTCAGGCTGAACTTGTGCCGGGCCGCCTCGCGAAGAAAACGAAACTGCTGCAGGTTCATCGTGTTGTCCGCGCGTCAGCCTGATGTAAGGACGCAAATCTTATACGTCCACCTCCTATGAGTTAGCGCAAACCCGGCTTGGTTGCGCCGGAACGATTGAGCTCCAAAACAGCCTGCGACGCTGCCTATAATCGGTTCAACACTTGGCGTCGCTGCGCGGCGCCGCGCAGCGAACTTCCGGGGACAAAAACACAACATGAAACTAGACAAGGCCCAGCTCCTCCTCGACGAACAGCCCATCTCCATCGACGTCCTGCTCGAGAAGTACGCGAAAGGCGACGAGAAGACGGTCGACGAGGTGCGGCGCCGGGTGGCGCGGGGCCTTGCCCACGTCGAAAAGCCCGAAGCGCGGGACCTCTGGGAAAAGCGCTTCTACGACGCGATGGTCGACGGGTTCATCCCGGGCGGCCGCGTCAATTCGGCGGCCGGAACCGGAATCGCGGCGACGCTGATCAACTGCTTCGTGCAGCCGGTCGGCGACGCGATCAGCGGTGTGCGCGGCAATGTTCCCTCGATCTACCTCGCCCTGCAGCAGGCGGCCGAGACGATGCGGCGCGGAGGCGGAGTCGGTTACGACTTCTCGCCGATCCGTCCGCGCGGCGCCCTGGTCCACGGCACGCATTCGCGCGCGAGCGGCCCGCTTTCCTACATGCGCGTGTTCGACAAGAGCTGCGAGACGCTCGAGTCGGCCGGCAGCCGGCGCGGCGCGCAGATGGGAATGATGCGCTGCGACCATCCGGACATCGAGGAATTCATCAACGCCAAGCGCGACGGCTCGCTCACCAACTTCAACATGTCGGTGGCCGTGACCGACGCCTTCATGAAGGCGGTCGAACAGGACGGCGACATCGAGCTCTGGCACGCCGCGGAACCCTTCGACAAGTCGAACGCCCACCAGCGCGCCGACGGCACCTGGGTCTATCGCGCGGCCAAGGCCCGCGATCTGTTCAACCAGGTCATGACGTCGACGTACAGCCACGCCGAGCCCGGCGTGATCTTCGTCGACCGCGTCAACGGCGACAACAACCTGTCGTACTGCGAGACCATCGCCGCGACCAATCCCTGCGGCGAACAGCCGCTGCCGCCCTACGGCTGCTGCTGCCTCGGCTCGATCAACCTGACGCGATTCGTCAACGATCCGTTCACCGACACGGCGAGCTTCGACTGGGACAAGTTCCGTGCGGTGACGCGCGTGTCGATCCGCGCTCTCGACAATGTGCTCGACGCCACGCTGTGGCCGCTGCCCGAGCAGGAGCAGGAGGCCGCCAACAAGCGGCGCATCGGACTCGGTTTCACCGGCCTGGGCAACACGCTCACGATGCTCAACCTGCGCTACGACAGCGAACCGGCACGCCGCATGGCGTCGGACATCTCGCGCACGATGCGCGACGCGGCCTATGAAGCCTCGGTCGAGAACGCGAAGGAGAAAGGGGCGTTTCCGCTCTTCGACGCGGAGAAGTTCCTGGCCGAGCCGCACTGCGCCTCGCGCCTGACCGACAAGCTGAAGGACGAGATCCGGGTGCACGGAATCCGCAACTCGCATCTGCTGTCGATCGCGCCGACCGGCACCATCTCGCTGGCGTTCGCCGCCAACGCATCCGGCGGCATCGAGCCGACGTTCTCGTGGACCTATGTGCGCAAGAAGCGCATGCCGGATGGCACGAAGCAGGAATACGCCGTCGAGGATTACGCCTACCGGCTCTACAAGCGCATGGGTGGTGACGAGAGCCAGCTGCCGGCGTCGTTCGTCAGCGCGCTCGAGATGTCGGCACGCGACCACATGCAGATGATCGCCGCCGTGCAGCCGTACGTCGACGCCGCCATCAGCAAGACCGTGAACGTCCCGGAGGACTATCCCTTCGAGGACTTCAAGAACCTCTACCTCGAGGCGTGGCACGCCGGCCTGAAGGGCATCACCACCTATCGGCCGAACAACGTCATCGGCTCGGTGCTGGAGGTCCACAAGGAAACCGCGCAGTCGCACAACGCCGCGCCGCAGGACCTCAAGGACGACCCGGACCGTCGTGTCCGGCTCGCGTCCACGCCGCAACCCGCGCTGGCGAGCCTGAAGTGGCCCGGCCGGCCCGACCTCGCCGAAGGCAACATGGCGTGGACCTACATGGTCGAGATTCCGGAGCGCAAGGAAAGCTTCGCGATCTTCATCGGCCAGGTGGACAACAACGGCCACGGCCCGATGCCGTTCGAAGTGTGGGTCAACGGCGCCGAGCAGCCGCGCGGCCTCGGCGCGATCGCCAAGGCGCTGTCGATGGACATGCGCAGCGAGGACCGCGCGTGGCTGAAGATGAAGCTCGAATCGCTGTCGAAGGCGCGCGACGAACAGGGCTTCCAGCTCAAGATGCCGCCGTCGGGCGAGCGCGTGTACCAGAACGGCGTGGTGGCGGCGTTCGCCAACATCGTCAACTGGCGCTGCGAGCAGATCGGCGCGTACCGGGACATCGACCAGCAGCAGACGCCCGTGCTGAACGCGCTGTTCTCCAAGAAGGAGCCGAAAGCCGGCCCGCTCGGCACGATGAGCTGGACGGTGGACGTGTCCAACGCGAACACCGGCGACGATTTCGTGCTGGGCGTGAAGGAGCTGCACCTGCCCGATGGCAGCCGCCGGCCGTACTCGATCTGGCTCGCGGGCGAGTATCCGAAGGTGCTCGACGGGCTGTGCAAGCTGATCTCGCTCGACATGCGGGTCGTCGACGCCAACTGGATCGGCCTGAAGCTGCGCAAGCTGCTGAACTTCGGCGAGCAGAACGGCGAGTTCTGGGCGCCGGTGCCGGGCGACGACCGCTCGTCGCTGTACCCGAGCACCGTGGCCTACATCGCCACGCTGCTGCTGCACCGTTACAAGGTGCTCGGCATCCTCGACGACGAGGGCCGCGCGATCCAGTCGGCGGGCATCCTCGCGCTGCCCGACGCGGTGAAAGTCATCGCGCACGAAACCGCGCCGGTCAAGGGCAAGGTCTGCCCGAGCTGCGGCGCGGCGGCGATGATCAAGCGCGACGGCTGCGAGTTCTGCACCGCGTGCGGTCATACGGGGCAGTGCAGCTGACCGGGCGACCTTCCCTGGCGCGCTGTTCGCCAAGGGGTTGCGCCGCGTGGTTGACGTGACGCGCCGGTCCGGTGGGCGGCACGTCGTGGCCGCCGCCCTCGCGGCATCCTTCCTCGTGGCTGGATGCCAGACGCCCGTCCGCCTGATGCCGACGCCCGTCGCGTTCAGCGGCGGCGAAGTCGACCCGTTCGGCGGAACGGAAGCGAAACTGGCGCGGACCGACGTTCCGGTGCTTTACGCGACCAATCGCCTGGCGTTGATCGACACGCCGGAACCGCTTTTCACCGCGCTGCCGGGCGCCCAGCTTCGCGTCGGCATCGCGCACGTGCGGATCGGCGACGACGCGTTCGACTGGGACACGCTGCACAGCCTTTCCACCAGCGACGACATCGAGCAGCGGCCGATCGTGCGGCTCGACTGGCTCGAACCCAAGGGGGTGCTGCCTCCGCTCGGCTCATCCGAGGCGGGCGCCTCTGCCCATCAGTTCTTCGCGATGATCGACCGCGCACTGGCCCTGAGTCCCGGCCGTGAAGTCGTCGTCTACGTGCACGGCGCGAACACCCCGGTGCCGCGGGCGGTGGCGCAAGCGGCGCAATTCCAGCACTTCGCCACCCGCCGCGTCGTGGTGGTGTCATTCATGTGGCCCTCGGCCGGATCCATCCTGCGCTACCTGACGGACGTGGGCAATGCGGCGAGCTCGATCGAGCCCTTTGCGAAGTTGCTGGAGGCCATCGCCGCCAACACGCGCGCCTCGTCGGTCAGCGTGCTTTCGTACAGCGCGGGCGCGCAGATCGCAAGCCCGGCGCTGGTCATGCTGGCCGCGTCGCGGGGTGCCGAAACGCGCGCCGACGTGCGCAAACGCCTGCGACTCGCGAACGTCTATTTCGCGGCGCCGGACCTGGATACGCGGCTGTTCGTCGATCAGCTGCGCGAGTACGTCGACGTCGTCGGGCGCGTCACGGCGGCCGTCAACCAGGGGGACAAGGCACTGCGGGTTTCGCAGCTCGTGAATCGCGCATCGCGCGCCGGCCGCCCGGACAAGGACGAACTGGATGCCGGGCAACGGTCCTTCATGATCGAGGCATCGCAGCGGCTCGGGTTCGACCTGCTGGACGTGGACCCGGCCGCAATACCGGGCTTGCCGCGCCGCTCGCATGCGTTCTGGTTCGAGCACGCGTGGGTGAGCAGCGACGTGCTCGCACTCCTGCTCTTCGATGCAGCGCCCGCGCGCCGGGGTCTGGAAGAACGGATCGGCGAGGAGGGCGCCCGCTTCTGGACCTTCCCGCCGGACTTCGACCGGCGTATCGCTCGGCTCTTCAGGGAATCGGTGGGCGAGAGCGCGCCCAGCCGCTTCGGGACGGCGTCGCCGCCGTCGCTCGTGGCGCAGCCCATGAGCGCCTCGCGGAACGTACGACTGAGTCGAGGTCGGGAGGAAAGGACCGCGGCCCGCTATCAAGCAGGCGCGAGATCCGCGCGCGGCCGGCGCCGCAGCAACGTCATGCAGACGATGACGCCGCTGACCGCGGCGAACAGGTGCTTCAGCGTGTGTCCGCTGATGAGCCCGGCGGTCCATTCCCAGATCTCTGCATCGAAGGTCTCCGTGACCTTCGCGGCGAGGTAGGCCGCGAACACCCAGTAGATATCGCTGCCGCGCGTGTAGCGCGACGGATGCGTGAACGCGAGCAGCAGCACCGCGGCCATCGTGTACGCCTGCAGGATCGCGTACGGGAGCACATTGCCGACGCCGGCGCGCTCGGTCGCCCGCCAGTAGATCACGCTCGCGGCGCCGATCGCGAGCATCGGGGTGAGCAGCGCAACGCCGACGCGCGGCGACATGCGCTCGGCGATCTGGCCGGCGACGAGGCCGGCGAAGGCGATCGTCATTGGCAGACGGTCCCAGAACAGCGTCTCGTTGTTCGGGTCCAGGTGATAGTAGCCAGAGCCGATACCGGTCAGGACAAGGCCGGCGAAGAAGACGTAATACGGCCAGCGCTCTGCGGGACCAATGAATGCCGCTGGCGCCCGCGCCATCACCGCGAACCCTGCCGCTCCCGCGAGCACGAAGGCCAGGTTCGACACCACGTTCTTGAAGTGCGGGATGCCCCAGAACGCGCGATCGTCCACGAAGGCGTGGTAGTCCGTTGGCTGCGGCATCGCGGGCAGCAGAAAAGCGGCGGCCACGCATGCCAGCGTGAAAACCACGAACACGACGGTTTGCCAGGGCCGAGCGGCGCTTACTGAAAGCACATCAGCCATCGCGCATCGACCCGACCGGTGCCAACGAAATCACCCCAGGGCTTTCGCCTTCAGGCGCTCGAATTCGGCCTGCGTGATCGTGCCGGCTTCGAGCAGCGACTTCGCCTCGGCGATGTCGGCGGCCGGCGAGCGGCCCGCCACCTGGCGGATGTACGACTCCGATTCGTTCTTCATCCGGTTGAGCGTTGCCTGCTGGCGTGCGGCCATCCCCTTGCCGCGCGCAATGATGTAGACGATCGCGGTCAGCATGGGCAGGAACACCAGGCCCACGATCCACAACGCCTTCGCGCCTCCTCCCATTTCGCCGTCGCGGAAGAGATCCGTAACGATCTGGAACAGGATGAAGAGATAGGCGACGAACAGGAAGGTCGAAACAAGAAGCGTCACCAGATCCCAGAAATTGCTCATGGTCTTTCCTCGCCCGGTGCGATGACCGAGCCGTAGTTGTTGAGTCGATTCACGGGTCGCTAGCTCCGTCTCCGGAGGCTTTTGATGACGAGGATTCGGCAGCCGCGATTGCGGCGCCCGCGGGCGCGAGTGTATGGGCGGGCTGGCCTGCCGATTGTTCGGATTTGACTAATTAGTGGCAGCAGCAAACCATCAAGCCGTAAGCGATCGGGTCGACTTAGCGCCGCGCTCCGCCGCGACCGCGCGGGGCGTGGCCCTGCGCGAGGGCCGCGAGCGCCACCGGATCAACGACGCGCAGCATCCGGTAGCCCTGCTCGATCAGGCCGCGGCGTTCGAACCGATGAAGGATCTCCACCAGCGTCGTGCGCGAGAGGTTGACCATCGCGGCCAGTTCGCTCTGGGTGACGGCCACGTCGCGCCGATCGGGCCGCGCACGGCGCGGCGGTCGCAGTCCGGTGATGCGCAGCACCGTGCAGGCGCAACGCCGCTCGTTGTCGGGAATCAGCAGGTCGGCGAAGGCGGCGATCGTGATGTCACCGTACTCCATCGCCGCGGTGGAGAGCACGCGCCACCACTCCGGACGCGCCGCGAGCACTTCCTGCATCGCGCGTCGAGGCACGCGCGCGAGCAGGGTGTCCACACGCGCGATGAGGGTCGCTCGCGGAGATTCGCCCGTGATCACCGAACCGTAGCCCGCCCACAAGCCCTCGTGGGCGAGGTGCAGCAGCGGGTTGTCACCGACGCCGAACCGCGAGTAGACCTCGACCGTGCCGTCGACGACGGCGACGAGGTCGGCGCGCTCGTCGGCCGTCTGGTACACGGGCTGGCCGGCGCTGCAGACGATCCACTCGCAGCGCGCGAGGACGGCCCTCTGGAACTCCTTCGGCGCCCGCCCGAACCAGCCCTCCGACCCGGTCAGGAGGGCGACGCGTTCGGCGATCGGGATCTCGGGCATGCCCTCCTCCTGGATGGTCCGGCAAGGCGCGATTCTCGCGCACCGCCGGCCGAAAGCGAGATGACTGCGCTGGCCCCGCCCGGGCGCCCGGCGCGTGCAACGAAAAACGCCGCCGGGCGCAAGGCCCGGCGGCGTTGCTTTGTTGCCTGGGTTCAGCCCAGGTTGATCGGAACGAAGATGCGCTGGCTGTCGCGCTGGATGAGCAGCGCCACGCGCGCGGGCTTCTGCTCGAGCGTGGAGCGCATCTGCTCGGCACTGTCGACCGGCTTGCCGTTCATCGACAGCACCACGTCGCCCGGCTGGATTCCGGCGCGCGCGGCAGGTCCGGCCGCGTCCTCGACGACCAGGCCATGTTCGGTGCCAAGCTGGCGCTTCTCGCCTTCCGACAACGGCCGGACCGCCAGCCCCAGGCGGCCTTTCGGCGCCTCGCTGGCCGCCTGGCGCATCCTGCCTTCCGCCGCGCCGAGAGTGACGTCGAGATCGACGTTCGCCTTGTCGCGCCACACGGTCAGCTTGATCTTCTGGCCGGGCCTGGCCATGCCGACGCGACTCGACACGTCGCCGCTTGCGCGGACGGTCTCGCCGTCGATCTTCGTGATGACGTCGCCGGGTTTCAGGTCGGCTTTCGCGGCCGCCGTGCCGTTCGCGACGCTGGAAACGATGGCGCCGTCCGGGGTCGTCAGGCCGAACGTTTCGGCAAGGCCCTGGTTCAGGTCCTGCAGCGTGACGCCCAGACGGGCGTGCTCGACCCTGCCTTTCGCAACGATCTGGTCCTTCACGTTCAGCGCGACGTCGATCGGGATCGCGAAGGCGAGGCCCTGGAAGCCGCCGCTGCGCGAGTAGATCTGCGAGTTGATGCCGATCACGCGACCGTTCGCGTCGAACAGCGGGCCGCCGGAGTTGCCCGGGTTGACGGCGGCGTCCGTCTGGATGAACGGGACGTACGAATCGCCCGGCAGCGAGCGGCCCTTGGCACTCACGATGCCCTGCGTGGCCGTCTGCTCGAACCCGAAGGGAGAACCGATCGCAAGCACCGGATCGCCCACCTGCACCTGCTTCGGGTCGCCGAGCGCGACCGTCGGCAGGTTCTGCGCGTCGACCTTCAGCACGGCGACATCGGTTGCGCTGTCGGCGCCCAGTACCTTCGCGAGGAACTCGCGGCGGTCGGAGAGCTTGACCGTGACCTCGCTCGCACCGCGCACGACGTGCGCGTTGGTGAGGATCAGTCCGTCGGCACTGATGACGAAACCCGAGCCCTGACCGCGAAAGGGCGCGTCGCCGCGCGGGCCACCGAACGGCGTGCCCGGCATGCCGCGGAAGAACTGCGGGACATCGTCCGGCTCGTCCTCGGCGTCGGCCTTGCGCGTGCCGGCCACGGTGATGCCGACGACCGCGGGGCCGTAGGCTTGCACGGTCGCGCGGTAGCCCGTCCCCGCGATGCCGCCGGCGCTCGGCGAAGCCGCGGTCGGGATGGCCGTGGGAGTGGTGGAACCGGCCGGGGCAGTGGGCACCGACGCGGCCGTCGTGGCGGGCATCCGTTGCAGCATCTCTCCGACGCCCCAGGCGCCCGCGCCGCTGGCAGCGATCACAACACCCGCCGCAACGAGGGCGGCGGCCACTGGTTTCATCTTCATTGCGACTCCTTGTGCATTCTTGTCGCGCGAGCCATCTCGCGCGAAATGCACTCTAGGAGTCGGCCGTGATGGCTCGATTAGCGCCGAATTAGGCGAGCGTTAGGCCGCTGTCGGCGGAGCAACCGGTCCGCCGACCGACGGGGCCAGGGGAAGGCGCACGTCGACCCGCAGTCCGCCGAGCGGCGCCTCGCCCAGATCGATTCGAGCGCCGTGGCGGTCGGCGATCGCGCGCACGATCGCGAGGCCGAGGCCGCTGCCGCTCGTGTCGCCGCCGTCACGGCGGTAGAAGCGGTCGAACACGCGCCCACGTTCATCGGGCGGGATGCCCGGCCCGGAGTCGTCGACGCGCAGCACGGCCCGGCCAGCGTCTGCGAGAACTTCGGCACGTACGCGGCCGGACGCGCCCGCATAGCGCACGGCATTGTCGATCAGGTTGCGCGCAAGGATGCGCAGCGCGCCGAGGTCGCCCTGTATCCCCACCGGCTGCGGCGCTTCGAGTTCCAGTTCGACGCCGCGCGATGACGCGAGCGGAACGGTGTCGGCCGCCGCCTGACGCGCCACCTCGGCGAGATCACCCTCTCGGAACTTCGTCTCCGCGCCGCCCGGCTCGGCGCGGGCGAGCGCCAGCAACTGTTCGAGAAGGTGGTGCACGCGGTCCATGCCGGAGGCGAGTTCGCGTAGCGCGTCATCGCGTTCGCTGTCGTCCGCCGCGAGGCGCACGAGGTCGAGTTGCAGCTTCAGCGCCGTGAGAGGCGACCGCAGTTCGTGCGCGGCGTCGGCGACGAACGCCCGCTGTGCATGGAGCGCGGCGCCGAGGCGGGCGAGCAGGCCATTCAGCGCGTCGACGAGCGGCGTGATCTCCGAGGGCAAGCCCGCGGCATCGAGCTTGTTCAGGGAGTCGGCCTCGCGCGACTTGACCGAGGCGACGAGGCTTCCAAGCGGCGCCAGCGACAGGCCGACCAGCCACCACATTGCGAGCGCGACGATCGGCGCCGCCACCAGCACCGGCACCACGCTGCGGCGCGCCGTCGCCGCCGCCAGTGACTCGCGCACGGCGAGGGGCTGGGCCACGCGGATCACGCGATCGCGCGCCATGGTGCTGTAGATGCGCCAGGACCGGCCTTCGATTTCGGCGTTCGCGAACCCGATCGCGACAGCGGGTGGCAGGCGGCGGTTCGGGTGCGACGAGTAGGTCACGCTGCCGTCGCTGGTCCAGACCTGGACCACGTAGTCGAGGCTGGGGTCCGCGAGCGCGGCGCGATGATCGTCCGGAACCGCGCCCTGGTCGCGCAGCGACAGCGCCATCTGCTGAAGCTGATAATCGAAGATCTCGTCGGTGTCCTGCAGCACGCTGCGGTAGCTGACGAATGCGATCGCCAGTGCGGCGATTCCAGCGAGGCTGAAAAGGAACAGCAGGAGCCGGCCGCGCAGCGAGTTCACAGGTCGCCCCTCGCGCCTCGCGCGATGAACGCTCCCGATTGACCGTGCACACTCATGCGCCCGCCCTCGGCGCGTCGACGTAGTAGCCGACGCCGCGCACCGTATGAATGAATCCGTCGCCGAGCTTGCGGCGAAGCTGATGAACGTAGACCGAGATCGCGTTGCTCTCGAGCTCCTCGCCCCAGCCGTACAGGCGGTCCTCCAGCTGCGCCCGCGAGAGGATGGCGCCCGGGCGCAGCATCAGGGCTTCGAGCACCGCGTACTCGCGTGCCGACAGCGCCACCGGCGCGCCGCGCTGCGCCACCTGACGCGTGGCGGGATCAAGAGTGACGTCGCCGACTTCGAGCGCGGGCGCGGCGCGGCCCGCCTCGCGGCGCACGACAGCGCGGATGCGCGCGAGCAGTTCGTCGAGCTCGAACGGCTTGACGATGTAGTCGTCGGCGCCGGCGTCGAGTCCGCGCACGCGGTTTGCGAGAGCGTCGCGCGCCGTGACGACGATCACCGGCGTGCGGTCGCCGCGCGCGCGCATCGCTGCCAGGACCTCCATGCCGTCGCGCTGCGGAAGACCGAGGTCCAGCAGGACAAGGTCGAATCGCTCGGACGCGATGCTGCCCTCGGCCGCGCGGCCGTCGCGCACCCAGTCCACCGCGAAGCCGGACTGGCGCAGCGCCTTGCGCAGGCTTTCGCCGATCATGTGGTCGTCTTCGACGAGCAACAGCCGCATTTGAGACATTGGGTGGAGACTGAAGCGCGCAGTATGCCGCCGGCTGGTTAGGCGACGATTAAGGACGTCACGACGGGACGGACGGAGCGGAAGGCCGGCAACGCGGCTCGATGCTCGCCCCTCGGCTCGGCTCACCTGCTCATGTCGCGAGCCGTCTTGAGGGGGTTTCTCCCTAGTGCCAGGCCGCCGCTTTGCGTTGACTTCAGGCGCGGCGACTGCTGAAATGCGCCCGCTTCGGATGGGGAGTAGCTTCCCGGCGCAGGTTCCGACCCGCGTTCACTGCGATGTCGTCAATACGGCGGATCTGGCGTAGTTTGGCCGCCCGGCATCGCGGGCCAGGAATTCAGCCTGGTCTAGCCAGACCACTCCAGCACTTTCACACCACCCGCGGTGCGCCAGCGCGGGAACCACTTTTGAAAGTGCTTTCATGAACTCCATCGGCAGTCCCCTGATGTGGTCGCTGTTCGCGGCCTTCGTCCTCGTCGCCCTGCTCGTCGACTTCTTCGCGATGAGCAAACAGGGCGCGCACCGCGTGTCGATCAAGGAGGCGGCCGTCTGGTCGCTGATCTGGGTCGGCGTGTCGTTCGTGTTCCTCGGCTGGCTCTGGTGGTACCTCGACGCCAATTCCACGCGTGAGATCGCGAACGCCAAGGCGCTCGAGTTCCTGACCGGTTACCTGGTCGAGAAGGCGCTCGCCGTGGACAACATCTTCGTGTTCCTGATGGTGTTCACGTACTTCGCGGTGCCGCCCGAGTTCCAGAAGCGGGTGCTGATGATCGGCATCCTCGGCGCCCTGGTGCTGCGCGCCGGCATGATCCTGATCGGCGCCTGGCTCATCCAGCAGTTCGACTGGATCCTGTACATCTTCGGCGCCTTCCTCGTCTTCACCGGCGTGAAGATGTGGTGGGCGGCGGGGCAGGAGCCGGACCTCGAATCCAACCCCGCGCTCAAGTGGGCGCGCAGCCACCTGAAGATCGCGCCGGATTACAACGGCGAGCGCTTCACCACGACGATCAACGGCGTGCGCCATTTCACGCCGCTGTTCATCGTCATCGCGCTGATCGGCATCGTCGACATCATCTTCGCCGTCGACTCCATCCCGGCCATCTTCGCCATCACCACCGACCCGTTCATCGTGCTGACCTCCAACGTCTTCGCGATCCTCGGCCTGCGTGCGATGTACTTCCTGCTCGCCGGAATGCACGAGCGCTTCCATCTCCTGTCGTACGGCCTGGCGATCGTGCTGGCGTTCATCGGAACCAAGATGCTCCTGCTGGACGTGTACAAGATTCCCGTGGTGTGGTCACTCGGGTTCACCGTGGTGGTGCTTGCCGTCACGATGGTGCTGTCCCTGATGATTCCGGCGAAGGGCAAGAGTGGGGGCGCTTACCCCTTCGGGGCGAAGAAGAGGTCAGCGGAGTCGGGGACGCATTAAGCGGCTGGGGCTGCATGCACCTACCAGGGCGTTGCTCGTCCACTGCGTGAGGCTTGGGACGCCTACCCGGCGGGGGCCTACTTTCTTTGTATTGCCAAAGAAAGTAGGCAAAGAAACGCCGCGCCTGCGACGGAACTCCGATCGGTGCTTGTTCACTGCGTGAGGCTGCGGACGCCTACCCGGCGGGGGCCTACTTTCTTTGTCTTGCCAAAGAAAGTAGGCAAAGAAACGCCCGCCTGCGACGGAACTCCGATCGGTGCTTGTTCACTGCGTGAGGCTGCGGACGCCTGCCCGGCGGGGGCCTACTTTCTTTGTCTTGCCAAAGAAAGTAGGCAAAGAAAGTCGCGCCTGCGAAGGCGCCCTTCGGGTGCCCTGTGCTGCTCGCCTTGCGGTCGCGCCGCGGAACTCGCTACGGTCGCTGCGCGACCTCCGCTCAGACAGCCGCGGCGAGTCGGAAGAGGTGCGCGCTGCGCGCGCCGACCGCAAGCCTGCGCTGCTCGGCGCCTTCGGAGGCAATAAACACCGGCAGCCGGCCAGCAAAGGGCCAGAGAAGGGAAAAGGCAAATGCCTTTCCCTGTTCCTTTCCTCTGCCAGCCCCGCGACGCCGTCCCTGCCTTCGAAGGCGGCGAGCAGCGGAAGACTGGGGGCGGCGCGCACCGCGCGCCTCCTCGACTGACTCGCCGCGTCTGTCCGAGCGGAGGTCGCGCAGCGACCGCAGCGAGTTACGCGGCGCGACCCCAGGCTGAGCAGCACAGCGGAGTCGGCGTCAGCCGACCGCCTTCGCAGGCGCGACTTCTCTTGGTTACTTCTCTTGGCAAGACAAGAGAAGTAACCGCCCGCCGCGCAGGCGTCAGGCGCCTCACGCAGTGAAGGAACAACGAAGAGAGTCCCGTCGCAGGCGCGACTTTCTTTGCCTACTTTCTTTGGCAAGACAAAGAAAGTAGGCCCCCGCCGGGCAGGCGTCCCAAGCCTCACGCAGTGAACAAGCAACGCCCAGCAGGCAACGCCTTAAGCAGGCGCGCAGGCATTGATAAGAATCTTTGAAGCCAGGACGAGCAGCGGGCGCAAATCAGCGCCGCTCAATCCAGTAAAGCGCACTCATCGCCAACGCCAACACAACCAGACTCGGCAACGCCGCCACCAGAATCGGCGGCCAGGTGTTCAGCATCCCCAGGTGCGCGAAGAGCTTGTTCAATCCGTAGAACGCCACGCCGATCATCACGCCGGTGAAGATCTTCAGGCTCAGTCCGCCGGCGCGGACGTGGAGGTAGGCGAAGGGAAGCGCGAGCGCCATCATCACCAGTACCGCCCACGGATAGAAGAGCTTGCTCCAGAACGCGATCTCGTAGAGCTCGGTCTGCTGGCGGTTCTCGGAAAGGTGGTGGATGTACTGCGCGAGGTCCCAGCCGGCCATGCGCTCCGGCTGCACCATGAGCACGCCGAAGATGTCCGGCCGCAACTCTGACCGCCAGGTCCGCGTCTCCTCCCTGATCACCTTGGTGCCGGCGGCGGTCTGCTCGGTCGACGCAGTGGACAGCTGCGGAAGACGTGTCTCGACCACATTGGTGAGCGTCCACCCGGTGTCAGGCGCATAGCTGCCGGCCTCGGCCGTCGTGATCGAGCGCAATCGATAGGCGCTGTCGAATTCGAAGATGCGCCAGCCCCGCGTGCTGCCGGCATCGGGCGATACCTTCTGCACGTTGATGAAGCGGAACGCTTCGACCCCGCCGTCGGGGTCCTTCAGCACGTCGCGAACCCACACCCCGGAACGGAAGTCCCGCACGCTGATCTCGGAGCCCATGGCCTTCAGCCGCACGCGCTGCGCCATCTGTTCGGCCGGGGGAGAAACGAATTCGCCAAGGGCATAAGTGACCGCGACGATCACCAGGCCGATCACGAGAAGGGTGTTGAGCAGCGCTCCCGTGCTCATGCCCGATACCCGCATGATGGTGAACTCGGAGTTCGCCGCGAGCTTGGACAAGGCGTAGATCGTCCCGATCAGCGCCGCGATCGGCATGAGTTCGTACGTCCGTGACGGCAGCGTCAGGGCCACGTACGACAACGCGTGATGCAGCTTGAAACCGCGCCGTCCGATCTCGTCGAGCTGCTGGACCATGTCGAAGAACATGAAGAGCGTCAGCAGGGCGAACAGCACGAAGAGCGTCGCCACGACGATCTCGATCCAGAGATAGCGCCGCAGCGTCCTCACGGCGCGGTCGCCTGCCGACGGCGAAGGAACTTCGGCCGAGGCCAGCCGTGCACGAACAGACGCCGCGCAAACATCAGGACGACGATCGCGAGGACGATGGCGTGCAGCACCCAGACGCCGATGCCGAAGCTCAGCCGCTCCTGCTGCACGTACGCCTGCACCGTGTTGAGCAGGTTGATATAGATGGCGAACGCCAGCACCGCGATGATCAGGTTGGTCGAACGCCCCACGCGCGGGTTCGTATACGACAGCGGGATCGCCAGCAGCGTCACCAGCAACGCCATCACCGGCGCACTGACACGCCAGAGGACCTCGCCCAGGTTGTTGGGAGTCGGTTGCGTCAGCAACTGGAAGGTCGTCAGTGTCTTCGCGCGCCGCTCGCCGATCGGCCGGTCGGGGCGGCTTTCGAGACGGATCGCGTAGGTTTCGAACTCGAGCGTACGGTACTCGAGTTGGCCGGGATTGCCCTCGTAGCGGCGCCCCTGCTTCAGCACGATGAAGCGGTCGCCGTTGGGCGCGACTTCGATGACCCCGTTTTCCGCGACCACCAGCGTCTCGCGGCCGTGCGTCTTCGCGCTCACGAAGACGTTGCGCACCTCGCCGCCGCCAACGTCCACCGACTCGACGAAGAACACGCGGTCCGAGCCCGCCGACTCGATGAAACGCCCCGGCGCCACGCGGCTCACGTCGTCACGCCTCGCGAAGCGGTCCCGGGTCTCCTCGATCTGCCCCTGCGACCACGGCGACACGAAGAACGACAGCAACGCGATCGCGATCACGACCGGCCAGACAAAGCGGAGCACGGGGCCGATCCACGCGACGAGGCTCTGCCCCGTGGCGAACCAGACCACCATCTCGGAGTCGCGGTACGCGCGCGACAGCGTCATCAGCACCGCGATGAACAGCGTCAGGGTCAGCACAAGCGGCAGCCAGGTGAGCGCGGTCAGCGCGAGCAGTTGCAGCACCGCCTGGTTGTCGACTCGTCCCCCGGCGGCCTGCCCGAGGATGCGCACCAGGCCGACCGAGAAGATGATCGAGAACAGGACCGTGAACACGGCGCTGGCCGTGCTCGTGAGTTCAGCAACGATGGCGCGCGAGAAGATCATCCGCCGGCGCGCCCCGTGCAGGGGGCAAGGATCAATGGAAAGCAGGCCGCGCTATATACTTCGCGGCGCTTTGCCGGGCCGTGCTGGGACGCCAAGAAGTGCAGCCGAGAGTGGCCCTCATGCCGCGTATTCTTCGAACGCCTCGCCGATGGGACGAAAGCACACATCGCGCGACTTTTCAGAGGGAAATCCTCGATGGAATTTAACACAAAGGTCGGTCGCCCCGAGACCGTGAAGGCCGATGCAATCGTGGTCGGCGTGCATGCGGATGGCGAACTGACGCCGACGGCAAAGGGACTCGACGCGGCGTCCGGCGGCGCCATCAAGGCGGCCGTCAAGAGCGGCGACATGGCCGGCAAGCGCGGGACCACCCTGCTGCTTCGGGGCCTGCCGGGCGTTGCCGCGCCGCGCGTGCTCCTCGTCGGACTGGGCGGCAAGGACGATTTCAACGAGAAGGCCTACACGGATGCGGCACGCGCGAGCGTCAAGGCGTTCGGCGTGGCCGTGAAGGACGTGGCCATCGCGGCCTGCGACTGGCACGTGAAGGGCCGCAAGGCCGAGTGGCAGGCGCGAATGCTCGCCGTCACCGCGCGCGAGACCGCATTCCGAAGCGACGAACTGAAGAGCAAGCGCGAACCGGACGGCAGCGGCGTGGACAACATCACCCTGCTGGTCCCCGAACGCAAGCCCGAAGCTGAACGGGGCCTGCGTCACGGCACCGCCATTGCCAACGGCATGGAAGTGACGAAGCGCCTCGGCAACCTGCCGCCCAACATCTGCACCCCGACCTACCTCGGCGAAGAAGCGCGCAAGCTCGCCAAGCAATGGAAGCTCGACATCGAGGTCCTCGAGGCCAAGCAGATCGAAGCGCTGAAAATGGGCTCCTTCCTCGCCGTCGCCCGCGGCTCGGCGCAGCCGCCGCGCCTGATCGTGTTGAAGTACAGCGGTGCCGCGGCGAAGCACGCTCCCATCGTTCTGGTCGGCAAGGGCATCACGTTTGACTCGGGCGGCATTTCGCTGAAGCCCGGCGCGGCGATGGACGAGATGAAGTTCGACATGTGCGGTGCGGCAAGCGTCCTCGGGACGATGCGCGCACTCGCCGAACTCAAGCTGAAGCTCAACGTGGTGGGCGTGGTTGCGGCGTGCGAGAACATGCCGGCAGGCAACGCGGCCAAACCGGGCGACATCGTGACCTCGATGTCCGGCCAGACCATCGAAATCCTGAACACCGATGCCGAAGGCCGCCTGATCCTGTGCGACGCCCTCACCTACGCCGAGCGCTTCAAGCCGGCGGCCGTGATCGACATGGCCACGCTCACCGGCGCCTGCGTCGTGGCCCTGGGCAACGTGAACTCCGGGCTGTTCTCGAACAACGACGACCTGGCCGGCGAACTGCTGGCCGCCAGCAAGGCGGCCGGCGACCCGGCGTGGCGCCTGCCGCTCGACGAGGACTACCAGGAGCAGCTCAAGTCCAACTTCGCCGACATGGCCAATATCGGCACGCCGGGCAATGCAGGCGCGGTGACGGCCGCCTGCTTCCTCGCGCGCTACACGAAGACCTACACGTGGGCCCACATCGACATCGCGGGCACCGCGTGGAAGGGCGGCGCCGCCAAAGGCGCGACCGGCCGCCCGGTGCCGCTGCTGGCGCAGTTCCTGATCAACCGGGCGAGCTGACCCCGCGGCCGTGACGCGCATCGACTTTCACTTCAACGTCGACCACCGCGTCCACTATGCGTGCCGCGTCACGCGCAAGGCGCGCGCGGCCGGCAAGCGCCTTGTCGTGTACGCGCGCAGCCTCGAGCGACTGGCGCAGTACGACGCCATGCTCTGGACGTTCTCGGCCCTCGACTTCCTTCCGCACGTGTACCTCGGTTCGCCGCTGGCCGGCTCGACTCCGATCCTGCTCGCACCCGATCCCGACGCCGCGCCGCCGAGCGACGTTCTGCTGACGCTCGACGACGACGCGCCCTCCGGGTTCGAGACCCTGTTCAACCGCTACGAGCGGGTGATCGAGGTCGTCTCGCGCGATGAAGCAGAGCGCGCGCGCGCCCGCTCCCGCTTCAAGACGTACCGGGAACGCGGTTTCCAGCCCACGACATTCGACGGCACGCAGTGAACGGTCCATCGTGAGCAGCGGCAAGAAGACGACCGACCTCGAACGGCTCACGCAGCCGGGCGGCAAGGTCCTGCCGGACGACGAGACGATCCCGGTGCTGACCGAACGCCTCACCCTGCCCTCGCTCGAACTCGACATCTCGCTGCCGCCGGGGTCGCTCCCGGAACCGGACAGCGCGCCGCCCGCCTCGCAACCCCGGGAGGCTGCCGCGCCGCCCGCGTCTGCCTTCGCAGTGACGACCAGCGTTCCAGCGAAGCCCGAGGCCGTCCAGGAACTGGACTGGGACGCGGTCGAGGAGCAGGCGCGGGAAGCGCTCGTGCGCGAACTGCAGCCGCGGCTGGCGGCCGAACTGGATCGTCAGCTCAGGGAACGCCTGCAGCCGACGCTCGTGCGCATGCTGCTCGCGACTGTCGGCGAGATGCGGCCGTCGATCGAAGCCGCTGTTCGCGACGCCGTGTCGAGCGCGGTGGCCACCGAAGTCGCCCGGCAGCGCTCGGGCAAGTAGTCCGGCCCGCGGGTCCCTCCGGACCCGTTCCCTTAGGGCCTGTTAACGCTTGGCTCGCGCATGCGCCGGGTCTTGGCGGGCCGCGCAGCTAGGCGCGGCGACGAGACCATTGCTGGTGCAAGGCGAGGAGCCGCAACAACGCTGCGCGGCCCGCCAAGGCCCGGCCCGAAGGGTGATCCTCCAGAACGCCCGCACTCGTCGTTGCGCTGCCTTGACAGGGAGCCGCCCTGCCAGCGGCAGCGCGCCTAGATTGCGACCGTTCTGGAGGTCACGCATGTGCGATCCAAGCGTTAGCAGGCCCTAGAATTGCGGGTTACCTCACGCCTCATCCGGCGCTCCCCTTCATGACGACCACGACTCCTGCCACCGGCCCTGAACTCGCCAAGAGCTTTGAACCCGCTGCCATCGAAGCGCGCTGGGCGCCGGTCTGGGAATCGCGCGGCTATTTCAACGCGGGCTCCGATCCGTCGAAGCCGTCCTTTTCGATCCAGTTGCCGCCGCCGAACGTCACCGGGCTGCTGCACATGGGCCACGGCTTCAACCACACCATCATGGATGCGCTCACGCGCTACCACCGCATGGCGGGCTTCAACACCCTCTGGCTGCCGGGGACCGATCACGCGGGCATCGCCACGCAGATCGTCGTCGAACGCCAGCTCGAGGCGCAGGGAACGAGCCGCGCGGCGATCGGCCGTGACGCCTTCAACGCGAAGGTGTGGGAGTGGAAGGAATTTTCCGGCGGCACCATCCTGAAACAGATGCGCCGGCTCGGCGACTCGGTGGACTGGGCCCGCACCTACTTCACGATGGACGAGAAGCTGTCCCACGTGGTGGTGGAAACCTTCGTCCGGCTGTACGAGCAGGGCCTGATCTACCGCGGCAAGCGGCTCGTCAACTGGGATCCGAAGCTGCAGACCGCGGTCTCCGACCTCGAGGTGGAAACCGAGGAGGAAGACGGCCGCCTGTGGGAACTGCGCTATCCCGGCGCGGACGGCAGCGCCGGCGTGGTGGTGGCGACGACGCGACCGGAGACCATGCTGGGCGACGTCGCCGTGGCGGTGCACCCGGAGGACGAGCGGTACAGCGCCCTGGTCGGCACGCAGCTCGTGCTGCCGCTCACCGGCCGCACGATCCCCGTGATTGCCGACGCCATGGTCGATCGCGAATTCGGCACGGGTTGCGTGAAGATCACGCCGGCGCACGACTTCAACGACTTCGAAGTCGGCAAGCGCCACGGCCTTGCGCCGATCCCGATCTTCACGCTCATCGCAACGGTGAACGACAACGCGCCCGCCAAGTACCGCGGGCTCGACCGGTACGTCGCGCGCAAGCGCGTGCTCGAGGACCTGCGCGCAGCCGGCCTGGTCGTCTCCGAGAAGCCGCACAAGATGATGGTGCCGCGCTGCGAACGCACCGGAGAAGTCGTCGAGCCGACGTTGTCCGAGCAGTGGTACATGGCGATGAGCAAGCCGGCACCGGCCGGCACGCTGCACCCCGGTCAGTCGATCGCCCAGGTCGCGCTGGAGGCGGTCGGCCGTGGCGACGTGAAGATCTTCCCGGAGCAGTGGCTCACCGTCTACAACCAGTGGCTGGAGAACATCCAGGACTGGTGCATCTCCCGGCAGCTCTGGTGGGGCCACCAGATTCCCGCCTGGTACGACGACCAGGGCAACGTGTTCGTCGCGCACAACGAAGCCGAGGCGCAGGCCAAGGCGCTGGCCGCCGGCAGCCGGGGGCCGCTCACCCGCGACCCGGACGTGCTCGACACCTGGTACTCGTCGGCGATGGTGCCCTTCTCGACGTTGGGCTGGCCGAACCCGCAGGGCGAGGACAAGCTCGCCTACGACCTCTATCTGCCGTCGACCGTGCTCGTCACCGGCTACGACATCATCTTCTTCTGGGTCGCCCGGATGATCATGATGACGATGCACTTCACCGGCCGGGTGCCGTTCAGGGACGTCTACATCCACGGCATGGTGCGCGATGCCGAGGGCAGGAAGATGTCGAAGAGCGAGGGCAACACGCTCGACCCGATCGACATCATCGACGGCATCGACCTCGACGCGCTGGTGAAGAAGAACACGACGGGGCTGCGGCGCCCCGAGGACGCGCCGAAGGTCGCGACCAAGGTGCGCAAGCACTTCCCGGCCGGCATCGCCCCGTTCGGCGCCGACGCGCTGCGCTTCACGATGGCGTCCGGCGCCACGCTCGGCCGCAACATCAACTTCGACCTCAAGCGCTGCGAGGGCTACCGCAACTTCTGCAACAAGCTGTGGAACGCGACACGCTTCGTGCTGATGAACACGGAGGGCCACGACTGCGGTCTGGACGCAGGCGCGCCCGTGGAGTTGTCCGTGGTGGACCGCTGGTTCATCGGCGAACTGCAGCGCGTGGAGGCCGCGGTCGCGCACGGTTACGCGGAATACAGGCTCGACAACGTCGCCAACGCGATCTACACGTTCGCGTGGAACGAGTACTGCGACTGGTATGTGGAACTCGCGAAGGTGCAGCTCGCCGAAGCGACGGCGGCGGGCAACGAGGCGGCGCAGCGTGGCACCCGCCGCACCCTGGTGCGCGTTCTCGAAGTGCTCCTGCGGCTGGCCCACCCCATCATCCCGTTCATCACGGAAGAGCTCTGGCAGAAGGTATCCGTCCTTGCCGGCAAACGCAGGCTGGACGAGCAGACGTCGATCATGCTGCAGCCTTTCCCGCGCGCCGAACCGTCGAAGATCGACGCCGCGGCCGACGCCGAGGTCGCGCTGATGAAGCGCGCGATCGACGCGCTGCGCAACCTGCGCAGCGAAATGAACCTGTCGCCGGCGCAGAAGGTCCCGCTCGTGGCTTCGGGCGACGCGCGCGCGCTGGCGGTCTATGCACCGTACATGCAGGCGCTCGCGCGCCTGTCCGCGGTGGAAGTCGTTGCCGACATCAACGCCGCCTCCGACGGCACGGCCGCACCGATCAAGGTCGTCGACGACCTGCGGCTGCTGCTGAAGATCGAGGTGGACGTGGCCGCCGAGCGCGACCGCCTGGGCAAGGAGATCGAGCGGCTCGAGAACGAGATTCGCAAGGCCGAAAGCAAGCTCGGCAACGCGAGCTTCGTCGAGCGCGCACCGGCGGCCGTCGTGGCGCAGGAGAAGGAGCGGCTCGCCGGCTTCGGCGCAACGCTGGCGAAAGTCCGGGAGCAGCTCGGCCGCTTGCCGGCCGCCTGACTTACCGGGTGGCCGGCGCCGGCGCGGGCGTACCGGCCGGCGGCGTCGTCATCGGTGGCGGCAACACTCCGGGAGCGGGCGTGCCCGGGGGCGTGCCGGGAGTCAGCGGCGGCGCCGGAACGGCGACGCCCGGCGCGAGCTGGATTTCCGGGACGACCGTGATGCCGTTCACCCAGTGGCGCGTCTCGCCGAAGCAGGACGTCGGCAGGCCCACCTTCTCGTTGTAGTGCAGCGACACGCGTCGGCCCATCGCGGCGTTGATGTCCGCGGCGACCTTGTCGTCCCACACGGTGAAGAGGAACTTCTCGGGCGTGGTGCCCGGCATCGACACCATCGACAGCTCGCCCTCCCAGGTCTTGCAGAGCCAGCCCTTCTTCGAGAACTTCTGCACCCAGCCGGCCCGCTCGCCCGTCGAGTAGTTCCACTTCGCCACAGCGAAGGAGTACAGCGCAATCAGGAGGACCGGCACCAGCACCACCCAGAAGAACAGCTTCAGGCGCGAGGGACCGCGGCGGGGGACAACGGGAGTGTTCATCGGCGCCTGAGGTAGTGGATGTAGTCCTTGGCGACGTTCTCCTGCCCCAGCAGAGCGTTGCCGGTCTGCTTGCAGAACGCCTGGAAGTCGCGGTTCGAGCCGGGATCGGTCGACACGACCTTCAGCACCTGGCCCGTCGCCATGTCGGCCAGCGCCTTCTTCGCGCGCAGGATCGGCAACGGACAGTTGAGGCCGCGCGTGTCGATCTCCTTGTCGGCAGCGATGTTCAGGGGCTGGGGTTGCTGCATGGGGCGAACTGCCTGCACTTGGGGACGGGACGCGAAGGCACGATTCTAGCCTCGGGGCCTGCCTGAATACCGCATCCCGGTTAAGACTCGGTGGAGGGCACGGATGCGGATCGCGGATAACCTCGGGACGGGTTTCGCACCGATCCCGCACGAAAGGGAAACGCAATGAACTGGATGAACGCATGCAGGGTCGCCACCGCCGCCATTGCCGCCTTCGGTGCTGCAAGCGCCGCGCAGGCCGCAGGCGTCGGCCTGCGGGCCGGCACGACCGGCGTGGGCGGCGACCTCGGCTTCAGCCTGATGCCAACGCTGTCCGCCCGCGTCGGTTACTCGGGGTTGTCCTACAGCCGTGACGTCGACGTCACCGACGTGAATTACGACGGCAAGGCCCGGCTGTCGAACCTCAACCTGCTGCTCGACTTCAGTCCGCTGCCCGGGCCGTTTCGTCTGACCGGAGGCTTGATCCTCAACGACAACAAGGTCGACATCACGGGCCGACCCACCAACGGGACCTATACGCTCAACGGCAACGTCTACTCCGCCTCCACCATCGGCAGCCTGACCGGCGAGGTGAAGTCGGGCAACCGCGCCGCGCCGTATCTGGGCATCGGCTACGGCAACGTGGCGGGCCTGGGCGTGAACTTCTACTTCGACCTCGGCATCATGTTCCAGGGCACGCCGAGCGCGAGCCTGTCCGCCACGTGCGGCGCCGGAGTGCCGGCGACGCTCTGCTCGCAGGTGCAACGGGATGCCGGCGCCGAACAGGTGAAGCTGCAGAACGAGATCAGCGGCTTCAAGTACTACCCGGTCGCCAACATCGGCGTCACGATCGGATTCTGATCGTCCGGTCGGTGGCGTCGCCCCGCGGCGGCGCGATCATCGGCCGGTTGCGTGGGTCTACAAGCCCCGGCCCCGCAGCCAGTCCGCGAGCGCGAGCCCCGTGCCGAGCGGCCAGGTCTTCACGCGCGCGGGCTCGAGCAACCGGTACTCCGCCAGTTCCTCGCCGAGCGTGATGGTGCCCTCGGCCGGCGTGTGGAACGCGATGATCACTTCGTTGCGACGCTGGAACTCGTAGACACCGATCAGGTGCGTGCCGGTCACCGCGAGGCCGGTTTCCTCGAGCACCTCGCGCGCAACCGCCTGCTGCGGCGTCTCGTCGCGCTCGAGGAAACCGGCGACGAGCGCGAACGTTTTCTCCGGCCACGCGACGTTGCGCGCCAGGAGCACCTTGCCCTGGTACTCGATCACCGCCGCGACCACCGGCGTCGGGTTGTCCCAGTGCACCCAGCCACACGCGGGACAGCAGAGCCGATCGCGTCCTGCCTGCTGAGCACGCGCCAGAGGCGTGCCGCAGCACGGGCAGTAGCTGTACGCCGGCTGCATCACCCGCCCCGCAGCGCCGCGATCGCCGGCGGCAGCGGTCGGCGCGCGCCGTCGATCGGAACGTTGTTCCGCTTCGCCCACTGCTCGATCGCCTGTTGCCGATTGCGCGTCAGCGGATGCGTGCGGAGCATTTCCACCTGAGGCACGGCACTGTCGGCCCCCGGCAGCGCCGCCATCGTCCGGAACAGGTCGATCGCGCCACCGAGGTGTCCGTACTCCTGTGCAAGGACCTGCAGGGCAACGTCATCGGCTTGTCGCTCCTGGTCCCGGTTGAACGACAGCGTCGTCGCGAGGCCGGCCTGGTTCAGGACGCCGGCCGCCGCGCTGCGACCGAGTTCGGCGGACACCACCGACAGGAGGAGGCCGACCGCGACCCCGCGGCCCAGCGCGGCCGACGCATGGCGATGCTGAAGATGGGCGATTTCGTGCGCCATCACCATCGCGAGCGCGTCTTCGGTGTCGAGCCGGGCGAGGAGCCCCTTGAAGAACACGGTCTGCCCGCCGAGCGTCGCGAAGGCATTGATCGTCTTGCTCTCGTCGTACCCGACGCGGACCTGCATCCCCTCGGGCAGATGCATGCGCGCTGCCAGCCGGTCGGCGATGCGCTGCAGTTCATTCTGTACCGCGCGGCCCGCTTCGGTGGCGGGCGCGGTCGCGATCGGCGGCAGCGTCGCGGCCAGCCGCGCTTCGTACTTGTAGGGCACGCGCGGCGCGATCCACTGCGCGCCGATCGAGACCGCGAAGACCAGCGCAATCACCACGGCCACGCTGCCGCCGAGCAGCCACGCCAGTTCCTTCAGGGGGTGATCGGTCGACGAATTGATGCCCTCGGCCGGCGGGCGATTCTCCAGGCGCACGGCGGTGTCAGCTTCGCGGACGCACGAGACCGTCGCCGAGCAGGCGCGAAACGCCTTCGCGAGGATCCGGCAGGCGCAGGCTGCCATCGTCGGGCACCAGCGCCGTGCCGTAGGCGAAGACCTCCATTGCGGGCGCCCAGCCGCGGGCAATCGTGGTGGTCTCGAAACGCACGCAGACGACCATCTTCGAGCCCTTGCGTCGCGCTTCGGCCTTCAGCCGCAGCAGCGCTTCGCGGCGTGCGCGTTCCATCAGGGTCTCGTAGGACCGGAAGCGGCCGCCGAAGAGATTGCGCAGGCCCGCGATGAAGGTCTTGAAGTAGTCCGCGCTGACGACCACCGTCCCGTAGACGAGGAAGGCCCGCTGCGGCGTCGTGCGGTCGAACGGAAAGCGCACCATGAAAGCCAGCACGTCGCGGTACTCCTGCTCGCGCTTGCGGATCGAGGCGTAATGCTGGCGCTCGATCACCGACCCGGCAAAATAGCCGACGGTCAGCAGCGCAACGAAGACTCCAATCTGGAACAGGTCCGCCATGGCGGCCTCGCCCTACTGCTCGTCCAGCCGCACGGCGCTGCCATACGCGAGGATCTCGGCGGCCCCCACCGCGATCGACGTCGTCGCGAACCGCACGTTGAGCACGGCGTTGGCGCCCATCGACCGCGCCTCGGCGATCATGCGCTCGACCGCTTCGTCGCGCGCTTCCTGCATCAGTTCCGTGTAGCTCTTCAGTTCCCCGCCGACGATGTTCTTCAGGCTCGCGAAGATGTCCTTGCCGACGTGCTTGGCGCGCACGGTGCTGCCCTGGACGATGCCGTAATGCGCGGCGATGCGCCGGCCCGGGATCAGTTCGAGATTGGTGACGATCATCGGTCCGGTCCTGCCCTGCGTCATGTCGCCTCCTCGCGTTACCAGCGGCCGCGGGCCGTCATCCTGAAACGCCGCTCGGCGGCAGACGCGGCGGCCGCGGATGCAGGCGCGCCATCGCGTAGGTATCGGTGTACTGCCCGTCGCGAAGCGAGTAAGCGCGGTGCGTGCCCTCCACTTCGAACCCGAACTTCCGATACAGCTTCAGCGCGTGCTCGTTGCTGACGTACACCGTCAGCTCGATGCGCAGCGCACCGAGCCAGTTGTCGGCGAGGTCGATCAGCGACTCCATCAGCCGTGTGCCGACGCGGCGGTTGTGCCAGTCGTCACGCACGCCCATGCCGAGGTACCAGGCGTGCGCACGGCGGGGATTCTCGTTGCCGTGCAGGCCCGCATGGCCGACAACCTCCTCGCCGGCCAGGGCCACGAGCACATAGTTGAGCGTCGAATTGCGCGCGAGCCGCTCCGTCCATTGCGCGATCGACGGATAGGGGTTCTGCAGCGTGCCCATCGACGTCCCGCGCGCGCGAAACGTCAGCGCGATGCCTTCCGCATCCGAAGGCTCCGCCCGGCGGATGACGATGTCGTTCACAGGCGCTGTTCGGCCCACGCCTGGACGCTGGCCAGCGCCGGCGCGAGTCCGGAAGGATCGGTCCCACCCGCCATCGCCATGTCGGCGCGACCGCCGCCCTTGCCGCCGACCTGCTGGGCGACATAGTTGACGAGGTCCCCGGCCTTCACCCTGGCCGTCGCATCGGCCGTCACGCCGGCGGCCAGCTGGACCTTGCCGCCCTCGACCGCGCCGAGCACGATCACCGCGCTCTTCAGCTTGTCCTTCAACTTGTCCATCGTCTCGCGCAGCGACTTCGCGTCGGCGCCCTCGAGCGACGCGGCCAGCACCTTGATGCCGCGCACGTCGATCGCCTGCGCCGCCAGGTCGTCCCCGCGGCTCGATGCCAGCTTGCTCTTCAGCCGCGCGAGTTCCTTCTCGAGCGACTTGACGCTGTCCTGCACCTGCGAAATCTTCTGGCCGAGTTCGGACGGCGGCGCCTTCAGCAGGGACGCGGCATGGTGCAGTTCGCGGTCGAGCGCCTGCACGAACTCGAGCGCGCCGCGGCCGGTGACCGCTTCGACGCGGCGCACGCCGGCGGCGATGCCGGTTTCGCCCACGATCTTGAAGAAACCGATGTCGCCGGTGCGCGCGACGTGCGTGCCGCCGCACAGTTCGGTGGAGTGATCGCCCATCGCCAGCACGCGCACTTCGTCACCGTACTTGTCGCCGAAGAACGCCAGCGCCCCGGCCTTGATCGCGTCGTCGTACTTCATCACGTTGGCGCTGACCTGGGTGTTGCTGCGGATCGCGTCGTTGACGAGTTCCTCGACCTTGCGGATCTCGTCCGGCGTCATCGCCTTGTCGTGCGAGAAGTCGAAGCGCGTGCGCTCCGGGTCGACCAGCGAGCCCTTCTGCTGCACGTGCTTGCCCAGCACCTTGCGCAGTGCCGCGTGCATCAGGTGCGTGGCCGAGTGGTTGTTGCGAGTGCGCTCCCGCAGCGGGCCGTCGACCTTCGCCTGCACGACGTCGCCGACGGCGAGCGTGCCGGACTCCAGCGTGCCGTGATGGCCGAACACGTCGGCCTGGATCTTCTGCGTGTCGACGACGGTGAAGCGCACCACGTGGTGGTCGCTGATCGCCTCGAGCACGCCACGGTCGCCGACCTGTCCGCCGGACTCCGCATAGAAGGGCGTGTTGTTCAGCACCACGATGCCTGTGTCGCCGGCGTTCAGGCGCTGCACGGAAGCACCGTCGAGGTACAGCGCCACGACCTTCGCGTCCTCGTTCAGCGACGAATACCCGGTAAAGCGCGTCTTGTCGCCGACATACTCGACGCCGGCCGTCATGCGGAACTTGCCGGCGGCGCGCGCCTGCTCGCGCTGGCGCTCCATCGCCTCGTTGAAACCGGCGTGATCGATCGACACGCCGCGCTCGCGGCAGATGTCGCCGGTGAGGTCGACCGGGAAGCCGTAGGTGTCGTACAGCAGGAAGACAGTCTCGCCGTCCAGCATCTTCGGGTCGCCCGCCGAGAACTTGCCGAGCGAGGCTTCGAGGATCTTCATGCCGTTGTCGAGCGTCTCGCCGAAGCGCTCCTCTTCCTGCTTGAGCACCGCGGCGATGCGCGCGTGCTGCTCGACCAGTTCGGGATACGCGGCCCCCATCTCCTTGACGAGATCGGGCACCACCTTGTGGAAGAAGGGCTTCGTCTGTCCCAGCTTGTACCCGTGGCGCAGCGCCCTTCGAACGATCCGGCGCAGCACGTAGCCGCGGCCCTCGTTGCCGGGGATGACGCCGTCGGCGATCAGGAAGGAGCACGCGCGGATATGGTCGGCGATGACCTTCAGCGAGTTGCTGCCGAGGTCCTTCGTGCCGGTCTCGCGCGCCGCCGCGTGGATCAGGTTCTGGAACAGGTCGATCTCGTAGTTCGAGTGCACGTGCTGCAGCACCGCCGCCAGGCGCTCCAGGCCCATGCCCGTGTCGACGCAGGGCTTGGGCAGCGGGGTCAGCGTGCCCGCCGCGTCGCGGTCGAACTGCATGAACACCAGGTTCCAGATCTCGATGTAGCGGTCGCCATCGGCGTCGGGTGATCCGGGTGGCCCACCCGCGACTTCCGGGCCGTGGTCGTAGAAGATTTCCGAGCAGGGACCGCACGGGCCGGTATCGGCCATCTGCCAGAAGTTGTCGGAGACGTACTGGGGCTGTCCCGGCTTGTCGCCGATGCGCACGCAGCGGTCCGCCGGAACGCCGATTTCCTTCGTCCAGATGTCGTAGGCCTCGTCGTCGTCGATGTAGACGGTCGTCCACAACTTGTCCTTCGGAAGCTTGTAGACCTCGGTCAGCAGTTGCCAGGCGTAGCGGATCGCGTCGCGCTTGAAGTAGTCGCCGAAGCTGAAGTTGCCGAGCATCTCGAAGAACGTGTGGTGCCGGGCGGTGTAGCCGACGTTCTCCAGGTCGTTGTGCTTGCCGCCGGCGCGCAGCGACTTCTGCGAGGTGGTCGCGCGCGTGTAGTTGCGCTTCTCGCGGCCCGTGAACACGTCCTTGAACTGCACCATGCCGGAGTTGACGAACAGCAGCGTCGGGTCATTGGCCGGCACGAGGCTCGAGGCGCGCACGATGGCGTGGCCCTGGGACTCGAAGTACTTCAGGAACTTTTCGCGGATTTCTGCGCTTTTCATGACAGCCTTGCGCGGACGACCGCGCTCTCGATGGGGATTCACGCGGAATGATACTTGCGGTGGGCTTTCGCCTCGGGACCGGGGCTTCGAGGGCGCACTCAGGCTGTGGCTCTACAAGCCTGAGCAGGCTGCGGCGTACCTCGACTCCGCGCCCGTCGCAGCGGGCGTCATTCAGCGAACGTGGCTTCCTGCGGGCCAGCAGATGTCTGGATGGCGTCCGTGCCGCGCCCGCCCCGTGGCTTGCGTTCAGGCCCTCCAGGCCCGCCGCCCTCGCGCCACTGGTACGCCCGCCGCCTGACGGTCGCTGCGCGAGGCACGCCACAGCCTGCTCAGGCACCGCGCGCTGTGGTCAGGTTGGACAAACGTCACATCACACGCCGCTCGGCGCTCACACCGAAGCTCCAGCGCAGCCGGTTGGGCTCGATGGCTCTGCCGAAGCCTGTCCACAGCGCGCGGCGCGGCGACCGTGGTGCGGGCGCCTCGCGCAGCGCGGCGCGATGCGGCGGGCGTCGCAGTCCAGTGACTGCGGCGGGTCAACGCGACCGCTCGCCGGAAGGCACGACCAGTGGAATCGGAAGAAAGCGAGACGAAAGCTGCGGACCCGCAAGGGGTGCCCTCGGAAGAATATCGCCCGCCGCGCGTCGCGCGGAGTCGAGGTCCCGCGGCGCGGTCGGCGCGCACGGGACTCAACGCGCAGTCTTGAGCCGACCGCTACCGGTGGCAGATCGAAGACAGCGCGTTGATCATCGGCGACTGGTGCCCGGCCACGCGCGCCGCATGGGCCAGGCCGGAAACGCCAAAGACGATGACGACCGCACCGGCGGCCACCTTCAGCCACGCGTGGCTGGCGACGAGCGAGCCCGACGACGACAACCGGGACGCGGCGAAGTCGACCACGGTCAGGCTGGGCAGCGTGCCCACGCCGAACGCCACCATCACGACCACGCCCTGCCAGGCGCCACCCGCGACGAAGGCCAGCGGCAGGACGCCGTAGACCAGGCCGCATGGAATCCAGCCCCAGGCGAGACCGGCCAGGTAAGCCTGTCCGCGCGTCCTCGGCGGATAGACCTTGCGGGCGTACGGGCCGACGAATTTCCACACGCCCTGTCCCACGCCTTCGAGGCGCCGCATCCAGCGGTTGCCGAAGAGCATCGAGATGCCGAGCACCAGGAGCATCAGCCCACCGATGGCGAGCAGCGTCACCTGCACCGGCACGACGTTCTGCGTGAAGACCGCCCCACCGACGGCGCCCAGCAGCGCACCGGCCGCGGCGTAACTGCTGATGCGCCCCGCGTGATAGCCGACCGCCAGCGTGCGCGCCGAGACACCGGCCGGCCGGTTCAGTTGAAAGGCGCTGACGAATCCGCCGCACATGCCGGCGCAATGAAGCCCGCCGACGAGTGCGGTCGTGAAGGCGGCGAAGACCTGCGCCCAGAGCAGATCGAGCATCGGAGTCCTGCGAGGCCGGCGCACACTCAAGGCGCCGGCCGGTGAGTGACGATCAGGCGATCTTGGAGTAGCGGCGCTGGCGTTCGTCGGTGCGCAGGTAGCGGTCGAATTGCATCGCAATGGCGCGCACCAGCAGCTTGCCCTTCGGCGTCACGGTGACCCACTCCGGCGTGTTCTCCGCCAGGCCCTCGTCCAGGAACTGCTTCAGGGCCGCGAGTTCCGTCTTGAAGTACTCGTCGAACTTGATCATGTACGTGGTCTCGATCGACTCCTTCGAGACCTCGAAGTGGCACATGAGCGCCATGATCACCGCGCGGCGCAGGATGTCGTCGCGATCGAGCACGATGCCGCGGACCGTCGGCAGCATGCCCTGGTTCAGCATGTCGTAGTACTCCTCGAGCGTGCGCACGTTCTGCGAGTAGGTCGGCCCGATCTTGCTGATCGACGACACGCCGAGGCCGACGAGGTCGCAGTCGGGGCGCGTGCTGTAGCCCTGGAAATTGCGGTGCAGGCGGCCCTGCCGCTGCGCCTTCGCCAGATCGTCCGACGCCTTGGCGAAGTGATCCATTCCGATGTACTGGTAGCCGGCGCCCGTCAGCCGCTTGATGGCGTCGAGCATGATCTTCATCTTCTCGGCCGGCGACGGCACGTCCGCGGAGATGATGCGCCGCTGCGGCTTGAAGCGGTCCGGCAGGTGAGCGTAGTGGTAGAGCGCGATGCGATCGGGGCTCAGCACCATCACCTTGTCGAGCGTTTCGGCGAACGTCTCGCGGGTCTGCTTCGGCAGGCCGTAGATCAGGTCGAGGTTGATCGACCTGAATCCGTTCGCGCGCGCCGCATCGACCGTCGCCTGCGTCATCTCGAAACTCTGCAGGCGATTGACGGCCTTCTGCACGTCCGGGTTGAAATCCTGCACACCGACCGACATCCGGTTGAAACCCAGCCGGCCGAGCGTCTCGACCTTGTCCGGGGGCGTCGTGCGCGGATCGACTTCGATGGAGAACTCGCCCTTCTCATCGAGCGGGAAGCGCTTCGTGAGCTCGGCCATCAACTGCTCGAGTTCCTCGTTCGACGCGAAGGTCGGCGTGCCGCCGCCGAAGTGCAGCTGCTCGATGGTGCGGCTGCCGGTCAGGTGCTCGAGGACGAGGTCCGCTTCGCGCGCGATGTAGCCGACATACTCGGCCGATTTGCTGCGGTCCTTCGTGATGACCTTGTTGCAGCCGCAGTAGTAGCAGACGGTGTTGCAGAAGGGCAGATGAACGTAGAGCGACAACGCATTGTTGGCAACGCCGGTGGCGCGGGCGCGCAGGGCCTCGGCGAACGAATTGCGGTCGAAGGCTTCGACGAACCGGTCCGCGGTCGGGTAGGACGTGTAGCGCGGACCGGGAATGTCGAAGCGATTCAGTGTCCCCTCGTCAGGCAGGGCCACTTCGCTTCGGGTGGACATCAACATTGGAATTCCTTCTGCAGGGCGCATTTCGCCATTGGAGTATTATTTCCGCCGAGGTCTGCCCAACCTTGACCGGGGTCAACCGCGCGGGAACGCACTGGTGGCCCGGGCTTCCAAGAAGAACAATAAACGATGGAGCCGGCGGCGAAACACTTTGCCTACTCGCAATCGGGCATAACTTAGAGCACTGCTCACAATGAACGCGCCAACCGTCAACATCGCCAACCTTCGCGTCGCCTGTTCCAGCTGCAATCTGCGGGAACTCTGCTTGCCGGTAGGGTTATCGCTCAAGGACATCGAGAAGCTGGAAGAACTCGTTGCGACGCGCAAGAAGGTGAAGCGCGGCGACTCGCTGTTCCGTGCAGGCGATCGCTTCGAATCGCTGTACGCGGTGCGCCTGGGTTTCCTGAAGAGCACGGTCATGTCGCAGGATGGCCGCGAGCAGGTCACGGGCTTTCACATGGCCGGCGAACTCGTCGGGCTCGACGGCATCAGCAGCGAGCAGCATTCGTGCGACACGGTTGCGCTCGAGGACACCGAAGTGTGCGTGATCCCGTACGAGCGACTCGAGGAAGTGGCGAGCGCGATGCCGGTGCTGCGCAATCACTTCCACAAGGTTATGAGCCGCGAGATCGTGCGCGAGCACGGCGTGATGCTGCTGCTCGGCAGCATGCACGCCGAGGAGCGTCTCGCCGCGTTCCTGCTGAACCTCTCGCAGCGTTTCGAGGCCCGCGGATACTCGCGCACCGAGTTCGTCCTGCGCATGACGCGAGCCGAAATCGGCAGCTTCCTCGGGCTGAAACTCGAAACCGTCAGTCGCGTTCTGTCGCGTTTCGCGCAGGACGGCCTCATCGAGGTGAACCAGAAGCACGTCCGGATCATCGAGCCGGAAGGCCTGCGTTCGATCGTTTCCGGCCAGGGCGGCGCGGCCGCCTGACGTCCCTCCGGACCCTTTCCAGTACCCCTTTGCTCAGGACTCGCTACGCGCGCTCGGCGTGCGCGGCGGTTTCGTCGTGGCAGCGCTTGGGGCATCCGAGCGGGCGCTCGTTGGGCTCGAGTGTGCAGCGGTTGACCTCGAACGGCGACTGCGCGAGGAACACGGTCAACGCACTCGACGCCGCGCCGATCACCCAGAACGCGAAGAAGCCGATCGTGTAGATCGGCATGCGGTCGGCTTCGATCGGTACGCCAAAGAGGTGCAGGTCGGAGGGATCGAACAGCGCGAAGAACGCAAGTTCGGCGGCACATGCCATCAGAAACGACGGCCACAGCACCCACCCCAGTCGTCGCGCCAGCGAGTTGGACATCGTCTCCTCCTGTCGTTGTTTTCGGGCCGGCCGGTTTTCTACCTGGCACGCAAAGAGAACTCGCCCGCCCCGCCCGCGCTGAACCCGTCGTCGAGTCGCCACTGCGGCGTCTCCAGCAGTACCTGCCATGCCACGACCTGTTGCGACAGGCGCGGGTCAGACTCGCCCTGCTGCCACTCGCCTGCATACACGGCCGTACGGCCGTCGGCACCGACGTCGATGCGCGACAGCACCGCGAGGCGATCGGCCTCGCGACGGCCGGGATGGATCAGGCGCAGACGCAGTGCCGGCTCGGCCGGCAACGGCTGGGCCGACTGCAGTTCCACACGCACGCGCTCGCCGACCATCAGGCCGGCAAGCTTCACCGTCGCGGACACGCCGAGTTCGCTGGCGCGCGTGGCCCGGCCAAGTTCCTCGTTGATGGCCAGGCCCTGCTTGTAATAGTCGTTGGCGACCGGGCCATCCCAGCCCTTCGCAGCCAGATAGAACGTGAACGAGCCCGCGATCACCGCCGTGGCCGGCAACGAAATCAGGAACCAGGGCCAGGCCTGGCGGTACCACGGCGTCACGGGCGCTGTCATGGATGTCATCTGCTCTGCTATCGGTTGAGACCGAGGAAAACGGTCTTTTCGTTGACGTGCACTGACGGGTCATCCGCCTCGGTCACGCTGATCGTGATCTTGTTCGACCCGGGTTTCAGAGTTTCCGGTGCCGCTCGCAACCGCACCAGCACCGACTGCGTGGTCGCGCCCTTCATCTCGAACGCGCGGTCCGACGCGATTTCCAGACCGTCCAGCCCCGCCGCAGAAATCACGTAGCGATGCCCCTGCTCGCTCGTGTTCATGACCTGGAGGCGATAGGTGTTCTCGATGCGGCCGTCCTCGACTTCGCGGGCCAGGGCACCGCGGTCGCGGATCACGTCGACCTTCAGGGGAATCCGCACGGCCACCGCGACAACGAGCGCCGCGGTGACTGCGCCGAGGATGCCCGAGGTAGACGAATACGCGCGGACGGAAGATGTTGTGCCAGACCCCGGCACGCGCGAAGCGGTCCTTCAGCGCATGCTGAGTCGAGTAGCGCACGAGGCCCTTCGGCAGGCCCGCCTTCTCCATCACGTGGTCGCACGCGTCGATGCATGCCGCGCAGCCGATGCACTCGTACTGCAGGCCCTTGCGGATGTCGATGCCGGTCGGGCACACCTGCACGCACAGGTTGCATGCGAGGCAGTCCCCCAGACCCTGCTCAGCGCGTCCCGGCCTTCTTGCTGCCCGGCGCCGCGCGGCTCGCCGCGCGCCTCGTCGTACGAGACGATCAGCGTGTCGGGATCGAACATGGCGCTCTGGAAGCGCGCGTACGGGCACATGTACTTGCACACCTGTTCGCGCATCCAACCCGCGTTGCCGTAGGTCGCAAAGCCGTAGAACAGGACCCAGAAGAGCGACCAGCCGGTCATCGACAGCGTCACGAATTCGACGAACAGCGGACGGATCGGCGTGAAATAGCCGACGAAGGTGAAGCCCGTCCACAGCGCCACCGCCACCCACGCGCCGTGCTTGGCCGCCTTCAACGCGAGCTTGCGGGCCGACATCGGCTGCTTGTCCAACCGCATGCGCTGGACGCGATCGCCCTCGATCACGCGTTCGATCCACATGAACATCTCGGTGTAGACGGTCTGCGGGCAGGCGTAACCGCACCAGAGGCGACCGCCGACCGCCGTGAACAGGAACAGCGACAGCGCCGCAATGATCAGGATGGCGGTCAGGTAGATGATGTCCTGCGGCCACAGCACGAGGCCGAAGAGGTAGAACTTGCGCGACGCGAGGTCGAACAGCAGCGCCTGGCGGTCGTTCCACTGCAGCCACGGCAGGCCGTAGAAGACGATCTGCGTGAACCAGACCAGGCTCCAGCGCCACTTCTGGAACACTCCGAGCGAGTCGCCGATCCGTTGCCGCGGATAGATCTCCTGCCGCTTCGCGTACAGCTGCACTTCGACTTCGCGCAGCGGCGCGGCGGATGCGTCGGGTGCCTGTTCCACGCGCGCGATCACACCGTCGCCAGGCTTCGCTTCGACCGCTTCGCTCATGGGGTTACTGACTTTCCAAAGTAAAAACGCGGCACGCCGTCGCCGGCGGCCGCGTTCTTGTCGGTGCGGCTACTTCGCTGGCGCAGCCGCCGGCGCCGCGGCCGGGACAGCGGCGGGCGCAGCCGCCGGCGTGGCCCCCGGCTTGTTCGACAGCGACCAGACGTACGCGGCCAACAGGTGGACCTGGGCGTCGCCCAGCACGTCCTTCCAGGCAGGCATGGCGCTTTGTCCCGGCGCCAACGTGCTGGAGCCGCGCCCGTTAGTGATTGTCTGGACGATCGCGTCGACCGTGCCACCGTAGAGCCACGTCTTGTCCGTCAGGTTCGGCGAGCCGAGTGCCTGATTGCCCTTGGCCTCCGGCCCGTGGCACGCAGCGCATGCAGCGAACTTCTCCTTGCCACGCGCGGCTCGCGCCGCATCGTGCGGGGAACCGGAGAGCGACAGCACGTAGTTCGCGACGTCGACGACGGCCTCCTTGTCGCCGACCGCGGCCGCCATCGGCGGCATCACGCCGTTGCGGCCGCTTGCGATCGACGTCTCGATGGCTTCCGGCGTGCCGCCGTACAGCCAGTCGTTGTCGGCAAGGTTCGGGAAGCCCCGTCCGCCGCGCGCGTCGGAGCCGTGACACTGGGCACAGTTCGTCAGGAACAGGCGCTCGCCGATCCCGACGGCTTTCGCGTTCGCGGCGAGTTGCGGGACCGGTTCCTTCAGGTAGGCGGCGAAGATCGGGCCGAACCTGGCCTCGGCCGCCTTCACCTCGAGCTGGTACTGGCCGCTTTGCGTCCAGTTCAGCACGCCCTTCCATTGCGTACCGAGCCCGGGATACAGGATCAGGTACAGCACGGAGAACGCCACCGTGATGTAGAAGAGCAGGATCCACCACCGCGGCATCGGGTTGTGGAATTCCGCGAGGTCGCCGTCCCAGGTGTGGCCGGTGGTCTGCGGCTCGCCCTGCGCGTTGAGCGTGACCTTGACGGTCCGCTTGCTCTGCATCCAGAGGAACACGGCGCAGCCGAGCACCGAGACGCTCGAAAGGATCGCGACGTAGTAATCCCAGAAAACGCTGTAGAAATCGCTCATCGATCGCCTCTTTCAGTGCCGGCCCGGCGTGTCGTCTTCGAACGGCAGGGCCTGCGCTTCGTCGAATCCCTTTTTCGCACCACGGCTGTACGCCCACACCGTGATGCAGCAGAACGTCACGAACGCCAGCAGCGTCATGACCGCGCGAATGTCGTTTAGGTCCATTCCGGCTCCTCAGCGAACGCCCTTGAGCTCGACGCCCAGGCCCTGAAGGTATGCGATGACCGCGTCCAGCTCCGTCTTGCCCTTGAGCGCCTCGGGCGCCTTCGCAACCTGCTCGTCGGTGTACGGAACGCCGATCGACTTCAGCGCCTTCATGCGGACCTGCACGTCGGTGCCGTCGAGGCTCGACTTGGCGAGCCACGGGTAGGCCGGCATGTTCGATTCCGGCACGACGTCGCGCGGGTTGTTGAAGTGCACGCGGTGCCACTCGTCGGAATAGCGGGTGCCGACGCGCGCCAGGTCCGGACCGGTGCGCTTGCTGCCCCACTGGAACGGGTGGTCATAGACGAACTCGCCGGCCACGGAGTAGTGGCCGTAGCGCAGGGTCTCCGCGCGGAACGGGCGGATCATCTGCGAGTGGCAGTTGTAGCAACCCTCGCGGATGTAGATGTCGCGCCCCACCAGGCGCAGCGGCTCGTACGGCTTGATGCCCTTCACCGCTTCTGTCGTCGCGCGCTGGAAGTACAGCGGCACGATCTCCACCAGGCCGCCGATGGCGACGACCAGGATGACGAGCACGATCAGCAGCGTCGGCGTCGTTTCGATCTTGTCGTGAGTCAGGCTCATTGCTGTTTCCTCGATCTCGTAATCGCAATCAGGCGTGGGCGACGGCCGCCGGGATCGGCGCCTCGACGGCCTTGCCCTGTCCGATCGTCTTGAACATGTTCCACGCCATCAGGAACATGCCCGCCAGGTAGAGCGTGCCGCCCGCGAGGCGGATCACGTAGAACGGATAGGTCGACTTCACGCTCTCGATGAACGTGTACGTGAGTGTCCCGTCGTCGTTCACCGCGCGCCACATCAGGCCCTGCATCACGCCGGCGATCCACATGGCGGCGATGTAGACCACGATGCCGATGGTCGCGACCCAGAAGTGCGTCGTCACCAGGCGCACGCTGGCCATTTCGGTTCGGCCGTACAGGCGCGGCAGCAGGTAGTAGATGGCGCCGATGGAGACCAGGCCCACCCAGCCCAGCGCGCCCGAGTGCACGTGGCCGATCGTCCAGTCCGTGTAGTGGCTGAGCGCGTTGACCGTCTTGATGGACATCATCGGCCCTTCGAAGGTCGACATGCCGTAGAACGACAGCGAGACGATCAGGAACTTCAGGATCGGGTCGTCGCGCAGTTTGTGCCACGCGCCCGAGAGCGTCATGATGCCGTTGATCATCCCGCCCCACGACGGCGCGAGCAGGATCAGCGAGAAGACCATGCCGAGCGATTGCGCCCAGTCGGGCAGCGCCGTGTAGTGCAGGTGGTGCGGGCCCGCCCACATGTACGTGAAGATCAGCGCCCAGAAGTGCACCACCGACAGCCGGTACGAGTACACCGGGCGGCCGGCGGCCTTCGGCACGAAGTAATACATGATCCCGAGGAAGCCCGCGGTCAGGAAGAAGCCGACCGCGTTGTGGCCGTACCACCACTGCACCATCGCGTCCTGCGCGCCGGCGTACACCGAGTACGACTTGAACAGGCCCGCCGGCACCGCGATGCTGTTGACGACGTGCAGCAGCGCGACGGTCAGGATGAACGCGCCGTAGAACCAGTTGGCGACGTAGATGTGCCGGACCTTGCGCTTGAAGATCGTGCCGAAGAACACGACCGCGTACGCGACCCAGACGAGCGTGATCAGGATGTCGATCGGCCACTCGAGTTCGGCGTACTCCTTGCCCGACGTCAGGCCGAGCGGCAGCGTGACCGCGGCCAGAACGATGACGAGTTGCCAGCCCCAGAACGTGAATGCCGCCAGCCCGTCGGAGAACAGGCGCGCCTGCGAGGTGCGCTGCACGACGTAATAGCTGGTTGCGAACAGGGCGCAGCCGCCGAACGCGAAGATGACCGCGTTGGTGTGCAACGGACGGAGGCGACCGAACGACAGCCAGGGCACGCCGAAGTTGAGTTCCGGCCAGGCCATCTGCGCGGCGATGATCACGCCGACCAGCATGCCGACGATGCCCCAGATCACTGTCATCACGGCGAACTGCCGTACGACCTTGTAGTTATAGGTGCCTTCTGTGTTCACAGTTGGGCTCATGTATTCCTCATGCAGGAGAGCGTGGGGCAGGTGTATTTGGCCGTGATGGCCGGGGGCGGTGCATTTGAACCGGTGGCCAGGCTTCCGTGGTTCTTCGCTGCGCTCCACGGCATGACAGGTCACCGGAGAAGAAAACTACTCGTCCGGGGGGGGATGCTAGGGTTTGCACGCCTCTCAAGATTGACAAAGGTCAACCCGCCGGGAAGGGACGGCCGGTGAGGCAGGTCACTGAAAAAGTTGCGCTTTTCCTCGTCGCGTGTCAGGTCTTGCCGGAGGGCTCGTCGTCGTCGAGGACGCGCTGGCCCGCATCGTCGAGTTCCTCGAACTGCCCGGACATCACGGCCCACACGAGAATTCCGCCGATGAGCAGCACGAGGATGACGGACAGCGGGATCAGCAGATAAAGCGATTCCATCAAGCTTTCGGAACGCGCTTGGCACGCAGCGCATTGCCGACGACGAGGAGCGAACTCGCCGCCATGCCGGCCGCCGCCACCGCGGGCGAGACGTAGCCGAACGCCGCCAGCGGAATGATGGCGACGTTGTAGCCGAATGCCCATGCCAGGTTCTGCCGCACGATCCGCATGGCGCGACGTGCGGCGGCGAACGCGAAGTCGACGTCGGCCAGTTGCGACGACAGCACGATCAGGTCGGCACGCGCCTGCGCCAGGGTCGAGCCGCTCGCCAGCGCCACCGACACGTCGGCCTGCGCGATGACAGGCGCGTCGTTCAGGCCGTCGCCGAGCATCGCGACAACGTGTCCGGCGCGTTGCTGGCCCGCCACCCAGGAGCGCTTGCTATCCGGCGTCTGGTGGGCCAGCGCGCGTTCGATGCCCAGCGATGCCGCCACGCCCTGCACGGGTTCGCGGCGATCGCCCGAGAGCACCACCACGTCGATCCCGCGCTCGGCGGCGCGGTCGGCGAGGGTCGCCGCATCCTCGCGCAGCCGTTCGCCGAACACGAAGATCGCGACGGCGCCCTGCTCGTCGGCCAGGACGACATAGCTCGCCGCGCTCAAGCCTTCCTTCTGCACGATCGTGTTGATGTCCGCCCGGTGCGAGGCCAGCTTGTCCGGCAGAGCGAACTCCAGTTTGCCGAGGCGCTGCCGCTGCCCGCTCACGATGCCTTCGAGGCCCGCCGACGCTTCCACGCGTCCGTCGACCACGGTGGGCAGCGGCTTGCGGATCGAGTGCGCCGCGGCGATCAGCGCGCGCGCGTACGGGTGGGTCGACATCGTCTCGAGCGCGGCCGCGACGGCGAGGATTTCCTCGGGATCGCCATCGCGCACGACGAGTTGCCGCAGGAGCGCCGGCTCGCCGGTCGTCAGCGTTCCGGTCTTGTCGCACGCGAGGACGTCCACCCGCGCCAGCGTCTCGATGGCGACCGTCCGCGCGAGCAGGATGCGGCGCTGTGCGAGCGCGGACTGCGCGGCGGCGATGGCGGCCGGCGCGGCCAGCGACAGTGCGCACGGGCAGGTGGCGACGAGAACCGCGATCGCGTTCGGCAGGGCCTGGGACGGATCCACGATCCACCAGCCCACGACCGTGGCCGCCGTGATCCCGAGGACGGCCCAGAGGAACCAGCCCGCGATCCGATTGGCGCTTTCGACGATCTGCGGCCTTTCGCGCCCGGCTTCGTCGACGAGCCGCTGCAGCGCCGCGAGCGACGTGGCGTGGCCGATGCGCGTCACCTCGATCACCAGGGGCTGGTCGAGGTTGATCGAGCCGGCGAGGATGGCGGCGCCGCTGGCCTTCTCGATGGGCGTCGATTCCCCGGTGAGCCAGGCCTGCGAGCAGCTCGAGCGCCCGTGCACGACCACGCCGTCCGCCGGCACGGTCTCGCCGGGCGGAACCAGCACGCGATCGCCGATCTTCAGCTGCTCGGCGTGCAGCGATTCGGTCGCCAGCGACGACGGAAAGGCAACCAGGCGCAGCGCCGAGATGGTCGACTGCCGGCGCGCCGCATCGATGTGCTCACGGGCGGACGCCAGGCCGCGCACCAGCACCCAGCGCGACGCCAGCACCAGCGCGACAAACATCGTCACCGAGTCGAAGTAGACCGCGCCGCGCGCGGCGATCGTGGCGGCCGTGCTGGCGACGAACGCCGCCGAGATGCCGAGCACCACCGGCAGGTCCATGCCGACCGAACCCATGCGCAACTGGCTCCAGGCCGCCCGGTACAGCGGCTGGGCCGAGAACAGCATCACCGGCAACGTCAGCACCAGGCTTGCGATGCGCATCAGCTGCTCGATGTCCGCGGGGACGTCGCCCGGGGCGGCGAAGTACAGCGGCACGGCCAGCATCATCACCTGCATCATGCCCAGCCAGGCGATCAGGACCCGCAGCAGGTCGATCCGGCGGACGCGGCGCTCGTCGATCGGGACCCGGCCGGCGTCGTAGCCGGCGCGCTCGATGGCGCGCTGCAGTTCGCCGCGCGTGACGAGCGCCTGATCGAAGGTGATGTAGGCGATCTGGGCGCCGAAGTCGACGTTCGCGCGCGCCACCCCGTGTTGCCGCCGCAGCGTGTACTCGATCAGCAGGGCACACGCGCTGCACACCATGCCGCGGATCGGAAGTTGGACCTGGGAATAGCCGCCGACGGGGACGAGCGTGGCTTCCTCGGTGCCGCCGTTGACGAGCGAGGCCAGCGCTTCGCGGTCCTTGCTGCCGGCCTGCGCCAGGAACAGCTGCTCGGCGATGAACGAGCAGCCGTTGCAGCAGAACAAGCGCATGGAAGAACCGAGCGGGCGACGCACGACGCGCAGCCCGGCCAGCGAATCGCCGCAGTGGTCGCACACGCCGGCGGATTCGTCGGCCGACGCGAGCGCGCCAGCCACCGCAGACACCTTGGCCTTGCGAGTCAGGTCAGAAGACATGCAGAAGGGAAAATGCGGCGGCCGCAAAACGCATCGGAACCGCGCCAGCGTACCCGAAGCGCCCCTCCCTTGCGCCGCCGCACAAAGGGGAACATGCGCAAAGTAGGCTACGCAAGACGGCTGAGGGGCGGTTGACTTCGGTCAACGGCGAACGAAGGTGCATGCAAGGGAGCGATCGCTCCCGCGAAACGCATCACGGTTCGATCGATTTGGCGCAGATCGCATCGAACGCAACGAAGGCGCGTCGATCCGACCGGCGGTCGGTGCGTTCCACCCCCGAGGATCGCGGCTTCGCGCCACGCTTTCGCGCCGTCGTCGGAACCCGGCTGCCTTCGACCCGGCCGCCTGCACAATCCTCGCACCCAAAAAACGGCAATCGGAACGGAGAGCGGCGATGACGGCAAGAATCTGGCTGTGGGCCGGGGCAACGCTGTCGACCGTCATGCTGGCGGCATGCGGAGGCGGTGGTGATGGCGCAGCGTCGTTGGCGCCGCCGCCCGCGCCTGCTCCTGCGCCGCCGCCCATCGCGCTGCCGCCGCTGGCAAGCGACACGCCGGTCCGCATTTCAGGCACTACCCCGTTCAATGCGAGCTGCACCGGAGCGACGCCGACCGACACGCTCTACCTGAATGCCGAAGTCGAACCGTACGTGGCCGTGAACCCGCGCGACCCGAACAACTGGGTCGCGACATGGCAGCAGGACCGCTGGTCGGGTGGATCGTCGAACGGACTGCTGACGGCGACGACGACCGATGGCGGCATCACGTGGACGCGAACCGCCGTTCCGTTCTCGCACTGCGCCGGCGGCAACGCGCTCAACGGCGGCGACTACCAGCGCTCGACCGACCCCTGGGCGACCTTCGCGCCCGACGGCGCGGTGTTCCAGATGGCGCTCAGCGTCACCGGAGCGGCATTCAATCCCGGCGCCTTCAACGCGATGCTCGTCAGTCGCTCGACCGACGGCGGGCGCACCTGGGGACCGGTGTCGACGCTGATCCGCGATGGCGAGGACTTCTTCAACGACAAGAACACGATCACCGCCGACGCCACCGACCCGCGCTACGTCTATGCCGTGTGGGATCGCCTCGCCGCGAACGGCTCGGGACCGACGATCTTCGCCCGCACGACCGATGGTGGCACCACCTGGGAAGCGGCGCGCGCGATCTACGACCCGGGCCAGGGCAGCCAGACGATCGGCAACGTCATCGCCGTGCTGCCGAGCGGGACCGTCGTGAATCTCCTCACGCGGCTCGACGCCGGCCCGAACGGCGTGACGATCGCCTCGCTGCACGTGCTGCTGTCGGTCGACAAGGGCGGCACCTGGACAGGACCCTTCAAGGTGGCCGACCTGCTCGCCGTCGGCGCGCGCGATCCGGACAACGGCACGCTGATCCGCGACGGCGCCACGCTCGGCCAGATCGCCGTCGCGCCCAACGGCCACCTGTGGGTCGTGTGGCAGGACGCCCGTTACTCGAACGGCGCGCACGACGGCATCGCGCTCGCGCGCTCGACCGACGGCGGCCGGACGTGGAGCGTTCCGGTCCAGGTCAATTCTCGGCCGTCGGTGCCGGCCTTCACGCCCAATGTCCACGTGCTCGCCAACGGAACGGTGGGCGTCATCTACCACGACCTCCGCAGCAACACCGGTGACACCGCGAACCTGCCGACCGAAGTGATCCTCGCGCGTACGGCGAACGGCACGACGTGGACCGAGCACCGCATCAGTCCGACCTTCGATCTCGCCACGGCGCCCTTCGCGCGCGGACTATTCCTCGGCGACTACCAGGGACTGGCGAGCGCCGACAACGTGTTCGTGCCGGTCCACGTCCGCACCACTGGCGATCCGGCCAATCGCACCGATGTGTATGCCGTCGCCGCGCGCTCGCTTCCGGCGTTGTCAGCGGTCACCGGCACGGCGCGCGCGCTGCGGGCCGCGGGCGCGGTCGCGCCGGACGCGGAGTTCCGCCGGCGGGTGCACGAGAACATCGTGCGCATGATGGAGCGGCGCGTCGCGGGATGGAGCGCGCGGTTCGCTTTGCCACCGCGGTAAGCCGCGCCTGCCGGCCCGGCCGGCAACTGTTGCGACGCGGCTGACCTTCCATCCCGTTTCGAAAGCATGGATGCCGCGCCGCGCGTCTTTCGAGTCGCCTACACTGAGCCTTCTGAACGTCTCAGCCGTCCGCTCCCCGCCATGGATACTCTCGACGCCCGTCGCGCCAGCATCCGCACCCGCATCGCGGCGATTCGCGCGGCCCTCAAGTCACGCAACCTCGCCGCGCTTGTCGTGCCGTCGAGCGATCCGCACCTGTCGGAGTACCTGCCGGACCACTGGAAGGGACGTGAGTTCTTCTCCGGCTTCACCGGCTCGGTCGGCACGCTGATCGTGACCGGCGATTTCGCGGGCGTGTGGGTCGATGGCCGCTACTGGATGCAGGCGGAAACCCAGCTTGCCGGCACCGGCGTCGAACTGATGAAGCTGACCGGCGTCGGCGCCACCGCCCATGTCGACTGGCTCGCGACACGACTGCGGCAGGGCGACCTCGTGGCCGTCGACGGCAATGTGCTCGGACTCGCCGCGGCCCGGCTTCTGCAGGCGGCGCTGGCCGCGCGCGGGATCGATCTCGTCACCGACCACGACGTGCTGAACGATGTGTGGATCGAGCGCCCGCCTTTGCCGACCGCGCCGGTATTCGAGCACGTCGCGCCCTTCGCCCCCACTCCGCGCACCGCGAAGCTCGCGATGGTGCGCGCCGAGATGAAGGCGCTCGGAGCGACGCACCACTTTATCTCCACCGTCGACGACATCGCCTGGCTGACCAATCTGCGCGGCGCCGACGTGCAGTACAACCCGGTCTTCCTTGCGCACCTGCTGATCGAAGGCGAGCGCGCCACGCTGTTCATCGGCGAAGGCAAGGTCGCGGCGGCGTTGAAGGGAAAGCTGCAGGCCGACGGCATCGTGCTCGCGCCGTATGTCCGCGCCGCGGGGGCATTGGCGGCGCTGCCGAGCGGTGCTGCGCTGCTGATCGATCCACGCCGGATCACGTACGGACTGCGACAGTCCGTGGCGCGCGACGTCACCGTGATCGAGGCGATCAATCCGTCGACGATGGCGAAGAGCCGCAAGACGGACGCGGAGGCGCATCACATCCGGGCGGCCATGGAGCATGACGGCGCGGCGCTCGCCGAGTTCTTCGCCTGGTTCGAAGGCGCGCTCGGACACGAAACGATCACCGAGCTGACGATCGATGAACACGTCACGGCCGCGCGGGCGCGCCGGCCGGGATACGTGTGCCCGAGCTTCTCGACCATCGCCGGCTTCAACGCCAACGGCGCGCTGCCCCACTACCGCGCAACCGAGGAATCGCACGCGACCATCTGCATGCGGGGCACGATCGGGGACGGCCTGCTGCTGATCGACTCCGGTGGCCAGTACGAATACGGCACGACCGACATCACGCGCGTGGTCCCGGTCGGCAACACGACGGCCGAGCAGCGGCGCGACTTCACGCTGGTGCTGAAGGGCATGATCGCGCTGTCGCGCGCCAGGTTTCCTCGTGGCACGAAAAGTCCGATGCTCGACACGATCGCGCGCGCGCCCATCTGGGCGGAGTTCGCCGACTTCGGCCACGGCACCGGCCATGGCGTGGGCTACTTCCTCAACGTGCACGAGGGTCCGCATGGCATCACGCCGCACCTGCCGCCGGAGCCGCAGACGGCGATGGAGCCGGGCATGGTGACGTCCAACGAGCCGGGTTTGTACCGGCCGGGCCGGTGGGGCGTGCGCATCGAGAATCTCGTGCTCAACGTCCCTGCCATGACGACGGAGTTCGGCGAGTTCCTGCAGTTCGAGACGCTGACGCTCTGCCCCATCGACACGCGCCTCGTCGACACGTCGATGATGAGCGCCGACGAACTGATGTGGCTCGACAGCTACCACGCCGAGGTGCGCCGCCGGGTCGGGCCGCACGTGAGCGGCGCCGCGCTCGCATGGCTCACCGAGCGCACGCAGCCGATCGGGTAGTCACCGCCTGCCGTCCCGCCCGTTGGTGAGCGGGCGGCTGAGTTCGACCGCGTCGGCAGGCTGCACGCGATGCTGGTCGACGCCGGCGCGCATACAACTTTCACGGCTCCCTGGCTGACCGTAGCCCGTGATGGCGATCAGCCGCGAACACCGGGGCGCATGAAGTCGGTCGGAGACGGATGAAGGAGGCCGAGCGGCAGTTCGAGTGAAGTTGGCCGGGCGCGACCGCTATCGGGCAGGAAGCGGTCTGGCGCAAGCGCGATACTTTCTGAGGCTTGAGAGTATCTTGGCGCCTGTCCCCCGAGCCCAGGAGGCAACATGTCGCGCGGTTCAACGCCAAGGATCGTAGGCTTCCGGGTGCGAGCGGTCCGAGTGCCGATGGCGGAGCCGCATCAGACCGCGAGCGGTGTGATCACCGAGTCCCCGTTTGGTCCTGACGGACGCCATCACGGATGCAGGTGTCGTCGGACACAGCATCGTGTTCACGTACACACCGGCTGCGCTCAAGCCAACGGCCGATCTGATCCGGAACTTCGAGCCGTTGGTGAAGGGCGAGATCGTTGCGCCAGCGGAGCTGGACAACAAGCTGTCGCGGCGCTTCCGGTTGCTCGGAACGCAGGGCCTGGTCGGCATCGCTCTGGCGGCGATCGACATGGCGCTGTGGGACGCGCTGGCCCGGATCAACGGCATGACCCTCGTAGAGATGCTCGGTGGAGTCCCCAAGCCTGTCCGCGCTTATGGGGCGGTCGGATTTGACGGCGTGGCGGGAAGCGCCGCGCTGGCGGAGAAGTGGGCAAAGCGGGGGTTCACCGGCATCAAGGCAAAGATCGGTTACCCGACGGTCCAGGAGGACGTCGCCGTTGTCCGGGCGATGCGGAAGGCGGCGGGCGACGGTGTCGCGATCATGGTGGATTACAACCAGTGCCTCACGCCGGCGGAAGCGGTCGGCCGCGTGCGGATTCTCGATGACGAGGGCCTTACATGGGTGGAGGAACCGACGCTCGCGCACGACTACGCAGGACATGCGCTCGTCGCCCTCGATGCGCGCACCCCGATCCAGTGTGGCGAGAACTGGTGGGGAACGCTGGACATGTTGCACGCCATCGAAGCGCGCGCCTCGGACTTCGTCATGCCCGATGTCATGAAGATCGGCGGCGTCAGCGGCTGGCTCAGGGCTGCAGCTCTCGCATCGACGAGAGGGCTTCAGGTGTCCAACCACCTCTGGCCCGAGATCAGCGCGCGCCTGCTCTGCTGTACTCCTACGGCGCACTGGCTCGAACACGCAGACTGGTGGAACCCCATCCTCTCCGAGCCGCTGGAAGTGAAAGACGGCTTCGCGGTGGTCGGCGACGCCCTCGGGACCGGCGTGGGCTGGAATGAAGAGGCGGTAGGACGCTTTGCGGCGTGAGGAGCTTCGCCTGCCCGCTGTTTACTGTACTGACGATGCTCCGTCCTCGGCTGGATAGAAGTCGGCTTGGTGTGGAAAAGGACCCTTTGGCCCCTTACCGGCCCTGAACCGAAGTTCGCCTGGGTTTTCCGGGAGTCATGGCGCTGGCCTCCCGGCGACGCGACCCTGTGGTCGCGGAGCGAGTGCGCCCGCCTTGTCGACCCACCCGCCACCCAACGCCTGGTACACGTTGACCAGTTGCGCGTAACGGCTGGCCTGAAGGCTGACCGTGGCGAGTTCGGCGGCGAAAAGCTCGTTCTCGGCGAAGAGCACGTCGAGGTAGCCGGACACGCCCTTGTCGAAACGCCGGTTCGCCAGACGCGCGAACTCGCGGAGCGCGTCGACGCGCTCGCGCTGCAGGTTCAACTCGTCGAGGCGCTTCTGCGAGCCCGTGAGCGCGTCGTTGACCTCCCGGAACGCGTTCAGCACGGTGCGCTGGTAGAAGGCGAAGGCGGCGCGCTTTCCAGCCTCGGCCGAGAACACCTGTCCCTCGATGGCGCCAAACGTGAAGATCGGCCCGGCGATGCTTGCGCCGACCACTCCCGCGGCGGCCGGTCCGCTCAAGAGGCCGCTCGCGATCGTGCTCGTGCTCGCGAGCGCGGCGTTCAGCGACAGGTTCGGGTAGTAGAGCGCGCGCGCCGCGCCGATGTCCGCGTTGGCGGCGACCAGGTTCTGCTCGGCCTGCAGGATGTCGGGCCGGCGCTGAAGTACGGCGACGGGCAGGTCGTCCGGAAGCGGCGGCACCGCGAGCTGGTCGATGGTCTTGCCGCGGGGAATCGGGCCCGGGTTGCGGCCGAGCAGAATCGAGACGAGGTTTTCCTGCGCAGCGATCACCTGTTCGAATGCCGGGATGGCGGCGCGCGCCTGCTGCAGTTGCGAGCGGATCTGCGTCAGCTCCGTCTTGCCGACCAGGCCGGCGTTGAAGCGCCGCTCGAAGATGCGCTGGGTCGCTTCGAAGTTCCGCGCGGTCGCCTGCGCAATCTCCAACTGGCGGTCGAGCGAGCGCAACACGATGTAGCTGGTTGCCACACCGGCGACGACCGTTAGCACGACACCGCGTCGCGCCTGCTCGCTGGAATAGACCTGCGCCTGCGCCGCCTCGGTCTGACGGCGCACGCGGCCGAACAGGTCGGTCTGCCACGCGGCCCCCATCGACACCTGGTAGAGGGAGAAGTACGGGTTCGCCCCTGGCGGCAGCGGCGGTTGGCCGACGGTGCTCGCGCGTGCGCGACTCGCATCGGCGCCGTAGCCGATCTGCGGATACAGCTGCGATCCTGTCGCCGTCATGGCGCCGATGAACTGGTCGACGCGCGCAGCCGCGACCCTCAGGTCGCGGTTGTTGCGCAGCGCGGTTTCCACCAGTTCGTCCAGCACCGGATCGCCGAACTGCTTCCACCACTCCAGGTCGGCCATGCCAGCGGCCGTCGGGTAGTCGATCCGCCAGGCGGGCGGCGTTTCCACGGCCGGTCGCTCGTAATCCGGACCCACGGTGCAGCCCGCAAGCCCGAGGGCGGCGATCGCGGCGACGAGACGCATCTTCATTGCGGCTTCCTTGCGGGGGTGCGCAGCGCCGCGACATCAGCAAGCGCGACGAGGGGCACGTGGTGCGAACTGGATGCGCCTGAGGTAACGGGGCGCCTCGAGAAGCGACGTCCGGATGGGGGTCGATGCGCCAAAGCCGGATAGTGCCGGTCCCCAGTACGGCGACATGGAGAAACACGCGAGAGCCGGGCCGTCGGCGCCGCCGTCATCGGCCCGCTCCGGCGACCAGCAGTCCGCCAAACAGCACCGCCAGACACAGCAACGCGATGCTGGCCGACGGCCAGCGGCGGGCGCCGGCGTCGACCTCTTCGAATGCGGCCCCCACGGCAGAGAGCAGGCGGTGGATCGACACGCCGGCCGCGGCGTGCGCCGGATCGACCGTGCGTCGCTTCGGGAGCGTGAACGCCAGCGCTGCGCCGCCCAACAGCACAAGCAGCATGGTACCGAGATCCTTGGGCGCGAGCGGGTTCGAGAGCAGTTCGGCAGGCACGGGTCCCAGCGCCGCGAGCGCGAGCAGCAGCGACGCCAACGACAGCGCGAGCGCCGCGACTTCCGATGTGCGCGCCACGCGCTGCCGCAGCACGAGCGGCTCCGCTGGGCGACGCAAGGTATTGCCGAGCACGCGCACGACGTATGCCGCGGTGAATACCGCGCCGCCCTGCAGGACGATCATCCACCACCACTGGCCGGACTGGTCCGCAGCGTCGAGCAGCAGCTTCTTTGCGAGGTAGGCGCCGCTCGGCACCACGCCCATCAGCGCCACGCCCGACAGGACGAACGCGAGCACCGTGACAGGCAGCGCGCGTGCGGCTCCGGTCAGGTCGTCGACGCGGTCGTGTCCGAGCGCCGCGTACACGAGCCCGGCGGACATGAACATGCCGGCCTTGGCGGTCGCGTGCGACACCGCCTGCAGCACGCCGGCCGTCAACGCCATGTCCCGGGCGAGCGCATCGGCGCCGGCATCGAACGCGAGCGGGAACATCAGGAACAGGTAACCGATCTGCGCCACTGTGGAATAGGCGACCAGCAGCTTCAGCCGCGCTTGCCGCAGCGCGACGACGCTGCCGACGACGATCGCCGACGCGCCCAGCGCGGCGAGCAACTGGGCCGACGAGCCCGTCACCACGCCCGGCATGACGTCGAACCAGAGCCGCACGACGAGGAACCACGAACCCTTGATCACCAGCGCCGACAGGACGGCGCTCGCGGCCGCGGGCGCGCCGGCGTGGGCCGGCGGCAACCAGATGTGCAGCGGGAACAGCGCCGTCTTGGCGAGCAGCCCGGCCGTCATTACCGCAGCGGCCGTCCAGGCAACGGGCCCGGGTTCGAGCGCGGCGGCGAGCAGCGCGATGTCGAGCGTGCCGTGGGCCCCGTAGAGCAGGACCGCGCCCAGCAGGTACAGCAGCGATCCCGCCAGCGCGAACAGGAGGTAGCGCAGCGCCGCGCGCACCGTCTCGCCACGGCCGTCGAGGCAGACCAGCGGAACGCCGGAAAACGTCAGCAATTCCAGCGCGACGTAGAGCGTGAACAGGTCGCCGCTGACGAAGACAAGGTTCAGCGAACCCCACACCGCCATCAGGAGCAGCCAGTACACGAGCGGCGCGCGTGACTCCGGTGCGCCGGCGGCCAGGCCGAAGTCGGCGCGGGCATAGACCCCGATCGCACAGACGACGACGGCAATCGCACCGGTCATCACGACCGCCGGGCCGTCGGCGCGCAACGCGACGCCGAGCGGCGGCTCCCATCCGCCCAGCACGTAGACGATCGCCCCCGGAGACTGCAGCCAGGTCGCCGCGATGCCCGCCGCGACGGCCAGTCCGAGCGGCAGCACGAGCATCGCCACCGACTGCGCGCGGCGACCGCCGAGCACGAGGCCCGCCATCACGCCGACGAACGGCAGCAGCACCGCGAGGACCAGCAGCCAGCCGCCGGGCGTCGTGCTCATCGTTCGTTCGCCTTCATGCGTCGCCGTCCGGGGCGACGGGCGATGGAGGCTCTTCGGTGCCGAGCGAGACCGAGCCGGTGGTCGCGTGCAGCCGCAGCAGCAGCGCGACGGCCAGCGCGGTGGCCGAGAACGCGACCACGATGCCGGTGATCAGCAGGGCCTGAGGAACCGGGTCCCCGCCCATGCCGGCGGCCGCGCCACGGCGGGCGATGGCGCCGAACAGGACGAAGACGCCGCTGCCGATGACGTTGAACGCGAGGATCTTGCGCAGCGGGTGCGGATCGACGATGAGCCCGTACAGGCCGATCCCGATCAGCGCGCTCGCGAGCAGGCCGAACAGGGTTGCCGCGTTCATGGCGTCGCTCCGCGCCGCGGCGCGCCGAGCAGCATCAGCCCGAGGATCAGCGTCAAGGTCGGCATCAGGGCGAACTCGATGACGAGGATCATCGGCTTGGCGAAGGCGGGCGGATACGCGAGGAAGGCGCCCGCGGCTACGCCGCCGATTAGGCCCACCGCGACGAAGGCGAGCGGCCCGGCGACGAGCAGGCCGCGCAGCCAGCGACGGTCGACCGGCGGCGCGTCGGCCAGGCCGGCCATGACGACCAGCAGCCACATCGCGGCCAGGATGGTCGCCCCCTGGAACTTGCCGCCCGGGTGATCGGCGCCGATCCAGAAGATGTAGGTGCCGACGACGATCCCGAGCGGCGCCAGGATCCGCGCCGCGTAGACCAGCAGGCCGTCAGGATCGCAGGCCTGGCGCAGGCCGGGCCGGCCGTTCCAGCAGGCATCCGACGCGAGCGACCAGACGCCGATCAGCGCGAACAGCAGCACGATGGCTTCGAGCAGCGTGTCGATCGCGCGGAAGGCGAGCAGCACCGCGGTGATCGGATTGCCGACCCCGGTGACGTCCATGTTCGCGGCGACGGCGGGCGCGAGCGTGGGGACCGGGACGGGCAGCAGCAGCACGCACAGCGCAAGCGCGAGGGCGACCGTGGCGGCGAGCGCGGCGGCGATGAGCCGCGTGCCGCCCCGCGGCTGCTCGGCACGCGCCTCCGCTTCCGTCGACCGCAGCCGCGTTGCCGCTGCGATAAGCATGGCGCCGGTCAGGCCCCCGCCGATGGCGGCCTCGGTGAGCGCCACGTCCGCGCCGTGCAGTTGCATCCAGACCAGCGTGAGCAGTAGACCGTAGGCCACGAAACCTGCCGCTGCCGCGAAGGCGTCGCGCGTGAGCACCGTCCACACCCCGAGTCCGAAGATCAGCGCGGCAAGGGTGACGTTCAGCAGCACGTCGATCATCGCCGTTCCCCGGGGCGCCCGCGCAGCACGCGAGCCACGAGTTGCGAGGCGACGCCGCTGGACAGCAGTACCAGCAACCAGATGCAGGCGAGCTTCAGGCCGCTAGCCACGCCGTCGACCTGCGGCAGCAGGCCGAGCACGACGAGGCCGAGCCCGAGGTTATCTGCCTTGGTGAGCGCGTGCAGGCGCGTGAACCCGTCCGGAAAGCGCAGCAGGCCCGCGGTGCCGGCGAGGAAGAAGAATGCGCCGGCGACGACTGCCGTGATCGTGAACAGGTCGAGCGCCGTCGTCATTCGTCCCGCTCCCCGTCCGGCGACGATGCGGGCCGTGACGTGTCCGTCTGCGCCTTCACGAACGCGAAGCTCGCGAACGCGGCGAGAAGGGCGAGCGTCAGCGCGATGTCGATCGCCGCTCCCTCGCCGGTGGCGGAGCCGATGAGCAGCACGGCGGCGATGCCGCCGGTGCCGAGCAGCTGCGTCGCCATCATGCGGTCGGCCGCGCCCGGTCCGCGCAGCACGCGCAGCAGTCCCAGTGCCACCATCAGCACCACGAAGGCCGCCGCGGCGAGCAGGAACTCAGCCATGGTGCCCGTCTTCGCCGAGCGCCGGCGCAAAGCGCCGCTCTTCGGCCTCCATCTGTTCGGCGCAGGGCAGCCCGACGTCGAGTGCGTGGACGATCAGGCGGTCGCCGTCCTCGCCGACCGCCAGGGTGCCCGGCATCAGGCTGGCGACGGTCGCGAAGGTGTTGCGCGCCACGCCGGGCGCCACGCGGGTCGGGCAGGCGACGAATCCGGGGTCGACCGAGACGCGGGGAGACAGCGCGCGGCGCGCCACGTCAATCCCGGCAGCGACGGAGGCCCACGCGAAGTGCGGCAGCTGCCGGAGCAGCAGTCCAAAATGGACGTCGCTGTGCTCCGGCGGAAGCAGTCGCACGCTGACCCAGGCTGCGGCGGCCGCGCTCGCCAGTCCGAGCGCGGCGTCGAGCGGCTGCGCGCTCGGCAGCAGCACGATCCACAAGGCGAAGTAGAGCGCTCCGCGGACGACGGCCGTGCGCGCGCGCGAGGGCGGCGGGCGGTGCGCAGCCTTCATTGCACCCCCACTCCCGCCGCCGGCGTGGCCCCGGCACGGACGCTCTCGAGGCGCACGTCGACCCGGCTGAGCCGTTCGTACAGTCGCGCCTCGTCGCGAATCGGCCACCAGTCGTACAGGAAGATCTCCAGCGGCCGCCACAGCGCCACCCAGGCGCCGATGACGAGCGAGTCGACGATCATCTGCGTGTAGCGCTCGGCACCGCTCAGGCTGGCGAGCAGTTCGCCCGCGAAGACCGTGAACGCCACGAAGGTGAGGCCGACTAGCAGGCTGATGCGGCCGGTGCGGAACAGCCATCGCAGCCGCTGGCGGGCGGCCAGCGCCCGCTGGCGGAAGTACTCGTGCACGGCTTCCTCGATCGTGGCGCGGTCCTCGGCCGTCGCGGCGCGGCCGTCGAAACGATCGCCAATCCGAGCAAAGCGCGGCGCGGCGCTTCGCGGGCCCAGTCGACGATGTACGCCTCGGCCTTCGGGTCCAGGTCGCGTTCACGGAACGGCGCAGGGTCCATCGAGTTGAAGAGCTGCGCGGTCTCTCGGAGGTAGAGCCGAAGCTCGGACGCGGATGCGCCGCCTGCCGCCGGCGTGTCCAGCGACGGGCGACCGGCGGCCGCTTGATCCGGGGACGGCGCGGGTCGGTCCATGGAATCAGCGGCCTTCGCCTGCGCGGCCGCGACGTCCTGGACCGGCGCCTTCTCGTTGCCGAAGACGGTCACGTACATGGCGGGCAGCACGATCAGCGTGAGCAGCGTCGCCACGAGCAGGCCGCCCATGATGGCAAAGGCCATCGGGCCCCAGAACACCGTGGGGGCGATCGGCAGCAGGCCGAGCACGGTGGACATCGCGGCCAGCATCATCGGCCGGAAGCGATTGGTGGCGCAGTTGAGCACCGCATCGTGCACGCCGCGGCCGGTGGCGCGCTCCTCCT